>NZ_JBEYCG010000019.1:0-195000 GCF_040632645.1 Nocardia sp. NPDC019219 | reverse complement strand
CGCGCCTCCCTCGCCCTGCTCGACGCCATACACACCGCCCACGTCAGCCGACTCGTCTTCTCCTCCACCGCCGCCGTCTACGGCGAACCCACCCACCTGCCCCTGCTCGAAACCTCACCCACCAACCCAGTCAACACCTACGGCGACACCAAACTCGCCATCGACAAAGCCATCACCACCTACACCCGCGCCTCCACACTCGGCGCGATCTCCCTGCGCTACTTCAACGTCGCAGGCGCCCACCACTGCGGCGACGGCACCATGATCGGCGAACGCCACAACCCCGAAACCCACCTCATCCCCCTCGCCCTCGACACCGCCCTCGGCCACCACGACAAACTCACCCTCTACGGCGACGACTACCCCACCCCCGACGGCACCTGCATCCGCGACTACATCCACATCACCGACCTCGCCCACGCCCACCTCCTCGCCCTCGACAACATCCACCCCGGCGAACACAAGATCTACAACCTCGGCAACGGCATCGGCTACTCCAACCACCAAGTCATCCAAGCAATCCAAGACGTCACCGGAATCCCGTTCGACATCGAGACAGCACCACGACGACCAGGCGACCCCGCAACCCTCTACGCCTCCTCCCAACTCGCCCAACGCGAACTCGGCTGGACACCACAGAAACCAGAGATCACCGACATCGTGCGGGACGCGTGGAAGTTTCATAGTCGGCGGTCCGCGCCCTGACTACGAGAAGTAGCGCAACGCACTCAAACGCCGGGCCGTAGCGCAGCGTGAGGAATTGCGTATTGCGTCGTCAGCTGGATCCAGCGGAGCCATGCCATCGGCGGCACACCGCACTCGGCCGTCTGGCGCCAGTCGAATACGAGACCATCGTGACCCCCTCCGACCAACCAGGCCGCGTGATCGAACCTGTCACCGGGGCGTGCCGCAGTACCAAGCGCTCGTCGGCTACTTGGGACACGTAGTCGATCCAATCCTCATTGTTCCATGCGGATTCCACGCGACTGGCTCGGCCCCGATATCACCGACGGGATGGACACTGACCATCCGTGCCCAGCTCCACTCGATGTGACGACGAATCCGTCTCGACGCAGTGACTTCCGAGGTGACGGATGCGCGGGGTCTCGCCGTCGGACCGGTAATTGGGCTCGGAATCAACCGGGTCGAAAAGAAGGACTACGAAGAGCGGTGCGGTTCAACCGGCAGGACCACCGGCGATCGGGCCGAGGCGAACCACAGGGGTGAGACCAACTGCGTTGAATACCCGAAACACAACCCGGGCCAACTCCGATAAGGCTGACAGTTCCCGAGTTGCGCACCACGCAGAATCTGCGGGACGGAACCAAAGCCGACAACGCAAGGTGCAATGAGATGACGGTGCGTCATGGCTGCACATCACCTTTCGTCGACGCGGCGGCATGCGCCTGCACTCGGAGATACACCCCTACCTCGGAAAGAGACCATGACATCAACACGACGACATGTTGCCGCCCTCCTTTCGTGCGCGGCAGTGACGCTCACAGCCGCCGCTTGTGGTGCCGAATCCGCATCAACCCCAACCACCACAACACTCGTCTCCACATCAGTCGTATCCGCCGGTCGCACGACACTCCTGCCGCCGACAACCACTGACGTACCACTGCCGCCGACCACACTGGAAACGACCAAAGCCTCCACCTCGCCGCCGGCTGCGGTCGCACCTGTCCCGCCCGCGGCAGTGGTACCGACACCTCCGGCGGCGGCCGTGCCGGTGCCACCTCGACCGGCAGCTCCCAGCGTCTACTACTCCAACTGCGCCGCCGCCAAGGCCGCGGGCGCCGCGCCGCTACGGCGGGGAGAACCCGGCTACAGATCAGAGCTGGACCGCGATAAGGATGGCATCGCCTGCGAATAGGCCGACGATGATGTGCTGGGCGGCACAGTAATTGCAGCGAGGCATCTACTCACCGTTCCGCAGGTCGATCTCTGTGGTTAACGCAGGTTCCGTCCGGACGCCAATGACACGGTGGCAGATTTGCCGCGGACCCGCGTACTCGAGACGACGTTCCGACCAGCGAGCAGCTGCGGGGACCAGACGTACAGTGATTCCACATACGCGACGACTGTTGTAACACCGGCTGCCGGTGACCCGACAAACCGGACATGTCTCTCAATCCCAAGCAGTCGCAACAATTTTCGGCTCGTGCCGGTGTCGTCGCAGCGGTGGCCGCCACCGGGATGGTCGGGTTCGCAGCGCCCTCTACCGCCATACCGCATGACCCAGGCTTTCCGTTCTCGCCGACTCTGACGCGCTTGGTGCCGACGAGTTGCTCCGCGATCATCGACGCGGTCACCGTGCGGCAGGAGAAGGTCGGCACATTCGGTGTGCGGGTGAACGTCACCCAGGCCGGAGAAGGCTGCTCGGACTGGAAGGTTGCGGTGCGCTTCAAGAACCTCGATACCGGGTATGCGGACGGGCAGCAGCACCGCGTCGTGAACGGTGTCGTCCAAGACACGGTGGACGGCGTGATCGTCGGTTTCGGCACGGCGCCGGGCGTCGGCCGGGTGGAGGCTCGAATCGTCGCGCTGGACTCGAACAACCGGGAGATGGAGCAGATCTCGGGTACGGCGACGTTCACACTGAGCTGAGCGCAAGTGCCGTCTCCAGCGATCGCTGGGCACGGCATGCTCGGCGGACCGTTACCGCCAACCGGTGGCGAGTTGCAGGGCCAGGCTGGATATGCCGAGGGTGAGGGCGAGGATCCCGCCGAAGAACAGGGGACGGTGGCCCGCGGTGCGTAGACGCTGCGGCGTGAGGGTGGTCCCGATGGCGGCCAGGACTACGGCGATCAACCAGGCACTGAGGTGGCTCAGGGGCGGCGTCCAGGACGAGGGAATCACGCCGGTGGCGGCCAGGGCCGACGCGGCGACGAACAGCACGACGAACAGCGGAATGGTGCGCCACAGCGGAGTGGCGCCGCCGCCGTCGCGGCGGACTCCGAGATACAGCCCGACACACATCGGAATGATCGCCAGGCTGCGGACCAGCTTGACGATGACAGCGAAATGCGCTGCGCCGGAACCGAAGGCCACTCCGGCGGCCAGGACCGAGGATGTGTCGTTGATGGCGGTGCCCGCCCACAGGCCGAACGCCTCTTCGGACATGCCGAGCAGGTGCCCCAGTGGCGGATAGACGAGCACGGCGACGACGTTGAAGACGAAGATGGTGCCGAGAGCGTAGGCGACGCGATCGCGATCGGGCTTCAGGACGGCGGTGGCGGCGGCGATGGCGGAGGCGCCGCAAATGGTGCTGCCCACCGCCACCAGGACGGCCGACTCCCGGTCCAGCGCGAGCAGCCTGCCGGCGACGACCGCTGCCAGCGCGCCGACGGCAAGTGTGCCGAGCAGCACGAGCATGCTGCTCCGGCCCACGCTGACGACGGCGCCGACGGGCAGGCCGAGCCCGATCATGACGATGGCGGCACCCAGCAATCGCTCCTGCGCGGAGGCCAGGCCCGGCGCAAAACGCTCGTCCCCTGCTCGGCGCGCGAACACCCCGAATATCGCGCCACCGGTCAACGCGAGCACTGGCGCGCCGAGGGCGGGCCACACCGTGCCCGCGTAGGTGGCGGCGGTGGCGATACCGGCCGCCGCGAGAAGACCGGGACCGTGCCGGCGAACAATCGTCATCTTCGAGACGATCGCGGCAAACCGCTCGTTCCGGTAGCTGTCGTGATGACAGCACCTCATAAGCCACGCTGATGGGGCGGCGGATCCCGGGCCGTCGCGACCGCTCATAATCTGCCCATGACGTTGCCGCCGGGGACACCCGATCTGGAGGTGCTGGACCTGCTCGTCTCCGTGGCGGAGCTGGGCAGCCTGGGCGCGGCCGGGCGCAGGCACGGCATCAGTCAGCCGGCGGCGAGTATGCGGATCAGCGCCTTGGAACGGCGGCTGCGGCTACGACTGCTGGATCGCGGGCCGACCGGATCGGCGCTCACCGACTCCGGGCGCTCGATCGTGGAATACGCACGAGCTGTGCTCGACGCGGCGCGGGCCTTCGGTGCGGGCGTGGCCGCCCTGCACGCGGCCCAGGTTCCGCACCTGCGCATCGCGGCGTCGAAAACCCTTGCGGATCATAGGATCCCGCAGTGGCTCGGCGTCCTGCGCGAATCGTATCCCGAGGTGGCGGTGTCCCTCGAAGTGGACAACTCCAGGCAGGTCGCGGAATCGGTCCGGAGCGGTCGGGCGGACGTCGGTTTCGTCGAGGGGCCGCATCCGCCACCCGGCATGGGCAGTCGGGTGCTCGGCGTGGACGAGTTGGTCGTGGTCGTCGCGCCCGGCCATCCGTGGGCCCGGCGCCGCCGTCCGGTGACGTTGCGCGAACTCGCCACCACTCCCCTGCTGTGGCGCGAGCCGGGTTCGGGCACCCGCGACACAGTCTGGGAGATCCTGGGCGCCGCATGCCAGCCTGCCCGTCCCGCCGCCGAACTGGGCTCGGCCGCGACCATCGTCGCGTCGGCCCGGGCCGGGGTCGCACCCGCGGTGCTGAGCCGGTTGATCGCGGCGTCCGATCTGGGCAATGGAACCCTCACAGAAGTGAGAGTGGACGACACCGTCGTACTCACGCGAAATTTCCGCGCTATCTGGCGCCGTCGAACGCCTCCGTCGGGACCGGCGGAAGTTCTGGTCCGATGCGCCTCGGGCGACGGCGACCATGGGGGGCGGTGTCTCTGAGCTTTCGTCTCGCGATGTGTTTCCGCGGATGAGGGGACCGCGAGGACATCGATAACCGGCGGTAGGGCCCGTGCGGCGTCGTTTCGCCGAAGGAACGTTCGACGCATCGCACCCGAGCGGCAACTCCTCACGTGATGGCGGCTCATCGGCCCGCCGCGTGAAGCGGCCGAAACTCGACCGAGTCGTTCGCGACCGGGCGGAGCCGCCCAGGCCGAATGCGCCGCGGCGCCGGTCGCGGCGATGACCGACAGTCATCCGTGTGGCAGCGGCAGTCACCGATTACGTCATCCGACAGACGCGGCGGGATACGGGCGCTGCCTAGCGTCGTCGGTGGTGACCGGATGCGGTCAGGAGCCGGAGCCTTGCGAAGGAGTTGCGATGACCATCAACAGACGATTGTTCGGCGGAGCCCTGGCGGTGGGCGCCGCAGGGGTGGCCGCCGGCTCACTCGCCGCCTGCTCGGCAGCGGAGCCGACGCCCGCCACGGCGCAGGCGGGCGCTGCTCTGCGGGCCGGGGCGGGCGCCCACACGACGCTCGGCCCGGTCCAGCAGATCGAGGCGGGGTTGCTGAACGTCGGATACGTCCAGTACGGCCCCGCCACCGGCACACCGGTGCTGCTGCTGCACGGCTGGCCATACGATCCCTTCAGCTACGCCGACGTCGGGCCGCTGCTCGCGACGGCGGGCTACCGAGTGATCGTGCCCTACCTGCGCGGTTACGGCCCGACAACGTTCCGATCCGAGCGGACCGTCCGCAACGCCCAGCAGTCGGCGATCGCCCGCGACGTGGTCGATCTCATGGACGCCCTCGGTATCGATGCGGCGATCCTCGGCGGATTCGACTGGGGTTCGCGCACCGCCGACATCGTCGCCGCGCTATGGCCGCAACGCTGCCGGGCCCTGGTCTCGGTGAGCGGATACCTGGTCACCTCACTGACCGGCAACCAGCAGCCGCTGCCCCCGCAAGCCGAACTCGGCTGGTGGTATCAGTACTACTTCGCCACCGAGCGCGGTCGCCAAGGCTACGCCCGCAACCGGCACGACTTCAACAAGCTGATCTGGCGCAACGCCTCCCCGCAGTGGGACTTCGACGACGCCACCTACGATCGCAGCGCGGCGGCGTTCGACAATCCCGACCACGTGGACATCGTCATCCACAACTACCGCTGGCGCCTGGGACTGGCGCCGGGCGAACCGCAGTACGACGGCTACGAGCAGCAACTCGCGGCCGCTCCGGCCATCGCGGTGCCGACCATCACCCTGGCCAGCGATTTCGACGGCGCGGCCAAGGACGGCGCCGCCTACCGCGGCAGGTTCACCGGTCGCTATCAGCACCGGGTGCTCGACGGCATCGGGCACAACGTGCCGCAGGAGGCCCCGAAGCCCTTCGCCCAGGCGATCATCGACGCCGACCACTTGTGAGATCCGCGCGTCGAACACCCGTGGTGTTGCTGCACGGCGCGTGGTTGCACGCGTCGTCGTGGCAAGGGTGGTCACGGTGTCTCACGAGCCGGGGGTACGCGGTGAGCGCTCCCCGGTGGCCCGGTGAGCCGGACACTGTGGCCGCGACCCGCGCCGATCCTTCCGGGTGGCGAGGTCTCGGACTGGCGGCACTGACGGCGCATTACGCGCGCGTCGCGCGCTCGTTCGACACTCCCCCGGTGCTCATCGGCCACTGTGTCGGCGGTCTGATCGCCCAGTATCTACTCGGCGTGAATCTGGCTCGGGCGGCCGTGGCACTGGCGCCGATCCCGCCGGGCGATCTCACCCGGCCGGTCCTCGCATGGCCCGCCGTACCGGAATCCCCAGGCACGCCGGCCAGCCTTTCCCGGCGCGAATTCCAGGAGTTTTTCGCCAACGCGGTCGAGGCGAGCGAGGCCGCCGCACTCTTCGACCGGCACGTCGTCCCTATGCCCCGGCGGCTGCTCGGTGACATCGGCGCGCGAAGCGAACCCGGGCAGCCGGACCTGCCGGTGGACACCGGCAACCGGACCCGCGGACCGTTGTTGTTGGTCTCCGGGCAGGAGGACCTCCTGGCGCCCGACTCGATGACGCGGGCGATGTACAAGCGCTATGGCGACTCCGTGGCGGTGAGCGACCTCGCGCAGTTCGCCGATCGCGGGCATTCCCTCGTGATCGACAGCGGGTGGCCCGCGATCGCCGATCACGTCCTCGGCTGGCTGACCGACCACGGCATCCGGGCCTGATCGGTCGGCGCTCAGTCCTGCGGGCTACCCGCCGCACGGACCTCCGGCACGCGGGTGAGCGCGTCGCGGAGTGCGGCGCGGGTCGTGATGCCCAGTTTCGGGAAAATGCGGTACAGGTGTGAGCCGACGGTCCGTGGCGACAGATGCAGCTGTACGCCGATCTCCTTGTTGGTCAGTCCGGCCGCCGCCAGATCGGCGATCCGGCGCTCCTGCCAGGTCAACGTGGCGGGCTCCGCCGCTGCCCCGGCCCCGCTCACACCGAGCGGGCGCAGTTCGGCCCGCGCGCGCTCGGCCCACGCGGGAGCGCCGAGCCGATCGAACGAATCCGCCGCCGCCGACAGATAGTGCCTGGCCGCCGTCTTGCTGTTGGCGTGCCGCAGGCGCAGCCCGTGCGCCGACCGGATCCGTGCCAGCTCGAAGGGGAAACGCGCCGCCGCGGGATGGCTCTCGGCACGAGCCACCATGTCGGCGGCGCGCGCGTCGTCGGCGGTGGTCATCGCCGTGGCGCCGAAGGTGAGGATCGCCAGGCGCGGTGAGATCGCGGGCAGACCGGCGTCCCACGCGGCGGCGGCATGTGCGCGCGCCTCCTCCGTGCGCCCGGTGTGCACGGCGGCTTCGACCAGGTCCAGCAGGCTGCGCGAGGCCTGATAGGCGTACGGCGCGAACTCGCCCGGCGGTGTGATGCCGATGGCGTGCAGATAGGCCGCCTCGAAATCGCCCGCGGTGAGCGCCGCTGTGGTGCCCGCGGCGTCGGCGGCCTGCGTGAGGAATCCGAGACCACGCGGCCTGGCCCAGGAATCGACCACCGCCTGCAGTTCGCGGGCCTCGTCGAGGCGCCCGCGCAGCGCCGCCAGCTGCGCCAGGTAGCCGCGGCTCTGCTGGGCGAACAGGTCGTAGCCCAGGTCGGCGGCCCGCTGCAGCGACCGCCGCCCGGTGTGCTCGGCCGCGTCCCATTCACCGGTCAGCGTCTGATCGAGCATGATCAGGTGCAGCATGACGATGCCGCTGGCCGCCGCACCGGTCTCCAGCTCCCGGTCGACGATCCGCTGCAGGTACGGGCGGTACTCCCCGGCGATGTCCAGATGATAGGACGAGACCGCCAGCCGGGTGACATCCCACGGTTCCAGGTCCGGCAGCCGCGCCGCGGCCGACTGCACCGGCTGCGCCACGCCGGCGCCGTGGCGCACCACATCGCTCCACGAGTCGCGGTAGATCCGCGAACGCGGCGGCAGTCGCTCGCCCAACCCGGCGAGCAGGTCACGGGTCCGGGCCCACATCGCGGCGTTGCCGGCGTACTGACTGATCGCCAGCAGCAAATTCACCAGCCGGACCAGCACCTCCGGATGCTCGCGCGCGCGGTGGGCGGACAACTCCTCGATCGCGGCCGATACCCGCCGGTGCGAGGTGCGTACGTCACCGTCCTCGTACAGCGCCGAGTACGCCGAGGCCAGCACCGCGGCTGGTGACTCGTTCCCGCCCGGGGCCGGATCCGACTGCACGATCCGCTGCGCTTGGCCCAGCCGGGCCGCGTGCCCGGCGACGAAGGCGGCGTCGCCGAGGCGGCGCGAACGGTCCTCGTGGTTCTCGCTGAGCTGGGCCGCGCGCGTAAGCCATGCCACCGCCGCCAGCGCCCCGCCGCGGCGGGTCGCCGATTCGGCCGCCGCCTCCAGCGCCGCCGCCACCTGCTCGTCAGGATCGATGGTGGCCGCCGCCAGATGCTTGGCGCGGCGCTCGACGTCGTCGCGGTGCACCAGCGCCAGTGCGGCATGCGCGGCCCGCCGCTGGTTGGGTGTGGCCTGCTGCACTACAGCCGAACGTACCAGCGGATGCCTGAACGTGAAATCACCTGTGCGCAAGTCTATTTCGAGTAGCCCGAGGCGCACCGCCTCCTCGGCGTCGCGCATCCGGTAGCGGCTCGCCGGCCCCGCGGTCGCGGTGGCGCGCGCGCCCACCCCGTCGAGCGCGCCTTTCAGCAGCTCCGCGCGCACGGTCTCGGGGAGCGCCGCGATCCGCCCGCTGTACAAGCGCTGCAACCGCTTCGGCAGGGGAACCGCGAGCTCGTCGATGACGTCGTCGGGGGTGTCCGCCGCGGCGGCGATGTAGGCGGGCAACTCCAGCAGAGCCAGTGCGTTGCCGCGCGCGTGCTCGAGGGTGAGGCGGCGAGTACGCGCGTTCAATCCCGGGTGGCGCTGATCGAGCAGGCAGGCGGCTGCCTGCTCGGACAACGGCGGAATCGTGGTCTCGGGCAAGGCGGCGGTATCCAGCCGGGCGGGGATGTCGGCACGCAGCGCGATCAGCATCTTCACCGCGCTGCCGGTGAGCCTGCGTCCGACGAAACCGCACACCTCGGCGCTGGCGGTGTCCAGCCACTGGCCGTCATCGAGGACCAGCAGCAGCGGCCGCTCCCGCGCGGCCGCGGCGAGCAGGTTGAGCACGGCGATGCCCAGCGTCATGACCGAGGGCGGATCCCCGGCCCGCTGCCCGAAGACGGCGTCGAATGCGGCGCGAGTCCCCTCGTCGAGGTCGTGCGTGTGCGCCAGTAGCGGATACAGGAACTGGTGCAGCCCCGCGTACGGCAATTCGGATTCGGCTTCGACGCCGGTCACGCGCAGGACCTGGTACTCGGCGCGCTCGGCCAGGTCGGCGGCGTGGGCGAGCAGCGCGCTCTTGCCGACACCGGTTTCGCCGCGCAGGATCAGCGACCGACCGCCCGGGGCTGTCACGAACGAGGAAAGTCGCGCCTGCTCGTCGTCGCGGCCCACCATCGCCGCGGCACATGACTCCATGTCGGGTCGCTCCTCTCGCGCCTGCGGCAAGACTAACCGGTCGGTTCCAGTGCGGCGACGCCTTCGCGCAGCCGCGATACCGAGGTCATTCGACCGCTCGCGCGCCCAGCGCGAACCGCCCAGGCACCGGGGAAGATACGTCACCGCTGCGTCATCCGACGGATTCGGTGCTGTGCCCTCGGCAGCGATGCTCGACAGGCAGCCGGCACCGTCGACCGGCGGCACGGCCCGCCCCACCGGGCCACCGGACCTCGGTGTCCCGCCGGTCCAGACCTCGTATCAACGCCCAGGAGCAACCTCATGACCACGGCCCGCACTGAACGGAGCTTCCGATGACTCGGACCCGCATCGAATTCGACAGCGCCGGAATCACTCTCGCCGGGCACCTGTACTCCCCGGAGACCGGCTCGACCGCACTGCCCGCGGTCGTCGTCGGCCATCCGGGCACCGCCGTCAAGGAACAATCGGCGGGCTTGTATGCCGCACGCCTCGCCGAACGGGGTTACCTGACGCTGGCCTTCGACGCCGCCTACCAGGGTGAGAGCGGTGGTGAGCCACGCGGCCTGGAGGATCCGGCGCACCGCGTCGAGGACATCAAGGCCGCCGTCTCCTACTTGACCACCCGTTCCGAGGTGGACGGCGAACGCATCGGCGTGCTCGGCATCTGCGCCTCCGGCGGCTACGCCCTCAGCGCGGCCGGTGGTGATCGCCGGATCAAGGCGATCGCGACCGTCAGCGGCGTGGACATCGCCCGGCAGTTCCGGCTCGGCGCCGACGGAACCCAGGACCCCGCCGTCTTCCAGGGCATGCTCGACGCCGCGGCGCGGGCGCGCACCATCGCCGCCGCAGGCGGCAGGCCTGATCCGCTCTACCTGTTCCCAGAAACCGTCGAGCAGGCGTACGCGATCGGCGGCGAGCACGGCGCGGAGGGCTTCGACTACTACCGCACCGCGCGCGGCGAGCATCCCCGGGCAGCGCGGTTCTTCGACTGGGCCAGCGTGGACCGGATGGCGTTCTTCGACGCCTTCACCGCGGTGCCGCTCATCGGCGCGCGCCCACTGCTGATGGTCGTCGGCCGCCGCGCCGTCACCGCGTGGATGGCGGTCGAGGCGTTCCAGGCAGCGGTGGGACCGAGACGCATCCACTGGGTGGAGGGCGCCAGCCACGTCGACCTGTACGACGACGAACGCTACGTCGGCCCGGTCGTCGATGAGCTCACCGCCTTCTTCGACCACAGCCTGCGCCTGCCCGCCTGACACATCCGAGAGAGGCCATCATGAAAGACACCCGACGCCGCGGCGTCCGTATCCACCGGGTCGCTCGCGTGGTGACCGCGCTGACGGCCGTCGTGGCCGGGGGCGCACTGGCCGTGGCGTGCACGGCGAGCACCACCACCCACGCCGGCCCCACGCCGGACGCGCCGAGACCGACCATCGTCCTCGAACACGGGGCCTTCGCCGACGGTTCGAGCTGGAACGAGGTCATCGAGCGCCTCACCCACGACCGGTATCACGTTGTGGCGGCGGCGAATCCGCTGCGCGGCCCCGCCGCCGACGCCGCCGCGCTCGAGGCCTTGCTCGGCACCATCGACGGACCCGTCGTCCTGGTCGGCCACTCCTACGGCGGCTCGGTGATCAGCGCGGCGGCAGCAGGCAATCCCCAGGTCGCGGCGCTCGTCTACGTAGCGGCATTCCTGCCCGCACCCGGGGAGACGGCGCTCGACCTGACCGGCCGCTTCCCCGGATCGACCCTGCCCGCCGCCCTGGGCCGGATTCCGATCACCGGGGCCGGCGGTACGCCGGGCGAGGACCTCTACATCCGGCAGGACGCGTTCCACGACCAGTTCGCCGCCGACGTCGACACCGATCGCGCGGCCCTCATGGCAGCTACCCAACGCCCCATCGCGCAGTCCGCGCTCGAGGAGCCCGCCACGGCGGCGGCCTGGACCGACAAGCCCACCTGGGACGTGATCACCACCGAGGACCGCAACATTCCCGTCGCGGCCCAGCGCTTCATGGCCGAACGCGCCCACGCCCACGTCACCGAAGTGGCCGCCTCGCATTCGGTGGCCGTCTCCCATCCCGGCGTCGTCGCCGACGTCATCGAACAGGCCGCCCAGGGTGCGCGCCGATAACCACGAGAACAGGAGAGCCGCAATCGTGGACATGAAACTGGAAGTCGTCGTGCTGCCCGTCGCCGACGTCGACCGCGCGAAGGACTTCTACACCGGGCTCGGGTTCCGCCTCGACGCCGACTTCACGGTGGACGAGGGGTACCGGGTCGTCCAAGTGACGCCGCCGGGTTCGGAAGCCTCGATCATCTTCGGCACCGGCGTGGCGGCCGCGTCGCCCGGCACGCTGCACGGGCTGCACTTGGTCGTCACCGATATCGAGCGGTCGATCGCGGAGTTGCGCGAACGCGGCGTCGAGGTCGAGGGGCCGTTCCGCGATGCCACCGGAGTGTTCCACCACGCGGGCACCGCGCAGCGTGTCCCCGGGGCGCACCCGCAACGCGCCAGCTACGGCTCCTTCGCAGCCTTCCACGACCCCGACGGCAACAGCTGGTTCCTGCAGGAAGTCACCCAGCGGGCACCCGGCCGCTGACGAGCGAGACGAAAGCACTGCCATGACAGACGAGAACTCTCGGACCTACGACGTCGTGGTCCTCGGGGCAGGCCCGGTCGGCGAGAACGTGGCCGACCGAACCAGCGCAGCCGGACTGCGCACCGTCATCGTCGAAGCCGAGCTGGTCGGCGGCGAATGCTCTTATTGGGCTTGCGAACCCAGCAAGGCGCTGCTGCGGCCCGCCTTGCTGCACGCGGAGGCCCGCCGGGTTCCCGGCGTCGCCGCGGCGCTCACCCGGCCCCTCGACGCCGCGGCCGTCTTGGCACACCGCGATCGCATGTCCGCCGACTGGGACGACCGCGACCAGGTCGGCTGGCTCGGCTCCGCGGGCATCGCCCTGGTGCGCGGGCACGGGCGGATCACCGGCGCGCGCCGGGTGACGGTCGAGACCTCGGGCGGCGCGACGCTGGACCTCGAGGCCCGGCACGCGGTGGCCGTCTGCACCGGCACCCGCGCGGCGTTGCCGCCGCTGCCAGGGCTGGACACGGTGCGCGCCTGGACGAGCCGGGAGGCCACCAGCGCCCGCGCGGTGCCCGGCCGGCTGGTCGTGCTGGGCGCGGGCGTGGTGGCTGCCGAGATGGCCACGGCGTGGCAGACGCTGGGGGCGCAGGTGACGGTCGTCGCCCGCGAGTCCCGGCTGCTCCCCCGCGTCGAGCCCTTCGCCGCGGAGCTGGTCGCCGACCGGCTGCGCGCGGCGGGCGCCGAGCTGCGGTTCGGCACCACCATCACGCACGCCGAACGGGCGGGCGGACCGGACGACGGTGTGCACCTCACGCTCGGCGACGGCAGCCGGATCATCGCCGACGAACTGCTGCTGGCGACGGGGCGCGCACCTCGCACCGAGGACATCGGACTCGAGACCGTCGGCCTCACGCCTGGGCAGTGGCTCGACACCGACGACACCTTCACCGTGACCGCGGCAGGCGGGGACTGGCTCTATGCGGTCGGCGATGTCAACCACCGCGCGCTGCTCACCCACCAGGGCAAGTACCAAGCACGGATCGCGGGCGCCGTCATCGCGGACCGGGCCCGCGGACTCGCCCTCGAGACAGGTCCATGGGGGCGGCACACGGGCACCGCCGACCGGGTGGCGGTACCGCAGGTGGTGTTCACCGACCCGGAGATCGCCGCCGTCGGCCTCACCACCGAGGACGCGGAGCGCTCCGGGCGGAAGGTCGACGTGGTCGACTACGACATCGGCCGCGTCGCCGGGGCGGTGCAGCACACTCCCGGCTATCGGGGCCGCGCGCGGATCCTCGTGGACCCGGACCGGCACGTGGTGGTCGGCGCCACGTTCGCCGGCGCGGGCGTGGCCGAACTGCTGCACTCGGCCACCGTCGCGATCACCGGCGAGATCCCGATCGACCGGCTCTGGCATGCCGTCCCGCCCTTCCCCACCATCAGCGAGGTGTGGTTGCGCCTGCTGGAGACCTATCGCGACCAGCGGCGCTGACCCGTTCTCCGCCACCACCGGCCGCGACATGTCCGCGGCCGGTGGTCGACGTTCGGACTCGAAATACCGGCGTGAGTCGCTCTATCGGTGGCCGATCCCACCGGCCCTCGAACCGCCCGCTGAGCCGTCCGAGCAGCAGCCGGGACGAAATGTGCCCTGTGTCACAGCTCGAATCGCCAGTGACGTATTGACCACCGCCGGTCCGTCCAGCATGGTGTCGGGAGGTTAACAAGCGCTCAGTAACTTGCTCGAGAGGTTCGCAGTCATGCCCGAAGCCGTCATCGTCTCTGTCGCCCGGTCACCGATCGGTCGCGCCGGCAAGGGTTCCCTGCGGGATCTCCGGCCCGACGACTTGGGGGCGCAGATCGTGCGGGCCGCGCTGGCGAAGGTGCCCGCACTCGGTCCGAACGGCATCGACGATTTGATGCTCGGGTGTGGCCAGCCCGCTGGCGAGTCGGGCTTCAATCTCGCTCGGGTGGTGGCGATTCTGGCCGGCCTGGATCGGGTGCCCGGCACAACGGTCAACCGGTACTGCTCGTCGAGTTTGCAGACGACCCGGATGGCGCTGCACGCGATCCGAGCCGGCGAGGGCGACGTGTTCCTCTCCGCCGGTGTGGAAACCGTGAGCCGCTACGTGAAGGGCAATGCCGACGGCGTGCCCGACACCCAGAACCCGGTATTCGCCGACGCGGGGCGCCGGACCGAGAAATTCGCCGCGGGAGGCGAGATCTGGACCGACCCGCGCACGGAAGGTCTCCTGCCCGACGTCTATATCGCGATGGGGCAGACCGCGGAGAACGTGGCGCAACTGTGCGGCGTGAGCCGTGCCGAACAGGACGCTTTCGGTGTCCGCAGCCAGAACCTCGCCGAAGCCGCCCTCGCCAACGGATTCTGGGAGCGCGACATCACCGCCGTCACCCTGCCCGACGGCAGTGTCGTCGCCAAGGACGATGGCCCGCGGCCCGGAGTCACCCTGGAGAAGGTCGCCGAACTGAAGCCGGTATTCCGGCCCGACGGGACGGTGACGGCCGCCAACTGCTGCCCGCTCAACGACGGCGCGGCCGCGGTCGTGATCATGTCCGACACCAAGGCCGCCGAACTCGGCGTGACGCCGCTGGCTCGGATCGTCGCGACCGGAGTCAGCGCGCTGTCGCCCGAGATCATGGGCCTGGGACCGGTGGAGGCGTCGAAGCAAGCGCTGGCCCGGGCCGGGATGACCATCGACGACGTCGACTTGGTCGAAATCAACGAAGCGTTCGCCGCCCAGGTCATTCCCTCGGCGCGTGAGCTGGGCGTCGACTTCGACAAGCTCAACATCAACGGCGGCTCGATCGCGGTCGGTCACCCGTTCGGCATGACCGGCGCCCGCATCACCAGCACCCTGATCAACTCCCTGCAGTTCCATGACAAGCAGATCGGTTTGGAAACGATGTGCGTCGGCGGCGGTCAGGGCATGGCGATGGTGCTCGAGCGCCTCTCGTAACCGCTGACTCCACGAAGGGACGCATTGATGAACAGATTCGACGGCAAGACAGCGATTGTCACCGGCGCGAGCCGAGGCATCGGGCTCGGCATCGCACAGCGCTTGGTGGACGAGGGGGCGAGAGTCGTGATCACCGCCCGCAAACAGGACGCCCTGGACGAAGCGGTGAAAACACTCGGTGGGCCGGACCGTGCGCTGGCCGTCGCGGGCCGTGCCGATGACGTCGATCACCAGGCGGAGACCGTGGCGCGCGCGATCGACACCTTCGGCAGCGCCGATCTCCTCGTCAACAACACCGGGATCAACCCTGCGTTCGGGCCGATGGTCGACCTGCCGCTGGACGTGGCCCGCAAGATCGTCGAGGTCAACTGCCTGGCCGCGCTGTCGTGGGTGCAGCAGACGTACCGGGCGTGGATGAAGGACTTCGGAGGCGCGATCGTGAACGTGTCGTCGGTCGCCGGCCTCAAGCCTGCGCCGGGCATCGGCTTCTACGGTTCGAGCAAGGCGATGCTCACGCACATCACCCAGGAACTCGCGGTCGAACTCGGCCCGCACCTGCGCGTCAACGCCGTCGCCCCGGCGGTGGTGAAGACGAAGTTCGCCACCGCTCTCTACGACGGCAGGGAGGACGAGGTCGCCGCGGCCTACCCGCTCAAGCGGCTCGGCGTGCCCGAGGACATCGGCAGTGTGGTGGCGTTCCTGCTCTCCGACGACGCGAGCTGGTTGACGGGGCAGTTGCTGGTCGTGGACGGCGGCGTCACGCTGACCGGTGGGGTCTGACATGGCGCGGATGAAGGCATGGCGAGTCCACTCGCTGGGCGAACCGGGCGCGGTGCTGCGGCTCGATGAGGTGGGAGTTCCGGAGCCCGGCCCGAGCCAGGTTGTCGTGCGGGTCTCCGGTGCCGCGGCGAACTTCCCCGACGTACTGATGTGCCGCGGCCGCTATCAGGTGCGGCCGCCGTTGCCGTTCACGCCAGGCGTCGAATTGTGCGGCGAAGTGGTGGCCCTCGGTGCCGACGTGACCGGGATCGCTGTCGGTGACCGGGTGCTCGGGGGCGCGGCGCTGCCCCACGGTGGTTTCGCGGAATTCGCCGTGCTGGAGGCCGCCCAGACCTTCCCCGCGCCGCCGTCGTTGGATGACGCGCAGGCGGCCTCGCTGTTCATCGGCTACCAGACCGGCTGGTTCGGGTTGCATCGGCGCGCCGGATTGTCAGCGGGCGAGACCCTGCTGGTGCATGCCGCGGCAGGTGGCGTGGGCAGCGCGGCTATCCAGCTCGGCAAGGCCGCCGGCGCCCGGGTGATCGGGGTCGTCGGCGGTGCCGAAAAAGCAGCCTACGCCGAGGAGTTGGGCGCCGACGTGGTCATCGATCGGCACCAGCGGGACTTCGTCGAGGTCGTCAAGGACGTGACCGGCGGTCGTGGTGCCGACGTGATCTACGACCCGGTCGGCGGCGAGGTGTACCAGCGATCCACGAAATGCGTCGCCTTCGAAGGCCGCATCGTAGTGGTCGGATTCGCCGGCGGCGAGATTCAGACCGCCGCATTGAATCACGCGCTGATCAAGAACTATTCGATCCTCGGTCTGCACTGGGGGTTGTACAACACCCAGGACCCGGCCGCCGTCGCCGAATGCCACCGCGCACTGACCGCACTTGCCGCCGACGGTGCGATCCGTCCCCTGGTCAGTGCCCGGCTGGGACTGGCGGACATCGCCGACGCCGTGCAGCGACTCGCGGACGGCAAGACCGCCGGCCGCGTGGTCTACACGCCCTGAACTCCAGTAATTTCCGATCACATCTTCGAGGAGTATCCATGACCGATCCGACCCAGCGGACCGCGGTCGTCACCGGCGCCGCCCGCGGAATCGGCGCCGCTGTCGCCCGGCGGCTGGCCGCTGACGGTATGGCCGTAGCCGTGCTCGACCTGGACGAGACCGCCTGCACGCCGGTCGTCGACGAGATCGAGTCGGCCGGTGCCCGCGCGCTCGCGGTCGGTGTCGATGTGTCCGATGAGGCCGCCGTCACCCGGGCGGTCGATCGGGTGGCCGCCGATCTCGGCGCACCGACGGTGCTGGTCAACAACGCCGGGATCCTGCGCGACAATCTGCTGTTCAAGATGAGTGTCGACGACTGGGATGCCGTCCTGAACGTGCACCTGCGGGGGTCGTTCCTGCTGGCTCGGGCGGTGCAGGCGCACATGATCGAGCAGAAGTGGGGTCGCATCGTGAATCTGTCCAGCACGTCGGCACTCGGCAACCGCGGCCAGGCCAACTACGCGGCCGCAAAGGCCGGGCTGCAGGGATTCACCAAGACGCTCGCGCTCGAACTCGGGAAGTTCGGCGTCACCGCGAACGCGGTCGCCCCGGGTTTCATCGAGACGGAGATGACCGCGGCCACGGCCGCCCGGATGAACATTCCCTTCGAGGAACTCGAGACGGCGATGGCCGCCCAGATTCCGGTCGCTCGTACCGGCACTCCCGCCGACATCGCGCACACCGTGTCGTTCCTGGTGAGCGAGGGCGCCGGATTCGTGTCCGGCCAGGTGATCTACGTGGCCGGCGGCCCGCGGAACTGAACCGAGGAAGGAGAGCTGTGCGGGTATTTCAGGGCCTGTCCGAGCTGGAGTCCGCAGTCGGGACCCACCTCGGATACAGCGATTGGCACGCGGTGACCCAGGAACAGATCGATCGCTTCGCCGATGCCACCGGGGATCATCAATGGATCCATGTGGATCCCGCGAAAGCCGCCGCCGGACCGTTCGGCACCACCGTCGCACACGGGTTTCTCACCCTCTCGATGGTGCCGATGCTGGCCGGACAGGTGTATGCGGTGCGAGGCTTGTCGATGGGCGTCAACTACGGCACCGACAAGGTGCGATTCCCGGCTCCGGTCCCGGCCGGCTCCCGGATCCGAGCCGGTGTCGAGCTGGTTTCGCTCGTGCCGGGCACGATCGGGTCGCAGGCGGTGATCCGAGTGACGGTGGAGCTCGAAGGCTAGGACAAGCCCGCGTGTGTGGCCGAGACGGTCGCGGTGCTGGTGCCGTGATGGCCGATCCGGAACTCGGCCCCAATCTGTTCGGCGAACAAGAGGAGATCACGTGACGACTACCCAGCAGGTGCGGCTGGCGAAACGGCCTTCGGGGCTGCCCGACGCGGGCACATGGAACCTGACAACCGAGGAACTGCCCGCGCTGTCCCCGGGCCAGATCCTGGTCAAGGTGGACTTCATCTCGCTCG
Organism: Nocardia sp. NPDC019219; assembly: GCF_040632645.1. Taxonomy (NCBI): domain Bacteria; kingdom Bacillati; phylum Actinomycetota; class Actinomycetes; order Mycobacteriales; family Nocardiaceae; genus Nocardia; species Nocardia sp. NPDC019219. The sequence goes on along the minus strand of NZ_JBEYCG010000019.1, from coordinate 176,514 downwards.
ATCCGGCCATGCGCGGGTGGCTGAACGACGTGCGCTCCTATGTCCCGCCGGTCGGTGTCGGGGAGGTCATGCGGGCGCTGGATATCGCGACCGTCGTCGAGTCGACGCATCCGGACTTCGCCGTCGGCGACGCCGTCAGCGGAACTTTCGGCGTGACCGAATACGCCATCCATGACGGCCGGGGGGTGCACAAGGTCGATTTGCGTTCGGCGGGCGGTCCGACCTGGCTGGGTACGCTCGGAATGCCGGGAATGACAGCCTATTTCGGCTTGCTCGAGGTCGGCGCACTGCGAGCCGGAGACACGGTGGTGGTCTCCGCGGCCGCAGGTGCCGTCGGCAGCATCGCCGGTCAGATCGCGAAGATCAAAGGTGCGAGAGTGATCGGGATCGCCGGCGGGGCTGAGAAGTGCCGGATGCTGACCGAGGAACTCGGCTTCGATGCGGCCGTCGACTATCGGAGTGAGAACGTCCTGCTGCGCCTGCGGGAGGCCGCTCCGGAGGGGATCGACCTCTATTTCGACAACGTCGGCGGTGACATCCTCGATGCCGCGCTCGCCAACCTCCGGCGTGGCGCCCGCATCGTTATCTGCGGTGCGATCTCGGCCTACAACGCGGAGAAGCTCCCTCCGGGGCCTTCGCGGTATATGTCGCTGCTGGTTCACCGGGCGTCTATGACGGGCTTCGTCGTTTTCGACTATGCGGATCGTTACGGTGAGGCGGTCGGGGAGATCTCCGGTTGGCTGGCCGAGGGCAGGATCAAGAGCAGGGAGCATGTCGTGGACGGCGGCGTCGCCCGCTTCGGTGAAACCTTGAACATGCTGTTCACAGGTGCCAACACCGGCAAACTCGTGCTCGCCGTGTAGCGCCATACTGTCCAGGTGACCGATACAGAGGACCGCTCGCGCGCGGACCAGACCCGTGCGCGGCTGCTCGAGGCGGCGGTGGTCGCCTTCGCCGAACGCGGCTTCCACGGCTCGACGACGCGCGACATCACATCGATCGCCGGAGTGAGCACGGGGGCGATCTACGTGTACCACCGTTCCAAGGAAGAGCTGCTCTACCAGATCTCGCGCGCCGGTCACCTGGACACCCTGGAGCGCGTCCGCGCTGCCATCGCTTCGGCACAGGACCCCGCCGAGCAACTGGTCGCCGTGATGAGGGAGTTCACGATCCATCACGCACGCGCCCATACCGTCGCCCGGATCATCAACTACGAGCTCGCCGCTCTGAGCCCGGAACATCAACAGGAGATCAAGGAAACCCGGCGTGCGATCGAGGGAGAGGTCCGGAGCCTGATCGAGCGGGGGGCGGCCGCCGGGGTGTTCGAGAACTCGAACATCCATATGGCCGCGACCGCTCTGCTCTCGCTGGGAATTGATATCGCGCGCTGGTATCACGAGGGTGGTTCCTGGTCACCGGAGGACATCGGCGACTACTACGCGGACCTCGCGCTACGAATCGTGGGCGGTCGGCGGCCGGGTCACCCCGACTCCGCTCGATCGTGACGATCTCAGGATGATCACCTCCGGAGCGCAGCTACTGCCCACTAAATTTCTTCGGACGTCGGCTCGGAACCGGCCCCGAGGGGATTCGCCGCCATCCTGGCGGCGAGGCCGGACTGCATCGCACGGGCGGCGGAGCTGCCGGTCTTCCGGTCGGCTTGGGCCTGGAAGCAGGCAAGGAACTCGTCGGCGAGCCCGAGGCGGGGGTACCGCTGGAGTACTTCGGCACGGAACGCGGGGCTGAAATCATCGATGTTCATTCCCACGATGTCCACCGCAGCCGCCCGCGACAGCAAGTGACCCTCAGGGTCGTCGGCCACGTCCACGTCAGGCTCCATATGCCTGGCGATGACTTCGCCGAGGCGTTCGCGGCGCTCGCTCGGCCAACCGGCGCCGGCGGCGAACACCCGGGCGACATGGCCACCGGCCTCCTCGAAGGGGACGGTGTGGCTGTCGAACTCCGGCACCAGGCCGATGTCGTGGAGCATCGCGGCCGTGAACAGCAACTCGGCGTCGTATCGGATGCCCTGCCGGCTGCCGTAGGCAGCCGCCCAGACGTAGACGCGGCGCGAGTGGTTCAGCAAGGCGGCGGACTGGTAAGCGGAGACCACCTCCAAGGCAGCCGATGACGCGGCCGTGTCAGGCATCACGAGATCGTCCAGAACGCCCATGCTTCGACAATACGGCGTTTCACAACATCGGGCACGGCGGATTCGGGGGGTCGAATACCCCCGACAGCGGTGCCCGAATAGTGAAAACCGCAAAGAACTGCCTGATCGATATTCGACACAAAGGCAGCGAACTGGTCTTCTGGGCGGTTTGTCGACAGCGATATTCCGCCCGCCATTTCAGTTCCGGCGGTCGCTTGATCCCGGCATCCGAGGAGCGCATCATGGATCGTAGCGGACATGTTGCTGAACCGGCCGGACTGAGGCCGCCTCGAGAAACAGCCCCAGCGATGGCCTTCGAATGAACGACGTCGGCAGCACAGAAGGGTGGAGACAATGGCATCCAAGCGTCAGCCCCGGAGCGAAGTGCACGAAATTGATCCCCGCTGGGCCGAAGCCCTGGAAGCGTCGGATGAGAGACGCCTGTTCCGCGAAGCGACCCCCGTTCCCATGCCACGGGTGTCGGAGGAAGAACTGGCCGAGATCACGAAAGAGGAGCCAGAGGAGCAGTCCGAGAACGAGAGTTCGAGTAGATCCTTCATCGGTCCACGCACGGCGCCGACACAGGCCGATTTGGCGGTCTCCCCATATCGATATGGCGGGATACTCGTCTTCGAGGATTACAGTGACGGTCAGACACGCTACGGCACCGCACAGTTTGTCGCGGAACTGAATATACTACTTACCGCCGCCCATAATGTACGAGACTTCAAGACCGGTGGGTGGAATAGTAATCTGGTTTTCTACCGTGGTTACAAGAACGGCAACTACGCAACGAAGTACGCGATCACCTACGCGGGCACTATGGATCTCTGGGTCGGTGGAACATCGCCCAGGCTTCAGTATGACTACGCATTTCTCAGGACAGCCGGTTCCAGCGAGGGGGCGTTGGGCATGAAGACGTTGGAGAGCGAGCCCGGCTGGACGAGTATGGGTTATCCCAAAGGATACGCCATGGGGCAAGTAATGCACCGGGTCGATGGCACGAGGGGCACGAAGTCGGGCGGCGTCATCCAGATGCTCGGTAATCCGATGGATGGCGGTAGCAGCGGTGGAGCCTGGACTGTCGGCAGTATCGTCATGGGCAACAATTCCGCCAGGTACGCAAGCAATCCGGACGCGCAATGGGGGCCGGTCTTCAACAATTACGCATTCGATCTCTATAGAGCGGTGAAGAACGCCTGACGAGTTGCTACGCCTTATGTTCCAGGAATGAAGATGCTTCGGCATCCGCCGATCCCTGATAGAAACTGATCTGGAGTGGTTCATCACTTTGTAAAATTTTCAGCAGTGGGCCGAGGAGTTCCGGAAGCACATCCATGATGACATAACGGCTGTCTCCGAGAGCGGGACCGAACAGGGGACGCTGGATGTAGATGTAGCCTGCTGTCGTATTGCCATTCACCAAATGAATCCATCCCAGAAAATCCGCGTCGCGGCCTGCTCGGTACAGCGAAGTACGGTAACCGGTGACAGGATTGACTTGCCGAAGCGGATAATCGGCCGCCGAAACGCGCAGCCTGCGATCGGCACGCAATTCATCCGGTAGTAGCGCGGGATCCATCGCACAGTCCTTTCGTTGATTCACATCGCGGTCACGGACCGAGCCGTCGATCTGGTGAGTACGGTGCGTCCGCGGCCAGTCGAATGAGCGTGTGACTTGTGTCGGGATCGTTGCATTTGATCGTTTGCCGGGCGCTCGCACCATCTTCCGTAACGATCGCCCAAGTAAGCGTGCCGGTTCCGCCGGGCTCTACGCGATCAGGGTCGACATTTTCGAGCATGTACTTACCCTCGGCCCCTGGGGCATTGTCCTGATCGATGACAAGAGTTCCGGTGCCCCAGTTGCAGAAGTGGACGCTGACGCCGCTGGGAATCGACCGCTCGCAACTCTCTGCGATCCGAAACTCCTGCGACACTGCGATCCAAGGCCGCATCGCTTCATCATCGGTGCCCGCGGCTACCGCGTTCATACTGACTGGGGCGTCGCCGGTGTTGTCGACCGAAAATATCCACTGCCGGCCGGCGCGGTTGAGTTCTATGAAAATGCGGTGGACACCATGACTCTCGTCTTCAACGAACGCGGTCCCGGCTGGATTCTTTGTATCTGCGCCGTCGAACAGTTCGACAGGAGCGTCGGATAGCTCGACCAATCGGCCGCCGTCGGCCCGAACCGACATCGTCAGCGCCGACGAGCCCGCCGGCCGCACCGCCACCCGCACATGTAATGTGTCGCACCCCCGCGCGGTGAACGCGAACTCGGCGGTGCCTCTCGCCGGTATGCTCCACGGGGCGTTCCAGCCTTCTGGAAATAGTTCGACAGCCATGACAGATCTCCTACGTTGCCGCACCGCCGGTCGAATGACGGCGGTCTCACCGCAGCTTTGGGTCTTCGGGATCGCGGTGCAGCGCCGACTCCCACAGGCGGGGCCGGCGAACCACGGTCAAGAATGAGCGATCAGTTTGTGGCGGCAATACTCCCTCTCGCAAAGGCTATTCAAGCTGATGGGATCGCCGAGGAACGTGCTGCACTTCGGTTGCCCTGGGGGGCGTGAAATGCACGTATTACACGGGCCCCACGGCTGCGGAGGTGCTTTCGGTTCCTCTCGCTCGATTTGGATTCGTCTGTGACCGTCGTCTTTGTCATTACATTCGATTTTGTGGTCGAGCAGTCCCACTTTGCCGTCCAGCACTCGGAAGACGAGCTTCCCTTCCTCTCCGGGCTCGACAACATCGGGCTCGACGGATTCGAGCTCGAATATGTCGCCCGGTAGTGGCTGACCTGGACTCTGGGTAATCTTGAGCGTGGCGGTTCCGCAGTTGCGGAACCGAATCTCCGCACTCTCCGGCGCAGCCTGAAATCCGTGCGATTTCAGGATTATCTTCCCTTTGGGCAGATCGATCCATGGCCGTAGGGTGTCACTATCGGGATCGTCGGTGCCGGCAGCCGCGACATTGATGCTCGCGCTGGTGTCGGCAGAGTTTTCTACGAACAGCGTCCACTGCTGGTCTTGGACGTTGAAGATGATCTCGATGTGGTAGACCCCGTGCCCCTCATCGACCACGGAGGCCGTGCCCGCCGGCTGATCCGGATCTTCGTTCTCGTCGAGCACGTCGACGGTGGCTCCCGCACTCAACTCGAACAGTGCGCCCACGCCGGCCTGTAGGGAAAGCGTCATCAGCTCGGGATCGACGTCACGCACCCCGATCCGGATGTGGATTACTCCCATCGGTGCTCTTGCGGGGAAAACGACTGAAACACTGTCTCCGGCAGGTAATTCCTTGGGACTGCTCTGCCAGTCGTCGGGGAATAAGATGAACAAGATATCCATCGCTGGCCTCCCATGTCTCGGGGGATCATCAAGTCTTCGCGGTCACGATTCGATGCGGCAGCTCTGAGCGGGTTTCGGACAATCCGTCTGTTTCGTCGGAGCTTTCACAGGTGTTCGGTGCCTCCTCCTATTCACCGAAATGAGTGTGTGGGTCATGCCCACAGTTCCGGCACCTTGTGGGATCCCCCCAGACGCCACCTGGTTCATACTCGCGGCAGTCACACCCTGGAGCGTGGCATTTGTTGTGCGGCAGCTCTGGTTCTACCAGCAAGATCGTGAGTAGTGTGTGCTCCGGATCGGTGTCGTTGCACTGCAACTGGTGAGTGATCACCGGTGGTCCGTGGGGGTATGCGATTGTCGGGAAGCCGATAACGCATTCCACCTCGAGGCTGCCCACAGCGCCCGGCTTCAACTCGGAGGGCCGATCGCGTAGCACATACGGAGAGTCCGGCATGCCGAGAGGCGCTCCGATGGGCTCATCGATCCACAGAGTGGCGGTACCCGAATTGATGACCGTAGCGGGTGGCAGATTGGGGTTGATGAATCCGCGTTCGCCTACCAGGTGGAGCCAAGGCACCGACGTCGCGTGCTCGGAATCGCCTGCGACCGCACTGACCGAAACCACGTTTTGGTCGGTGTTATCGATCGTCAGGGTCCAGTCGAGTCCGGTGCTGTTGGGTTGGATCTCGATGAGGTGCAGTCCGTTGTCCTCGGCGGTGACCGAAGCCTCCCCCGCTGGTTCCGGGTATCCTTCCTCGAACACGTCGACCCACTGCCCTTCGCCCAGTTCCACCGGTTCCCCCGATCCGGCCTGTAAGCGGAATGTGAGGACGTCGCCCCGGTCAGGGCGCATCGCGACCCGGACGAAATGGGATCCCTCTTCGGCTGAGACGGTGAAGGTGAACCGAGCCGAATGCTGGCTTGCCAACTGGTGTGGTGTGGTCCAGCCGGCCGGGTAGAACTCAGTCGACATGGCTGATGTTCCTTGTGTCGAGTTGGCCGCTGGGGCCGATGGCGATGATGTCGGCGTAGATCAGCCGCGCCGGCCCGTCTACGGGGGATCCGGAATCCGGTGGGGGCGGATAGCTTTCGGCTTCGGTGAGCACGATGCGACGGGGCCGTCCGCCGGCGTCGGGGACGTGGATGCCGAAGGTGTTGTTCAATTTGTCGCTCGCGGTGACCACGGTGATCCACCCTGGGCTGCCGATCACCTCCGAGGCGGCTTGCCCGGACGGCGGTTGCCCGGAATCGTCGTCGTAGACCTGCACTTCGGCGGTGACGACGCTGCGGTCGCGTGGCGCCACCGGGCCCACCCCGGTAAGCCGAAGCTTCAACTGCTGGTTTGCGGTGTCCGGCGTGATCTCCAGCTGCCGATCGGGCAGCAATTGAATCGGCTCGGTTCGCGTCACCTCCGAAAGCGCCAGTTTCCTCGTGTCCGTGGTGCGGGCCTGGTAGCGGGCCAATGCCAATCGGACGAACGGGCAGTACGCTCGGCCCGGGTAGGGCGACAGGTCCACGTCGGCGTACCAGCGCCGGGCCGCGCTGTCGGACTCCACCGGGTAGGCCGCACCGGGGTGGGCAGGGCTCTGGGCGCTGTCGGCGGTAAAAGTCACAGGCGCGGAGAGGTGTTGCGCCATCAATAACGTCGGGATGGCACTTCCCAGCCACACCGGGTCACGGCCGACGAAACTACAGTCGGGGGGCACCTCGACGCCCGTCGTAGAAAACGGGCTGATCAGGACCGCCAGCATCTCCTCGGCGCCGGTCACATACCACGGTGGTCGCAGGTATACCCGTATACGCCCACCGCGGCGCAGCCGACGCACCTTGCCGTCGGCCGTGACATCGGTCGACCAGTGGAAGGAAGGCACACAGTGCGAGACATCCGGCGCCGGAGGGCGCGCGGTGCTCGGCACATCCACCTTGAATGGTGCGACCACCCGGCACGCCGCGGCGGATGCGCCGGGGTAGCAGTCTTCGAAACGCGACACCGCGGTCACCGTGTAGGTGATTTTGCGGCGCCGGGTATCGGCGAACTCGTGCCTGATCACCGGTAAAGCCTTGTCCCGCAGTGTTTGCCCGACGGTGAAGCTACCCAGCGCGACGGTGCGAGTCGTGCCGCCGGGGCCTTGGCCGGGGGTCTGGTCGGGGTCCGTCCAGGCGGCGCTGATCTCCAGGCGCCCGGTACTCGGGATATGCACGTTGAGGCCCGAGGTAACCAGCACGGCGTCGGTGCCCGCCGTGGTGCGCCGTGCGTCCAAGTTCCCGGTCGGTGCGGCGAGCGGCTTCTGTACCGCGTGCACCACAGTGAGTTCGCGGGGCGGGGTCACCAACGCGTTCCCGTTGTCTGCGATGCCGCGCGCCACGTCGTCCTCGGCAAGCCCGGCGCTGATCCAGCTCGCGATGCCGAACTTGCCGACGTCGTCCGGGTTCATCGTCGAGAGAATGTTCAATGTGAGCTGCTCTGCGCGGCCCAGCTCCACTCTGACAACCCTGTGGTCCGCTGAGGTTGTTGCCTTGCAGCCGGATTCGACGGCCACGAGATCCAACCGAATGGCCGGCCGATCGGGCCACGAAGCCCACACCGGCCGGGTGGGGATGCCGTGAATGACAGGCAGCGGATCGCCGTCCGGATCCGGCGGACGGCGTTTCACCGCGATGACCACGCGCTGGGCGCCCGGATCGGGCAGCCATGGAGCGTTCATCGTGTCGCTGGGGACCACGACGTAACGAGCATCTCCGGTTCCCTCCAGACGAGCGCCCGGGATATCTGTCGCCGTCTTATCCGCGCGCGTGGCGATCGCGAAGAATTCGTCGATTTGCTGGTCGGTGGCCTGCGGACCCAGCGCCGCATCGAAGACGGAATGCTGCAGCGCCAATTCCAGCGACGCGGACGGGCAGACCAGGTGACGGCGTGCGGTGGTACGAGTGACGTCGACGACCATCCTGTCCAGCGCCTCTCCAGCGGCCAGGCCGGCACCGGGAAGGATCTCCGGCGGTGGGATGGGTTCGAATCGCTGGTGTGGGAATTCCAGTGACTGTACGTTGTCCGCGGGCAGCAGCTCGTTCGGCCCGAGACCTCCGCCGGCGAGGTCGGCGATGCGCACGCGCATGTGGTACCTGCGGCCGAACCGCAGTCGCGGCAGGCTGCCCGGCTCGACCTTGTCGCTGACTCGGAAGGGCGGATCAGCCGGCGTGGGCGGCATCGAGTCGCCGGTAGGTACCGCGCGGCCGGGCCGCTGCACGGCAGTGCTGTATCCGTCCCATCGCGCCACCAGTTCATGGACGTACAACGCGTCGTGTGGACCGCCACCGGTGGTCAGCGCGTCAGGGCGGATGTAGCCTTCCTCCAGTACCGCTGAGCCCAGGGGTTGCCCGCCGACGGTGTAGCTCACGCGCCGCTGACAGGTGGACAACCACGTGGCGGCGTCCTGGATGTCGATGCGGTACCCGCCCACCAGGTCTCCGGCCAGCAGGGGCTGCGCAAGCAGATCCGCCGATGTTGCCGCGCTGCGACTCATTCGTTCGCGCATGGCGCTCGCACGGCCCCGGTCGACCAGCGCCACACCTGCCGATCGCAGGGCCGGCAGATTTCCTGCCACAGCGCGGGCGTCGCGGCGATCGGCGCGGCCCGCACCGACCATGCGCAGCGCGGCACCGTCGATGTCGAACGCCAGTGATGCGAAGCGGGCTCCGGCCTCCTCGGCGAGTCCGGCGCTTCCGATCGCCAACACTCCGTTGGCGATCGGGCTGCCGGTGGGGTCGGGGACGAAGCGCGTACCGGTCACGACGTATGCGGTGGACGGTGAGAGGTCCGGCCGTGTGGGATCGTCCGCAAGGCCGGTATTCGTCCACCCCGGAGGTTCGGCGGTCGACCACATCGGGCGGACGCTGAGAACCTTCTGCCCGTTTAGCACGGTCGCGTCGATGCCGAAGTCCAGTAGCAGACCCAGCGCCCGCAGCAGAACTGGATGGTCAGCTAATTGCGCCACTGTGGTGTGGAATTCGCGCTGGTCGTCGACCGTGTCCAGGCGCGGCTCCAACGGCGTTACGTCGCGATCACGCTGGTAGAAGGCGAATGCCTGATCGAGCGCCGAGGACCGCACTCTCCCGCCGTCCTCGGTCTCGTCGGCGGCCAGGCTGCCCTGCCATTCCGCCGTCGCTTCGGCCAGCGCGCGGTTCAGCTGCTCTTCGCTGCCGGGCGCCGAATACCGGGCATAGGCTCTGCCCGTGGCGCGGTAGGCATTCCGAACTTCCGTCACCGCAGCCGCCGCCGGGAAAACACGGATCGGCCTCCCGGCATAGGACGCGGCCCGATACGGTCTCACGGTCATACTCGCGCCGAACACCGCGGTCCACGCCGACAGCTGTTGCTGGAGGGTGAAGCCGTGCGGAATGCGTTGCACCTTCCCGGGCTCCACCTCAGCACCGCCGCAGGTGAACGCAAAGCCGGTGTTGTCGAGCCACTTCGGCCATGTGTCCAGCCCGAAGCTTTTCAATGTCAACGGTGCGCCACTCGGCCCGGACAAGCGCGGGGTGAGCAGCACTGACACCACCCCCACCTGTCGGCCCAGGCGTGGAATGATGCGGCCCGCAGGAATTGCGGTCCAGACGAACTGTCGACTCAGTACGACGGCAGGCTCCATGTCATTCTCCTGCGAACGCCCGGCAGTATGTCCGCCAGGGATAGGAATTTCCCACCGGACCCAGCGTGGCCGCCACTGACGACGCCGGTGACGCAGCAATGGCGACTCGCTCCGGCGCCAGCATGTCGGGGCCCGCGAAGCTCTTGCGGCAGGTGAGTTCGAAGCTTGCCGACCACAGTGTCAGGTCGATGACGACAACGAGTTTGGCGGATCCTTCCAGCCTGTTCGGGGTGTAGGTGAGGCTGAGGGTGAGTTCCACGGCCACCCTGGCCAGCCCGAGCAGGTCGATGCTGCCGCCGATGCGCAGGTATCCGGTGATGCTGACGCGACCGTCGTAGACGAACACGATCCCACCGAAGACGTGGACTTCGGCTGCCACTATGGCGAAGTCCACCGCGACACTGGCGCCGAACTCGATGCCTCCTACCAACTTGGTCAATCCATCTGGTTGACCACCGGCAGCCACTGCCAGCTCGAGGTAACCGCCGCCCCCGAGACCCGACACCGTGACCAGGAACGGCCGCTGCCGGGTAGCGAACTTGAAATCGATGGTGAGCGGCTTGTTGACCAAAGACAGCGTGACACCGGCCTCGATCGCCAGATTCGTCAAGTTGAAGACCCCGACCGAGACGGCAGGCACGGCCGCCACATAGCGCACCGCGACCGCTGTCGGCAGAACCGAAACTTGTGGTCCAGCACTGGATTTCAACATGAACGATTGCAGCGTCCGAACGAAGCGCAAAGCGCCGTCGAGGCTGACTCTACGCACGTCGACGGTGACGGTGGGTCGTGCGGTCGGACCAGCCGACCGGCTTGTGAAGGCTACTTCGTTCAGCTCGATGACCACGACCTGTCGTGCGCGATCGGGAATGTTCAGCGAGAAGTCCGTCACACGGCCCTTGGTCTCATCCGGGCCCGCGTCAAGGCTCAACGTCGAGGTAGGGCCCGGTACGAACGGGTCGACCGGTTTGGCCGCCGCGCCGTACAGCTGTTGGGACCAGTGCAGCCGGGGCGCCCCGTTGCGCCAGCTGATGGCGGGTTGATCGGTGACCGCCTGGATCAGCTTGTTCAATTTGATGACACCGAACAGGGTGGCGTCGTCGCTGAACAACGCGGCAGGGCTCGGATAAGGTTTACCGGACGGAGGCTTGACAATCGGTCCGCGGTCGCGGGCGACGCCGTTCACGGCGGGCATGGTTGGTGTGGCCACCGCACCGGTCGCCGCGCCGGCATCGGCGAAGTCGATCTTCGGGGTGTCCACAAGGTCGAGCAGGACGGTCGCATTGGGGTCGCTCAATACCTGTGCGCTCAACGTCGCGCGGATTTCTCCCGGCGCCTTGGCGCCGATCAGCTTCTGCAGAGCCGGCAGTGCCACCTTCAGCTGGGAGACCTTCGGATGGGTGCCGTTGGGTGCCTGGCCGATGCCGAACTCGGCAGTGAGCACATGCTGAATGGAGTCGCTCACCGGCTCATGGCCGTTGGCGCCGGAAGTCACCAGCAGCGGAATGGCGCGGTCGATGCGCGCCGCCGGTCGTCCTGGCACGTTCGGGGGTCCTTGCTTGTACTCGTCGTCCAATTTCTGGACTCCTGCCGGAGTCCCGTCGGTCACGAACAGCAGCGGCAACGTGGCCTCGACGGTCTCCCGCCCTGCCCGCAGGATCAGTGCGAAGTAGATCGGGTCGCCGTATTGCTGCGGCCAGAACATCTGTTTGCCCTCCGGCGGGCCGTCGACTTCCCATGTCAGCTGGCCGGCGAAGCTCACCTGCTGGAATGGGAACGCCCGCTCGTGGCTACCGCCCGCACCGCCGCCGAAGTCGCGCACCGGCTCGGTGATGACCAACGTATGCTTCACCTGCAGCGCCGCGGGGTGACTGGTCTGATCACCGAGCATGTCGGGTCTGAAGACACGCTCGAATGTCTCGATATGCACGACACGGTGCCCGAATGGGAACAGTCGCCCGCTTTTGACGACGCGGACGTAGTAGTCGCGGCCCATCGCCGCGCGGTGGCTCCATTTGAGTTCCGGAGCGCCGCCGAACTCTGCGGTCAGCGAGAACCAGGCGCCCAGACTACTGAGGATCAGCCGGTTCGCAGTGACCGGCAGTTGGGCTGCCCTCTCCACGATCCTGTCCACCGTCTCGTTACCCGCATCCAACGGCGTTTTCTGAAAGGTGTTCTGGCGGTGCAGGGCCCGGAACGGGCGCAGGGACACCACCGGACCTCCGGCTCGATTGAGGATCTGGCAGTGCCACAACCCGGTAACACCGCCTGCGCTTTTCACCGGCAGCGGTGCCGGGGCGCACCTACCTCCCGAGGGCAGCGTCATCAGCAACCGCCACGGCAGTTCCAGCACCGAACCAGAGTCCGGTTGACCCTCTGGGGGCGAGAGTTCGCGGGCGGTCATCGTGTCGAGCACGCCTTGCACAGACAGGGGTACGACTGTGCCTGGAGCAATTTTGAACCGCAGCCGTGACGGGCCGGCTGAGCGCGCATGACTGGCCTCGCTGGCCTCTTCGGCCATGTGCTGCGGAGGGAAATCGACATCCAGACGGGCGTTTTCCTCTGCGATCAGCTCCGGCGCGCCGTGCCCGTTCACGCCGCGTCGGAAACCACTGTCTTCCACGTGGACATGCAGCAGGTCGTCGGGCCGCAGCAGCGTGTACCCGGCGAGTGGGCCTGCCCAGGTATCCACCAGCTGCCACGGCGACCAGGCACGCGAATCATGCAGATCCCCGAGCGCGGAATCGTAGCGGCGATGCACCAGACCCGCCGGGGCCCACAAGGCGAAGATGTCGGTGCGTGTACTACTGGTGGCCGCGGCGGCGAGGATGTCGTACCGATCGCCGTCGGAGGTGATGATGCCGCCCATGTCCCGCCACAGAGCGGTCGCAACCGTTCGAACCCACAGGCGCTGGTCTCGGCCTGGGGCCAGCATCAGTTGATTCGCCGACGCCGCGAAGGTGTCCGAGAACGGGCGATCCAACAGGGGAGGAGCGTCCAGATCCGATGGCGTCCCCCAAGACCCCGTGTACCGCCTACGACGGTAACGACTTCCGGGCGGATTGGCCGGATTCGTCACATACAGCTCGAATCCGCCCGAAATGGGTATCGTGCGCAGCCGCCGCGACGGTCCACCTTGCATCCGGATACGCGAATTGTTCTCGAGTCGCCAATGCACGACCTCCGCACCGACGGTGTAGATGATGTGAAGGTCGTCGGGATCCGTCGCTGCCGTCGCGAATCCGGACGTAACGTTGTTGTCTGGGAGAGTCCGGGATGTCCAGTTCGGGGTCCAGGCGCCGCCGGCGAATCGCCGGTGGTACACCTTCGCCCCGGAACGGGCGAACAGCTCGATGCGATCCGTGCCCGAGGAAGTGACGCTGAGCCAGTCGGCTCCGGGTGCCGCCGTGCCCGGCATCGGCGGCCGACCGAGCTGCACCCAACTACTCCAGATCGGTTGAGAGGTAGCTGCCTCGACACGCCCAGGGCGGTACCAGATCACGCCCTGCTCGTCGCCTACAAACAAGTCGACCGTACCCGGCTTGCGGCAGCAGGCGGCCAGTGCATCGATCGCGTGTTTCATCATGAGGCCCCACTGCTCCTAAATTGCAGCCCTACCGGCTACTAATCAGCAACAGTATGAGTCCGCTGATGCACGAGGCATCGAGAAGTCGCCTACTCGAATTCGCGATTGCCTACCGAACCCCACCTCGTTCGTCGACGACCGGCGCGGCTCGGCCGCACTACAACGGCTCGACGTCGACGTACGTATCATCCACCGCGGTGGCGGGGCTCTGCTGCCGGGCTGCGGTCGCAATCTTGGTGCTTGCGCAGTCACCGCTCGCCAGCACACGGATCCGCACATCGAGCAAGAAGCCGAGACGGCCAGTCAGTGAAGTGCCGAAATTTCACCTGAGTATCAGACTACTCATTTTGTCAGTAAGCAACGTTCTGGCAAATAGGGTAGCAAGCAGGCTGGCACCCGCGCTGGGCGCAGAGGAAGATGATAGTCGACGCGGATCATGGTCCGGCTATCCATGTGGACGCACCACTGGCGGAGAGACTGCGATGTCTGATATCTCGATCGGAGAGGGCACCCTCAGGATGCATGGCGCTTCGCCAGATGGTCGAAAAGGTGCTGGCCGATGTCCAGCACTGTGAAATCACGGTCCGCATGCTGGGCAGCGGATCCCTGTGGAAAAGGAGCACTGCGATGAGCGACGTTTACGCACCTGAAGAAAGCAAGCATTCTTCCGTGCAAGACGCGGTTGAAGAGAAGAAGCGCACAGTGGCACTGAGGCTCGCCAAGACTTGGCACGTATTGGGACCCTATAACGACTTGGGCCCTCTGGTTACTCTTGCAAACAGTGATCCGATCTCGCAAGCGGGAGAATTCGTAACCGCCGCACAGAATGGCAAGTTCTGGGGGTTGTTGTTCTACTGACCGACGATCGGAGTCGCTGCTGCCCGGTAGCCATCCGTTGCAGCGACGCGCGGTCGCAGGGCCAGGCGCGTTCGGCTGCAACACAGAGCGCTCCGAGTGACCGCGATGGTGCTTCATCCATGGCCGAACCGGCAGCAGCGGCCATTCCGACGCCTACAGCCATAGGCAATAGCGTGCGCCGCGGAGTGGTATCGAATCGCTACGAACACCGCGCTTGCCGAACGCCGAGTCCGGCCAGGGACTTCGACCGGTGCCGATGGGGCAACCTCGGTGGAACCAGCCGATTCGGCATCCGAGGACGTAGGTGCCCGGAGAGCGGATCCGGTGCGGGGAGTGGTCAGGGTGACCGCCATGGCGGCTGCGATGGCCGCGGCGGCGAGGGCGGCGGTAGCGGGCCAACCGAACCAGCCGACGGCGGCTGCGCCGGACGCGGCGCCGAAGCTGCCGCCGATGAAGTAGACGATCATGTAGGCGCTGTTGAAGCGCGCTGGGGCGCCCGAGTCGATGGCGAGGACCGTGCTCTGGTTGGCTACCTGGGCCGCGAATAGTCCGGCGTCGAAAAGACCGAGGCAAACGAGGGTTACGACGGTATTCGACAGAAAAGCGCCCAGCGCTGCCGAGGCGGCGATGGCGAGCACGAGCCCGATAGCGATCACTCGCCGCGCGCCGATGCGATCGGTCCACGCCCCCGAGATGCGAGTGGCGGCGACACCGAGCAGTCCGGCGAAGGCGTACAGGCCGATCCGTTCGGGTGAGTACGAGAACGGCGGATGGGACAGCGCGACCGGGAGTCCGGCCCAGATCGTGCAGAAGGCGAAGAACCAGAGGGCACCGCGACCGGCCGCCAGGCGCAGCGTCGGATATCGGCCGTGTAACCCGGGAAGTCCGCGCACCGTCGCCAGATAACCCCCGGTCGCATTGCCCGCTACGGCGGGCAGCGTAAACCAGGCGGTGACCGCGACAGCCGCGCATGCCACTGCGAACGCGAAAAGCGTTCCGCGCCAGCTGATCGCATCCGTCATCCACCCGCCGACGATCCGGCCCGCGAGGATCCCCGCCGAAATGCCCGCCGTCACGACTCCCAGAACCGTGGCCCGCCGCCGTGGTTGCGCGAGACGTCCGGCGATCGAGCTCAATTGCGCACCGACCGATGATCCCGCTCCGATCAGGCCGACTACCAAGCCGAGCAGCCAGGCCGAACCGACCATCGCGCCCGCCGCCAGAGCGATGGCAAGGGTACCGAACTGTGCCGACAACACCCTCCGCGGCGGGAACCGGTCGACCAGCGGTACCAGTAGCGCCAGTCCCACCAGATAGCCGAGCGACCCGCACGCCAGGGCCGTGCCGACCACCGTGAGTGAGGCGTGCAGCGAGCCGGCGACTTCCGCGATGGCCGGTTGCAGCGGATAGATTGTGGCGGTGCCGAGCGCTGCCGCCAGCGCCATGAACCAAACGACGGGTGTCCGCAGCGCGGCGCCCTGTGCGTCTGGCGTCGGATCAGTTTCCATCGCACCGACGCTAGGAGCACCGCGCCCAAGAGTCCGGCGGGAAAACGACGCGATCGTCGCCGTCGTCGGGGGCATCCATGGTGCGGGCAAGCGCGAAAATTTGATCTCGCACCGTGTCGAGTGGGACCGCTCCGAGTGCTGGAGCGCGGCGCACGATCGTAGCTCTGGGTGCCGACGATCGCATGCGGCGCAGCGACCTCGATGGCGCGGCGCTGATTCCTACGCCGGGTGGCGCTGGTCGCGTCGGCGCACCGTGCGCAATCCGCAGGCTTGGCCTACGCTCGCGCCTTCGAGCAGGTACTGCAGCCCGATCACCACGAACCCGAACAACCATCGTGCGACCGTCTGCCATAAACGTGGACGCCGGCCGTCCTTCCATCGCACTACCCGCATTCCGAACAGCAGTTTCGCGAAACTGCCACGCAGCAGCAGTGTGCCGAGTACGTGGTTGGCGAACGACACCGCGAGCACGCACGGAACGAACGCGCCCAGGAATTCCGCGACACCGTCGAAAGCGTGAAAGACGCGTTGCGACAAGGCGAATCCGATGACCAGCGCTATCAATGCGTCGGTCGTCGCGGCCAGGGCGAGGCGGTTCTC
Organism: Nocardia sp. NPDC019219; assembly: GCF_040632645.1. Taxonomy (NCBI): domain Bacteria; kingdom Bacillati; phylum Actinomycetota; class Actinomycetes; order Mycobacteriales; family Nocardiaceae; genus Nocardia; species Nocardia sp. NPDC019219. Next base: position 159,814 of record NZ_JBEYCG010000019.1, on the reverse strand, counting down.
CCCCGCCTTGTCCGGAACAGCGGCCCGCGGCGCAGGCGCCTGGTCGCGGGATCGGCTTCGGTCAGGACCGGGGCGTGTTGCGTTCACGCGACGTATTGTGGCCCAGCTCGCCGACTGTCCCCAGTAGTGCGATGCCGCCCCTCCACAACGGGACTTCGTTGCGGTCCGTCGCACGGGCCGCCGATGTGGATCCCACCCTGGTGAATTACTACTTCACCAACAAGTCGGGACTGCTGAAGGCGGCGCTGGAGCCGCCGGAAGCCTTCGGTGCCGACATCCCCTCGGAGCAGGTCGTCCGCCTGATCGCGCCGACTGTGCAGCACTACCTCACCGGCGCCCTGGGCGAGAACCTCCCGGCGAACGCCTGATCGGCGGCGGCTCCAACCACGGCACCTCGCCGACCGCTAACCCGCCAACTCCAGGACCTGGGCGCCCCCGCGGCCGTCATCGAGGCCTGCGCCAGCGACTTCCGGGCGCCGCGCGGTTACGCCCATGTCATCGCCGACCTGCGCGGCACGGTGGGCTCCGGCGGCGTCTACACCTATGCGGGAAGCGTTGCAGCCCATGCCTTGTCAGCGACTGTGGCGATGAACGACCGTCTCCGTAGATCGGCAACACAACGGCAGGTGATCTACCGGCGCGGCCTCTTACGGACGCCGAGGGGATTGTTCTTGGCATCGGAAAGGAGAGTTCCGCTTGGCGCGAACAAGGTCCTCGAGCACCCGGGGGGAGCACGCCGTTCTCCGGTACAGTGCATTCATGTTCTCTTCATATGACCGAGGACCGAGGCGCCCGTGACCAGCCTGGGCGAGAATCCGGCATGGAAGCAGCGCGCCGTCGAGCGCTCGCTACGCACCGCAAAGCTGCGCGCCGAGGAGCGTGTGCAGCGGTTCCTGGACGCCGCCCAGGCGATCATCACCGAGAAGGGCAGTACGGACTTCACGGTGCAGGAGGTCGTGGACCGCTCACGACAATCGCTGCGCAGCTTCTACTTGCAGTTCGACGGCAAGCACGAGCTGCTGCTCGCCCTTTTCGAGGACGCCCTGAGCCGCACGTCCGAACAGCTGCGCGCCGCCGCCGACGGGCGGACCGACCCGCTGGACAAGCTCCAGGTGGCCGTCGAGCTGCTGTTCGAGCTGTGCCGGCCGCACCCTTCCGCGCAGCGGCCGTTGTTCACCGATTTCACATCGCAGCTGCTGATCTCGCATCCCGACGATGTGAGGGTCGCGCACGCGCCGATGCTGGCACTGTTCACCGAGCTCATGGACGCGGCCGGGGAGGCAGGCCAACTGCGCCCCGAGGTCGACTCGCGCCGGACGGCGGCCATGGTCATCCAGACCGTCATGTGCACCGCGCAGTCCGCGGGAGCGTTCGACGAGGAGCCGCAGCATCCGATCACCGGGTCCGAAGTATGGAATTTCTGCGCACGTGGTTTCGCCCGCAGCTGACAGTGACAACGGCGCATTGCGCTTCCCGCCGTAGTAAACCGGCGTCGCGGCGAGCGAACCCGATCGGCCGCCCGCCTCGCGCCATCGCTGCCCGGTTCGTCCGGCCCGGACGCGACACGTGACGACCCACTGCGCCGGGGATCGATTCCGCTGGTTCTACACTGACCCCGCTCGGTGAATGACGTTTAAGCTGGAATCGGACGGCTTATGCCCTGGCAATAGGGAGCGGATGAACATCGCCAAAGCGCCTCAGCCGGAATACCGGCAGGCCTGCTTCGCCGATCTCGACGACATCGCGGCCATCGAGGCCGAGGTGTTCGCCGAGCCGTACCTGTATCTGATGCTGCGCCAGCTGTTCGACCTGCACGGATCCGAATGGCTGGTCGCGGAGGTGGGCGGGACGGTGATCGGGTACGCGCTCACCTTGGAGAAGAAGGGCCGGGCACTGCTGTTCACCTTCGCGGTGGCCAAGCGGTACCAGGGCGGAGGATATGGGCGCGGCCTGCTGAGCCGCACGTTGCAGACCTGCCGGGAGGTGGGAGCCGAAGTGGTGTACCTGACCGTGCGGCCGGACAATCAGCACGCGAGCAACCTGTTCAAACGAGCGGGATTCGAATTCGTCGAGCACGACGACAGGTACTTCGGCCCTGGGGAGCCGCGGGACGTTTTCGAATACCGGCTGAGGAGCCGCCCGCTAGACTCGTGACATGGGGGAGCTCTCACCCTTCGTCGCATCCGTCTCGACCCGGATCACCAGGCGCGCAGACGAATACACCGCCGAGATCGATCGGGGCGGCCGTTCCGAGCAAGAAGAACTCGAGCAGTTCACCGCCCATGTCGAGGCCATCCTGGCCGACTACGACCCACCCAGTACCCGGCGGCACTCCGACTCCCTGGTCTTCCGGCACCTCTACACCGCCGCACGGCAACCGGCGCCCGACGAAGCGGGCTGGCGGGTGCCGAGCGCGATCCCGGCGGCACTGCTGGCGGCCGAGATCGAATTCCGTGGTCCGCTGCGGCTGAGCAGCAGGCAGAACACCATGCTGGCCGAGGAATACGAGCAGTTGGGCGCGCAGCTCTCGGCGGCGGGGTTGCCCGCGCACGCGGCGCTGGCCTACCGGAGAGGCGCCGCGCTGTATCGGATGAACGAGGACGACGAGGCTCAGGACCGCTGCGGTCTGCGCTTGGCCCGTGCCCGCACTCTCGCGCTGCCGCCCGGCCCGCGGCGCTGGACGGGACAACTGTCCTACGTGCTGTGCGGCCACGGTTACCGGCCGTCGTGGCTGCTCGGCTGGGTGGGCGTGCAGTTGCTGCTGTTCACGACCGCCGCTTTGATCTGGAGCGGCGAGCCCTCCCCGGCCGCCACCGTCTACACCTGCGTGACCGCCTTCATCAATCCGCTGGGGCCCGGTGACACCGAGAGTCTGCGCCCGGCCGCCCGGCCGCTGTTCGCGGCGGAAGCGTGGATGGGCACCGTGTCGATGTCGGTGTTCTTCGCGCTGCTGGTGCGCAAATGGTTCCGGATGTAGCCTCGGCCGCTACCACTCGGTGTCGAAAGCTTTGTGCTGCAACGCGTGCAGGGTCGCGACCGCGATGCGATCCCGCAGCCGTGCGACCAGGGCGCTCCACTGGCGGGACAACCCGGGATCGACCTGCAGATCCCGCCACAACGCGCGCATCGATGCCGGGGTGTGGGCTCCCGGCATCCACAGCCCGGTGAGGTCTTCCAGCACCGGAGCCAGCAGGTCGGTGCGTTCCCGGCTGTGCGACGGGAAGCGGTCGGCCTCGGCCAGCGCGTCGGCGACCACGGTCAGCAACCAATCGTGCGCGGCCAAGTCCTCGCAGAACCGTTGCGCCGCATCCAGATCCGCTTCGTCGCGGACGATCATCCGGACCGTGCGGAGAGCGGCGTCGTCGAGGTACAGCGCGGCGGCGGGACCGGCGCTTCCCCCGATCCGCGCGGTCCAGCGCAGCCGGGTGGTCCCGGCTCGCACCGGCGGCTTCTGGTCCAGCCTGGTGTCGGCGCGCAGTCGAGCCAGCAGGCGTTCACTGATGGAGGCCAGGTCCAGCGTGTCGTCGCCGACCGGCCCGGTGAGATATCCCTCGGCCAAAGCCTCGGCAGCGGTGGCCCTTTCGGGAATGCGGCTGATCACCTCCGTCACGCCCTTCCGGCTGAGGTAGTGCGACCAGGTCTGTCTGCGCCGACTGCCCGCACGGATCACCTGAGTACGCGCGGTGGACTGCAGCACGCGTCCACCGCAGAGGACGGCGCTGGTCGCCACCGTGCCGACGATATGCGCGGTCCGCTCGCCCAACGACAGGTCGCAGTCGACGCCCACCGCGGTGGTCGGCGACACCGCCAGCGTGCCCGGCCGCTCCCGCCACCGCACCGTGCAGCCGGGCATCAGCGCCAGCAAATCGCAGGCCTCCGCGCCGGTCAGCGCGGTCGCCGACGGCAGCAGGCAGGTGCGCACCTCACCGAGGACGACCAGAGGCGTGGTCGCGGCCATATCAGGTCCCGTCGAGCAGCAGGTGGGAGAGCCGTTCGCTGACCTGGCGCGGCACCGGCACCGGCGGAACCTCCTCGGCGCCGCGGCCGATGATCTGCTCGAGCACGTCGTCGTCGAGACCGAGGTGGTCGAGCACCAGCCGCACGGCGTGCTCGATACCGATGTATCGCTTGGGCAACATCGACAGGGTCTTGTAGGCGGCGAAGGGCGCCGCGGCCGGGTTGAGCTGCACCACCGGCGGGATGTCGTGCCAGCGGCGCGGCGTGCGGTCTTCGCGGTGCCATGGTTGCGGATCCACCACGGCCTCACCGTGATAGCGCAGCATGCCGAGTCGCAGCAGATGCCAGACGGCGGCCAGGAAGGGGCACGACCACCTCGTCACGGTCACCCCGTCGACGACGTGCTTGCTCCACAATTCCACGTCGAGAAAGATCGAGTGCTCCCGGCGGCCGAACTCCTCCGGCGGCTGATAACTGCGCTGGCGCATGGCTTGGCCGCGTTCGTCCTCCGACGACCGGCGGCCGTTGCACAACCACCCCGATTCCGCGGTCGGCGGCCTGCGGCCGGTGCTCGGCGGCGCGGGCTCGGCGACGATGCGCGCGGCCACCAGCTCCGCCACCGGGATCGGCTCACCGAACGCCACACCGTCGACGAACCTGGCGGCGCGCCAGCAACCGGACTCGCGCGCCAGATAGTCGATGACCAGCCCGGACTCCTCCGCGGCGGCCAGCAGTTTGGCGAGGATGGCGGAGGGGTCGGTGTCGGGCTGGAAGTAGTCGTCGATCAGGTAGCAGGTGCTCACCCTGGCGTTCGGACCGTACTGCACCTTGGCCGACTCGACGAAGGCCGCGACCAGCGGGACGATGCGGCGGAACTCCGCGCCGACCCGTTCGATATCGGAGGTGATGTCGTTGGGATAGAAATGCCCGACCTCGATCGACAAGTGCGACAACGGGATGGAAGCGATTCGGGGCTCCTCGGTCGCCTCGCTGTAGCCCTGTGTATCCCGCATCTACAGCCTCTCCCACGTGGCGATGTCGATCAGCCGGCGAGCCAGTTCGGCATAGGCCAGGGCGGTGCCCTCGTTGGCGATCTGTGCGTTGACGTCGGCGTCGAGGATGAGCTGCTCGCGCCGCTGCAACACCGGCTCGATCGGGGTCGAGCCCAGGACCGCCGTGGTGCCGAGCCGTTTGGCGGTCGCCAGCCGCCGCAACGCGGTGTCCTGTTCTTGCAGCCACGCCGCCTGCGCCGGGCGCTGGGCGACTCCGTCCCAGTTGGCGTCGGGCACCGCGGTACGCACGTAACGCACCGAGCCGAGCAACTCCTCCGGGTCGTGTCCGCATTCGGCGCCGGCCTTCAGCAATCCGTGCGAGCCGTACACCAGGCCGGCGGCGGCCAGGATGTGCTGGCGAGTCCAGCGGTGGAAGATCAGCCAGCGCGCGGTGCGCTCGCGCAACTGCGGCAGGGCGGTGGCCTGCAGCGCGATCTGCAGCGCCGCGGAGCGTCCCGCGCTGAGATCCACGATCACGACGCGGAATTCCTGATCCAGCGCCACCAGCAGTTCGGCGCACCGCTGCACCACCGCGTCGTCGTCGGTGAGGAACTCGGCGCCGCCCTCGTCTCCGGGCAGCAGCACCAGCCGGCCCGAATTCGGGGCGATGCGCCGCAGTTCCGGCCGATCGGTGGCCGCGCCCACGTCGACGCGGGCCACGGTTCCGCTCTCTCCGAGCAGGTAGGAATGCACGCCGCCGCGCGGCACGCCGCGTTCGGTCGAGCTGATCTCGAACAGCGCACCGGCGGTGGGCGAGCCGAGGTCGAAGTCGGCGTAGGCGACGTTGAGACCGGAGCGGCACAGCCGGTAGGCGATGTTGCAACTGGTCACCGACCGTCCGGTGCCGCCCTTGTCGGAGGTGGAGAACACCAGCACCATGCCGCCCCTACCGTGTCGCGTCCCGGCGGGCGTACGCCAGTTCGTCGAGCTGGACCAACGCCTGTGTGGCCAGGCTGTACGCGGTGCCGGGACGATCGCGCAGCACGCGCCGGGCCCGGTCCAGCGATTGCCGGATCCGGTTCACCGCGGCCTGTTTCGGCGACAGATCCTGGCCTTCGACCTCCAGTTCCTCCTGATTGAGCAGATGCTCGGCCTCGCTGAGCAGATCCACCGCGCGGGCGACCATCGCCTGGGGCGCCAGCGGAGGTTGCTCGAACGTGCTGTACGCGATGACCAGGCACTCCATCACGCGCTCGGTGACGAACCAGGACGGCCCTTCCGGCAAATCGTCCGCCGTGCCGACCACCCGGCCGATGTCGTCCCACAGCCCCACTACCGGCCCGTCTCGCAGCACGCGCTGGTCGAGGTGGTCCATCGCGGCTTCGGCCAGCGCCATCAGCTGGTCACGGGTGTCCACGTCGGTGCGCAGGCGTGCGGCTTGCAGGCAGCGTTTGAGCAGCAGAGTCGCGAAATCCGGGACGTACCAGACCAGTTGCACTCCTTCGGCGACCTCCTCGCTGCCCGTCAAGCCCAGCCGCACGCCCGGATAGTGCAGCGGCGCGGCCGGATCATCGACGGTGAACCGGCTGGTGATGCGCCCGCGGCGGCCGAGCTGGTCGAGCACGGCCACCGTGCGCGCCAGATCCTCGGTGCTGTCCCGGTAGACCAGGTCCTGGATGAGCATCGCGGTGATCACGAGACTGAAGTACTCCGATTCCTCGCCGTCGGCGGTGCGCCACGGGATGTCCTCCAGCGGCCAGCGGCCGCTGCCGAAGCGGGCGACCCTCGACCAGTAGTTGCGCGTCAGCTCCAAACGCAGTTGCAGCGCGTCGGCGAGGACGCGCTGCTCGTCGGTGAGCAGATCGAGTTCCCGGATACGCTGCGAGGACAGGTCGAGGATGCCGTCCAGGGCGACGGCGGTGAAGTACAGGTAGGGACGGGATTCGGCGTGCCCGGCCACGCTGCTGGTTCTCCCGGGCACCAGGTCGATGGGTTCGGCGCTGCGCACGATGCCCCAGCTCCATCCGCATTCGAACAGCCGTCCGTCGTCGGCGATATCGATCTCGGTGGTCTGGCTGAGCCTGACCTCGTTGGCCGCCTGCACCCGCAGGCGTTCCAGCTGCGTGGACAGCCGTTCGATGATCTCGTCCGGCGACGTACGGGTCTGGTTGAGCATGTAGACGATCGACTGCCCGAACTCGGTGTGCGGCTCCGGGGTGTGGATGACGAAACTGCGGACCAAGCCCGCCATGGCGGCGGTGAGCCGCGCGCTGATCTGCTCGATCACCACCGGAATCCGCTCGCGCAGTTGCCGGGCCTCCCGGCGGACCTCGCCGCTGACGAATCGCAGGAATCCGCGCAGGAACCGCAGCGCCGCGATGCACAGGCTCAGCGACATCGAGTAGGAGTCGACCACCTCCACCGCCGATTGCGCCGCGCTGAGCGGGCTGCCGTCGCCGCAGCGGAGATAGGAGCCGCTGGCGAAGATCGGTTCGCCGTCGGGTCCGGTGTAGCGGCGCAGGTAGTCCTCCACCAGATCGACCAGCACACCGCCGATGCGGGTCTCCTCGCCGAACGGGGCGAGCGCGGCCTTGACGTCGGAACTCATGTCGTTCGGTTGGTCCAGCGCGAACGCTTCGATCTCGGTCGCCGGATACAGCAAGCACAGCAGTTGTTCGGCGTCGCTGATGGAATTGGCGCCGTCGCGTCCGCCCCAGACCCACTTTCCGTCCGGGTAGGAACAGGCGAGCACCGCTCGCCACAGCTCGAGCAGCTGCTGCCTCGGCCGAATCCTCATGTGCTGTCGGACCTCGCCCCCGCGTTCGACCGGCTGCGCCGGACGTCGTTACTTAGAGTGTGCCCCGGGAAGGATCACTTAGCCAAGCACCGTTTACGACGCGGCGTTTGCTACGAGATATCCGGCCGCGCAGGCGCTTCCGAAATTCGAAGACGAGGTGCCGCCTCGGCGGTGACTGCGATGCGGCGCACGGAACTGCGGCGGGGCCGACCGTATTCGCGAAGCGTCGCTCAGGATGCTCTGTGCGCGGCTACAGAACTGTTCACGCGTCGGCCTGAGCGAACCGAAGATCCGCGCACTCGAGCCGGTGGCGTCGTCGGAGCAATTCGGGCAGTCACGCGGCCGCCGGCGAAATCCGAGCGCACCCCGAAATGACGTGCGCTCGGACTCGGAGGGCGACGGCTGCGTCAGTCCTGCCGCGAGAAGCGCCGCGAGGCGAACTCTGCCACATGATCGGAGGACAGAGAGCCGAACGCGGCAGGCGCCCGATCGTCTCTCCCGTGCTCGGCCCCGCCGTGTCCAGCTGTGGTCAATCGGCACTGACCGTCGGCGCACGACCGCTGCAGGCGGCCCCGCGAGACGGTCTGCATCAGTCCGATCAGCCAGCAGGTCGGGCATCCGCGCAAGGCGAGAAATCCGACCGGTGCGAGCAGCAAGCTGAACGCCCCGACGACCGGCATCAACGCGATGGCGCCGATCAGCGCGCCGAATCCGATGACGCCGCGGGCCAGGTGCCGTGGCACCGAGGCGCTGGCGAAACTTCGCTCGTCAGTCATGTACTTCGCTCCTTTCCGGAGTCGGCTGCGGTGTATTCCGCAGCTCGTGCTGGACCGCCGCTCGGGCGCGGTGCAGACGTGATTTCATCGCCGCGACGCTCGAGCCGAGCATGTGCGCGACGATCCGGCCGCTGTATCCCTGGACGTCGCGCATGATCAGCACCTGCCGCTGGTCGGCGGGCAGGGCGGCGATCACCGCCGCCACCCGGCGCGCTTCGAGCCGCCGCACGGCCTCCTCCTCGGCGGACGCCACGGCGGAATCCGGGATCGGTTCGAAGTGCCGGGTCACCATGCGCCACTGCCGCAGGCACTCGTTGCGGACGATGCGGAACATCCACGACGCCAGCGCGCCGGAGGCCCGCAACGTCCCGATCTTGCGGTAGAGGATGATCAGCGCCTCCTGCGCGGCGTCCTCCGCGTCTTCGGCGGACGCGCACAGGGTGTGGGCGAACCGGCGAACATGCGGGTAGGAACCCGACACCAGTGCGGTGATGGCCGCGACGTCGCCCTCTCGGGCGGCGGTGACCAATTGCTCGTCAGGCCAGACGCGGTCAGTCACGGGAACGGCTCCAGCGGCGGAACAGGGTGACGCTACACCAGCCGACCAGCAGAACGGCGACGGCGATGGCGGCAACGATCACGACAACCTCCTCGATCCGTGCCGGCCCGGTTGCCGGCACAACTATGAGAGGACCGGACGTCGTCAAAGGATTCACACCGAATCTCAGCACACCGCGCCGGGCTCGAAGCAGCGCTCCCCGAACCGGTCCTCGGCTCGGCACTCCCCCGGCGCGAAATATTCGGATGTTCCCTTCGATTCTCCGGTTGTAGCGTCGAGTGATGGTCGATATCGCCGAACGGCGACAAGTGCTCGGGGCGGTGTCGCGCGCGGCTCGGGCTCGGCCTCGGTCGGCGATGGCCGTCGGTGCGCTCGGCGTCGCCACATCAGGGATCTTCATCGGCTTGTCCGGCGCCTCGCCGGCCACCGCCACGTTGTTCCGATGTCTGCTCGCGCTGCCGTTGCTGTGGCCGCTCGCCGGCGCGGAACGCGCCACAGAAGGGGCGCTGCCCTGGCGGCGCGGTGCGATCGCGGCGGTCGCCGGGGTACTGTTCGCCGCCGACGCGCTGCTGTGGACGCAAGCGATCGCCGAGGTCGGCGCCGGGTTGACCGCGGTGCTGGTGAACGCGCAGGTCGTCATCGTTCCCGTGCTGGCCTTGCTCATCGACCGCGAGCCGGTGCCGCGCGCGTTCCTCGTCGTGCTGCCGTTCATGGCGGCGGGCATTCTGCTCACCGGTGGCCTCTTCGAGACCGGAGCCACCGGCAGCGCCCCAGCCTGGGGCACGGCCCACGCCCTCCTCGCCGCCTTGTGCTATTCGGCGTTCCTCTTCCTCCTGCGGCGCGGTGGGCACGGCGGACAGGTGGCGCAGTCCTACCGGGTCGTGCTCGCCTCCGCGGCCGTCGTCGGGGCAGTGTGGCCGGGCGTCACCTACACGCCTGGCTGGGGGCCGCTGGGTTGGCTGGCCCTGACCGCGGTGTGCGGGCAGATCGGTGGCTGGCTCTTGATCGCCCTGGCCACCTCGCAGCTGAGCAGCACGGCGAGCGCGGCCATGCTGCTGCTGACCCCCGTCGGCGCGATCGGCCTGGCCGCTGTCGTCCTCGGCGAACACCCCACGATGCCGCAGCTGCTCGGCTGCGCCCTGATCCTCGCCTGCGCCTACGCGGCATCCACATCCGGCTCCGCGCGGCGCCGGATCGTCGTCACCGTCCGGAAACGGCTGAGCGTCCTTCGGGGCCACGCCATGTGAAAGCCCGCGTATTCGTCCGCCTTTCACGGCCGACGGCCGCGCTGGTGACCGGCCGCGATCACAGTGCCCTTGCCCCTTCGGGCGAGCCCGCGACCGGCTCGTCACGGGCGCGGGCTCGGCATGCAACATCAGGTTCCCTGCGGTCACGGTCGCGCTGCGGCCGGGCGGACGCGTGCAGCCGGTTCAGGAGGTGAACCCGCCGTCATTCGACAGCTGTCGAATGACGGCTCCGCTGGGCGTGGGCAGAACGATATTCAGTCGATGGTGCAGCCGGAGACAGGCTTTCCGGCGAGGCGATCCAGCAGATAGGTGATCGCGTTGTCGGGACCGAATCCGTCGATCATCTCGGGTCCGAAATGGTTCGGAACGGTGGCGCCCGGCAGGATCGGCGGCAGGTCGTTGGTGCGGAAGGTGACCGTAGCGCCCTTCGCGCACCAATCCTCGGCGAGCCGGCGCGCCTGGCCGTAGGGGACGGTGTCGTCGTTCAGGCCACTGGTGATCAGCACCGGCGTCACCGGAGTGTGGTTGCCGACGCGCATCTCGGCCAGGACGGGAGCGGCCTCGGGAATCGCGGCCAGATGCTCGGTCAGCGAACGGCCGTCGTTGGTCATCGCGCCGGTCCTCATGAAGGCGTGCCGGGTGATGATGTCGCCGATGCATTCGTCGCTGAGCGTCTCCAGCATCGCGCGCCCAGCGGGGCTGGTCACCCGGTCGACGGCCTTCTGCAGTTCGGGATAGCGGGCGAGCAGACCGTTGATCGCGAATCCGATGGCGCCACTGATGAGCGAGCCGTCGATGCGCTCGAGGATCGCGGCCAGGTCCGCGACCGGCCCGCCGGCCCAGGTCCCTTTCAGGGCGAGTTCGGGCGCGTACTCCGGTTGCAGCTCCGCCGCGGCCGCGGTGGCCCCGCCGCCTTGGGAATAACCCCACAACACCAGCGGTGTCTCGGGACCGACTCCAGCGAGGTTGTTGGCCGCGCGGGCGCCGTCGAGGACGGCATGCGCCGACTCGATCCGGTTGGCGTAGGTGTGGATTCCCGGTGTGCCCAGACCGATGTAATCGGTCACCAGCACCCGTGCGCCCAGACCGCTCCACACCACCGAGGCGGGCAGTTCCTGATTGGCCGACAGGCCCGGCGAGGGGTCGGTGAACACCGTGACCCCAGTGGAGAAGGCCACCGACATCGCGCAGCGGTCGCCCTGGCCGGAGGTGCCCGGGCCGATGACCACCGTCGGGCGCGGCCCCGGCCCCTGCCAGGGACCGGTGGCGTCGATGAAAGTTCCCGACACCGCGACCGGCGACCCGTCCTGCAGCCGCGAGGTGTACATGACGTGCTGCGCCTTGCCCGGCCATCCCTTGTCCGTGGGCAGCGTCGCGAACAGCGCCATCGGCGCGGTCTTGATGATCGCGCCCGGTTCCGGCGGGATCTGCGCGGGCGGGACGTAGAAGTCGCCCACCGGGGCGGCCGCGGCCTCGCGCGTGTCCATCCCCACCCCGGTCACCACGGCGACGCACACCGCGGCCACCGCCACCGCCACCGGAGCGGCCCAGCGCCGCAACCCCGCCCGAGAACGCCCATGCTGTCGATACATCGATCAACTCTCCGTGAATTCCACCCGGCACCGTCGCCGGAGTGACCTCAGCCGCGATAGCCGCTGGACATGAGACATGTCACAACCGCAGGCCCACCGTAGAGTAACACGATTACTACGCCTATGAATCCAGTTGGTGTCAGATTTTCGCTCAGCGCGCCGACCTACCAGCTCGCCGGCAGCTCGTACAACCCGTAGGCCACCCGGTCGTGCTCGAGCTGCACTTCTTCGAAGGAATCGCCGAGCGCAGGACGGGAATTCGCCGCACCAGCGCCCGGCCGACGGTCGGCGATTCCGCCCGGGCGATCCGCTGCCCCACACACTGCCGCGGCGCCCACGGCATCACCGGCGGGCATACCCCGACCCCGGTGGGAACCTGGCCGCCGCGTACACCTCGGCAAGTCGGCGCACATCGCGAACTCGCTGCTCACGGAAACGGGAGTAGTTGTCGCGCAAAGCTTCTCGCCGGTCGGCGGCCTGGCGGCCGGTCGACTCACCGGGTAAAGTGATCGTTGTACTCTTCTCGTGGCAGCCTGGTCGCCGCTTGGCGGCACCGCACATGCAGGAGGAATGCCGGATGGTCGTCCCCGAAGTACCGATCCCACGACGCGAACCGGGCGACGCGGCAGCGCATCCGGGCGACTCGGCCGACCGATCGTGACGACCCGGGACGTGGCGGTGCACCGCCGGTTGCGTTCGGACAAGCGCGCTTCCATCTTGCGAGGAGCCCGCGCGGTGTTCTGTCGCGACGGCTATGCCCGCGCCTCTGTCGATGCCATCGCACGCGAATCCGCGGTTTCGACGCGAACCATCTACAAGCACTTCGCTGATAAGAAACAGCTGTTCACCGCGGTGATAGTCGACAGCGCGGCGCACGCGCGCGCCAGTCGATGCGCTGCGATCGAACACCACCTCGGCGAGATGGTGGACCTCGAGGCCGATTTGATCGCCCTGGGCCGGGCGTTTGTCGTCGGTGGCGACGAGCACCACTTCGCCCTTGTCCGCCAGATCCGCGCCGAGGCCGATCACATTCCCGGCGCGGTCCTCGACGCGTGGCTCGACTCCGGCCCGCGCGCGGTACATGCCGCGCTGGCCGAGAAATTCGCCCAGTTGGCCGCGCGGGGCGTGCTTCACCTCGATGATCCCCAGCGCGCGGCCGTCCACTTCGTCCTGCTCGCCGCGGGCGAGGCCAACGACCGAACCTTCTGGGGCGCCGTAACTGCCGAGCCCGGTGTCGTCGAAGCCGACGTGACCTCAGGCGTCCGTGCCTTTCTCCGCGCCTATGCAGCCGCTTCCACCCATTGAACCGGGCGCAGCGCGGCCGCCGGGGCGACGGCGCCCTGGCCACCTCGATCGCCGACGATACGAAAGGACCCGATCATGTCCCCAGTGGATCTGGCGTCCGCCAGAGTGCTGCTGACCGGCGCCACCGGCGGTCTCGGTCACGCGGTGGCGCGTGAACTCGCCTCCCGCGGTGCGGCTCTGGTGCTGACCGGCCGTCGCGCCGACACCCTGTGCGCGCTCGCCGCCGAGCTCGACGCCACGGTGATTCCCGCGGATCTGTCGCACCACGAGGACCTCTCGCGCCTGCTCGACCAGGCCGGGCCGGTGGACGTGCTCATCGCCAACGCCGGTCTACCGGCAGGCGGGCATCTTCTCGACTTCTCCGCAGCCGACATCGACCGTGTCCTCGAGGTCAACTTGCGCGCGCCGATGCTGCTCGCCCGTCAGTTCGCCGTGCAGACGATCACCCGCGGGAAGGGGCACATCGTCTTCATGGGCTCGGTCGCGGGCCTGCTGCCCGCACCGCGCGTGAGCCTCTACAACGCCACCAAATTCGGCCTGCGGGGCTTCGCGCTCGGCCTGCGGCACGATCTGCACGACGCCGGAATCGGCGTGTCCATCGTCGAGCCGGGATTCGTCCGTGACGCGGGGATGTTCGCCGAGAGCGGCAGTCGGCTTCCACCCGGAATGCGAACGGCCACGCCGCAGCAGGTCGCCGACGCTGTCGTCCGCGCCATCCGGGAGAACGTCGATGAGATCGTCGTCGCCCCGATCGAAACGCGACTGCTCGCCACGGTCGGATCCATCGCCCCGAGGTTGGTCGCTCCCGTACATCGCTTCCTCGACTCCGAACGCCTCGGCACCGATCTCGGCAGCCGATTCCACCACGAAAGCTGATTCTCACCACCATGTGGTGACTTCCGAGAAGGAGGTCGGGTGTGCGTCATCACCAGGTCGTCGTGGTCGGCGCGGGTCCGGTCGGATTGTGGCTGGCGGCGGAACTGCGCCTCGGCGGCGTCGACGTGCTCGTGCTGGAGGCGCGCGCCGAGCCGGACCCGAACTCGAAAGCGCTGGCGATCCACCCTCGCACTCTCGAAATGCTGGCGTCGCGAGGGCTGCTCGACCGATTTCTCGCCGAAGGCAGCCGGATTCCGAGCGGGCACTTCGCCGCGTTGGCCACTCGGCTGGATTTCCGGCTGCTCGACACCCCGTACCAGTTCACGCTGTCACTTCCGCAAGTGCGCACCGAACAACTCCTGGAAACGCACGCTCGCTCGGCCGGAGCCGACATCCGGCGCGGGCGTCGCGTCGCGGGATTGACCGCGCGAACCGAGTCGGTCGTCGTACACCTCGATGAGGGAGCCGCCATCGAAGCGGAATGGGTCGTGGGATGCGACGGGGTCCGCAGCACGGTACGGCAGGCCGCGGGCATCGCCTATCCGGGAACCGAATCCACGATGCTGGGCTGGCTCGGCGATGTGGAACTCGCCGACCCACCACCGCAGCCCGTCCTGAGCGAATGGACCGAGGCGGGCCTGCTCATGGTTGTGCGGCTGCCCGGTGGCTGTTATCGCCTGATCGGTATCACGCCCAAGGATCTGCGCACCGATCGGCCCGGCGCACTCACCCTCGACGAATTGCGGGCGAAGACCCTGGCGATCGCGGGCACCGAGTGGGGGATGCACTCCCCCACGTGGTTGTCCCGCTTCGGCAACGCCTCGCGGCAAGCCGAACGCTACCGAGCCGACCGGATATTGCTCGCCGGTGACGCGGCACACCAGCACATGCCCGCGGGCGGGGTCGGAATGAATCTCGGCCTCGCGGACGCGATGAATCTCGGCTGGAAGCTCGCCGCCACCGTATCGGGGCGAGCACCCGAAGGCTTGCTGGACACCTATCACACCGAGCGGCACCCGGTCGGCGCCCGGGCATTGCGCAGCACCCAAGCCCAGGCGGCGCTGATGACTTCCTTCTCGTCGGACGGCAGGCAGTTGCGCACCCTGTTGTCCGACCTCATCGGCAACCGACCCGAATTCGCTCGCACGCTCGCCGAGCAGCTGTCCGGACTGTCGGTGGCCTACCCCGCCGCACCCGGCGCGCACGCCCTGACCGGTCACCGCGCCCCGGACCTGCCGCTCGCCGACGGCCGGTCGCTGTTCACGGCTCTCACCGACGCACGCCACGTCCTGGTCGACATCGCCGGCGGCCTGGGGCCGGTCGGTGAGCTACCGCTCGCGCGGGCGGTTCCGATCCACGACCGACCGGAGTGGGCAGGGGTGACAGCGGCGCTGGTGCGACCCGACGGCTACCTGGCCTGGGTCGGCAGCCACGACACCGGACCGGTCACCGCAGGCCTGGTCTGATGGCGACATAAACCACTGCACCACAATCCGTTTCGGCGGCACGTGCTGCCAGGATGGAGGAGTGCTCGCGCAGAATACGCTGAACTCGGTACGGACGAGAGTGTCCTCGACCTACGTGCTCGCCGCGCTGATCGTCCTGGCGGTGGGCCTGCAAGCTCCCCTGGTCCGCGTAGTCGGGTCCTCGGCGCGGTGGCAGACCGCGGTGACGGTCTTCGCCGGCGTGTTCGTGCAGGCGGTGCCGTTCTTGGTGCTGGGGGTCCTGGTCAGCGGCGCGATCGCGGCGTTCGTCTCGCCCGCTATGCTGCGGAGGGTGCTGCCGCGCAACGAGTCCGCCGCGATCGGAGTGGCCGGCCTGGCCGGTATGGCGCTGCCGGGCTGTGAGTGCGGGGTGGTGCCGGTCGCGCGGCGGCTCACCGAGCAGGGAGCGCCGGGTTCGGTGGCTCTGGCCTTCATGTTGTCCGCGCCCGCGATCAACCCGGTCGTGCTGATCGCCACCGCGGTGGCGTTCCCCGGCGAGCCGGGTATGGTCGCGGCGCGGTTCACCGGCTCGCTGGCCACCGCGATGGTGATGGGACTGATCTGGTCGAGGATCGGACGGCCGGCGTGGCTGCTACCCGGCGGCAGGCACGACCACTGCGCGGTGGGCCGCACCCGCTGGGAGGTCTTCACCGAAGCCGCTCGCCATGACCTGTTGCAGGCGAGTGCGTTTCTGGTGCTCGGCGCCGCGACCGCCGCCGCGCTGCACGTGCTGGTTCCGCCCGCCTGGTACGAGCACCTGGCCGGTCGGATGGTCTTGGCGGTTGTGGTGCTGGCGGTGCTGGCGATCGCGCTCGCGCTCTGCTCGGAGGCCGACGCGTTCGTCGCGGCGAGCATGTCGGCGTTGCCGCTGCTGCCGCGACTGGTGTTCCTGGTGGTTGGCCCGGCGGTCGATGTGAAGTTGTTCGCCATGCAAGCGGGCGCGTTCGGGCGCTCGTTCGCGCTGCGGTTCGCTCCGTTGACTTTCGTGGTGGCCGTGCTGTGCGGCACGATCGCCGGATACATTCTGCTGGGAGGCGCTCGATGAGGCGGGAGACACAGAATCTGCTGTTGCTGTTGATCGGCGGCGCGGTCTTGTGGACCGCGCTCGACGGCTCGTACCTGCGCTATGTGAAGCCGAGCCTGTATCCGTTCCTGGTGGTCAGCGGCGTCGGATTCATCCTGCTGGGACTAGTGGCCATCGGGCGCGACATCAGGCACGGCGCGGCGGCGGCCGCCGACGAGCACGACCACGCGCACGGCAGTGGCCGGGTCCAGTGGCTGCTGTTGCTTCCGGCTGCCGCACTGCTGCTCATCGCTCCGCCCGCCCTGGGCGCCCAAGCGGCGGTGACCAGCAGCCGGGTCCAGGTCGTGTCACGCGAATCATCCAGCGCAGGACCGGAGCAGCGGTCGTTTCCGCCGCTGCCCGCGGACGCGGTGCCTGCGCTGCGGCTCGTCGAGCTGGTGAACCGGGCGCTGCTCGACGCCGATCGCTCTCTGGACGGCAGGGAGGTGCTGGTCAGCGGATTCGTCATGCGGCCCGACGATCCCGGTCGGCAACGACCCGGCACGCCCGACGCCGACCTCGCCCGAGTAGTCATCACGTGCTGTGTCGGCGATGCCCGATACGTGCAGGTCCACTTGGCCGGGATGACCGAAACGATCGAGGACGACGCGTGGCTCGAGGTCCGCGGTTTCGTCGAGCCGGGGAGCGCACAACACGATCCCGACCTCGTACCGACCCTCCGCGTCACCGGCTATCAGAGGGTGGCCGCGCCGGAACACACCTACGAACAGGATCGATGAAGCGCCCGCGACAAGGATCACCTCGTGTACACGGTGGCGGTGGCGCCCGCGAAAACCGCGACATCGTCGCACTGCGCGGTGAGCGATATGGTCGCCCGCCCGGTGGCGTCGTCGACGGATCGGACCACGCCGCCGATGGAGATCTCGGCCATGCTGTCGGACGCCACCGGAACCGGGCTCGCGAACCGCACGTAGTAGCCGACGACGCCGTCCGCGACGCCGAGCCATTCGCTCAGGCACGCGGCGCCGAGACCCATCGTCAGCATGCCGTGCGCGGTCACCATGCGCAGACCCGCGTGCCGGGCGGCCTCGTCGCTCCAATGAATCGGATTGACGTCGCCGGAGACCCCGGCGTAGTGCACGAGTTCACCGCGGGACAAGCGGAACACGCGGTCGGGGAATCGTCGTCCCACTGTCAATCCCGGCACGGCGATGCGGGCGTTCCCCTCCCTCGTGAGCGAGGTCGACCGCACGGCTTGCGGCGCGAGCCGGGCCGCCGCCGGTACCGGAAGGTCGAGCATCGCGAGGGCCCGCACGGTCGGTGCCAGTTCCTGAGCGCGCCCGGCCAGGGTGGTGTGCACGGTCTGCACCGGGTTCGCCATCCCGTCGCGGATGACGGTGGTGACGGCGATGAGGTCACCACTCGGTGTGGACCGCCGGGAATCGACGACGACCTCGTGCGTCAGCCGATCTCCCGCGACCACCGGGCGGTGACAGCGGATGTCCTGATCCACGTGGAGCAGCTGCGCCGGGTCGTAACCGTCGAGCGCGGCCCGCATCTGCGACCGTTGCGCGAGAGAGCCGACCGCCGACGCGAAGGTGATCGGCGCGACCAGGCCCCGATGACCGAGCGCGGCGGCGCTGGAATCGTCCCAGTGCGCGGGATGCGAATCCTGCACGGCGCGAGCGAATTCCCGGATCTTCTCCCGGGCCACCTCGTAATGGTCCGAAACGCCGTGATCATCGGTGACGGCATGGCGCGGGAACATGACGGACTCCTCGGGTCACCGTGGGGCGCGAGCGGCGAAGACCCGCTGGCCGTGCGCGGCCAACGCGTGTTCCGGCCCGGGCAGAACCAGCCGGGCGGGCAGATCGGCCGCGACGAGCGCGGCACGCCACTGGGTTTCGGTCAGAAAGATGCGGTCGGTCCCCGCACGCACGTCATCGCGACCGGGGCGTACACCGCCGGGACGGGCGGACATCAGGAAATGCATGGAGGTGAGCAACTGGCAGTGTTCACGGCAGGACTCGATGACGACGAGGTGCCCGCCGGGGCGCAACACCTCCCGCAGCCCTCCCAACATCGCGCCGCAGTGGTGGGCGTTGTGCAACACGTTCGCGGCCAGGATGACGTCGAAGGATCGCTTCGGCGGCAACTCGGCATTGAGATCGAGCAGGCCGAACCGTAGCCAGGGGTAGTGCGAGAAGCGCGCCCGGGCGGCATCGAGGAAGAACGACGACACATCGGTGAAGTGGTATTCGACGGGAAGACCGTCGAGCACCGGGAGAAGGTCGGCGGTGGTGCCTCCGACACCCGCGCCCAGTTCGAGGATGCGGACGGGGTGGCGATCGGCGGCGAGTGCGTCCACGGCGCGGGTGACGATCGCGCCTGCCGCCGCGTTCAGATATCGGTTCACCGGATTGTCCCGGTACGCGGCCTCGGCGGTGAGCAGGTCGGCGTCCGGGAACAACAGCTCCTGGGCGAGCACTCGGTCCCGTAACAGATCGAGCGCATGGCGATTGGCTGCCGCGAAGAAGCGCGCCAGCTGCGGGGAGAACCCGAGGTCGGCGCACACTCGATCCAGATCGGCGCGACGCGGGGCAGCGGCCTCCCGCAGGGACGAGTAGGTTTGTCCGTCCTGGTGTTCCAGCCATCCGTGCGCGGTGAGCACGCCGAGCCAGCGCCGCAGCAGCCACCGATGTCGTGGTGCGACGTCCAGTGCTGCCGCGATGTCGTCCTCGGTGCGCGCCGCACCGCCGGACAGCGCCGGTCGCAGTGCGGCGGCCATGGCGCGCAGGCCGAACAGATCGAGGTCGTCGCGGGCGGAAAGGCAGTGCCGCGCATCGAAATCGGCGACCGCCGCGGCGGCGTGCGCAGCGATGTCGATGGCCTCGCCGGCGGTCATCGCGCCTCGTTCAGCGGCGGGATGTTGTGATTGCAACGAAACAGGTTGTCGGGATCGTAGCGGTGTTTGAGCTGTTGCAGTCGCGGATAGGAATCGCGATGGTAGGCGCGGCGCACCCGTTCCGGTGAGGCGGTGTCGTCGAGGATCCCGATATACGGCCCGCCCGCCGAACCGTCCTGCAGCGCGGCCACGACCTCGGCGATCCACCGGCGTGACGGGTCCAGATCCGTCCCGGCCGGCCCACCGGAGAACATGACCGCGTGGTAGGCGGCGTCGTGGTAGCCGAACGCGGTCGCGTCCACCGGCACACGGCGCAGCGCGCCGCCGAGTTGATGTACCGAGACCAGCGAATAGGGGGTGGGCATGTCGGCCGCGAGGTCGGTGAGGGCGTCGATGGCGTCATCGTCGAACGCGCGCAGCCATTCCGTTCCGGTCGCGGTGCCGTGGCCTTCGTGGAATGCCTGCTCGGTATTGCGTTGCAGCTGCGGGTAATCCAGCCGCCGGATGAGGTCGAGCTCCGGTTCGCCCAGGCGCTTCAGTCCGGCCAATGCCGCGCGGGCCCGGTCGTCGGGCCCGAAGTACGCGACCGTCACCGCGGCCATCGCAGGCCCCTCGGGCGCGGTGGGCGGCCAGTGCAAGAGGGTCGCGCGCAACGCCAACTCGTCCGGGGCTTGGGCACAGAGCTCCCGGAACTCGCGGAACACGGCGCGCCCGGACTGCAGCCGGAACAGCAGCGTGCCCGCGTGCACGGAGCCGATCGGATGCAGTTCGAACTCGACCGACACGACGACACCGAAATTGCCGCCGCCGCCGCGCAGCGCCCACAGCAACTCGGGGTGATGGTCCTGGGTAGTGTGCACCAGTCGGCCGTCGGCCAGCACCACGTGAGCCGAGCGCACGCTGTCACAGGTGAAGCCCGCCATCCGCTGCAGCCAGCCGCTGCCGCCGCACAGCGTCGAGCCGATCACGCCGACCGTGGACACGTCCGCTCCGGTCACGGCGAGGCCGTGCCGGTGGCAGGCGCGATCGAAATCCGCCCAGGTGACGCCCGCGCCGACGGTGGCACGCCGGGCGATCGGATCGATGGTGATCGTGCGCAGCCGCGACAGATCCAGCAGCAGCGCGCCGTTCGCCGCGGGGTGACGCGCGACTTCGTGGCCGCCCCCGCGCACCGAAACGGCCATGCCGTGCCGCCGCGCACTCGTGACGGCGGCGCGGACGTCGGGAACCCCGGCGCAGCGTACGACGGCGGCGGGCCGCTGGTCGACGGCCGCATTCCAGCGCTGCCGGGCCAGGTCGTATCCCGGATCGCCCGGCGTCAGGACGGCGCCTCGACAGGTCGCGCGCAGGTCGGCGAGATGGTCCGTCGATCGGATAGCGGTCATGTGGCGGCGAACTCCTCGGAGACGACGATGGAAGGCGATGCCGTTGCGCCGCGGAGCAATTCGAGATAGTCCGCGAGGACCTCCGGCATCCGGCGGCGCACATAGCGTGTGAACGGGTCGTTGCAGGCGACGAGCGCTTCGGCGTCCATCTCGACCTGGTGGTCCGGGCGGCCTGCGGCCAGCAGCCGCGCGTCGGCCGAGTCGAGCAGGACCGCGCATTCCGGCGGCAACGCCGCCGCGAGCGCAGCGGGCGCGACCGCGTCCGCGGCGTCGGGGACGAGCAGCGCGTTCGGTATGCCGGTGACCATGGTCGCCTCCCGGCGCACGGTGTCGGCGAGCGCGGCGATCCGGTCGGTGGCGTCGCGGCCGGGAAGCTCGCGCCAGGCGACGGTACGGTGCGGGCCCGGCGGTGGCGCGTCCACGGTGAGCACCACGTCGTAGCGGTATCGGGTCAGCTCGGTATCGTCTCGCATCGGTTTGGCGTAGCAGGCGACCCGCACCGATCGAGGATGCCGGCGGGCGATCCGGGTGAAGAGGCGAGGATCGCACAGCAGTTCTTCGTCCGCGTCGAGCCGGGCGGCGGCCCGCCGCGCCAGATCGTCGGCACTCAGGCCGGGATCGCGGGCCAGTTCGAGCCAGCGAGCGAAATCCCGCGCCCCGAGGAGATTGCGGATGTCACCGACGACGACAGCGCCTCCGGGCGCAACCACGTCGAGCGCGTCGTCGAGTACGGCGGTGAGGTAGCGCTCGTCCGGGAAGCACTGGGTCACGCTGTTGAGCACCACGCAGTCCGGCCGCCCGCTCGCGTCCAGCGCACGCAATGCCGCGCGCACCCGGTCGGTGCCGAGCTCGTGCGCGGCGGCGCGCAGCACCGAGACGCCCGGCAGGCGTCGATCGCGCAGTCTTTCCACCACGGGCGCGGCCGGGTCCAGGCCCACGTAGCCGCGCGTGGACGGAGCCAGACGGTGGACGAGAAGCCCGCTGCCGCAGCCGATCTCCAGCACCGTCCGGGGCCGACCGCGCCGCACCAGCCCGACGGCGTGATCGATCCACTCCAGCATGTGCTCGCGCGGGAACGCCGCACCGGTGTCGGAGGCGCGCCATCCGGACAGATCGAGATCGTCGCCGTGGCGCAGCTCCTCGGAGGAGTAGACGAACTCGTACACGTGCCGCCAGTGCTCGAGATACTCGACGAGCAACGCGCCTGGCCCGGGTCGCACCGCGAGGGCCTCCGGGGCGGGCCGCACCACCAGCGCCGCGCGCCGCTCGCACCACCGCGCCGAGTCGACCCACGGGTGCCGTCCGAGTACGGCGGCCAGCTCGTCGGTCACGGCTGGTGCGCCTGCGACACGGCCGCGAGCTCGGCCGCGGCGAACATACGGTACACGCGCTCGGGATCGTTGGCCGCATGCGCTCGGCCCCCGTGCACGTCGCGCCAGAAGCGCTGCACTGCGCTGTCGGGGCGCAACGCCCGGCCGCCGGAGCTTTCGAACAGCCGATCCATGGCGGCCACGGCGCGCTCGGTGCCGCGGACCTGATCGCGGCGCAACCGCAACCGATCACGCGGTCCGATGGGCCGGTCGGCCGCCGCCAGCGCGTACATGTCGTCGATGTTGCCGGTGAGCTGACGCCAGGCGGCATCGATCTCGGTCGCGGCGAACGCGATCCGCTCCAGTGTGGCCGGGTCGTCGCGGAACTGGTCACCGCGGTAGCCGGTGTCCTTTCGCGCGTCGCCGGGCAGCGCCGCCCGCACCCGGCCGCTCTGCTGCTCGAGATACGCCCGGTAACCCCCGCGCGCCATGCCGACGATGGCCGCGGTGATGGCGCTGGTGTGCAGGCAGCCGAACGGGATCCGGTACAGCGCACCGCCGTTGACCTGCTGGCCCGGTGTTCGGCACGCGGTCACCGCATCCGAGGAGAGCGCCCGGTGGGCGGGCACGAACACCTCGTCGACATGGATGTCGTTACTTCCGGTGCCGCGCAGACCCACCGCATGCCATACATCCGATACGCGATAGTCACCGGCGGGCACCAGGAACGTGCCCGAGTCGACCGGCTCGCCGTCGACGATCACCCGCGCGCCCAGCAACGCCCACCGCGCGTGGTCGCAGCCGGAAGCGAAACCCCACGTGCCGCTGAGCTGGTAGCCGCCCTCGACGGGAACGGCGGTGCCGGTCATGGCGTACGAGGAGCACAGGGGGACGTCGACGCCCGATCCCCACACCTCTTCCTGGGCGCGACCGTCGAACAGTGCCAGGTTCCACGGCGACACACCGAGGACAGCGGCGACCCATCCGCTCGAGCCACATGCGGAGGCCAGTTCGGCGGCCGCGGTGTAGAAGACGGCCGGATGCGCCTCGAGCCCGCTGTAGCGCCGCGGGCGCAGCAGGCCGAAGAATCCCGTAGCGGTGATCTCTTCCAACGATTCGATCGGAATCCGTCTGGCCAGCTCGGTGTCCTGGGCACGCTTGCGCAGCGTCGGCAGCAGGTCGCCGACCGCGGCCAGCACCGCGGCGGTGGCGTCGTCGGTCATTACGTTGTCCTCCATAACGGGTCGAGTGATCCGGTCGGCCGTCGCCGTTCGTTTGCGGGCGGCACGGATGCCGCGATCGGTCAGCGGGTGAAGCGCAGCAGCCCGGTCGCCGAGTCCACATCGGCGGGCCGCAGCCCGGCCGTGCGCGCCTCGGCGGTCAGGCGGTCGACGTCGGCCGGCCATACGCGGTGCTCGGTGCGCACCTCCTGCACCAGCTGGTCGCCGTCGTAGGCGCGGTAGGTCATCCGCCAGACGAGCGACTCCGCGTCCACCGGGTCGGCCCGGCTCCAGCCCTCGTACCGCAGGTCACCGGCCTTGGCGGTGGTGTATCGGCGTTCCGCCGACGGCTCGACGCGCCCGGGACGCTGCACCTCCACCACGGCGTCGGCGCCCGGGGCGAGGGCGTCCGCGACGGCGCTCCACACCCGGGGCCGGGTGGCGGGATCGAAGTGCCCGATGACGCCCAGCGCGACCACCGCCGCACACCCCCTCGGCAGTCGCGTATCGAGGAAACCGCGGGGCCGCACGGTGATCCGCTCGCGCAGGTCCTTGCGGGCGGCAAGTCGCGACAGCAGCACCGCGCGCATCGGCGCCGCCGGTTCCACCGCCACGATCCGCGCGTCGGGCAACGCGTCGGCGAGCAGCATCGTGGACAGGCCGGTGCCCGCACCGATATCGACCACCGGTCCGGCGATGGTGTCCACCTCGGCCAGCAATCTCGCCAGCACGGGTTCCACGGTGGCCACATACGGTGTGGCCATGAGGTCGTAGAACTCCGCGGCGGCGGCATAGTCGTCGGTCACGGCTTCTCCGGATCGTCCAGGCTCGCGAGCAGTTCCGACACCAGATGGGCGACCGTCGAGACAGCGGGCGGGCGCAGCAGCGCATAGTGGTGGGCCGCGACCGGCCGGGTGTCGATGACGACGTCGGTGTGCGCTGCCCATCCGAGGTCCTGGAGATCGGAGCAGTCGTCGACTCCCATGCCGACCCCGGAGTTGTGCGGCGCGGGCAGTTCGGCGCGCACCAACAGGACCTCGAGCCCGTCGCCGTCGAGGTGACCCGTGTGATGCGCGCCGAGCGCACGCAGATGACGCCGGAAGATGTCTTCCTTGACCCGCTGGTCGGCCGGGTCGCCGCGCTCGACGAGGCCCGCGTCGGCCAGCAGGCGCCGGATCTCGTCGCGCTGTCGCTCGTCCGGATGCCTGTCGAAATCAGCACTGGGCGTGCCGGTTTCGAGATCGAGGTAGGCGGCGAGCGAGCCGAGGTAGCGGGTCCAGAATCCCCGTCCGTCGACATGGTGGATGCGATCGGCGATGTTCGAGTCGAGCAGAATCAGCGCCTCGACGATGTCACCGGCCGCGCGCAGACTGCGTGCCACCTCGTGCGCGATGATTCCGCCCATCGACCAGCCGCCGATCCGGTAGGGGCCGGTCGGCTGGTGCGCGCGCACGACGTCCACGTACACCCGCGCCAGCTCGGTGATCGTCTCCGGGCCGGGAGCGCCGGCCAGTTGCGGGTCCTGTATCCCGATGATCGGTATGCCGGTGTCCAGCGTGCGCGCCAGATCGACATAACAGAGCACGTCGCCACCGGTCGGGTGAATGAGGAACAGCGGCCGTCCGGTACCGTCGCGCAGCGGCACCAGACAGTCACCCGGTGCCGACGGCTCCGCGGCCTCGCGCCGCGCGGTCGCGGCGACCGCGGCCAGGGTGGGGTCGGCGAGGAATTCCCGTGGTGTCAACGTCAAGCCGAGTTCGGCGCGCAGCCGATTCAGCATCCGGATGGCCAGTACCGAGTCGCCGCCGAGGGCGAAGAAGTCGGTGCCGCGGTCGAGGTCATCGGCGACGTCCGTCATCCGCTGCCACAGCCCGGCGACGGCGCGCTCGGTGTCGGTGGCGGGCGGGCCGCTCGCCACCGCCCGGACCGGTGCGGCGACGATGCGCGCGGGTCGTTCGGCATCGGGCACCTCCAGCGGCGCCGTCCAGGTGCCCGGCCGGTCCACGAGCGCGGTGATCATGTCGCACACCTGCGCGAACAGCGCGTCGAGCACACCCGGGGGAAACAGTTCCGCGACCGCGTCCAGGTTCACCACCACCGAGTCGTCCCAGTCCCACTGGAACACTTGCATGTCCAAGGCAACCTGCGGCGTGCGGACACGCTGATAGAAGTCGCGGACGACGACCGTGTCGGGGGTGCCGCCGGGCGGATTGAGCCCGAGGGTGCTGTGGAAGACGACGGGCGCCTGCGGCGCGGTGTCGCGCCTGCGCCGTGCCAGCTCGCGCAACACCTCGACGCCGGTGACCTGTCCGTGGTCCAGCATGGTGGCGACGGACTCCTGCACGGTCCGGGCGGCGGTCAGGAACGTCGGCCGCGCGGGCAGGGCGATGTCGAGCAGCACGGTCCCCGCGTAGGGACCGATGGCGTGATCGAGGTCGCGCGGCAGGTGCAGGCGGTTGAGATAGAGCACGTTGAGCAGGAAGCGGCGGTGCCCGGCCATCCGGGCCAGCGCCGCGGCCCAGCAGGTGGCGAACATCGTGGTGGGTGTGATGTTGTACTCGGCGCAGCGGTCGCGCAGGACCGCCATCTGCTCGCCGGATACGCGGAATTCCCGTCGTTCCAGCGTGTCCGGGCGTACCTGATCGAACGGCACCGCCAGGGGTAACGCGGGAGCGGGCGGAAGATCATCGATGCGTTCCCACCACCAGTCGCGCTGTGCTCGCCATTCCGGTTCGCCGCGCTGGCGTCCGATGGTCTCCACGTAGTCGCCGAAGTGGGCGGTGAGCGCGGGCAGCACCGTATTCGGTTCGTCCAGGTAGGTGAACAACTCGGTGAACATCAGCTGCACCGACCACCCGTCGGCCACGAGCAGGCTGCACACGATGTGCAAGCTCAGCTCGTCGTCCGGAAGCCGGACGGCGGTGACGGCGAACGGCCACGGGTTCAGCCGTGGACCGGTGCGCTGCACATCCGCGCGGATGGCGGCCAGCCGCTGGTCGATGTCCTCGGCGTCGGCCGAGCTCAGGTCGAGATGGATGATCGGGAGCGCGGCCAGCCGCGGATCGTCGACGGGCAGCACCTGCTGGGTGCCGTCCGGCAGGAAGATCGCCCGCAGCATGGGCTGGCGTTCCACCTGCCGACGCACCGCCTCGTCCAGCACGGTCGGATCTATCCCGCTGAGCCGGAAGTCGACATAGTTGTGCGCCGAGTCGTAACTGAGTGCGTATCCGTGCTGCTGCCCCACCCAATAGGCCTGTTGCAGCGGGGTGAGCGGGAACGGCGCCGCCGGGTCGGCCTGCCGCGCCAGTTCGACAGCCGCCGCCGCGATCCCGGAACGGCGCTGCGCGATCAGCGCGACGAGATCGGCGAACGAGAGATCCCCGACCAGTTCCGCCACGGGCACCGCCACGCCCAGCCGTGTGCGGACCATGGTGGCCATGCGCACCGCCAGCACGGAATCGCCGCCCAGACCCACGAAGGTGGAATGGGGTTGCACGGCAGGGGTTTCGACGCCGAGGACCTGCGTCCAGATCTCGGTGACCGCGGCGGCCACGTCTTCGTCGCGATCACCGCCGCGCATCCCGGAATCCGCTGCGGTCCACGCTTCCGGATCACCGGCGAGGCGGCGCAGCCACGCCACGTAGGAAGCGAACGCCGTATCCGCGTCCGCGGGATCGAGCACGGTCTCCAGGACGTCCCACTGCAGCTGCACTCCCCCGGCATGGACGAACGCCTGATGGTCGAGCCATACCTGCGGTGTCTGGCTCACGCCGTGCGCTATTCTGCCCGCCCACTCCAGATCCGGGGCGCCGTCCACCAGGTGAGCCGCATCGAGGGCACTGGTGAACACCACCGGCAACAGCCGGCGCTGCCCTGTGCGGGTGGACAGCTCGGCGAGCACGTCCAGCGCCGAATACTCGCGGTGATCGATGTCGTCGAATAGTCGCCGCTGGGTGCGGGCGACGCGCTGAGCGAAGGCGCCGCCCTCGGTGCGATCGACTTCGTGAGCCAGCAGCGTGGTGAAATCCCCTACCGCGCGGTCGATTCCCGGCAGCGCCACCGGTCGGTCGATCAGGGTCAGCGACAGGGTGAACCGCTCGTCACCGGACCAGGCGGCGAGCACGTCGGAGTACGCGGTGAGCAGTACGGCGGACGGCGTGACCCCGTGTTCTGCTGCCAGCCGCCGCAGCCCCTCCCATTCTCCTGGCGCGAGCCGGGCTTCCCGGCGGGCGAACCACGGCTGGGCCTGGGTGCGGGTGCGGGTCGGCAGAGCGGGCGCGCCGGGCAGGCTGTCCATCCGGCTCTGCCAGTAGTCGATCGCTCGCCTGCGGTCGGCGGACTCGGCGCGGGCCTCGATATGCGCGACGTAATCGGCGAAGCGTGTCCGCAAGGGCGGCAACACGGCGGCCGGGTCGGTGTAGAGCAGCCGCAGATCGCGGTCGAGGACGAGGAAACTGCCCGCATCGCAGATCAGCGCATCGATGCCGACGAACAGCCGGGTGGTGGTGTCGTCCAGGAGCGCGGCCCGCACGTCGAACAGCGGCCACCGGTCCGGGCGGTGCACCCGGTGCGACAGACGACGCCGCAGGTCCGACAGCGTGCCCTCGCGGGCCTCGGCGGCCGAGCCGGTGAGGTCGTGGCGGCGGATCCGGAATCGCGGCACCTCGGGGAGGATGTGGTTGCGCCCGTCCTCGGTGATGACCGCGCGCAGCATCTCGTGCCGGTGGATCGCCTGGTTCCACGCCTGCTCGTAGCGATCCAGATCCAGCTTGTCACAGTCGTATTCGAGATAGATGTGGCACGACACGTCACTCAATCCGAATGCGCCCGACCGGCCGACCCAATACGCGTGCTGTACCCGGGTGAGCGGGAACGTCAAGTCCAGGTTCGCCTCGTCTCGCGGACGGACGATATCGGTCGCAGGTGGCTCGGGTGGCACCGATGCGGCGGCGGGCGCCGCCGGGCGGCGATCTCGCAGCAGCGCCGCGAAAGCGGCAACGGTCGAGTGAGTGAGCAACTCCCGCATGCGGATATCGGTGTGCTCGCCGTCGTTGAGGATGTCGAGCATCCTGGTCGCCAGCATGGAGGTGCCACCGAGTGCGAAGAAGTCGGCCTCGGCGTCGACGACCGGCTCGCCCAGCAACTCTTCCCAGAGTGCGGCGATCCGCTCCTCTTCCGCACCCGCGAACCTCGGCGACGCGGCAGGCTCCGGAAGGGGCGCCGTCGTCTCCGGCTTATTCTGCGCGACAACAGGATCAGCGGACAGAAGCCCCGTCGCCGGTTGCGTGCTGCCGTTGCGCGTCGGCGCTTCGGGACGGATCGACTCCGTCTGGACCGGCCGACCGTCGGGCATGACCGGTGCATGGGTGGGCGATACCGCCGACCGCTCGACGGCCGCGGGAGCCTGCGCTACGGACGGTGCGCGCACCACCGCGGGCGTCTCGATCCGTCCGGCCGGGCTGGGCTGCGGACCATCGCCGTTCGGTGCCACGGCCCGGGGCGCGGGCTCGGTCGGCACCGTCTCGGTGGGCGGGTCGATCCAGAGACTGCGGCGTTGAAAGGGGTAGGCGGGCAGGCGAGTGCGGCGGCGGCGACGATGCAGGGCCTCGACGTCCACAGCCGCGCCCGTACACCACAGCTGACCGACGGCCGTGAGCAGGGCCGCCCGATCCGGGGCCGGGCCATCGGCCCGCTCCCCGGGGTCCGCGAGGGTGGTCAGCGCGGCGGTCAGCGTAGGCGGCGCGTTGCGGCGCGCGAGCGCGGCGAGGGAACTGCCCGGACCGACCTGGACCACGGTTGTGGGGGCGGCGGCCGTCGCGGCCTGCAGCGCGGCCGCGAAGCGCACCGGTTCCCGCAGATGCCGTGCCCAGTGCTCGGCGTCCACGACACGAACCGGCCGACCGGTGCGGGTGCTGTAGAGCGGCAGCGCGGCCGGAGCCGACCGCACCTCCGCGGCCGCGGCGCGCAGCGGCGCGACCGCCGCGGCGACAGCGGGAGAATGCAGGGCGGCGTCGACCCGAAGCCTGCTCGCGGGGATCCCGGCGCGACCGAGAGCCGCCGACAGCGCCTCGATGGCGTCGACCGGTCCCGCGACCACACAGGCGTCCGGGCCGTTCACGGCGGCGAGCGCGATCTCGGGGTACCGGGACACAGCGGCGCGCACATCCTCCTCGCCGAGGGTGACCGCCAGCATCGCTCCGGGCGCGGTGTCCGCCAGCGCGCTGGACCGGACCGCCACCAACCGCGCGGCGTCCGGCGGACTCAGCACCCCCGCGACGACGGCGGCGGCGTATTCGCCCAGACTGTGGCCGATGACGCCGTCGGGCTCGATTCCGTAGTGGCGCAGGGTCGCCGCGGTCGCGAGCGACACCGCGAACAGGGCGGGCTGTCCGTAGCGCACACGGTCGACGTCGTGCCGCGCGGCGCGGCCGCTCACGATCTCGCGAATGTCGTAGTCCAGCAACGACCGCATCGCTTCGGAGCATTCGTCGATCTGAGCGGCGAACACCGGCTCGTCGCGATAGAGCCCGGCCCCCATGCCCGAATACTGTGCACCGGCACCTGGAAACGCGAAGACGATGTCCGGTCGCTGGGACGGTACCCGCCCGGCGGCGAGGGGCCGTGGCTTCGGATCGTCGCCCGACAACAGTGCGGCGGCACGCCACCCGGACTCCGGATGCGCCCCCCGCGAAACCGTGTAGGCGTAGTCGGCTCCGGTTTCGGCCGTCATATCGTCGGCCTGCGCGATCTGTTCCCGGCAACCGGCCTCCGTGACCGCCGAGACCAAGAGCAGTTGCGGGCGCGGATCGGGGTCGCTCGACTGGCTGCGCACGGGGGCTTGTTCCAGCACCACATGGCAATTGGCGCCGCCGATACCGAACGAGCTCACCCCGGCGATCCGGGTGCCGTCCCGTTCGGGCCAGTCCCGGGTGTGCTCGATGACCTCGAACAGGCCGCGGTGGCGTTCCAGATCCGGATGGGCCGGACGCGCGTGCAGCGTCGCCGGAATGCGCCGATGGTCCAGGGCGAGGGCGGTTTTGATCAGCGAGGCGATGCCTGCGGCACTGTTGGTGTGGCCAATGTTGCTCTTGACCGATCCCAGCGCGATCGGCTGGGGAGCCGTCCGGTCGGCGAACACCGCGGCCAGCGCCGACAGCTCGATCTGATCGCCCAGTGCGGTGGCCGTGCCGTGCGCCTCGATCAGGTCGACCGCGTCGATGCCGATATCGGCGACCGCCAGCGCCTCGGCGATCGCTCGCGCCTGCCCGGCCGCCGACGGCGCGGTGAATCCGGCCTTGCCGCCGCCGTCGTGGTTCACCGCGCTGCCGCGCACGATCGCGTAGATCGGATCGCCGTCGGCGAGCGCGTCCGCGAGCCGCCGCAGCACCACCAGGCCCACGCCCTGACTGTGCACCATGCCGGTACCGCCGGCTCCGAACGCCCGGGTCCGGCCGTCCGCGGAGAAGACCGCGTCGGGTACATGCAGGTAACCGCGTCCCTGGGGCACGATCAACGACGCGCCCCCGGCGAGGGCGGCATCGCATTCCTCCGACAACAGCGCCTGGGCGGCCAGATGTACCGCGACCAGCGAGGTCGCGCAGGCGGCCTGCACCGCCACAGCGGGGCCGGTGAGGTCGAGCCGGTAGGCGATCTGCTGGGGGAAATAGTCGGTGAGCGTGCCCGTCTCCGCCTGCAACCGGCCGATCGGATCCCGTTCGGCATTCAGGCGATAGGCCGCGAGGTTGTGTTCCAGATAGTCACTGCGCGAGGCCCCGGTGAAAACGCCGACCGCGCCCAGGCCCGCGCCCGCGCGGTATCCCGCGTCGCCGAGCGCGTCCCAGGAGCATTCCAGCAGCAGCCGCAGCTGTGGATCCATCAATTCGGCATCGCGCGCCAGGATGCCGAAATGCTCCGGTTCGAAACGGTCCTGCCCATCGATCACCGCGCCGACGGGCACGTAATTGCGGTGCGCGCGCAGTTCGGCGGACACGCCACGAGCGGCGAGCTCCGCGTCGTCGAACCGGGTGAGGCCTTCCCGGCCCGCGGCGATCAGGTCCCAGTAAGAGGCCAGATCCGGTGCGCCCGGAAACCGGCACGCCATTCCGATGACGGCTACGGCGTTGTCTTCGTTCACGATTCGATCTCCACTTCCGAGTCCACCGCCAGTTGTCCGCGCATCATCGCCAGCACCGGGCACGAGGCCTCGACGAGCCGATGCAGGTCCCGATATCGGTCCGGTGCGTCCGGGCCGTCGATCCGGACCCGCACGCCGATGCGTCCCGGCTGGGCCGGGTCCGTGAGCCCGAGGACGGGACCGAGGTCCACCTGGGCGGTGACGTCCACCGACAGCGAATCGATGGCGATGCCCAGCCGGGCCGCGTGGAAGCGGTAGGTGACCGCCTGACAGGTGCCCAGTGCGGCCAAGGCCGTTCCGATCGGGTCGGGGCCCGCGTCACCGCCCCCGGCCGCCACGGGTTCGTCGACCACGAGGCTGTGGCGTCCGATGCGCACCCGCATCTCGGTCGGCGTGCCCGAGCGGTGTTCGGTACGAACAGTGAACCGCTGTCTGCGGTCGGTTGCGCGGCTCGCAGCCGAACGCAACCGGAATACCGTGTCAGCGAACGACATCCGCGAGCCTCACTTTCGATCGATGCGCCCGCCTGCGGCGTCCCCGCGCCGCGGCGCCGGTGAGATCGATCGGCACGGCACCGGATCGGCTCCTCGACGGGTCCGGTGCAACGCGGTCGGCGATCCAGTCCGCCAGTCGCCGGACGGTGCCGAGCCGGAAGATGTCCGGGACCGTGAGCGCCGGGGTGAGGTGCCGCAGTCTGCGATGGGCGCGAACCAGGGTCAGGGAAGTCGCGCCGAGATCGTGGAACGGCGTGGTCATCGCGATGCCGGGGCCGAGCAGATCGCTGAACACCTCGACGATCACCGCCTCCACACGTGCGCGGGCGGCCGAGGCGGTCGAGGCCGGGGCAGTGAGGACGAGTTCGGCCGCATCGCCGTACTGCGTTTCGGCGGTGAGCCCGGCGGCCGTGGCCGAGGCGTGCAGTCGGCCGACCCACTCCGCGGCGTGGTCCGCGGCGGCGCCATCGATGGGTTCCACGCGCAGCGTCAGCGTCAGCCCGAGCGCTTCGGCCTGTCGCGCCGCGTGCAGCAGCCAGTCGTCGACCGGTGTCGACGCCTGCTCCCGGTCCGGAACTCCGGCCGACGCGGCTGCTACCTCGTCGGCCGCGACGACGGTTGACCGCACCAGACCTGTTGCCGGCGCGCGCTTCTCGACCGCGGATCGATCATCGTCCGCTGCTGATGCCGCTCGACGGTCTTCGGCGGGTATCCCGGACGCCGCACCGGTCGCGTCGCGACGGAACGGGTTCGGCAGCCGGGCATGGTCGACCTTGCCGTTGGACGTCAACGGCAAGGCGTCCAACGGCACCCACCGGGACGGCACCATGTATTGCGGCAGGTGCCGCGCCGCGTGGTCGGCGAGTCCCGTGGTGTCCACCGGTGCATCGGCGCCGGTTACGTACGCTACGAGCTGCGGCCGATCGTCCGCCCCCGGCACCGCCGCCGCCACACAGCGGCGCACGCCCGGATGCCGGGCCAGCACGGCCTCGATCTCTCCCAGTTCGATGCGGTGGCCGCGCACCTTGACCTGCCGGTCGACGCGGCCGAGAAACTCGATGGTCCCATCGGGACGCCACTTGCCCAGGTCGCCCGTTCGATACAGCCGGAGGCCGAGCCGGTCGTGGCGGACGAAACGACGCGCGGTCTGCTCGTCGTCGCCGACATACCCGCGCGCCAGACCGGCTCCTCCGATGTGCAGTTCACCGGGCACGCCGACCGGACAGGGCCGGCCCTCTTCGTCGAGCACGAGGAAGAACTGCGCGCGCAGTGCCGTGCCGTAGGGGATGCTGGTCCATTCGGGCCGCACCTGCCGGATCGGGTGGCAGATCGACCAGATCGCGGCTTCGGTCGCGCCGCCCAGACTGATGATGCGCACATGCTCGCCGATCACCGCGCGGAGCCGGTCGGGCAGCGACAGCGGAATCCAGTCACCGGACAACAGGAATACCCGCAACGAGCGCAACCGCGCCGCGGCCGCCACATCCGCCTCGGCGTATTCGACGAGCATCTCGGCGAGCGCGGGCGCGGTGTTCCACACCGTGACCTCGTGCGCGGCGACGAGGTCGCACCAGTGCCCCGGATCGCGCAGCCGCTCGGCGTCCGGCACGACCAGCGCCCCGCCCGCGCCGAGCACGCCGAAGATGTCGTACACGGACAGATCGAAACTCAGCGCCGAGAGGGCCAGGACGCGATCGCTCGGGCCGACGCCGAAGCGGTCGTTGATGTCGTCGATGGTCGTGCGCGCGGCGCGATGTTCGATCGCGACGCCCTTCGGCTCACCGGTCGATCCGGAGGTGAAGATGACGTAGGCCAGAGCGTCGTCCGCGGCCGCCATCGGCTGATCCACGCTCACCGCGCCGGACGTGGCCTCCAGCGGATGCGCGGTGACGTTCGAGGGCAGTTCGACGCCGGGCGCGGCCACGGCATGGGTGATTCCGGCACGGCGACAGACCGAGGCGATCCTCGCCGCGGGCCACTCGGGCTCGACCGGCACGAATGTCGCTCCCGCCCAGAGCACTCCGTAGACGGCGACGATCTGGGCCGCCGACTTCGGGGCTATGACCGCGACACGGTCGTCCGGACGGACCCCGGCCGCGATCAGCCGCCCGGCCAGCGTGCGCGCCCGCGCGGACACCTCGTCGTGCGTCAGCGTCTCCCGGCTGGACAGCACCGCCGCCGCCCCGGGCCGCGCCGCCGACTGCTCGCGCTGCGGGTCGATGAGCAGCCCGGCGCCGAGCCCGGATGGAAGCGGCTGCGTCTGCTCGAAATGCGGATTCCAACCCAGGTCGACGGCTTCCCACGCCTCGTCGTCCTCCGCCAGGCGACGCAACAGGCGGGCATGGGCGCACAGCATCCGGGCCACGAAGTCGGCCGGGAAGGCCGCTTCGACCGCGTCCCAGGCCAGCCGGAGCCCGCCCGCCTCGTCCCAGACGATGTGGTCGAGGGTCACCTGCGGGGTCTGCGACACGCCGAAGATCTCATCGCCCAGCCATCCCGCCGCCGCCCCGTCGGCCTGGCCCAGCCCGACACCGCTGGTGAAGACCACCGGGTAGCGCGGTGCCAGGTCGGGGACCTGCTCGCGCTGGACCTCGACACCGCTGTAGGAACGGTGCTCCAGATCGGCCCAGAACCGCGCGTTCACGCGGCGGGCGAAATCGGTGAAGCCCTGCCACGAATCCGGGTCCGGCGACGGCATCTCGACCAGCGCGGTGGTGCTGAAATCCCCGACCACCCCGTCGATGTCCACGTGGTCGGGACGATCGAAGAGGGTCGCGTTGAGGCAGAACGCGTCGGTGGCGCCCCAGCGGGACAGGGTCAGGCCGAAGGCGGCGAGCAGCACGGCAGTGGGACTGAGTCCGCGCCGCGCCGCGTGGGCGGTGAGCGCCGACCAGTGAGCTGGACTCAGCCGTTCCTCATGGCGGCGGAAACGGGCGGTGCGAATGGTTTCCGGCGCGGCGGCGTAGGGCAACCGGGGACCGGGCGGCAGCGCGGCCAGGCGGTGTCGCCAGTACGCCTTGTCCCGCTCTCGCCGCTCTGTTTCGGACGCCCGGCGTGCGCGCAGTACGCGAAGGAACGTGGTGGAAGGCGCGCGCAACGCGGCCTCGGGATCGGCGAGGAACAGTCCCCACTCGCGCATGAGCTGGATCCAGCTCGCCATGTCCAGCATCATGATGTCGAAGCCGACGAACAGCCGCATCGCACCGGACGGCAGGAGTGCTGCGTGGATGTCGAACAACGGTCCGGTCGTGGCATCGCGCACCTGATGCGACTTCTCCTGCCGCAGCCGCGCCAGTTCGGCGGAGGCGTCGCTTCCGTCCCGTAGATCGGTGATCCCGATGCGGTAAGGATCTCCCGCCGGTAGCACCCGTTGCCTGCCGTCGTCGGTGACGACGGCTCGCAGCATGTCGTGACGCGTGACGACCTTGTTCCACGCCGCCTCGAGGGTGGCGACCTCCGACCACGCGTCCGCCGCCACGAACCGTTCCGGATCGCGGTCGAACTCGAAGTAGTAGAACGTGGCCACCCCGCCCAGTGGCATGCCTTCCTCGCGGCCGACCCAGTAGGACGCCTGGATCGGAGTGAGCTCCTCCTCGTCGACGGCGTCGGGCACCTCGGCGGTCGGCGGCTCGGCATCGGGGCCGGGCGGGTGATCGGTTGTCCCGCCGCGCTTCTCGACTTCGGCGGTCAGGGTTTCGATCGTGGCTCCGACGAAGGAGGCGAGCGGAACGCGGACCCCCGTGCGTTCGGCCAGGCGCACATGCAGACGGGCGGCGAGGAACGAATCCAGTCCGAGCTCCTGCAACGGCCGCCGTGCCTCGATCTCGTGCGCGTCGATTCCCAGAACCGTTGCAGCGCAACGGCGAACTTCATCCACGGTGGTCGCCATCTCCAGCCCTTGCTCGGCAAATCCAACGCGCTTACACTAACCAGTAATGACAATCTTTTTCAACAATGCGTTGGACTGCTACCGGTTGCTGGGTCGGTCGGGACTGCGCGTATCACCGATGGCGTTGGGTACGTTGACCTTCGGATCCGCCTGGGGATGGGGAGCGGACAAAGGGGAAGCCCGGCGAATCTTCGACGCGTATGTCACCCGCGGCGGCAACTTCTTCGACACCGCGGGCAACTACACCGGCGGCACCGCCGAGGAATGGCTCGGCGAGTTCGCCTCGACCGACCGGGACGCCCTCGTCCTCGCGACCAAGTACTCCGCGCTGCGACGGCTCACCGACCCGAACTCCGGCGGCAACCATCGCAAGAACATGATCGCGTCGGTCGAGGCGAGCCTGCACCGCCTGCGCACCGATTATCTCGACCTGCTCTATCTGCACCTGTGGGACGACCGGACACCGGCCGAGGAAATCCTGCGCGGCATGGACGATCTGGTGCGCACGGGCAAAGTGCTGTACGTCGGCATCTCGAACACCCCCGCCTGGCAGATCGCCCGCATGCAAACCATCGCCGATCTGCGCGGCTGGACACCGATGATCGCCGTTCAGCTCGAATACAACGTGGCCGAGCGCACCGCGGAGCACGACATGCTGCCGATGGCACGGGAACTCGGCCTCGGCGTCGTCGCCTGGTCGCCACTGGCGGGTGGCGTCCTCACCGGCAAGTACACCCGCGCCGACCTGCCGCCGGACGCACGCAAGCCGACGCTGGGCACCTCCCGCAAGGACCTGATCGTCGCCGGCGAGGGTCTCACCGATCGAAGCTTGGCCATAGCCGATTCCGTGCGCCGCGTCGCCGCGGAACTCGGCCGCTCACCGGCGCAGGTGGCCCTCGCGTGGACGCTGCGGCACCCCGATGTCACCGCGCCCGTCCTCGGCGCACGCACCCTCGCGCAACTCGAGGACAATCTCGGCGCGTTGACGGTGCAGTTCGACGAGCACCATCTCGACCAGCTCCGGGAAGCGTCTGCCATCACCGCGGGCTATCCGCACAACGTCCTCGCGCGCCCCATGGCGCGCCGGACCCTTGTCGGAGACATGCGCGTCGAAACGCGCTCCAGGTCCTGACACCCAGCACCGACACCCCCGAGGAAACGATCTTGGCTCTCTTCGACCTGTTCGTCGACCACCTGCTGCGCCGACCGCGAGGGCCGCTGGCCCGGCGGATGTGGCGGGACATGAAGTCCCACCACGACATCTTCCGGGACACGCTGGCGGCGCTGCACCTCACCCCCGACGACCGGCTTCTCGAAATCGGCTGCGGCGGCGGCACCTTCGCCGCACGAGCGCTCGAGTCGGGCTGCCGGACGACCGCGGTGGATCACAGCGCCGACATGGTGGCGCTCACGAAGTCGGCGAACGCGGACGCCGTGCGCGAGGGCCGGCTCGAGGTCGTCGAGGCGGCCGCCGAATCGTTGCCTCTGCCGGATCGGCACTTCACCTGCGCCACCGCGATGAACGTGTTGTTCTTCGTCTCCGTGCCCGCCATGCTCGCCGAACTGCATCGCGTGCTCGCGCCCGGCGGACGCCTCGTGCTGCACACCGTCGCACCAGAGCCGCCGCGCTCGGTCATGCCCGCGCCGCTGGCGGGACGCGTGCGCTTGCACTCCGACACCGAACTCGTCGCCATGCTCGAGGCGGCAGGCTTTCACCAACCGCGCGTCGAGCGGGTCGACGGCGCCTACCAGCTCGTCACGGCCTCACGTCCGGCCTGAAGTCCCGCGGGTCTCGGCGTGCTCCTTCACCGGGCGCGCCACAGGGAAACGGCGAGCGTCGAGACATCCAGCGCCGTCTCCGAGATCGAGATTCTCCCTATAGGAGAATACTCGTGCGGAAGGACCCCGCACACGACAGGGATTTCGGTGACCCCTTGCGGCGCGCACCGATGAGCGAGGTAATCGATGAGTGCGGGGTTCGTATCCCGCCCCGTCGCCGGATCGATCGCTCCGGCGGCCTGAGCATCCGTCGACAACCGAAACGGCCGGGCAGGGAGGCGCCCGGCACGACGACAGCGAGGTTCGTCATGAACAAGAAGTTGCACGCCGGGGTGGTCGCGCTGGCGCTAGCTCCCGCCATCGCCGCCGCTTCCGGCACGGCCACCGCCGAATCCGCACCCGCTCCCGGCACGGAGCAACGACACGAAGCCATGGCCGGGTTCTCCGCCCCGCCGTGTTTACCGTGGATCCTTCCGCCCGCAGTGAACGTCAACGCGTTCTTGATCTGTCTCGCGTGACCCCGGTATCAGCCGGAGGGCGGCGTGTCCGCACCCGCACGGCGCGCGCGGGCGCGCCGTTTACCCTCGTGCATCGCCTGCACCCGGGCCACCGGGATGGTGTGGCCCTCGGCGATCAAATCGTCCGGAAGCCGTTGCGTCGCGGGCATTCCGGTTCGCCAAGGATCGCGGTCCGCCAGCCGGGTCAGCGCGGTTCGCAGAGTGAAGTCCGTCGGCGTCACCTCGTCGAGCTGCGACCACGTGAGCGGGAAGGACACCGGCGTTCCGGGGCGGATACGGGGACTGTAGGCCGCGACCACAGTCGCGCCACCCGCGCGCGTCGAGTCGAGGAACACCTTCCCCGCACGGTCTTCTTTGATGAACGCCGTCGTGGCGAGGTCCGGATCCAGCCGCTCGGCTCGGGCCGCGATCGCGCGAGTGGCCGCGGCGGCATCCTCGACCGGCGTGCCCGGCTCGACCGGGACGAACACGTGCACGCCTTTCGCGCCACTGGTCTTCACCGCACCCGCCAAACCGTCGTTCGCCAGCGCCGTACGGATCAACTTCGCCGCGTCCGCGGCGTGCCGGAAGGTCTGCCCGGGTGAGGGATCGAGGTCGAGCACCAGATGTGTCGGACCGAGAGCATGGTCGGCGGGCAGCAGCGTCGGGTGGTACTCCACCGCGCGCTGATTGCCGAACCACAACAGGGTGCGCACGTCGTCGCACAACGCATAGGAGATCTCGCGCCGGGAACTCTCTGCCCACACCGTCACCCGCCGGACCCACTCCGGCGTGTACTTCGGCAGGTTCTTCTGCATAAACGCGGGCTGACCAGGCCGGATTCGCACCACCGACAGCGGCCGGTCGCGCAATACAGCGACCAGCCGCTCCCCGACCGCCTCGAGATAGTCGATCAGATCCCGCTTGGTCGCCTCCGCACCGTCGAACAGCGGCTGATCGAGATTGGACATCGCCACACCGTGACGCACCTCTTCCTGGCCCACCGGGCCACCATGCCCGCCCACGCCACCGAGGTCAACCCGCCACACGCGGCGATGACACGGCCGCGATCTCCCGCGACCTATGCCCGCGCGGTATCGCCGTACTCCACCATTCCGGAAGTCGTCGGATAGAGCCCGAAATGCCGGTTTCTGCTCGACGCCGTATCCGTCGATCGAGCCACCGACACAGCCATGAGGGTGACGAGGACGGCCAGCACCACAGCGACTGCCACGCCGATCGCCCTGCGCGGGACCGGATCCGAGACGGGGACCGGCGGCGGCAGACCCCCGAACCCGCCATAGGGCCGGTAACGTTTCACCGACTCCAGCACATATTCGCTTCCGCCCGAATATCGGTCGGTGGTGAAGGAGATGGATCCGCCGTCTTTACCTGCGTTACGGTAGGCTTCCACTTTCAGATCGCAGATGAGCAGTTGTCCCGTTCCGCTGTCCCAGCGAGGCCAACCGCTGGCGTGGCTGTACTTCCGCTGTATCAGAGGGTCGACCATCCGCGCGACGAGGAAGACGCTTTTCCCGGTGGGATATATCGCCAACCTGTCGATATCGCGCCACGAGAAGCGATGGACGACGCCGACTTTGCGGACCTCGACGCCGCCCGCATCGATCGCCAGTTTGTCACCGCGGCTGATCATGTAGAAATGCCCGGAGACGACGGAGACGCCGAAGAGCACCGAGAGCAGATCGCGCAGTTCACCGTGCACTCGGAATACGAACCAGACGAACAGCGGGATCGCGATGCCAGCGATCGCCACGTTGAGATACGTGCTGGCGCTCTCGCCGGTGTCGGGAAACACGGTGCCGCTGTCGGTCCTGCGCTCGGGGACGGATTGCGCGACGAGACCATCGACGATGCGGACCAGCCTGTCCGTATCGTCGTCGTAAACCTCGGACCTGATCCGAACAGTGTTGTGCTCGAGCAAATTCCGGATGCTCGGTGGCAACTCGTCCGGGTGGGGCAGTCTGGCATCGTCCACCAGAAGCGGGAGTATCACCTTGCCCAGGCTCAGCGCCGTCTCGATCTCCATGCGTACCGGGTCGTCGGGTGCGTGCAATCGGCTCTTGTTGTGGGCGCTGAGCCACTCCGACCCGATGACCACGATGACCACAGCCGATCCGGCGATGGCTTGGACAATCGCCTGACGAAAGGGAACCCCGACGTCGATCGAGTCCCGGTCGAAGAAAGTCAGGTCGTCCGGGAGCTCCTTTTCGAAGGTGGCGCGCAGCCGACCGACGAAGTGGTGAGTGCCGTCCCGGCGATAGCTGAGAAATATCCGATAGCGATTCATGTACCCCCCTCTTTCCCGAACGAGACTCTGACGAGCCTCGATGCGTCGCGAGATCTTGAACGGCATTATCGCGTCGACTTCAGCGAAAAGTCAGCCGATGGAGATTCTCCTCGCCGATCCCCGGCAGCACGAAACCAGAACCGCGCTCCTCCCTTGCCGGGCGGTAAAAGTCCGGTTGCCACCCTTGCCAGTACCACAGACCAATAGGTCTATTCGTCGTTCCCGCCCTGGACGCCAAGCGCGACCCGCGGGAGATCAAGGACGACGTCAAAGCGGACCTCGCCCGCCACAAGGTTCCCCGTGATGTGGTGTTCCTCGATGAACTGCCGCGCAACGCCACCGGCAAGCTGGTGCGCCGCCAACTGGAGCAGGCCGAGATCTAGCGTCGGGCGACGATCCGCCTCGACCCGGCCGTCGAGGCGGAGAACCGGCGGCGCACACCGCGCCTCGTCGCCCGGGGCCGGTCAGGGGCCGGTTGCTTCGATGAGGCGTTGCCGCAGCCAAGTCAAGGGCGTCGCGGCATCCGGGCCGATGGCGTACGAGGGATAGCTCTGGTGGATGCCGGATCGCAGGAAATCATCGATCTGCCGCTTCCTTTGTTCGTAAGCGGAGGCGTTGAGTTGATCGGACAAGAGGCCGAGCCCGCCCGCGGCCAGTGCGTCGCCGATGATTTCGGTCGCCTGTTGCTGGTAGCTGCCCAGCTGCGCCGGATCCGGATTCGACAACTGGACGAAGAAGCCCGCGATGCGTCCGGCGAAATCGCCATCCGGCATCGCGCAATACAGATCACCCGCGACGCAGAAGGTGTAGGTCCGCGCGGCGAGCCGGCCGAATCCGCCGATCCGGGGACCCGCCGCGCCCGCGCCGGGGACGGGCGGACCGATCAGCGTGTCACCGGGCGAGCGACGAGGGTCGGAGATCAGCCCCACCAGAACGACCCGATGCGGCGGCACCACGCCCCGCCCGGTACCGATCTCGGCAGCGAGATCACCTGCGGCATCGGCACCTTGGCTGTAGCCGAGCAACGCGATCCGGGTCGCGTCACACGCTTGCGCCATGCCCGAGACCAAGCCACGCGCTTTGTCGATAGCCTCCTGTTTGGAGCGGCCGTACACTTCGCTCTCCCAAGGGAAGGCCGTCGCCGCGTAACCGACATAGTCGACCTCGACGTCACCGGGCAGATCGTTCAGGCTCACCGCGAGCATTCCTTTGCCCGCGCCGGTGCTGGACGTCTCCCATGTTCCGGGGATCGCTACGGCGTACAACGCCGGGCAATGGGGCGGTGCGCCCTCGGCAACGGATACGACACCGAGTTGGAGACTGGTGGTCACCGCCGCCGCAAGGCATACGGCGGCGATCGTCTTCCATGCTCCGCGCAGGCCGAGTTCGTCCATATCTGCGCCACTCCTCATTGAGCCCGAGCACTGATCACGGAGACCGCGAGAGCGCTCATCACATCAGAACGACTATTAACATAACAGACGTTACGCTTCCCGTTCCACCACTTCCGTCGTTATCGACAACCTTGGTCCACCGCCATGCCTCCAGCTGGGCATTTCTGAATACTGCTTACCAGCATGGCTTTCACGCTGACATCAACGCGGTGCAGCCACAGGCCCACCGAACAACCGGCCGAAGCAGACAGCAGGGCTCATGCCAAGGATCATCGTTGCATGAGAGAAATTAGCAGTCACATAATGCAATTTCAGGCAGCCCTGCGACCGATTCGCGAGAGGCGGCCGCACACCTCCGGGAGCAGACTCGGACAGATTCATCGCTTCCAGATGTATCTCTCACAGATCAGTTTGGTGCGGTGAGGCGCGTGAACGGCAGGCAGCTCTATCGCCTGGCTCGGCGGCTGACCGAGCTGTCGCGTCAGGCCGACATCGCTCCCGGCGACCGCCTTCCGTCCCCGGGAGAGATGGCGATCCTCGGCGAGGTCGCCGAGTATCCGGGCTGCTCCATCCGCCAGTTGTGTGAGCGCACGGGGTTCGTCCAGAGTCACGTCTCCACGATCGTGGCCGGGCTCGCCGAGCGGGGTCTGCTCGTCACCGACACCGATCCCGCCGACCGTCGCCGCACCTTGGTTCACCCGGGTGAGCAGCTCACGCGAGGTATCGACCGTCGCCGGCGGCCCATCGACGACACCCTCGCCGGCGCCCTCGGCGACCCCGCCGCCGCGCGGCGTGCCGCGGCACTACTCGAGGAACTCGCCACGCTGCTGCTCGACGAACATCGACCCACGGTGGCGCCACGGCCGTCCACCCCCACCGACCGAAAGGACCGTCCATGACCGACACCAGCGAGCAGCCGGTCACCGTCGTCACCGGCGCGGGCTCGGGCATCGGCCGCGCCATGGCTCAGGCTTTCGCCCGGGCCGGACACCGAGTCGTGGTCGCCGACGTCGACGCCGACCGCGCGAACCAGGCCGCCACCGAGATCGGCGAGCATGCCCGGCCGTCGCGGCCGACATCTCCGACGCCGAGGCCGTGGACCGGTTGGTCGAGCTCATCCTCGACGCCTACGGCCGCATCGACGTGCTTTGCAACAACGCCGGGATCATGGACAGCATGGCGCTGCCCGCCGACACCTCGCTCGAGCAATGGAACCGGGTCATCGACATCAATCTCACCGGCACCTTCCTGGTCACCAAAGCGGTGCTGCCCCACATGCTCGAACGCGGGAGCGGCGCGATCGTCAACACCGCCTCCGAAGCCGGAATCCGCGGCGGCGCGGCCGGAATCGCCTACACCGCGTCCAAGCACGGCGTCTCGGCATCACGCGCAACATCGCCTGGGCACACGCGGGCGACGGCATCCGCTGCAACGCCATCCTGCCCGGCCCCACGATGACCGGCATCGCTTCCGACTTCGACCCCGAAGGCGTCGCCCCGCTGCGACCGATCATCGAACTCAACCAGCAACGCCTCGCCACGCCCGAACAGATGGCCGCGGTCGCGGTGTTCCTCGCTTCCGACGCCGCCTCGTTCGTCAACGGCGCCATCGTGCCCGTCGACGCCGGATGGTCGACCGGATGACCTGAGCCCGGATCGCTGTCGACGGACGGCTCGATGTCTTCCGCGAGCAACTGGCCGAGGCCGCGACCGGTCTCGTTCTCGCCGTCGCGGTCGACCACCGAACGCGGCATGCTCGGTCACATCCCGATGGCGTCGGACGCCTCGA
This sequence comes from Nocardia sp. NPDC019219, assembly GCF_040632645.1. Classification (NCBI taxonomy): domain Bacteria; kingdom Bacillati; phylum Actinomycetota; class Actinomycetes; order Mycobacteriales; family Nocardiaceae; genus Nocardia; species Nocardia sp. NPDC019219. The sequence continues at coordinate 116,102 of NZ_JBEYCG010000019.1, read as the reverse complement.
GCCGAGCGCGGCGGCTCGCCGTTCACCGGTTCTTCATCCGAGCGTGACCACCCGGCGGCAGGATGACACGATGCGGCGAATGTGCGTGGTGGGCGCGGTGGCGGGGATGCTGGCAGCCGGTGGTCTGACGGCAGGCGCGCAGCAGGCGGCGGCCGACGGTCCGGCCGCGTTCGATCTCGAAGCCCATCGCGGCGGGCTGGGGCTGGTGGCGGAGAACACGCTGCCCGCCTTCGCGAACGCGCTGGAACTCGGGGTGAGCACGCTGGAGCTGGACGTGCAGATCACCGCGGACGGGTACGCGGTGGTCACCCACGACCGCGATCCGAGTCCGGCGAAGTGCGTGGACACCGCGCCTGACGTTCCCGGCGACCCGAAGTTCCCCTATGTGCCGGGGAACATCTTCATTCGCGATCTGACGCTGGCTCAGGTGCGGACGATCGATTGTGGTTCGGTGCCCTCCACCGACCAACCCGGACAGCGCACCGCGCCGGGAGCGCGAATGCCTCTGCTATCGGAGGTTTTCGACCTCGTGCGCGCGTATCACGCCGATCAGGTGATGCTGAACATCGAGACCAAGGTCGAGGCCGCCGCCCCGGAACAAACCGCGCCGCGTGAACAGTTCGTCGACATCGTGGTAGCGGAGATCCGCCGGGCGGGCATCGCGCGGCAGGTCACCATCCAGAGTTTCGACTTCGCCACCCTGCGGCGGCTGCGCGAGGCGGCGCCCGACCTACCGGTCGTCGCGTTGACCGACGGCCAGCCGAAGTTGCGAGCCGGAGAAGCCGGCGCTTCCCCGTGGCTGGGCGGAATGGACATCGACGACTTCCCGGGAACGCTGCAGGAGAAATACGTCGCGGCCGCGGCCGCCATCGGCGCCGCGGCGGTCTCGCCGGTCCACGGCACGCCACAGAACGCCCCGATCACCGATCCGGCTTATCAGCCGTTCACCACCAGAGAACTCGTTCGCGCCGCGCACCGCCGCGGCATGCGGGTGGTGCCGTGGACGGTCGATGACAGTCCGACCATGACCGCGCTGCTCGACCTCGGGGTGGACGGTCTGATCACCAATCGCCCTGACGTGTTGCGTGCCCTGCTGTCCGACCGCGGTTACCGCCTGCCACCGTCGTATCACCGCCCCTGAGCTCGGCGGCCGGAGAAGCAAGACGCCATCGAGTCCCGTCGCGCCGCACCCGCTGACCTCGGGTTCGCGAATATTCCTCTTTCACTTTTGTCGCCCTGCGGCCGCCCAGGCGCGCCGCCGGTCGGCGAGGCGCCGGCCACACAAGGCCATCCTCCTCCTGACCTGCGCTTGCGCGCGGGCCATACTGGACCGGTGACTGAAATGGGACAACGGGAGCAGGAGACTGCATCCGAATTGCTGGGCGGTTGCTCCAACATCGGCAGCTTTCGCTTCCGGTTCGCCGACCAGCGGTGGGAATGGTCCGACGACGCTGCCGCGATCTACGGGTACGCACCGGGCGAGGTCGACCCGTCCGCCGAACTCCTGCAAAGCCACCTGCACCCCGACGACCGCGTGCGCGTCGCCGAGGCGCTCGCCCACGCCGTCGAGACCGCCACGCCGTTCTGCACCCGCCAGCGGATCATCGACACCGAGGGCGAGACGCACGACGTGATCGTCATCGGCGATCAACTGTTCGACGACGACGGCGCGGTGGTGGGCTCCGCCGGTTACCTCATCGATGTCACCGAGACGCTCGAGGACACTCTGCAGGAAGCCCTCGATGACGTGCTACCCGACGTGATCGACGCCCGCGCGGTGATCGAACAGGCCAAGGGCGTGGTGATGTTCGTCTACGGCGTCAACGCCGATCAGGCGTTCCGGGTGCTGCGCTGGCGCTCGCAGGAGACCAATATCAAGATCCGCGCGCTGGCCGAGCAACTGACCGCCGACGTCGTCGCGATGGGCGGCGCGCTGGTGCAGCAACGCACCCGTTTCGATCATCTCCTGCTGACCCTGCACGAGCGGGTGACGCCCTCGGAACCCGTCATGGACTAGCCGGCGGTGCGACCGCTGCGGGCGAACGAAGTAGCAAAAGGTGGTTGCGGACTCGAACTGCCTGCCCACCGTGTGCCCTGCGTCTACCGTCCGGCAACAGAAATCGCGCGGTAGACGAATACTTCCAGTTCTTCGGCTGCGGCCCGCAGATCGAACTCGGGTTCGGTCAGCCATCGGCCGACCAGACCGTCGATAGCGGCGCTGATCACCACCGCGGTCGTCTCGACGTCGAACGCGCGGAACCGGCCATCCGCCTGCCCCGCGGCCAACAGGTCCGCCAGTACTCGCCAGCGCGAGGAGTCCGCGCGGATCGTGCTACGGCCTGCGGCCTCGCCGATCGCGATGGCCTCGGTGAGCGCTCGGATATGGGACGGGTGGGCGCTCAGATGGCCGAGCATCGCCCGGATGTACGCGCCGACCGCGTCGGCGGGCGTGCCCGCGGCGCGCACCGCCGCCTCCACGTGCTCGACCAGGCCGCCGAGCACGCGGTCGAGCACCTGATCGAGCAGTTCCTCTTTGTTCTTGAAGTGGTACAGCACCGCGGCTTTCGAGACGCCCGCCTTCTCAGCGATCCGCGACAGCGAGGTACGAGCATGTCCTACCTCGGCGATAAGGGCGATCGCACTGTCGACGAGCTGCCCACGACGCACGTCGGCGGCCGATTCTGCGGGGTCGACTGTCACGATGTTCTCCTTCGTCTCCACTGAGATCAATACGGTCCCGCAACGCGTTCACGACCGCGAAATGGCCACCGCAGGGGAGTACATGCCGGTCAGATCACGGGTGAACTCGAGGACGGTGTCGCTACCACGCCTGCGGACCGTCACCGAGCTGCCATCCGCCGCCAAGGTGCCGGTGGATCCCGGAAGCGACAGTGCCTTCAAGGTGACCTCGCGCCCCTTCGGATAGCCGACCACCAGGACATGGACGGCAGTGCTGTCGCACGTCAGCCGGACAGGCAGCCCCTCGGCCGTCTCGCCCGCCGCTTCGTTCCAGGGGCTGGTGCCGTAGATCGCCGAGCCGTTGACCCGCAGCCAGTCGCCGAACGCCGCGAGCCGATCGAGTTGCGCCGCGGGAATGACGCCCGCGCCACCGCTCGGGCCGACATCGAGCAGCAGATTGCCGTTCTTGGCGACCGTGTCGGCGAAAGCCGGGAAGAGATCGTCTTCGAAGGAGGCGTAGTCCGCGTCGGTCTCGTCGCGGTTGAAACCGAACGAGTTGCCGATACCCCGGGTCGCCTCCCATTCGACCGACTGAATCGTGTCGAATCGGGTGTACTCGCGAGTGGTGAAATCCGCGTGCGGAACCGCCTGCGGCGCCGCGTTGTGAAGGAGGTCCGGGCGCGCGGTGAGCAACTGCTTCATCAGCAGATCGAAACCGGCCCTGGCCGGTTTCCAGCGCATCACCTTCCTGACCCACGAGTCGATCTGCCAGCGATCGTTGACCACACCGTCGGGCACCACGTCGTAATAGTCGGCGAACAACGAGAGCAACTGTTCCCGGCCGGTCGGCCACGAGATGTCGTTCCACAAGATGTCCGGCCGATAGCGGGTCACGAGTTCACGCATCTGGGCGTCGGCGTAGGCGGGGTAATCGCGGCCGTGCGGGGAGTAGATGTAGTCCCCGAGGGTCTTCATCGTCTTCGGCTGGAAGGTCCAGTCGATTCCGCCGGAATAATAGACACCGAATCTCATCCCGCGCCCGCGCACCGCGTCCGCGAGTTCGCCGACCAGGTCGCGCTCGGTGCACCATCCGGCTTTGTGCGGGTTGCGTACACCGGTCGGCCACAACGCGAACCCGTCGTGGTGCTTGGTGACCATCACCACGTACCGGGCGCCTGCCTGCTGGAACGTCTCGGCCCACGCGTCCGGGCGCCAATCCTCCAGCCCCTGCTCGAACATCGTCTTGAAGCCGTCGTACGGCAGATCGCCGAAGTGCCGCCGATGGAACGCGGCGGTCGGCGAGCCGGGATCCTTCATCGCGTTCAGGTATTGCTCGGCGTAGGGATTCCTGGTCATGGCGTGCCGGTAATCGTCGCGCAACACATCGGTATAACGGCCTCTCGGAGCGAAGCCGGGCACCGAGAACAATCCCCAATGGACGAAGATCCCGAACTTGGCCTCCCCGAACCACGTCGGTTTCGGGCGCGCCGGTGATCCCAGCGAAGGCTCGTTCGCTCCACCCGCGAGCTGCTTCATCCTGCCCCTCTTCTCGTGTGCCTGCAGGCCAAGGGTAGCTGACCGATCGGTCAGCCGCTGCACGCCGGCGAGGACCGGATGCGGAACTCCCCGCCGCATTCACCCCGGACACTCATCTGGTCGCCCTTATGCTGTGGTAGTGAGCGTCGTTGTGGCTGAGCGCCTTTCCGGATGCACACGTGTCGGGGTCTGATGTCGCAGCCGGTGCGTATGCCTGGTTTCGACGAGCGGTAGACGAGATAGATCCGCGGATCTGGGAGTCCTGGTGGACCTCGCTCGAGCGGCGGGTGAACGACGGAACCGACGTGATGTGGCACGAACCGTGGCCGCACGACTACTGGGTTGCCCAGGGGGTCCGGTACTCCGTGATCGGCTTCGCGATGCAAACCTGGAGTCAGCGCGGCCCCTTGGACGACTGGCCGCTACTGGAAGCCGAGCCGACGGGTTTGGTTCCACCCGGCCTCGGCCGGACATCGAACTCCGCTGCCCTCGACGAGGTGCTCACCGGCGCGGAGCCCCTCGCCGACCGGCGGGCGGAGTGCCTCACTCGGCTCATTCCGATCCTTCGCGAAGAGCCAGGTGCGGCCGGACAACCGTCACAGCGGCTGCTGCAAGCGGAGTTCGTTCGCGCCTGGCTGAGTTCGATCACCGGTAGTGCGCTCACAGGCCTCCTCTTCGCCGAGACCACCGACGCCGACCTGCTCTATCGAGCGACATTGCAACGACTCGAACAAGTGCTGGACATCGTGGAGTGGACAGACCAGCCGCAGATCGACCTCGCCCGCGCCGTCGAGGCCTGGTATGCGGCGGAATGGCGCGACCAGCAACCGAATCTCGTTCCCACGCAGCAGGGACAACCCATCTGGTGGCAGGACCACTGGTACTGGTTGGGTCAGACATGGGAGCACGACGCTCTGCGCGCGGCCATACGCCTCGTCGCCGAACTCCTGGTCTGTCCGCCGATCGTGGCCGCTGTCGGCTTCGTGGCCACCAGGGACGATCCCGTGCAGGCACTCGGCTTGTGCGTCCTGCGCCGTTACGCCCTGGGACTGCGGGCCCTGGCCTGGCTCGAGGAGGCGATCTCGCATCCGTGGCAAGACGTCCGGCCGGCAGACGTCGTCCTCTACGCATTCAGCGCTGTCGCCCCGTGGTGGCCGCGCCCCTCGCTAGCGCTCAGCCACAGATCCGGCGATGTCAAACCGACGCTGATGACGCTCGGCCTCTGGGGCGCCGCCCACGTGTCCATCGACGCGGTGACGGTCCCGGCGGGTGAAACCAACACCGCAATGGTGTGGCGCCTCTTCGCCGCAGCACCGGTGATCGCTCGCGTGCGCTCGGAGCGATACGCCGCGAGTCTGTGGTGCAGACGTGAGGCGGAGCTGACGCAATATCTCCGGGATCGTTCCGACTTCCTCCGCGGCCGTGTCGTCGCGGATCTCACCGTCTCCGGCTTGACGGTGGTCGATCGAGAATTCGCGGCCCGGCAACTGCTCTCGGTGCGGTCGGGGCGGCGAACGCCCGACTTCCCGCCCAACACCCTTGTACTGGATGTACCGAGTCTTCCGCGCGTGCTCATCGACGTATTCGCGGCAGTGAGCACCTTACGGCTGCTGATCGGCCTCCTCCGCGACGTGGATACGGTCAATCGCATCGCCGACGACTTGTTCACCGATCAGCTCATCACTCTTCCGGCGCCGACCAACCACCCGATGGGTTGGGCGATGCACCGCGCGGCTTTTCGGGCATTGCCGCGGTACGGACGCAAGCACCAGCGATCGCCGGTGCGTCTGACCCGGGGCTATCCTCCTTCGGAGTTCGCGCTGGACTTCGCCGAGGTCGTCGACCGAGTACCCGATCTGAGCCGGCGCCAGAACGCAGATACCGACCTGTTGGCCGCGTTGGAGTGGAACCGTGAGATCCGCCGCTGGTTTTCGGACCGTTGGCAATCGCAGCGCGTGGTCATCGACTGCCGACCGCTGGACGCGAGAACATTCGCCGACGACCCCAGCCACGCCATCAAACGCGGCATGCTGCAACTGCGCACAGAGGCCATCGTCTTCCTCACCCAGCACGCCGACCAGGCGGCGGACACCTGGCCCGCGATCAGGGATGTCGACCTACCGATCCTCACCGTCTACCTGCCCGACCAACTGAGATGGCTCGGCCAGGCATTCATGCTGCCGACATGGATCGCCGCCTACTGCTCCCTCCCCACCCTCGAGTTCGCGCCAAGCCTCGTCGACGCGATGTTCACCGCCCTTGCCGACCAGTTCGCGGCCGACCCCGGCCTGCCTGCGCCACAACACTATTCCGACGTCTTCGCGGTCGATGCCGGGCCGGGCAGCCCGCTGTACGAAACATTGGAACTCGCTCGCGAACTCGACGAAGAGCCACCATCCTGACCGAAAATCGGGCACCCTCACCGACCCCGCAACCGGGTAACAGCTCCGGCTCAGGCGCACAGCGCCGAAGTGTGGCCCAGCAATACCGCACGTCCGACGCTTCACCTGAATCCCGCAATCGCTCTACGTGCGGCTCTGCACCAGGTGCGGGCTGAATACCGGCGGGAAGTTGTCACCGATGTCCGCGCGCTCAGCGAGCGGTCCGGAGGATCGGCCTTGATGCCGCCGCTGGTGCTGGGCCCGGCTTCGGTGTGGCACGTCTGCCGGTGGATCGATTTCGCCGCTCCGGTGTTCCCCACGGTGCGGGGCGTTTCGGGTGGATTCTCATGGTGCGTGGGCGAGGCGGTCGGCGAACGCCCTGCCGGTGAGCGTGGTGTCAGTCGGCAGTGAAACGCGGGGCATTGTCGGCGGCCCAGCGGGCGAAGGTTGTCGCGGGTCGGCCGGTGACATCCTGGACGCTGGTGACGGGCAGGGCCTGAGGAGGCACGTCGAAACTGGTGAGGACGTTGTCGACGTACCACGTTGCGGTGTCGCCCATGGTGGGGGTAAGCGCAGCGATAGTGTCCTCGCGCGTGGATTGCCGGAACGTGATGTCGCGGCCCAGTGCCTCCGCGAGGTGTCGGACGAGATCGGTGCGGGTGAGGATCTCCGGTCCCGCCAGTGGGTAGGCCCGGCCGAGATGAGTGTCGCTCAGCAGGGTGGTGGCGGCGACGGCGGCGATGTCGTCCATGGCGATCGGTGCGCTCGCGGCGTCGGGCCGCGGCTCCAGCACCGCACCGGTCTCGCGGATCTGGCGCGACCAGATCAGCGTGTTCTCCATGAAATCGCCGGGCCATAGATGAGTCCAGGCCAGGCCGCTGTCCTCGACAGCCGTGCAGACGCTGCCCCACCAGCTCTCCGGTTCACCGGACAGGTCGACGACGTGCCGCACACCGGCCGCGCGGGCCAGCGCGAGCACCTCGGTGACGCTGTCGGGTGTGGGCGCCAGATACATCCGCTCTACCCCTGAAAGCGCGGCGGGCAAGGTGTCCGGTCGCCGCAAGTAACCCTCGGCCACCTGCACCGCGGCCGGAAGCGCGGCCTTCCGCGGGTTGTTGGTGAGCGCGCGAATATCGGTGGCTCCCAATTCGAGCAGGTGGTCGACAACCTTGCGGCCGATGTTTGCGGTGGCCCCGGTTACCAGGATGGTCATCTGCACCCTCTCCGGTGTGGATCGCTGAACAACCCATCCTGCACCCTGAGGCGCCCAGGAGCCGCGCCGCCGGCGTCGATGTCTGCCCGGGCTCCGGTTTCGGCACAGGCGGCTAGGCGCGTTGTTCGACATCCAGGACGTACTCGAGGTCGCGGATGCGGTCGGCGGCTTCCGACGAGCACAAGATGACGACGCGATCGGCGCCGCAGAGTTCGACGGGCTCGGCGTCGACGGTCTGCAGCCAGTCGAAGAACGCGCCTCGAACCCCCTTCGGTGTCGCACTTTCGTCGCGTAGGCAGGGGTCGAGACGAACGAGGTAGGTACGGTGTCGCGCCGCCATGACGCTCTCCTCCCATCCTCCGGGCCGCTGCCATGTCGCAGTGGCGTACCGCGATTTCCGAACGCTCGCCTTTTGCGCTGCGCAGACGTGATACCCAGTTCGGGCGGTCGCACGCCAAGAAAGCTGTCCTGGGCCTACTGCCGCTCGGTGTGGTGGTGCACCGCGGGCGCCACCCAGGTGGCGAGGTTGCGGCGTAACCCGGCACCGGAGCGGGGCGGACGGCCGGGGTCGATGACGAAGGACTGCACGATGCGCAGCATGTGTTCGACGAGTTCATCGAGGCGGTCGTCGTCGATGCCCGCCCTTGCCCAGTCCACGGCCATGTTCGAGCACGGCGCGGCACACTCGTCGCGGCCCCCGAACTGATCGCAACCGGGGGCACGTGGCCGACACGAGGGCGGAGGGCGGTCGCGCCGTGCCCGCTCGGTTGATCCATGGGTCACCGAGCCGGTCTCCCGGCGCTAACCGATCGGCAGCACGCTCAGGATCGGGTGGTAGGCCCAGTTCAACATGCGCTCGGCGTCGTCCTTCGCGGCGACGTCGCTGTCGGCCGAGCTGTGCAGAACCACACCGATCAGCGGTATTCCCGCCCTGACGGTCTCGAACAGCAGGCACGTTCCCGCGGCGTCGGTCCATCCGGTTTTGATGCCGACTGTGCCGGGATAGTCGCGCAGCAGCCGGTTCGTGGTCTGCCAGAGGTGAGCGCGGTTGCCCGGTCCGGCGGGCACGTGATAGCTCTGCGCGCTGACGATCTCACGAAACACCGGCAGACTCATCGCGCGCAGGCCGAGTGCCAGCAGGTCCGCCGGGGTGGAGTAGGTGGAGTGGTCGGTGGGGATGGGAAGTCCGCTCGGATCGGTGAAATGTGTTCCTGCCAGGCCCATGTGAAGCGCGGTGTCGTTCATCTCGGCGATGAAGCCGTCTTGGCCGGGCCCGTAGGCTTCGGCGAGGGTGTAGGCGGCGTCACAGCCGGACGGCAGCAGCATCGCGTACAGGAGTTGTCGTGCGGTGAGCACCTCGCCGAGGACCAGGCCCGCGTTGCTTCCGTCGTGCTCGGTGCAATAGGCGATGGCTTCACGCGGCACGGTGATGACTCGGTCGAGGTCGCCGGCATTGATCACGACCAGTGCCGTCATCACCTTCGTGATACTGGCTATCGGGACCGAGGTGTGCGGCTGCCGGGACCACAGCACCGTGCCCGTGATCCCGTCCGCCAATATGGCTCCCGACGCCCGCACTCCGTCCGGCTCAGAAGTCAGCCAGGGCAACCGAAGATGGACCTCTCCTGCGGCGGGAGCGGCCACGACGCTGTGACCGGCCACCACGATCAGCGCCCCGAATACGACACACCGCAACAACCGGGCAAATGTACGCATAGCCGCATTCTGCCGTGTGCCTCCGCCGATCAGCGGGATTTCACCGTCCGAATTGAGGTGCCGCTCCAGCGACAGCATGCAACCGGCTAATCCAGCATCCTCGGGACCGGAGGGGTGTCGCGTGGGGCCGCTCCCTCGGCATGACGAGGTGTTCGCAGTACCCGCGCCGGGTGATGTTCCCGGCTTACCGGCAGGTGCTGGACTGCGCCGCGAATCCCCCTTCAGGTGGAGGAATTCGCGCGGCCAGGTTACCGGAGTTCATACCATCTCGGGCGCGCGTCGGCAGTGGAAGAATGTCTGGATCACCGTGCGCACCAGGCCGAATAGCGTCCACAAGCCGACCAACCGAGCGTCGCCGAGGAACGCGAACGAATCGCGCTGCGGGGGCTCTGGACCGGCAGCCCACCACAGACTGTTGGCCGGCCGCTCCGACACCCTGGCGTCCGCCTCGGATGCGTAGCCGCAGAAGCGGGGGTTGCCGGGCGCATCCGATCGACGAACTTCGGGCCAGGGCTTCGTTTCTCACGTAGGCATCGGTAGGCAGAGAGACCGCGACGGCCGGTCGCGGGCCAACTTGGAGCAAATCCTGGTCGCCGACCGCCGCCGAGCTTTAGAGTTATCGGCTATGGGTGGTAGGCATCGGAAGGATCGGGAGCGGAGCAGCATCGACTTCGCGGCGGTCGCTCGTGTCGCCGCCGCGTCGCGGCGTGATCCGGAAAGCCCGACCGCGCGTGCAGGATTCGCTGTTCGTGCGCTGGCCGCACAGCCGGAGGTTCCGGGGTGGATCGTGTGGCTGTATGAACACGCGGGTGAGCAGTTGGCGCGGTTGGAATACCAATCGCATTACCCGCTGGACTACGGCGGTCCGGGAGTTCGCACGAGCGAGGAATGGCTGATCACGCAACGCGCCTATCTCGCCGAGCGGTCGGCTCGCGCGGTGGAGCGGGCGCGCCGCTTCCACGGGGACCGTCCCGGCGTCGTCTACGCCCATGGTCCGGAATTGCCCGATGACGAGGAGTTCTACGCAGCCCTCGAGGCAGGGCGGGAATGGACCGGGCATTGGTATTCCCGCGACCCGGTGGAAGCGTGGGACTGCGCGGGGGTGCCGGCCTGACCGAATCGGTGCAGGCCGAGCCCACATGAGCCCCTTTGGGGCCCCGGGGGGTGGAGGGCGCCCACCCCCCGGGTGGGTGGGCACCCGCAGGGGGTGGGCACCGTGCACCCAACTCGGACCGTAGCGCCTTCGGGTCGGCTACGAGGCGATTCGACAGCGGCGTCAAGCGGGGCACGACGTTGTCCTTACCTGATCTCACGAACGTAGGTCGCCACTGCCTGCGGAAACGACCTCCATCAGCCACATCCGCCCGTCGTACTCCACCACAGTGACCGGGTTGCGCCGAGCCAGGCCAGCTCGGCGCCCCCCGCTCAGGCTCTCCACCACCGTTCACGCCGTCGATTTACCGCTGCTGCCAGTGGGCTGGAATCGGATACAGCCACGTCAGTGCCGCGAGGCTCTTGTCGAGATACCTCCGCAGCCCGTGCTCGAGCCCGTAAGCCATATCCTCCAGCACGCTGCACCTGGCATAGAAAGCAGCACGCGCCCGGATCGCCCGCAAGGCGTGCGCACTGGTCCGGTAATTGTCCAATGCCATGTCCAGAGCGCGACGTTGTCCTCCCCCTCCCCGAGCAGCGCTACCGAGTCGATCCGATAGTTGGGCAGTTGCGCGGCCACAACGTCCCGGACGTCTACGGCACGATCGCCGTCGCGAATTCCCATGGCACGACTCTAGAACCCTCGAATCCGCCCTCCTCGGGCCCGGATGTTCCGCGATCCGCCAACCGGCACGGCTCGCCGAGCAACTGCCTCGGCTTCGAAGAACGACCGGCGGGGGCTGTCGGCCTCTCCAGCCGAGGGCTCCTGCATCCGTCCATCACCGGGAAGACGAGCACCGATGTCCGGTGTCGCGCGGCTCGGCGCAGACGGTGAACACGGGAAACCGGTCTTCCCGGGGATGCGGCTGGAAGTGGACGCGCACCGTGTCTCCCTGGATCGGGGGGATGTCCCCTTCGATGGAGGTGTAGACCCACGGGCCCTCGTCGAGTTCGACGATGGCGATCGTCAACGGCACCAGTTCGCCGCGCCGGTCGGACGGAGCCCGATCCACTACCCGCCACGACACGATGGAACCGCCGCCGGACGACGGTACGCGCACGAGGTCGTCGGATCCGCACGACGAGCACCCGGCCGTGATCGGCGCCAGCAGCTTGTCGCAGCTCGCGCAGCGGCGAATCATCAACGTGTCATTCGCGCGCTCGGCGATGCCGTCGCCGACGACGGTCGCGCCGTCCTTCGTATCGTGTGCGTACATTGCGATCCTCCGCGAAAGAGTGCCGGTAGGTTTCCCTCCAGAGTGGTCCGGTCGGCGCGTCGCGGCGACGGTCGAATTACCTACGACATACCTATTTTTTTCCGGGCGCCCGCCGCGGCACCTAGCGCGCGGGTGGCATTTCCGCCCACTGACCCGGGGTAATCATCTCGGCGCCCCGTCAGGGCTCGAGATCGACCACACCTTTGCCGCTCGGGATATCGAGCGGCACCGAGACCTGGTCGTGGGCGATCAACCAGGTGCCGTCGATCCTCCGCATGCCGTAGGTGACCCGGACCCACATACCGGTCGTTGCCGCTCCGTCTTGCAGTGTGCCGCTCAGACGAGCGAAGGCGTGCCCGAATGCCACGTCACCGCCCACGGTGAACGTCAGATCGCGAACCTCATAGGTCACACTCGCGAAGAACAAGAACACTCTCGCCCAGTTCTCCAGTTTCGCCGCTATTCCGACATGCTGGAGTGGCGGCTCGACATCGAAGGACACGACGTCGGCTGTGTAGCACTGCTTCAGTGTTTCGAGATCCTTGGCTCGCAGTGCTTCGACCACCTTGTCGATTTGCCGGCGGAGCTCGGCGTCATCCGCCTCGATGCGGTCGGCGGGTGATTGGAAGTCGTCGGATTCGGTCATGGTCGGCTCCTCAGGAATCGATGAGCGTGGTTTCGGCGCCCGCCCGCAGCGGCGCGAGCGCAGCGCTCCAGGCGAGGACCTGATCCAGCGTCTTGTGCAAGGCCGCGACATGGTGGTCGCGCGGTGTGAAGGTCGTGTGGTTCTCGAAATCGGTGAGCACCGAGAGCGCGACCTGATAGCCCACGTCGGCCATGCCCAGCGTGCCGCAGACCGTCCGCAGCTGCACCACGGCGCGGGCGCCGCCGCTCACGCCGTAGGAAACGAAGCCGACCGCCTTGTCGGTCCATTCCGCGAACAGGTGGTCGATGGCATTCTTCAGCACCCCGGGGGCGCCGCCGTTGTATTCCGGGGTCACCATCACGAAGCCGTCGAACGGGGCGATCCGCTCGGCCCAGGCGCGGGTGTGGTCATGGGTCGATGGACCGAACATCGGCGGCACGGGCTCGTCCAGATGGGGCAGCGGGTGGTCGCGCAGATCGACGAGTTCGAACTCGGCGTCGCCGCGCTGCGATGCCGTATCCAGCACCCACTGCGCGACCTGCGGGCCTTTGCGGTTGGGCCGGGTGCTGCCGAGGATGATGCCGATTCTGGTCATTTTTCCCACTCCTGCTTTGCTGACAGTGTCACGACCTACCGACGACACAGCTGTCCGGAATGTCAGGCCGCCTCACAAATCGGGTCGCTGATTCGTCGATTTCGGTGAGCGCCCACAGACCGAAGGAGCCGAGCATGACCGACCCGCACCTGCCCGCGGTGATCAGCGAACGTCGTCAGCTGATCAATCTCGCCTACCGGCTGCTCGGCTCCCTGGCCGAGGCCGAGGATGTGGTGCAGGAGACCTACGCGCGCTGGTACGCGCTGTCCGAGCGGCAGCGGCGGGAGGTGGCGGCGCCCGGCGCGTGGTTGACGACGGTCGCCGGCCGGATCTGCCTCGATCTGCTCGGCTCGGCGCGCGCCAGACGGGAACAGTACGTGGGCGAATGGATTCCGGAGCCGATACCCGGCCGGTCCGAATGGCTCGACGGTCCCGCCCCCGTCGATCCCGCCGACCGGATCACTCTCGACGAGTCGATCAGCATGGCCTTTCTCGTCGTGCTGGATTCCATGACGCCCGCCGAGCGGGTCGCGTTCGTCCTGCACGACGTGTTCCGCTACTCCTTCGCCGAGGTCGCCGAGGTCGTCGGACGTACCCCCGCGGCCTGCCGTCAGCTCGCCTCCTCCGCCCGCCGCCGCATCCGCACGGCACAGGGTCCGTCCGCAGTCCAGCGCGCCGAGGTGGTCAGGAACTTCAAACGGGCCTGGGAGACGAAAGGCATCGAGGCGCTGATCGGCCTGCTCGATCCACGGGCGACCGCGACGGCCGACAGCGGCGGCCTGGCACCGGCCTTCCTCGCACCGATCGACGGCGGCGAGCAGATCGCCCGCGCCTGGATGGAAATCGCGGCGCGCGGCCCCGCGGTAACCCTGCTGGAGCGCACCGTGAACGGCCAGCCCGGCCTGGTAGCACAGCTCGACGGCACCATCGTCTCGGTCTACGCCTTCGACATCGCCGACGGCCGGATCACTCGCATCTGGGCGATCCGGAATCCGGAGAAACTGCGGCTATGGGTGGGCGCCACCGGATAGCCAGTCGGCCCACGGGATGCTCCAATCGCCGTTCTGCCAGATATCGAGGGGGTCGCCACCGGTGTTGCGGACCTCGACCACGTCGCCGGGGATGACGAAGTCGTAGAACCATGCGGCGTCGTCCGGGGAGAGGTTCAGGCAGCCGTGTGAGACGTTGGTGTTGCCTTGAGCCCACATGCTCGCGGCCAACGCGTGCACGAAGATCCCGTCGTGGCTGATGCGGACCGCGTGGTCGATGCTCGTGCGGTAGCCGAGCGCGGAGTTGGTGGGCAGGCCGTAGGTGGCGGAGTCCATGATCACCGGGTTTTTCTGGTCCAGCACGGTATAGATGCCGGGGCGAGTCCAGAACGACATGACTCTGCCGCCGACCACCGCGGTGCCGCCCATGCCCATCGAGGTCGGCATGGTGCGCACCAGGTTTCCGTTGTCGAAGACCTCGATCTGTTTGGTAGCGTCGTCGGCGATCGCGACGTGCGCGGGCCCGATCATCACCGAAACCCGTCGGTCACGTGCGCCGTAGCGGCCCTCGCCGAGCGCGCGGCCGAACAGTTCGGCCTCGATCGTGATCCTGGTTCCGGGGGCGTGGTAGTGCTCCGGCCGCCAGTGCGCGTTCTGATCGTCGAGCCAGTACCAGGCACCGGTGACGGCAGGCTCGGTGGTGATCTTCAGGTGGCTTTCCACGGCGGCTCGATCGACGGGTTCGTCGAAATGCGCGACGAGCACGAAACCCACTCCGTAGGTGTCGTTTTCGGCCAGCTCGACGAGGTTCGCCGAGCGGAGGGAGACGTCGACCAGCTGTCGTGGTCGCACCGTTGTGCAGGTCGTCGTCGCGGTGACGTCGCCGGTGTCGCCGTGAGCCACGGCTTTCGCGGTGTAGGTGTGGCCGTAGCCGAGTGGTTCGGTACTGGTCCAGGTCCGATGGTCGGGTGCCGATGCGCCCGGCAGCGATCTGCCCGTCTCATCGATCCATTCGACCGACCGCAGCGTCCCGTCGGTGACAGTGATCGTGCCGGGGCTGCGCGCGTCGACATCGTGGGTCCCGGGTGGGGGATCGAATCGGATTGTGGCAGGTTCGGGTGGGGGCGCGACTTCTCGCGACCACCCCCATCCGGCCAGGGCGAGACCACCCGCACCCGCGAAGCCGATCAGCAGCCGACGACGTCCCAATGCCACCGTCCATCTCCCTTCGCCGGGTGCTGGGTCGACCTCCGTCCGTCAGCATGCGGCAGCTGCAAGTCCCCGTGACACCGACGACCAGCATCTCCACCGATCCGCCGCACAACCGATACCGTTCCTCGATCGATCCGGATGCTCCCGAAACGGCCGTCGGCGGTCGGCAAACCCGCGCGATCCGGTGACGCGACCGGCTAATTGTGATTTCCATCACACCCTGTCAGAAATCGGCGGCCCGAACTGTCTTATGGGCAGCCGTCGTCGTCGACCGGGAGGTCTTGCCAGTTATGAGCACCGTGCTACGGGGCGCAGATGCGGCGGATCAGCGTTACCGCGCTTCCGCCTTCGTCAAGCGCTCGATCAACAAGGTCTTCCCGACCCACTGGTCGTTCTTGCTCGGGGAGATCGCGCTGTACAGCTTCATCATCCTGCTGCTGTCGGGCGTGTATCTGACGTTGTTCTTCGACCCTTCGATGACCGAGGTCGTCTATGACGGCGCGTACCAGCCCCTGCGCGGGGTGACCATGTCGCGGGCCTACGAGTCGACGCTGAATCTCAGTTTCGAGGTCCGCGGCGGATTGTTCGTACGGCAGGTACATCATTGGACCGCGTTGCTTTTCGTGGCGTCGATGATCGTGCATATGTGCCGGATATTCTTCACCGGCGCGTTCCGCCGCCCGCGCGAGATCACCTGGGTGATCGGCTCGCTGCTGCTGATCCTCGCGCTGTTCGAAGGCTTCTTCGGCTATTCGATGCCTGACGATCTGCTGTCGGGTACCGGTCTGCGCGCGGCCTTCTCGGGTATCACGATGTCCATTCCCGTAGTGGGCACGTGGCTGCACTGGCTGATCTTCGCGGGCGATTTCCCCGGCGACATCATCATCCCCCGTCTGTACATCACGCACGTCCTGCTGTTCCCGGCGATCATGGCCGCGCTGGTGGTCGCACACATCGGAATCGTCTGGTATCAGAAGCACACCCAGTTCCCCGGACCGGCCCGAACCGAGAACAACGTCGTCGGCACGCGGATCGTGCCGGTGTTCTCCCTCGACCAGGGCGCATTCTTCATGTTCACCCTCGCGACAGTGTCGTTCATGGGCGGGGTGTTCCAGATCAATCCGGTCTGGAACCTGGGTCCGTACAACCCGTCGCAGGTGTCGGCGGGTTCGCAGCCGGACTTCTACTTGATGTGGACCGACGGCATGGCCCGGCTGATGCCGCCCTGGGAGCTGTACATCGGCAACTACACCGTGCCCGCCGCCTTCTGGGTCGCGCTGGCGATGGGGTTGGTGCTCGTGGTGCTGATCGTGTACCCGTGGATCGAGAAGCGGCTGTCCAGGGACACCGCGCACCACAATCTGCTCCAGCGCCCGCGCGACGTGCCGGTGCGCACCGCGATCGGCGCCATGGCCCTCACTTTCTACGTGGTGCTGACGCTGGCGTGTGTCAACGACATCATCGCGTTGAACTTCCACATTTCGCTCAACGCGACGACCTGGTTCTTCCGCATCGCGGTGCTGCTGGGCCCGCCGATGGCCTACTTCCTGACCTACCGGATGTGCCTGGGCCTGCAGCGCAGCGATCGCGCGGTGCTCGCCCACGGCATCGAGACCGGTGTCGTCAAACGCCTACCGCACGGGGAATACATCGAGATGCACCAGCCCTTGGGTCCGGTCGACGACCACGGGCACCCGGTTCCGCTCGAGTACCGAGGCGCCCCGGTACCGAAGAAGATGAACAAACTGGGGTCGGCGGGCAAGCCCGGACCGGGCTCGTTCCTGCGACCGGATCCGGCGCCCGAAGCGGAACACCTCGTGACGACCGCGCACACCGAAGAACGCAGACAACTGGCCGTTCTCCGCGAATACCAGCGGCGCCGCGACGGCGAACGATGAGACGGCGCCAGGTCAGGCACGCCGACGACTACGGCCTGCTGGTCCCCGCGGCCACCGTTGCCAGCGATTACGCAGGTCACGTGGTCAGAGACACCCTGCGATCGAACGGGATCCGTTCGACTGTGGGATGGACCCACCGGCGCGGTCGGCGCCATCGCCTGCTCGTTCTGGTCTTCCCCGAGGACGCCGTCCGGGCCTACGAGGTGATCTGCGCCCACACGAGGCCGCCCGATCCGCGAGCCGGAAAGTAGGCGTTGTCGCGCCTGCCGATCGGCCGCTCATCGAACACAGCCATCGGTGGCTACAACGTTGCCGGCAGCCCGGCTCGGCGCTGGAATGCCGACCGGGGTCGGTACGGTGACCTGGGTTTCGTGTGAGAATCAGCCGGAGAACGGCCGGTCTCTTTCGAGAGGTTCAGCGGCCGACCTGCGGTGTCGCCGACGCTGCAGCCGAGCGACACAGGTGATTCGATGGACGAGACACATGCCGATTTCACCCGCAGGGAGTCGTGGGAGCGGACGACCGGCATTCCCTTGATGGTGCTGGCCGTCGCGTTCCTCGGCGTCTACGCCTGGCAGGTTCTCGATACCGGGGCCTCACCTCGTCTGGACGCCTGGCTCACGCGGGTCGACGTGGTGATCTGGGCAGCCTTCGCGCTGGATTTCGCGGTGCGGTTGGGGCTGTCGGGCAACCGTTCGCGATTTCTGCGTACCCACCCGGTCGATTTGTTGATCGTGCTGTTGCCACCGCTTCGCCCACTGCGGCTGTTGCGGGCGGCCATGCTCGTGATCGGCACCTTGAACCGGAACACGACGACCAGAGCCAGGCTCGCGGTGTTCGTCGGGGCGAGTTCGCTGCTGCTTCTGCTGCTGTGCAGTCTGGCCTTCTTCGACGCCGAATTCGGGGCGCCCGACAGCAAGATTCACAATTTCGGTGACGCACTGTGGTGGTCGATGGTCTCGGTGACCACCGTCGGCTACGGCGATGTGTATCCGGTGACGACCGAAGGCCGTTTGATCTCGTTGATTCTGATGACCTTGGGCATCGGGCTGATCAGTTTCGCGATCGGCACCACCACCAGCTGGGTGATGGATCAGCTCAAAAGCGTCGAGACGAATGTGGAGAACACCGACCGCGAGATCACCGAACTCGTCGCGGAGATCAAAGCGTTGCGCGCCGAAGTGGCCGCTCTGCGCTCCACGGCGATCGGGCCGGAGACCGTGCGGGCCGAATGAGCAGCGGATCACCGAGCCGGTTCACAGGGGTCCGGACCGCCGCGCTCGGCGCACTGTCGCACCGGCCTTCCTGCCCGGATCGCGAGGATCGTCCGGAAATTCCTCCGAGGTGAAGATCAAATTGTGTTACTTGCCCACAATATCTTGTTAGCTCATTATTAACGGTGATTATTCACACAAGGAGAGAAGTGGCTTTGCTGATTTCTTTTTCCTAACGTTGCTGGTGCACGTCGTGATGGCGTCGTTATCCAGCCGTGAAAGGAAGCTCCGCATATGTTCTCTCGCAAGGCCCTTGCCGCCGCAGGCACCATCTCCGCCGCCGCCCTGTTCTTCGGCCCGGTCGCGGTGGCCTCCGCCGCCCACTCCCCCGCCACCGGCTCCGCCGGCGTGGCCTCGGGTTCGGCCGACGGCGGCTCGTCCACGGGTTCGGCCGGCTCGTCCTCCGGTTCCGCCATGCTGGACTCCGGTAGCTCGGCCCTCGACGGTGGCACCTCCGCCATCGTCAACATCATCGATGCGATCACCGGCGTCCGGGACTTGAACCAGCCCCAGCCCGCCGCCTGATCCGGCCTCGAGAGATCACCGCTTCGCCCGATTCTCCCGGGTACGGATTTCTTCTGTGCCGCTGCGCAGTAGCGTGCTCTCGCTATTGCAGTGAAATTGCCGGATTCAACTATCCATTCGCTGTAGTGGGGTAGCTATGGCGATGAACCCTGATGATTCCGTCTATCTTTCTGCGAGGAGATAGCACGCCGCGCTCTGCGTGCGCGGCTTCCTCGAACACCAGCTTCGTGCCGTCCGGCGATCCCGCCGGACGGCACGACAGCCGGGACCACCGCCTCCGGGACGGTGTATGGCCATGCCGCCGCGGACCGGAAGTGGCTGGCCTTCGGGCTGTTCGACCGCCACGGATGGTTTCCCCGGACGGCGGCTTCGCGCCCCGCCCGCTGAACCGGCTGGCCGACGACGAGCACAGGCCTCCCGGTTATGCGTTCGCCACCGCCTGTTCTTCTTCCGCCCGAAGGGCGGTGATCGTGGCGCGCACGGACTCCACGGTGGGTGTGGGCTCGATGCCGAACGCCGCGGTCGCGGCGGACGAATCGATGACGAACGGGCCATCGAACTGGTAGCGCAACTCACGCATCTCGCGGGCGTTGGGCTCGAAAAGCCCCGCGGCCCACAGCACCGCGGCGGGCATCCGGCTCACTCGCGCGGGCGGCGCGCCCGCCACCGTCGCGGCCATCCCGGCCAGTTCGCGGATGGAGGTGGGCGGCGCGGTCGGCGTGTGCCACGCTCGCCCCCAGGCCGTCTCGTCGTCGGCGACCGCGACCAGCGTCCGGGCGGTGTCACCGACGTCGGTCCAGCTGTGCGCGGCGTCCGGATCCGCCGGGAACCACACTCGGCGACCTGAGAGCACGGCAGGCAACGCCACCATGGTGAAAGCCGATTTCGCCCCCGCGCCGAGGTAGTCCGATCCGCGCACTTCGGCGACGCGCACGCGGCCTGCCTCGTGCGCGCCGAGCGCCTCAGCCCATATCCGCGCCCGGACCCGGCCCTTCACGCTGTTGGGCCGCAGCGGATGACGCTCGCTGATCGGGCCGTCGACCTGTCCGTAGCCGTAGAGATTTCCGACGCTCAGCAGCACGGCGCCGGTCGCTTCCGCCGCTCGCAACGCGGCGGCGGCCAGCGGTGGAAAGTCGGTCGCCCAGCGGTGATAGGGAGGTTGGGCGCACTGGTAGACGACATCCGCGCCCGCACAATGCGAAATCAATGCCGCGGCGTCGGCCGCGTCGGCGGCGACGCGCTCGATCAGCGGGTGGTCCGGGCCGGATCCGCGCCGGGTGATCGTGCGCACCCGGATCCCCCGTGTGGCGAGCAGTTGGGCTGTGGCCGATCCGACCGGACCGGCTCCGACAACGACGTGCAGGGACATGGCAATCCAACCTGTTTGGCGTGATGTTCAGAGAACAGCGTTCTCGTCGAGAGCTCGAGCCTAGGCCAGAACAGCAGTCCGAGTCAAGAACAGTGTTCACAAAACGTGCTTCCGTTCTCTTATCTGTCGTCTGTTCCTTAAACTGGGAGCCATGTCCGCCCAGTCACTGCGCGCCCGCGTCCGCTCCGAGATGATCGAGGAGATCAAGGCGGTCGCGCGCAAACGGTTGGCGGTGGATGGCGCGAATCTGTCCCTGCGCGGGGTCGCCCGCGATATGGGCATCGTCGCGTCCGCGCTCTACCGGTACTTCCCGAGCCGGGACGACCTGCTGACCGCGCTGATCATGGAGGCGTACCAGGCGCTCGCGGCCGAGGCCGAAGCCGCGGACGCGAAACCACCCGCCGCCGATCTGCGCGGCCGATGGATTGCGGTGTGCTCGTCCGTCCGGGAATGGGCGCTGTCCCATCCGGCCGAATACGGCTTGCTCTACGGCAGTCCGGTGCCCGGCTACGCCGCGCCGGAGGACACGATCGCCCCGGCCGCGGCCGTGGTCCTCCGGCTGGCCGCCATCGCGCGGGCAGGTGCGAAAGAACTGACCCCACTGCCGCTTTCGACGCCGCTCCCCGCGCCCGTCCACGCCGACTTGCGCCGGCTCATCGAGCAGCAGTCCTCCGACCTGCCCGAAGACGTGCTCGACCGGGTCTTCGTCGGCTGGACTCAACTGTTCGGCCTGATCAACTTCGAGATCTTCGGCCGCCTGCACGGCCTCATCGACGCACGCGCCGACTACTTCGGCCACCACATGAACGTCATGGCCGATCTGGTGGGCCTGCCGTAATCCGGCTTCCGGCCGTCACCGCCTGGTTACGGTCCGGCCGGCTCCTGCGTGACGTCGGCACGGCGGCGTGTCCGCACCGGAGTGCGGCTGCCGCGCGCCCGGCGGCGCTACGGTGACAGCACCGAGATTCTCCGCGTTCCATTCGCCCGACGGACATCACTCATTCGTGGAGGAACATTGCCGAGCTCGTTCACTCGCCGGGGATTTCTGACCAGCGCGGCCACCTCGGCGACAGCCGCGGCCGCCGTGTCCACCGGGGCCGCTCCGGGCCGGGCGCGGGCGGACACCGATCCGGACAAGCCCAACATCTTGGTGATCATCGTGGACGAGATGCGCACACCCGTCTGGTTCCCGGATCAGCAGACGCTGGACGCCGTTCTGCCGAACATCGCCCGGATCCGCCGGGGCAGTGTGTCGTTCGAGAATCACTACACGGCGGCCAACGATTGCACGCCCGCACGCGGCTGCCTGCTGACCGGCCTCTACGCACAGCAGACCGGGGTCATGGTCGTGTCGGAGTCGACATTGTCGCCCCTGTTCCCGACGTGGGGTTCCATGCTGCGCGACCACGGCTACGACACCACCTACTGGGGTAAGTGGCATCTCGGCAGCTATCCGGACCGCACACCCGGAGCCCTCGAAGCCTACGGTTTCCACGGTGGCACCTATCCCTCCCCGAACGGTGCGCCGGGGCAGGGCTTGCAAGCGGATCCGAAGATCGTCGATCAATTCGCCGATTGGTTCCACAACGACTCGGGCAACGCGCCATGGTGTACGACGGTGTCGCTGGTCAACCCGCACGATATCCAGTGGTGGCCGCGCTGGACCCGGCGCGACCAGTTCAACGCCGACATCCCGCGGTGGATGAACGAGTTGCCGCCCAATTTCGAATCGCTCGAACAACTGTCGCGCAAGCCGCGCTTGCAGATGGCGTTGGTGGAGGTCTCGGCGGTGGCGTTCGGCGCGGCGCCCTACGGGACGCCGGAGGCCTTGCAGGCCTGGATCGAGATGCGCAACCTCTACCTGTGGGCGCAGCAGCAGGTCGACATCCAGATCGGCCGGGTGCTCGACACCTTGCAGTCGCGTCCCGACGTCGCCGCCAACACCGTCGTCGTCTTCACCTCCGACCACGGCGACTACGCCGGTTCGCACGGCCTGCACGGTAAAGGCGGCGCGGCCTACGACGAGGCGCTGCGCGTCCCGCTCTATGTCCACGACCCGCGCGGCTACCTGAGCCCGGTGGACGGGACGAGCACCAGGGATCAACTCACCTCCAGCGTCGACTTCACACCCCTGCTGCTCACCATCGGCACCGGCGGCGACGACTGGCGCAGCGACGGACGGTACGAACATCTCAGCGGACGTCTGGACATCGCCGCGCTCTGCCGTAACCCGGGCGCGACCGGCAGGCCGTGGATCGCCCACACGACCGACGAGGCTTCGATCGAAGAAGCCGCGATCCTGTTCAACCAGGACGCGCCCGGTCATGTCGCCATGGTGCGCACCGCCGACGCGAAGTTCGCGTCGTATTCCCATTGGGTGCACGGCCGGATCCAGATCGATCCGGCGCGACAACAGGAATTCGAACTCTACGACTACAGCACCGACGGCGGCCGGCTCGAACTCGACAACCAGGCCGCGACCGGAAATCCGCTGCGGGGCGAGATGGAGGCGCTGCTGGACAACGTCATCCGCACCGAGATCCAACAGCCGCTGCCGCCGTATCTGCAGGCGGCCCAGGAACAAGGCATCGGCGACTACATCTCCGCGCAGACGAACATCCTGGTCCAAGCCGAACGCATCGCCAACGCCCTGCTGGATGCCGTGCCGCGACCGTCCTAGCTCCTACACCAAGCCGCGCAGCCGCAGATCCGTGACGTATTTCTCGATGAGTTCCCGGGAGATCTGCGGAATATCCTGTTCTGGACCGATTTTCGCGCTTCGGACCGCAGAGCGGAATTTCTCCGCGGGCAGGGCCGAGCCGCGTACGGCCGGGGCCGGTCGCCGATAGGCGTGCAGCAAGGGCAGGACGGATGCTTGGCGCTGTCGTTCCGGAAGCGCCCGCAGGGCGGTCTCGAACCGGGTGACCCACTCGTCGTAGTCGGCGATCCGCTCGATCCGATGGCCTGCGGCGATCAGCCAGTCGACGAACTCGTCGAGCGAGCGGCCGTCGTCGTGCGGGTTGAGCACATCGAAACTCTGGAAACCGGTCGCTGCCGAGGCGCCGAGCACGGTGATCGCCTCGGCGGTGAAATCGACGGGCAGGCCGTCGTAGTGGGCGCGCGAGCGGTTGCCGCCCGCGTCGGTGCGGTAGAAGGAGAACGGCGCGATACCCGTGACGATCAGGCTCAACAGGAGCCGGGTGAAGATATCGGGCACGTTGAGCTGACCCGCGTAACGGCGGTCGGCGAGGATCATGTCCGACCGGAACACCGCAACCGGCAGCCCACACAGGTCGTTGGCCTGGCGCAGGAGCACTTCGCCCGCCCACTTGCTGTTGCCGTAGCCGTTGGCGTAGCTGTCGTCCACCGCCCGCACCGGGCTGATCCGGCGAATGTCGCCGTCCTCGGCGAAGACGGCCGGATCGATCTGCGCGGCCACGGCGACCGTGGACAGATATGTGAACGGCTTGAGCCGCGTGGTGAGGGCGAGCCGGATCAGTTCGGCGGTGCCGACCACGTTGGGGCCGAACAGTTGCCGGTAGGGCAGCACATGGTTGACCAGCGCGGCGGGATGCACGATCACATCGACGCGTTCGGCCAGCCGCTGCCACGTCGCGTCGTCCAGGCCCAGGTTCGGCTCTCCGATGTCACCGGGGATCACCTCGAGATGCTCGGCGGCCAGTGCTCGGAAATCGCGGAGCAGCGCGGGGTCTCCGGAGTCGAAGGCGCTGTCGAGGCGCCGGCGCGCCGCGCCCGCGTCCGAGCCGCGGACCAGGCAGACGAGGGTGCCCCCGCTGTCGTGCATGCGCCGCAGCCACTCCAGGCACAGGAAGCGCCCGAGGTAACCGTTCGCGCCGGTGAGCAGCACGGTGCGCGGGCTCGCGGACGGGCGTGGCAGAGCCGGTGCCTCGGCAAGTGTGCGGGCGTCGAGGAACTTGTCGAGCGTCAGGTCGGCGGCGCGGACCTGCGGGCCGTCGCCGTGCACCGCGGCGTAGGTAGCGCCCCGCCCGCCGGAAGCGCGCTCGGCCGCGATGTAGTCCGCCACCTCGCGCAAGCCGTTGGCCGGGCTGATCACCACCGACACCGGCACCTCGACCTGGAAGATCTCGTGCAGCAGGTTCGACAGCGACAGCGCTGAGAGCGAGTCGCCGCCGAGATCGGTGAAGTGCGCGTCCGGGCGCAGGTCGGCCTCCGCGCAGCCGAGGACGGCCTTCGCCGCGCGGCTCACCGTCTCCAGCACGGGCCGATCGAGCGCGGTGTGGCGCAGGTCGAGCAGCTCGTTCGCCTGCCCGGCGGCCAGCTCGTCGTACAGCTCCCGCAACCGCGGCTCGTAACGCTCTTTCAGCTTGGGACGCAGCAGTTTACCGATGCCCGAGAGCAATCCGTCGGCGGCGGTGAACGGCTCGGGCTCGATCAGGAAGTCCCGGGGGATCTCGTAGGACTGCAGTTCGGCGTCCTTGGCGAGCTGTCGCAGCGATTCGCTCAACGCCGTCTTCATCTTGTCGGTGTCACCCCAGCCCAGCACGTCCTCGGTCGGCACGATCACGGCGAGGAGGTAGGCGCGTTCACTGCTGCCGTACACGAAGATCTGCCGGATCAGCGGACTGGTCGCGTAGACCGCCTCCAGACGCGAGATCGCGACGAATTCGCCCTGGGACAGTTTCAGCACGTTGTTGCGGCGGTCGACGTAGACCAGGTGGTCCGGGGCGAGCTCGGCGACGATGTCGCCGGTCCGGTAGAAGCCCTCGGAGTCGAAGATCTCGGCCGTGAGTTCGGGCCGCTTGTAGTAGCCCGAGATCAAGGTGGTGCTCTTCAACAGCAGCTCGCCGCGCGGATGGGGTTTGTCGGTGCGGAAGTAGCCCAGCTCGGCGACGTCGGCGAGCTTGTAATCGAGCACCGGAGGACGCTGCACCCGTCCATCGATGACGACCACGCCACCCGCCTCGGTGGACCCGTAGCCGTCGTGCAGCTCCAGGTCGAGCACCGACTCGACGAACGATTTCATCTCCGCCGACACCGGAGCGCTTCCGCAGATCGCCACGACCATGCGCCCGCCCAGGAAATGCTCGCGCAGTTCGGTTCTCACCTCTGCCTCCAGCGCGGCCCGGTCGATGCCCGGTGCGTCGCGCCGCTCCACCTCGCTGCGGAAACGCTGGAAGATCATGTCGCACACGCGCGGAACGAAGAACAGCTCGGTCGGTCGCGCGAGCGCGATGTCGTCGAAGAGCGTCGACATGTCGCTCTTGGCCGCGAAGTACGCGGTGCCGCCGCGCGCCAGCACGCCGGTCAGCGATCCGCGACCGGCCACGTGGCTCATCGGCATGTAGTTGAGGTTGATCGCGGCGACCTCGGGCCGGTTCACCCAACTCCGGGCGACCAGCCGCTGGGTGTACATCGCCCCTTTGGGTGTTCCGGTGCTTCCCGAGGTGTAGATCAGCAGCGCCAGCGGGTCCTCGCCCGGCTCGGCGGCGAACAGCGGCGCCCGCGGCAGCGACCTGCCGCGCGCGAGCACCTCGTCGAGGGTGTCGACGACCACCGGGCTGCCCGCATCGGCCAGCCGGGCGCGAGCCGCGTCGAACGCCGCGCGCTGGTCGTCGTCTCCCGGGTGGTAGTCGAAGACGACCAGCCGTCGCGGTCCGGACTCCGCCAACGCACAGGTCACCGCGGCGTCGAGCAGTTCCGGTGTCGCGGCGAGCACGCGGGGCGCGGTCTCGCCGACGATCGCGGTCAGCTGAGCGACGGGCGCGCTCGCTTGCAGTGGAACCGCGACCAGGCCCAAGTGGATGCACGCCAGATCGAGTGTGGTGTAGTCGCTGCTGGTGAAACCGAGGATGGCCACGAAGTCGCCCGCCCGGAGCGGATGGCCGGCGTCACCGTGCCACGCCGCGGCCACCGCGCGTACGCGCTCCCACAGTTCGCCGTAGGTGATGGTGTCGAACTCGGGCAGCAGCGCCAGCGTCGTGCGGCCGGTCTCGCCGGTACGCAGTTCCGTCGCGCGCCGGCCGAGGGCGGGCCGGTCGGCGTAACCGACCATGACCGTCTCGATGATCTTCGCGAGGCCCACGCCGGATTCGCGAACCTTCTCGGTGACCTCCGCACGCGGTGTGGCGTTGCGGATGTCGTCGTATTCGGCGTACAGCCGGGCGATGCGGCGCAGGAGCCGCTCCCTGCGTGTCTCAGATGCCACGACGACCTCCTTTGGTCCGGGAACGGCCTTACCCAAACACGTTAGCTCGCCTAAGTACTTCGGGTTAGGTGATAGCCGCCGCATGGGTCTGTGACACTGGACACAATGCCGGAAATGTCCCAAAGGTTCCGCAATTCCCTTGCGGGACACCCTCAGCCTGGTGCTGCCGGTACCAGTGTCATCGGGCTCCTGTTACCGGTGCCCGGCGCACCGCATCCTCGATGCATGACACAGACCATATCGCCGGGGCCGGCGGCGGCAACGACGCCCGCCGCGACTCCGGCCGCTCCGCCCGCCGCGCTGGGAGCGCGGCGTTCGCTGGCCGTCCTCATCGTCATCCTCACCGGCCAGTTCATGGCGGTGCTCGACTCCTCCATCGTCAACGTCGCGATCCCCTCGATCCGCGGTTCGCTGCACACCAGCGGCGCGGCCCTGCAGCTGATCGTCGCCGGGTACGTCATCGCCTACGCCGTCCTGCTGGTCACCGGTGCACGGCTCGGTGACCGGTTCACCCAGCGGCGCGCGTTCGTCGCCGGGCTGGCGCTGTTCACCGTGGCCTCGCTGGCCTGCGGTCTGGCCTGGAACGAGACCGCGCTGATCGTCTTCCGTTTCGCCCAAGGCGTCGGCGCGGCGGCGATGGTGCCGCAGATCATGACGCTGATCCAGCGCACCTTCACCGGTGACGCCCGCGCGCGGGCCCTGAGCGTCTACTCGGCGATCATCTCCGGCGGCATGGTCGCCGGGCAGGTGCTGGGCGGTCTGATCGTCAACGCCGATCTGTTCGGCAGCGGCTGGCGCGGGGTGTTCCTGGTGAACGTGCCGATCGGGCTCGCGCTGCTCGTCGCCGCGCCGCGCATCCTGCCGTCCTCGGCCCAGCGCCTCGAGCGCAAGCTCGACCTGCCGGGACTGGCCACCCTCACCGCGTCGGTGTTGCTGCTGGTGCTGCCGCTGGTGCTCGGACGGGAGCTGGATTGGCCGTTGTGGTCGTGGATCGCGTTGGCCGTCAGCGTGCTCGGCTTCGCATCGTTCGTGGTGATCGAACGGATCGTCGCTTCCCGTGGCGGCGAACCCCTCTTCGCGCGGCCGGTACTCACCGCGCCTGGCCTGGTCCCCGCCGCGGTCGCGCTGTTCGTGATCATGGCGACCTTCGGCGGCTGGATGTTCGTCATGGCGATCCATCTGCAGAGCACGCTGGGCTACAGCGCGTTGCACGCGGGTCTGCTGTTCGTTCCGCTCGGTGTGGCCTTCGCCGTCGCCAGCCTCAACTGGGAGCGCGTCCCGGCCCGGTTCCACGCGACGATGATCCCGCTCGGGCTCGTACTCGGCGCGGTGAGCATGGTCGCTCTCGGCGCACTGCTGCGCGACGGCGCCGAGCTCGGGCCGCTGGCCCTGACCCTGCTCGGCCTGTGCGGCGCGGGCAACGGCATCGCCTTCAGTCCGCTCATGACCCGCACGCTGGCCAAGGTGCCGATGACCCTGGCGGCCGACGCCAGCGGCATCCTGGTGACCAACGTGCAACTCGGCATCGTGGTCGGGATCGCCACCTTCGGGTCGCTGTTCCTCGGACTGGCGGGCAGCACGGTGACCAGCGCGGCGCACGCCCTCGGCGGCACGGCGATCGCGGAAGGCGTCACCGTCCTCGTGGCCGCGGCGTTCGCGGCCCGCGCCGCGCGGTAGCCCGCCTGCCATTCGACAACCTTCGAATCATCGCGACGCAAACCATCGCGTATCGCCGCCCCGCCGCGCATGCTCGCCAGGGGTGCGCCACCGGTGGCCCGAGCCGGATCGTGCCCGGCTCGGACCACCGTTGTCGCGCATGGTTCGCGGGATGAAAGAAGGTGCGGGATGGGCGTTTTCGCGCTCGGCGTGGAACTCGACGGAGAGGGATTCCGCCCCGAGGCGTGGCGGCGGGCGGCGCACGCACCGGACCGCCTGCTCACCGGCGACACCGTGCGCAGGCGGGTGGCCGCCGCCGAGAACGCCGGATTCACCCTGGCCACTTTCGCCGACTCGATCCTGCCGGGACACGAGATATCCGGCCGCATCGACGCGGTGACCCGGGCGTCGTTCGTGGCGGCCACCACCAGCACGATCGGGCTGGTTCCCACCGTCGCCACCACCTACGCCGAACCGTTCCACACGGCATCGCAGGTGGCGTCGCTGGACTACGCCTCGCGCGGGCGGGCCGGCTGGATCGCCGAGCGCGTCGACGACGCGCGAGCCGCCGCCGCGTGGGGGCGTACGCCGGTCACTGGAGACGCCGAACTGGCCCGCGAGCAACGGGATTCGATCGAGGTGGCCCGTCGCCTCTGGGATTCCTGGGAGGACGACGCGGTCATCCGCGATTACCCCAGCGGCCGCTTCCTGGACCGGACCAAACTGCACTACATCGACTTCGAGGGCGAGACCTTCGCGGTGAAAGGACCGGCCATCGTGCCGCGCCCGCCCCAGGGCCAACCGGTGGTGTTCGGCGCGGAAGGGGAGGTCGACGTCCGGTTCGTCGCCGCCGATTCGGTCGCGGCGGCGGTCGAGGCCGGGACCGCGGTGCGCTCGGCGGAGGATGCGCTGGTCTTCGCCGAGGTCGAGGTCACCTTGGACGTCTCCGGTGTTCCGGCCGCGCGGCGATTCGGCGCGGCCGCTGATTCCCCCGGCCGGCTCGCGTTCTCCGGTGCGGCGCCGGAACTGACCGCTCTGCTGACCGAGCTCAGCGCCCACCTCGACGGGGTGCGGCTGCACCTGGCCGTGATCGATGAGGACCTGCCCGTGCTCGCGCGCGAGGTCCTGCCCGCCTTGTTGCGCACCGGGGTCGCGCACCGGCCCGTTCCCGGTTCCACACTGCGCGCCAATCTCGGTCTGCCCCGTCCCGCCAACCGCTACGCGACCACGCGCTGATCGTCAGGAGATCGTTTCCGTGACCGACTTCCCGCGTCCCGACGCCCAGGTCCACTTCGGCGTCTTCTTCCAGGGCGTGAACCACACCACGATCTGGTCCGACCCGGCCAGCGGCTCGCAGATCGACTTCGAAACCTTCCGCCGGGTGGCGCTGACCGCGGAGCGCGGGCTGTTCGACGCGTTCTTCCTCGGCGAGGGCCTGCGGCTGCGCGAGCAGGACGGCGCGATTCTGGAACTGGACATCGCGGGCCGCCCCGACGCGATCACCCAGCTCGCCGCGCTGGCGGGCATCACGCGGCACATCGGCCTGGTCGCGACCCAGAACACCACCTACAACGAGCCCGCCGACCTGGCGCGCAAACTGGGCAGCCTGGATGTGCTGTCCGGCGGCCGCGCGGGCTGGAACGCGGTCACCACCGACAACGCCTGGACCGGAGCGAACTTCCGGCGCGGCGGATTCCTCGACCACGCGTTGCGGTACGAGCGCGCCGCGGAGTTCGTCGCGACGGTGCGGGCGATCTGGGACGCCTGGGACGACGGCGCGATCGCGACGTCGCAGCAGAGCCCGGCGTGGGCGAGCGCCGAGGCGATCCACCCGGTCGTGCGCACCGGTCCCCACTTCGACGTGCGGATCACCCCCACGCTGCCGCGCAGCGCCCAAGGGCATCCGGTGATCTTCCAGGCGGGCGATTCACCGGCAGGTCGCGATTTCGCCGCGGCGCACGCCGATGTGATCTTCTCCCGGCACGGAACGCATTTCGACGACGCGCTCGCCTTCGCGACCGACATCCGCGCACGCCTGCGCGCGGCGGGCCGCCCGGAGGACGACATCCGGATCCTGCCCGGCACGCAGATCATCCTCGCCGAGAAGGAATCCGAGGTCGAGGAGAAGGTGCGCTGGGTGAAGAACGGCCAGTACACCGGCCAGACCGCGCTGTCGCTGGCCGGCCAGATCTGGGGCCGCGATCTGTCCGGCCTCGACCCGGACGGCCCCCTGCCCGCGGACGACCCGCAGCCGCGCCCGATCTCCGAAACCCGTGGCGCACCGCGCTCCGGCCAAGACCCGGCCGCCATCGCCCGCGACTGGCGAGCCAGGGCGGAGGCGGAGAATCTTTCCCTCCGCGAAGTAGTGATCGCCTCCACCGAACGCTCCGGCTTCGCCGGCACCCCCGCTCGAGTCGCCGACGAACTGGCCCGCTGGGTCCGCCACGGCGCGAGCGACGGTTTCAACATCTCCCCGTACCTGGTCCCGACCGGCCTGGACGAAATCGTGGACTGGCTCGTCCCCGAACTCCAGGAACGCGGTGTCTACCGCACCGAGTACACCGGCACCACCTTGCGCGAGCACCTCGGCCTCCGTGCTCCCCTCACCCACCGCTCCTGACGATCCCGCGAGTGGCACACCATCGAGAGGCTTACTCGCAATTCGCCGCAGCGATGTGCCCCCTCAACCACTTGGCGATCGAAGATGACGAGGTTCGTTGCCGGCATTCGCCGCTGAACAAAGCCGCCGTCTCGAGCGGACGGCGGCCCCGGCTGTTCGTCGTGACTACCTCAGAGCACGGATTCGATGGCGGCGACCAGTTCCGGCGCGTCCGGGGTGGTGCGCGGGCGGAAACGGCCTGCGATCTTGCCCTCGCGGTCGATGAGGAATTTCTCGAAGTTCCATTGGATGTCGCCCGCGCTACCTTCGGCGTCGGGGGTTTCCACCAGCTGCTGGTAGAGGGCGTGGCGCTGCTCGCCGTTGACGTCGGTCTTCTCCAGCAAGGGGAAATCGACGCCGTAGGTGGTGGAACAGAATTCCTGGATTTCCTCCGCCGTGCCCGGTTCCTGGCCCATGAACTGGTTGCACGGCACGCCGACCACGCTGAAACCGCGGGGGCCGAAGGACTTGTGCAGTTCGACCAGCCCGGAGTACTGCGGCGTCAGTCCGCATTTCGAGGCCACGTTGACCAGCAGGACGGCGCGGTCGCCGACCAGGTCGGCCAAGGTCGTCGGCTCGCCCGACAGCGTGCGCAGCGGAACTTCTCGAAGGCTCATAGGTATCCGTTCTCGATTCCGTGGACCCACCCCGGCGGCCACGCTACCGGA
Source organism: Nocardia sp. NPDC019219 (assembly GCF_040632645.1). Classification (NCBI taxonomy): domain Bacteria; kingdom Bacillati; phylum Actinomycetota; class Actinomycetes; order Mycobacteriales; family Nocardiaceae; genus Nocardia; species Nocardia sp. NPDC019219. Next base: position 84,530 of record NZ_JBEYCG010000019.1, on the reverse strand, counting down.
TCGGCCGGGCCAGTGACCGTCGTCGGTCGGCGGCGGGAACCGGGCTCAGCGCAACCTGGTGCGGCGCATCAGCCGCAGCGACAGCAAGGTCATCTTCAGCTGCTTGTCGTAGGGCTGGCCCGCCCGTGCGGCGAGTACCTGCTTCTTGAGCACGCCGACGTTCACCGTGTCGGTGTACTTCAGCAGGCCCTGGTCGCCGTGCCGGGTGCCGACGCCGGACTGCTTCACGCCACCGGAGGGCGTGCCCTTGGCGGCGTAGGTTGCGACGAAACCGTCGTTGATGTTGATGTTGCCCGCCTGCAACTGCGCGGCGACACGCTCGCCGTGCGCCAGGTCGCGGGTCCACACGCTGGCGTTCAAGCCGTAATCGGTGGCGTTGGCCAGGCGCACCGCCTCCTGCTCGTCGTCGAACGGGTAGACGGTGACTACCGGGCCGAAGGTCTCCAGCGTCGCGTGGGTCATCTCCGGGGTCACGCCGGTGAGCACGGTGGCCTCGTAGAACGCCGGACCGACATCGGGACGCGCTTGCCCGCCCACGTGCACGGTGGCTCCCTTGGACCGCGCGTCCTCGACATGGGCGGCGACCCGTTCCAGCTGCTGCGGGGAGACGAGGGATCCGAATTCGGGGACGTAATCGTAGCTGCCGCCGATCTTTCCGTTCAGCTCCGCCGCCGCGGCGACCAACCGGCGCAGGAATTCGTCGTGGATGGAGCGGTGCACATAGATCCGCTCGATGTGCATGCACGCCTGCCCCGAGTTGGCGAACGCCGCGAACACCGCGCCGGGAATCACCTCGTCCAGGTTCGCGTCGGCGAGCACGATCATCGGATTCTTGCCGCCCAGCTCCAGGCTGCACCCGATGAGGTTGCGCCCGGCCTGCGCGCCGACGATCCGGCCGGTGGCGGTCGAGCCGGTGAACATGACGAAATCGACATTGTCGATCAGGGTCGGGCCGATATCGGGTCCCTCACCGCACACCACCTGGACCAGCCCGCGGGGCAGCCCGGCCCGGTGCAGCAACTCGACGCCGAAGAGCACGCACAGCGCGGTCTTGTTGTCGGGCTTCAGCACGACGCCGTTGCCCGCCATCAGCGCGGGCATGGCGTCGGACAGGGCGATGGCGAAGGGGAAGTTCCACGGGGCGATCACGGCGACGAGCCCTTTGGGCCGGTGCTGTTCGGTCGACGTGGTCAGCAGCGGCATCGGCCCGCCGCGCCGTTTCGGCCGCAGCACCCGGCGCGCGGTCTTGAGGTAGTGGCTGATCACCATGGGCACGTCGCAGGATTCCTCGACGGCCATCCGGCGGGTTTTGCCGCACCCGATCTGGATGAGGTCGGCGATGGTCTCCACTTCGCCGAGGATCAGCTCGTGCAGCCGCTCGAACACCCGCAGCCGTTGCCGAAGCGGCAGCGCGGCCCACTCGGCCTGCGCCGTCCGGGCGGCGGCGCACGCGTCCAGGACATCCTGCGGTGTCGATTGCGGAAGCGCACCGACCGGAGCGCCGGTGTAGACCTCGAGCATCTCGAACGGCGCCGCGCTGCCGTCGGCGGCGACCGCACCGGTCAGCCGGGTGATCAGCTCTGCGGTGATCCTGGCGGGCAGCGTGCCCGCCGCCTTCTCGGTGTGTGCTGTGCTCATCGGATCTTCTCCATGACGTCGGGCATCCCCGCAGGTACCGGGCCGGGCCGTGCGACTGAATTAGAACACGTTCCGGTTTTGGATTCATCGTATTCGCCCCGGCCCGCCCTGCCTACCGTGCCGCCGGTGCGGAATTCCGGTTCACTCGTCGGCTCACTCGTCGGCGACGATCGACAACGCCTGAGTCGGGCAGTAGCGGACGGCGCGCTGGACCTCGGTCTGCGCGGCGGGGTCGGCGGCCGCGTCGAGAATCTCCACTTTGCCGCGCTTGGGGACGTGGAACGCCTCGGGCGCCTCGTCCTGGCATACGGCATGCCCTTGACACAGATCCAGATCGGCCCGCACTCGCATCGTCGCTCCCTACTGTTCGTTCGATCCCGCCCCGTCGGCGAGGGGACGGATCGGCGCCTCGGGTTGCACCTCCACCAGCACCAGATGTGAACCCCGCGGCGTGGCCACCACCGCCACCACCGCCGCGGCGAGGTCGCTCGCCCGCAGCATGTACGGGTGCCTGGCGAATCCCCAGGCCTTCCAGTCCTCCAGGACCGGGCCGACGACCTCGGGCGTGGAGTTCATGCCCATACCGGTCAGGGTCGGGCCGGGGCGGACCAGCGACAGGCGGACGCCGCTGCCTTCTAGTTCCATGCGCATCTGCGCGGCCATCGCTTCCAACCCCGCCTTGGCGGCGCTGTAGGCGCCCGTGCGCGGCCGCGGTTCGGGCGCGCAGTCCGAGCTGATCAGCACGATGTCGCCGCGTTGCCTGCGCAGCATGCCGGGCAGCACCCGGTGCACGAGGCGCTGCGCACCCACGAGATGGACTTGCACCTGGCGCACGAACCGTTCCGGATCCATCGCGTGCGCCTGCCCGAATTCGATGTCGCCCGCGCTGGAGACCAGGATCTCGGTGGGGCCGAGCGCTTCTTCGGCCGCGCGCACGAATTCCTCGACCGAATCCGGTTCGGTGACGTCCAGGCGGTGCGCGAACGCCTCGCCGCCATCGGCGCGGATCTTGTCCGCCAGTTCGGCGCACTGCTCGACGCGGCGCGCGCCGAGCGCGACCGGGTGGCCGAGTTCGGCCAAGGCCACGGCGGTGGCCGCGCCGATCCCGGAGGAGGCGCCGGAGACCAGCGCGGGCCTGCGCTCCGGATGGGGTGTGAATCTGGGCATTATCGGCTCTCCACGGTACAGGCCGGCCGGGCGAAACCAGAGGAAATCGAGAACACGTTCCGCCGGACGCCATGACTGCGGCCTGCGCGTGAAGACAGATAGCTGGACATGTGTCCGGACACTACCACCGCCCCATCGCCTCCGACAATCATTCGCTCACCCTGTTTCGCCGATTCGATGCCGCCACATCGCAAGCATCCGACCGCCATGCCACTCCGGGCGCCGACGTCGGCGAGAATGGCAGAGTTAGAACCTGTTATTGCAACCGATCATCGCCCCGGACTATATTCCGTACACGTGTCCAGACAGTATCGGAGTAATCCATGAGCAGCCTCCTGCCCGCCGACGGGTCCCGCCTGCTGATCGGCGGCAAGCTGGTCGAGGGCGCCGACGGTGTCTTCGCGACGGTGAACCCCGCGACCGAGGAGGTCCTCGGCCTCGCCGCGGACGCGAACGCGGCCGATCTCGACGCGGCCGTCGAGGCCGCGCGCACCGCGTTCGACGAGACCGACTGGTCGCGCGATCACGCCTTCCGCGCCCGCTGCCTCGAGCAATTGCGTACCGCGCTGCAATCCCACGTCGAGGACCTGCGCGAGATCACGATCGCCGAGGTCGGCGCGCCGCGAATGCTCACCGGCGGCCCACAGCTGGAAGGCCCGGTCGCCGACCTCGCCTATGCGGCCGGGCTCGCCGGAACCTACGACTGGGAAACGGATCTGGGCGTCGCCGAGCCGATGGGCATCAAGACCCGCCGAGTCCTGCGCCGGGAACCGATCGGCGTGGTCGGGGCGATCACGCCGTGGAACTTCCCGCACCAGATCAACTTCGCGAAGCTGGGACCCGCGCTGGCCGCGGGGAACACCGTCGTGCTCAAACCCGCCCCCGACACTCCCTGGTGCGCGGCGGCGGTCGGCGCCGTCATCGCCGAGGAGACCGACATCCCGGCGGGCGTGGTGAACATCGTGACCTCCGCGGACCACGCGCTCGGCGCCCGGCTCACCGCGGACCCGCGCGTCGACATGATCAGTTTCACCGGGTCGACGGCCACCGGCCGCGCCGTCATGACCGGCGCCGCCACGACGCTGAAAAAGGCGTTCCTCGAACTCGGCGGCAAGTCGGCGTTCATCGTGCTCGACGACGCCGACATCGCGGCGGCCTGCTCGGTGGCGGCGTTCTCGGTGTGCGTGCACGCCGGGCAGGGATGCGCGCTGTCCACCCGGCTGCTGGTTCCCCGCGCCGCCTACGACCAAGCGGTGCAAGCGGCCGCGGCCACACTCGGCGGGATCCGGCCGGGCGATCCGGCCGACCCGCGCACGGTGTGCGGGCCGCTGATCTCCGAACGCCAGCGCGCCAGAGTGGAACGCTACATCGACATCGCGCGCGCCGAGGGCGGGCGCATCGTCGTCGGCGGCGGGCGGCCGGAGCGCGAGCGCGGATTCTTCGTCGAACCGACGTTGATCGCGGACGTCCCCAACAGCTCGACCGTCGCCCGCGAGGAGATCTTCGGCCCGGTGCTGGTGATCATTCCGCACGACGGCGACGAGGACGCGGTCCGCATCGCCAACGACTCCCCCTATGGCCTCTCCGGTTCGGTGTGGGGAACGGACCCCGAACGCATCCGGCGCGTCACCGAAGGCGTGCGCACCGGGACGCTGAGCGTGAACGGCGGCATCTGGTACTCCGCCGACGTTCCGTTCGGCGGATACAAGCAATCCGGCCTCGGCCGTGAGATGGGCATCGCCGGTTTCGAGGAGTACCTCGAGACCAAAGTCATCGCCACCGCGGCCTGACCGCCGCGGGACAACACAGAGGAGCTGAACTCCATGGCCCGTTTCACGGGAAGATCCGCCATCGTCACCGGCGCCGCCCAGGGCATCGGCGCCGCCTACGCGCAGGCGCTGGCCGCCGAAGGCGCGAACGTCGTCGTCGCCGACAAGAACGCCGAGAGCGGGGCGGCGGTGGTCGAGAAGATCGTCGCCGACGGCGGCACGGCGGTATTCGGTCAGGTCGACGTGGCCGATCCCGAATCCGCCACGGCGCTGGCCGATCTCGCCGTCGCCGAGTTCGGCGGCATCGACCACTTGGTGAACAACGCCGCCATCTACGGCGAGATGAAGCTGAACCTGCTGCTGACCGTGCCGTGGGACTACTACAAGAAGTTCATGAGCGTGAACATGGACGGCGCGCTGATCATGACCCGCGCCGTCTGGCCGCACATGTCCAAGCGGGGTAGCGGATCGATCGTCAACCAATCCTCCACTGCCGCATGGCTGTATTCCAGCTTCTACGGCCTGGCGAAAGTGGGCGTCAACGGGCTGACCCAGCAACTGGCCTTCGAGCTCGGCGGGTCGAACATCCGCGTCAACGCGATCGCGCCGGGTCCGATCGACACCGACGCCACCAAGGCCGTCACCCCGGAGGTGATCGTCGACGACATCGTCAAGCGTCTGCCGCTCAAGCGGATGGGCACGCCGCAGGACCTGGTCGGCGCCTGCCTGTACCTGCTGTCGGACGAGGCGAGCTGGGTCACCGGGCAGATCTTCAACGTCGACGGCGGACAGATCGTGCGGTCATGAGCGCTCGCATCGGATTCCTCGGCCTCGGCAACATGGGCGCGCCGATGGCCAAGCGCCTGCTGGACTGGCCGGGCGGGCTCGCGGTGTGCGACATGCGGCCGGAAGCGGTCGAGCCGTTCCTCGCGGCCGGCGCCGACGCGGTCGCCTCCGCCGCCGAACTGGCCAGGCAGGCGGCGATCATCTCGATCACCGTCGTGAACGACGCCCAGGTCCGCGACGTGATCACGGGCCCGGAAGGCGTGTTGCGGACCGCCGCGCCGGGCACCGTGGTCGCCGTGCACTCCACGATCAGCGACCGCACCGCCGAAGAACTCGCGGCGGTCTGCGGCGAGCGCGGCGTCGAACTGGTGGACGCGCCGATCAGCGGCGGCGCGCCCGGCGCGACCCGCGGCGCGCTCGCGGTCATGGTCGGCGGCAGCGCGGCGGCGTTCGAGCAGGTGCGCGAACCCTTCGGCTGCTTCGCCGATCTGATCGTGCACGCCGGGCCGATCGGCGCGGGCACGCGCATGAAATTGGCGCGCAACCTGCTGCACTTCGTCTCCTTCACCGCGGCCGCCGAGGCGCAACGGCTGGCCGAGGCGGCCGGTCTCGACCTCACCGCGCTCGGCAAGGTGGTGCGGCACTCCGACGCGGTCACCGGTGGGCCGGGCGCCATCATGCTGCGCGACACCACCGCCCCGATCCAGGACGGCGACTTCTGGCTGCCGATCCTGCGGCACGTGCGCGACCTCGGGGAGAAGGATCTGAGTCTCGCCCTGGAACTGGGTGAGCGGCTGGGCACCGCGCTGCCGCTGGCCGCACTCGCCCTCGACCGGCTCGGCCCCGGCCTCGGCGTCGGAACGGGCACCTTCGCAGCGGAAAGGCAACCCTCATGAGCGACAACGGATCCGGTGATACCGTGCGGCAGCGCGGTCTGGCCAGGATGGCCGAGGTCTACGGCACGGAATTCCAGGAGTACCCGGGCGCCCACTTCGCCGTCACCGCCGACCACCTCTTCGCCGACATCTGGTCGCGGCCCGGGCTCACCATCCGCGACCGCAGACTGCTGCTGCTCGGCGCACTGGCCGCACAAGGCGCGATCGACACCGCGGGCATCCAGATCGGGGCCGCGCTGCGCAACGGCGAACTCACCGAAGACCAGTTGCACGAGATCGCGGTGTTCCTGTGTCACTACGTGGGTTGGCCGAACGGCACCAAACTCGACATCCTGGTGGGCACGATCGTGGCACAGCAGAAGAAGGCCGCCCGCGCGCAATCCGCGTCCGCCGAGCAGTGAAGGATTCGTTGACCATGTCCGACGCCACCACCATTCGTCCCCTGCGCGCGAGCCGGGTCGAGACCTGGGATCACCGGGCCGACGTCGTCGTCGCCGGATACGGCATCGCCGGGATCTGCGCCGCCATCGAGGCCGCCCGCGCCGGTGCGGACGTGCTGGTCCTGGAGCGCACCGGCGGCTGGGGTGGCGCCGCCGCCCTGGCGGGCGGCTTCATCTACCTGGGCGGCGGCACACCGCTGCAACAGGCCCTCGGCTTCGAGGACACGCCCGAGAACATGGAGACCTTCCTGCTCGCCGCGCTCGGCCCCGGCGTGGACAAGGCGAAGATCGCCGACTACTGCCGCGGCAGTGTCGAGCACTTCACCTGGCTGGTGTCGTGCGGCGTGCCGTTCCGCGAGGCGTTCTGGGGCGAGCCGGGGTGGGAGCCGCCGCACGACGAGGGACTGATGTACTCCGGCGGTGAGAACGCCGCGCCGTTCAACGCGATCGCGAAACCCGCTCCGCGCGGGCATGTCCCGCAGATGGCCGACAAGCGCACCGGCGAGAAGGGCGGCGGCTACATGCTGATGAAGCCGCTGGCCGACACCGCGCAAGCGCTGGGCGTGCGCGCGGAGTACGACATGCGGATCGCGCGGCTGATCGTCGACGACGACGATCGAGTGGTCGGCGTGCTCGCCCGCCGGTACGGCAAACCGGTCGCCATCCGCGCCGAACGCGGCGTCGTGCTGGCCACCGGCAGCTTCGCCTATCACAAGGAGATGATCGAAGGCTACGCACCGCGGCTGATCGGCAGGCCCGCCGCGGCGATCGAGGAACACGACGGCATCGGCATCCGGCTGGCCCAGGCGCTCGGCGCGGAACTGGCGCACATGGACGCGACCGAGGTGGCGTTCTTCGGCGACCCGCAGCTGCTGGCCCGCGGCATCCTGGTCAACGGGCGCGGCCAGCGCTACGTCACCGAGGACACCTACCCCGGCCGGATCGGGCAGGCGACGCTGATCCAGCAGGACAACCAGGCGTACCTGGTGATCGACGAGGCGTCCTACGAGGAGGCGCTCACGACCGAGACCTCGACGCCGTTCTTCCGTCAGCCGCCCACGTGGGCGGCGGAGACCATCGCCGAACTGGAAGCCGAGATGGGCCTGCCCGGCCAGGCGCTGCAGGCCACCGTGGAGTGCTACAACCTGCACGCCGCCAACGGCGAGGACCCGTTGCTGGGCAAGAAGCCGGAATGGGTGCGCCCGTTGCGCGGACCGGTGGCAGCGTTCGACATGCGCGGCTTCACGGCGGGTTTCACCTTGGGCGGACTGCGCACCGACCTCGACTCCCGGGTGCTGCACGTGTCCGGGGAGCCGATTCCGGGGCTGTTCGCGGCGGGCCGGTGCACCTCCGGCCTGTGCGCGGGCGGGTACGTCAGCGGCGCGTCGCTGGGCGACGGCAGTTTCTACGGGCGCCGGGCCGGTATCGCGGCGGCCAAGAACTGAACCGTTCCAGTCCGCCTAGTAGGATCCAGACACATGTCCGAACCCGATTCCGTCATTCTCGAGGCGACCCGCCGCAGGCTCTCCGGCAAGCAGGCCGACACCGTCGACAAGCTGACCCGCGCGGCGGTGGAAGTGCTCGCGCGGGAAGGGTTCGCGGGCATGACCATCCGGATGGTCGCCGCGGCCGCCGGCGTCGGCACGGCCACGGCGTACACCTACTTCTCGTCGAAGGAGCATCTGGTCGCGGAGATCTTCTGGCGGCGGCTGGTCGCCTCGCCGTCGCCGGTCAGCGAGGACCAGGACCCGACCGTCCGGGTGGTCGCCGAACTGCGCAACATCGCGATGCTGGTGGCCGACGAGCAGGAGCTCTCCGGCGCGGTCACCAGCGCGTTGCTCGGCCGCGACCCCGATGTGGAGCATCTGCGCGGACGCATCGGCGCCGAGATCCGTAAACGCATCATCCGCGCGCTCGGTCCGGATCCGGACCCGGACGTGGTCGAGTCGCTGGAATTGCTCTACGCGGGCGCACTGGTGCGCGCGGGCATGGGTTACGGGTCGTACTCCGAGATCGCCGACCGTATCGAGGCCTCGGCGCTGCTGATCCTGCGGTAGCGCGGACAACGCCGGACGACTTCGGGCCGGTTACCCGAAACCGGACCGCACGGCGCGTGCTTGCTCGTATCTTTGCCGTAGTCGGTGCAGATCGGAGTGGGAAAAGTGCAACCTGGTGAGCTTTCCGCGGACTACGTCGTCGTCGGCTCGGGATCGGCGGGCGCGGTGGTGGCCAATCGGCTCAGCGCCGATCCGGGCACCACGGTGGCGTTGCTGGAAGCGGGCCCGCCGGACAAGAACAAGTTCGCGCACATCCCCGCCGGCTTCGCGAAACTGTTCCGCTCCGAAGTGGATTGGGACTACCTCACGCAGCCGCAGCCGGAACTGAAGAACCGCGAGATCTACTGGCCGCGCGGCAAGATGTTCGGCGGCTCGTCCTCGATGAACGCCATGATGTGGGTGCGCGGGTTCCGCGCGGACTACGACGAGTGGGCGCTGCTGGCGGGTGCGGAGTGGGGCTTCGCCGCGGCCGTCGAGCAGTTCCGGCGCATCGAACGCGTGGAGAACGCCCAGTATCCCGACGAGGGCACCGAAGGTCCGCTGCACGTCTCCCGCCAGCGCAGCCCGCGCGGCCTCACCGCCGCCTACCTGGCCGCGGTCCAGGAGGCGGGCTACCAGGTGGAGCCGCCGAACCGTCCGCAGCCGGACGGGTTCAGCGAGACCATGGTCACCCAGCGCGGCGGCCGCCGCTGGAGCACCGCGGACGCCTACCTGCGGCCCGCCCTGCGCCGGCCGAACCTCACCGTGCGCAGCGACGCGCTGGCCACCCGAGTGCTGTTCGACGGCACGCGCGCCGTCGGCGTGGAGTACCGCCGCGGCGGCGCCACCCACACGGTGACCGCGCGGCGCGAGGTCGTGCTGTGCGGCGGCGCGATCAACAGCCCGCAACTGCTGATGCTCTCCGGCATCGGCGACAGGGACGACCTGACCCGCCACGGCATCGAGGTCCGCCACCACGCGCCGGAGGTGGGCGCGAATCTGCAGGACCATCTGGTCGCCGGGCTCGGCTACAGCGTCGCGGGCGATTCGTTGTTCGGCGCCGAGAAGCCGCGCCAGCTGCTGGCCTACCTGATCCGCCATCGCGGCATGCTCACCTCGAACGTCGGCGAGGCGTACGGCTTCATCCGCAGCCGGGCCGATCTGGAGTTCCCCGATCTGGAGCTGGTCTTCGCGCCCGCGCCGTTCTACTACGAAGGACTGCAGGACCCGACCGAACACGGCGTCATCCTGGCGACGGTGCTGCTGCGCCCGCAGAGCCGGGGACGGATCGCCCTGTCCGGCGCCGACCCGGCCGCCAAACCCGTGATCGATCCGCGCTACCTGTCCGACAGCGCGGGCGCCGACCGCGCCGCCATCATGGCCGGACTGCGCGTGTGCGCCGCCATCGCCGCGGAACCCTCGATGAAGGCGGTGCTCGGCCCGCTGATCTATCCGCCGCAGGCGCCCGCGGAACCCGAAGCCGTACTCGAACTGACGCTCAACTCTTACGCGCACACGCTCTACCACCCCGTCGGCACCTGCCGCATGGGCACCGACGCCGCCAGCGTCGTCACGCCGCGGCTGGAAGTGCGTGGCGTGCAGGGACTTCGGGTGGCCGACGCCTCGGTGATGCCGCTCATCATCCGCGGGCACACGCACGCACCGGCGGTGTTCATCGGCGAGCAGGCGGCCAAGTTCATCCTTGCCGGGTAAGGGCGGTCCGCCGGCTCGCGTGCACCGGCGCGATGGCGGGACTGCCCCGCGCCGGTGTGCGACGGCAACGTTCATAGCGCCCGTCGATGCGCGTTCACGACGCGACGAACAGCCCGAGTGAAGCGGCGGCCAGCAGAAGATATGGCAGCGGGTATCCGATGTGCGTATAGAAACGCGCCCGGACGACGGTCAGCACCGCGCCGACGAAGTAGAGCACCAACCCGGCCGCCGCCGCCACGCCGATCGGCGGAAACGCCAGACCGGCAAGCAGCGCGGTCCCGCCGAGCGCCTTGACGACGGCCAGCGGCGTCAGCCACGACTCCGGAACCCCGTAGGCGCGCATATTCGTCCGCACCCACTCGGCGCGGACCACATCGATGCCCGCCGCGAGCAACGCGGCCGCGGCCGCCAGCACCGTGGTGACGACGTAGGCGATGTCCATGGCAATACCCTTTCGTCAGGTGCCGCACCCGGTCCGGATGCCGGTCACCTGTGAGCTGTCGAATCCGTCATCCCGATGACGGACCCCGGAGCGGAAAGGTGACCGATGCCCACCGACGACGGCTTGGCGCGAGAATTCGAGGCGCAGCGCGGCCACCTGCGCGCGGTCGCCTACCGCATGCTCGGCTCGCCTAGCGAGGCCGACGACGCGGTGCAGGAGACCTGGCTGCGGCTGGCCCGCCACGATGCCGAAGACGTACGCAACCTGCCGGGCTGGCTCACCACCGTCGTGTCCCGCATCTGCCTGGACATGCTGCGCGCCAGGTCGGCGCGGCGCGAGGAACCGCTCGGCCACCCATCCGGGCTGGAGGACGGCGCCGAGGAGAACGAACCGGAGCAGGAGGCGGTCCTGATCGAGTCGGTCGGCCGGGCGCTGCTGGTGGTGCTGGACCGGCTCGGCCCCGACGAGCGGGTGGCGTTCGTCCTGCACGACCTGTTCGCGGTGCCGTTCGACGAGATCGGGCCGATCGTCGGCCGCACGACACCGACCACCAAGAAACTGGCCAGCCGGGCCCGGCACCGCGTGCGGGGTGTCGATGCCGCGGCCGCACCGGCACTCACCGCGCAGCGGCATGTCGTCGACGCCTTTCTCGGCGCGGCGCGCAGTGGCGACCTCGATGGGCTCCTGGCGGTGCTCGCGCCGGATGTGGTCCGCACGGCCGACGCCGCCGCGCTTCCCGCCGGCATGGCCACGATCGTGCGCGGCGCGTCCTCGGTGGCCGGGGAAACCGTGCTGTTGCGGCGGCGGGCGCAGATGGCGGCGCTCGCGCTGGTGGACGGTCAGCCGGGCATCGTGGTCGCGCCGCACGGCCGACTGCGCCTGGCGCTCATCGTGACGGTGCGCGACGACCGGGTGGCGGGATACCGCGTGATCGCCGACTCGTCCCGGCTGCATGATCTCTCGATCACTGTGCTGCCCAACTAGTTTCGGGACACCCGTTCAGGGCGACGGCACGGGCTCCCGCGCCTCGCCCGGCTCGGCGCGCTCCGCTGATCTGCGCCGCCGGAACTCCCGCGGCGTCTCGCCGAAGCGCGCCTTGAACGCCGCGGAGAACCAGGCCGGGGTGAATCCGGCCCGGACCGCCAGCTCACGGATGGGATCGTCCTCCCGCGCCGGATCCTCGAGCAGAGCGCGCGCGGCCCGCAGCGCCTCCTCCCGGCGCACGTCGCGGTAGGTGGTGCCGGCCTGCTGCAGTACCGAGCGCAGTTGCCGAGGCGACCAGCCCAGCGCGTGCGCCACCGCGGGCAGCCGCACGTCGCCCCGGCCGACGTTGGCGCGCACGAACTGCCGGATCTGCGCGACGACGTGGGCGTGGTGGGTACGCTGCGGCTCGGTGTCGCCCAGCGACATCAGGCTCAGCAACTCGGCGATCCGGTCGCAGACCGCGTTGAACTCGCGATCCGACAGATTCGATTGCTCGGCGTGCGTGCTGCGGATCATCGCCTGGGTGATCCGGCCGAGTCCGGAATTCAGATCGATCGTCATGCCGCGCTCGGCGAGCGGTCCGGCGCGATGGTCGAGTTCGGCCCGGGGCAGCTGGATCGCGTAGGCCGACAACAGCGGGATATGGATCTGGCACAGGTCGTCGAGGGCGGTCACCGCCGCCTGATCGGGCTGCGCGCGCGTCTCCTCGCCGCGATAGCGCACCGAGTACACGCCCCGCTCGGGGATGACCACCCAATAGAAGTCGTCGCACGGACCACGGCGGATGTTCGTCCGGGTGCGGTAGGAGGTGCTCGTGCCACGCTGTTCCCAGCGCAACAACCGGTAGGAGGCCGATTCCTGCACCGTCAGGCCCGAATACCACCGTTCGGGATCGCCGTAGCGGTAGTCCATCGGAACGAAGCCGTTGGCGATCGCGGTCCACGAATCCGCATCGTTGGCGGTCACGCCGTAGCACTGCATGGTGACAACCTATCGCCGCCCGATTTCACCGACACCGTATTGTCCACCAGAACGATCCGGCCCCGGCGGGATACTCGCGCCGGTGGGAAGCCTCGGCCGCGGACCCGGCTCGGACGCCGGATTCCGCTGGTAGGAAGAACATTACGTGTTCACCCGGAAATCAGCGCGCGGGCACCCGGGCGAATCCGAGCGGCGGCGTGGGAGCGGGCCCCGTGCGCAACACGGGACGGAAATCGGGGAGCACCGGAAGGACGTCGGCATTACGTGCGGCGTAGCAGCGCACGGTGGGCAGCGCACGCGACACCTCGGCGCGCTCCACCGGCTCGTGGTCGATGAAACCCACGGTGTCGAAGCCGAGACCGAGCGTGCGCGCGATCCGCACGATCGCCGAAGACTTGGGACCCCAGCCGATCTCGACGGCCGAGAACATCTCGTAGACGCCGTACCGGTACAACTTGTCCAGCGTCCACTCGCGCTCGCCGCGGCTCGCCACGGCATGCCAGATCCCTCGCTCGCTGAGCACGCGCAGGGTGCGCAGCGCGGCAGGCCGCAACGCGCCGACGGTCGCGTCGCACACGGCGCCGTCCCACAAGGTGTTGTCCAGTTCCCAGACAAGACATCTCAGAGCCGGTGCCATCGCCTGCCCCTATCGTCGCGCCATCACTGCCTTCCGCCGTGGCGTGCGCGGCGGACGGGCACTGCACACCATCCGGGACACGACACGTGCCGGACAAGACCCTCGTTACATGGCCATGGCCGGCGCGGGTGATCCTACCGGCATGTCGGCCGCGCCTCGCGGCGACAACGGACCCGACCCAGGACCCGAGGCCGACGACCTCGGCCTCGCGGTGTGCCGGCCGCCCCCGAGAATCGGTCATATGTCCAGCTGCTGTGAGCGCTCACAAGCGCGCCTCGACCGGTCTCACCTGCTCTCACAGAACCCGTCGATCGGGTCCGCGAAAGGGATCGACGGATTAGTGTAAATGCGCTGCACAGCAATCGTGGGCGGAAGGGAGTCGCCAATGTCCGTCGACAGTTCGGCCCGGCAGAGCCTGAGCCTGTCGGGGAAGCCGATGTCGTCCCCGCTGAAGGACGTTCGCGGGCTATCGCGTCAGATGGTCGGGCACTTCGTCGAGAACGTCATCCCGTGCGGCACCCTACCGGGTGACGCGATCGCCGGAGACGTCACCACCATCACCCGGGTCTGCCTGGAGCTGGCGGTGAGCATGCTCGACGGAAAGGACCTCCCGGAGAAACTCCAGCGACTCGGCGACGCCGCCGCGGGATGGGCGCGCGAGGGAGTGCCGATCGACACCATCCACCACTCGATCCACGAAGGCTTCAAGATGGGCCTGGAGCTGGTGGTGTCCGACGCGACGATGAAGGACTACGACGACCTCGTCGACGGCGCCAAGATGGTCGTCGAGATGCTCGACATGATCAACTCGGCGGTCTCCATGGCCTACGTCCGGGAACTGCGCGCGGTGGTCAGCGAGCACCACACCGCCGTGCACACGCTGACCTCCGCGCTGCTGGGCGGGCACAGCACCTCCACCATGGCCCGCGAATGCGGCATCGCCATCGCGTCCTCGTACGTCGTTCTGGCCGTGGCGATTCCGCCGCACCGCGAGGAACGCAACCCGATGGTGGACGGCAAAGTCGTCGCCCGCCGGAAACTGCGCCGGGTCCAGGCCGAGCTCGCCACCCGTTGCGGCGAGGCCGCGCTGTCGCTGCTGAGCGTGGACGGCGGCACGGTGCTCATCCCGTCCGGCCACCTGGACAACGAGCAGCTGGACGCGCTGGTCACCCAGCTGTCGCACGCCGCGCAGGTGGGCGTCACCGCGACCATGGTCGAGGCGACTCCGGAGAAGATCCCCACCGCCGCCGACCAGGCTCACGAACTGCTCGACATGGTGCAGCGATTGCAGGCCGTGGCCGGGCTCTACCGCTTCGACGAGCTGGCGCTGGAATACCAGCTCACCAGACCGGGACCCGGCCGCGAGTACCTCGGCTCGCTGCTGGACCCGCTGGACGCGCACCCGGAACTGCTGGAGACACTGCAACGGCACATCGCCAACAACCTCAACCGGCAGCGCACGGCACGCGTGCTGCACGTGCACACCAATACCGTGGACTACCGGCTCAAGCGGATCGGACAGCTCACCGGATTCGACCCGTCCCAGCCCTCGGGCTTGTGGTATCTGCGCTCGGCACTGGTGGCCCGCACGTATCGCACGACCTGACCGCCCGCCGAGCAGGTCCCCGTCCCCTCGGCCCAGTGCGGCGGGACCGCGTGCCGCTCGTTCCCATGCCCGGGAACGGCGGCTGGTCATTGTGGCCGCCCACGCCGACGATTACCGTGAGCGGCGAGTCTCGACGGCCGGTAGCGGTGCAACGTCGGTCGTCGCGACCTGAGGTACCGAGGAGACAGCGATGACATGGGCGGGCGCGCCTGCGGCCGAGATCGCGGCGGGAGTCCAGAGCCGGACGGTGTCCCCGCTCGAGGTGGCCGACGAGCACCTGGCCCGCATCGCGGCCCTCGACCCACGGATCAACGCCTTCCGCATCGTGCGGCACGAACAGGTCCGCCACGAAGCTCGCGCGCTGGCCACCCGCGGCGATCTCCGCGACCTCCCGCTGGCCGGAGTTCCGGTGGCGGTGAAGGACAATCTCGACCTCGCCGGCTGCGTGACCGGCAACGGATCGCGCGCGGCGCGGCAGACCGCCGCCGACTCCGACAGCGAGCTGGTCGGCCGGTTGCGCGCCGCGGGCGCGTTGCTGATCGGCAAGACGAATGTGCCGGAGCTGTGCCAGTGGCCGGTCACCGAGAGCGCCGCGCACGGCGTCACCCGCAATCCGTGGCACCTCGCGCACACCCCCGGCGGCTCCACCGGTGGCGGCGCCGCGGCGGTGGCCGCCGGAATGGCCGCGCTGGCAATCGGTTCCGACGGCGGCGGGTCGATCCGCATCCCGTCGTCCTGCTGCGGGCTCGTCGGCCTGAAACCGGGTGACGGCGTGCTGCCACGTCCCGCCGAACTCGGCTCGAATTGGCTGGGCATCTCCACCTTCGGCCCGCTGGCGACCACGGTGTCCGACGCGGCCCTGCTCCTCGCCGTGCTAGCGGCCGACGACCGTTACCGCGCCCCCGCCGCGCCCGAGCGGCCGCTGCGGATCGGCATGACCACCCGGCCACCGGTACTCGGCGCGTCCGTCGACCCGCAGGTACGTTCGGCGATGCTGGCCGCGGCCGAGGCGCTGCGCGAAGCGGGCCATACCGTCACCGACGCGCCGCCGCCGTGGCGGCCGCAGGACGCGCTCGGCTTCCTGGCGCGCTACTTCGCCGGCGTCGCCGAGGACACCACGAATCTCAGCGCAGACCTGCTGGAACCGCTGACCCGCAAGGTGGCCAGGGCCGGACGGGTGCTCACCAGGGTGCGCCCGGTGCCCGACGCTCCCCCGGCACGGCAGGCCGAGCGATTCGCCGCCTGGTTCACCGAGCACGATCTTCTGCTCACGCCCACGCTGGCGACCCCGCCGGTGCCGGTCGGAGCCTTCGCCGGGCAAGGGTTTCTGCGGACCTTGCGCGACGTGCCCCGCTTCATCCCGTTCACCCCGCCGTTCAACACCGTCCGGTATCCGGCGATCTCCGTTCCCGCCGGGCTGTCCGACACCGGCCTGCCCATCGGCGTACAGCTCGCCGCGGCGCCCGGCGGCGAGACCACGCTGCTGGCGGTCGCCGCGCAACTGGAGCGGATCCGTCCCTGGCGACGGCACGCTCCCCTCGACGACGCGGCTCTTCGGTAACAGACCGCTACACCGGGCGGACGGCGACCGGGCGCGACGCGCGCACCGACCCGCGAGAACGTGTCGGCCTCGAATGAGTTCGGCTTATCCGGTGGTTTTCCGTGCCATCCGCCGCGGCAACGCTCGCTCGCCCATCTCCCCGTACATGCGCCGTTAATGCCGTGTTTACGATGTCTCGGTGCTTGTGAACGACGTGCGAGGAAGCTTGACCCCACCGGGCGAGCGAGTGGGTATCGAAGAGCTTCCGGAGCGTCGGTTCCGGCCGGTGACCGTATGGTGCGGCGTCGCGGCCATCGTGCTCGCGCTGGCCTGCGGCGAACTCATGGCCGCGCACATCGGGGCGCTCGGGCCGCTGACCAGCCTGTTTCGGGACTATGCCGGTACGCCGAAGTCGGCGACCACACCGTGGGCCGGGTTCCTGCTGGCCTTGGTCGGGATCACGGTGCGCGCCCGCGTCGGCGCTGTCGCCGCGGCGATCGCCATCGACCTGCTGTTCGTGGTGATCAGGACGGCCGAAGGACGGCCGTTCACCGTCGGCAACGGTCCGACCATCGTGCTCACCGCGCTGGCGGTGCTGGCGTTCGCGCGGTGGGACGGGCAGCGCCGCCGTACGGCGTTGCGCACCATCGCCTTCGGCGCCCTGCTGATCTGCGCGACGAAGATCAGCGAGATCTGGTTGGACATCACCGCGTGGGCGTGCCCGATGGTGCTCGATCCGTACGTGCAAGTCGCCGATCGCGTCCTCGGCAGTCCGTCGTGGCTGGCCGGGCAGGCACTGGACGCGGCGGGGCCGGTGGCGTCGGGCGTGGTGCGCTGGGTCTACTTCGAGCTTCCGCTGGCGGCCGTCCTCGTCGCGGCCTGGCAGTTGCGCGGCGTGACGACCGGTGGGTGGCCACGGCACTACCTGGTGCGGACGTTCCTCACCCTGGGCCTGGTCGGGCCGATCTGGTACGTGGTCTTCCCGGTGGTGGGGCCGGTGCTCGCGTACGGACCGCAGGGACTGGGCTTCGAGATCACCGACGTCTGGCCGAATGTCGTTCCTGAGGTGCCCTCCTCGATCGAGGCGCTGCGCTTCGACGCCATCACCCCGCGCAACTGCATGCCGTCCCTGCACACCGCCTGGGCGCTGTCGCTGTTCATCCACTCGCGGCGCGGCCCGCTGTGGCTGCGCTGGGGCGGCGCGTTCTGGCTGGTGTGCACACTTGTCGCGACGCTCGGCCTGGGGGCCCACTACGGCGTCGACCTGGTCGTGGGCGCGGCGTTGTGCCTGACGGTCGAATCCGCGCTGCGCGATCCGGATCGCGGCTGGGATCGCTCGCGCGTCCGCCTCGTGGCCATGGGCGTCGCCGTCTGCGCCGGGGTACTGCTGTGCATTCGCTTCTTCGCCCTGCAGATGGCCGCGCACCCGCTCCTGTCCGGCATCGTGCTCCTCGGAGCCCTCGGTGCGCTGGTGATCACGTTCTACGCCACGTGGTTCGGCTCGGCGTCGGTGGAGCCCACAGCGGCGAGTGCGGACTCGGCGGTCCAGCGAGAAGAAGACGACATCCAGCCGGAGCAGCTGACCCGCTCCGCGACGGGAGACCACAGTGACGACAGCGGGCATACCAGTTCCCTGCGCGCGATGCCGTAGCACCGAGTCGGCCGGCGCACGCGTGACGAATCCCGCGTGCGCCGACGACGAATCACTCGCCTTTCGTAGTCAGCGCCCGGCCCCGCCACGGCGCTGCGCGGCCAGCGTCTCGGCCAACGCCGACCGATCGAGCTTCCCCCGCGGTGTGCGCGGCAGGCTGCCCACGATCGCTACCTGCACCGGCATACTCGGGCTCGGCAGACTCGCGCGCAGCCGCCGCCAGATCTCCTCGAGAGCAGGGGCGCCCGCGTCTACCACGATCGCCGCCGCGGGCGCCTCCCCCATCCGCGCGTCGGGCACGCCGATGCAGGCGGCCTCGGCGACACCCGAAATCGCCGTGAGCGCCGCTTCGACCGCGGCGGGTTCCACGTTGAGACCCGCCCGAATCAACATCTCGCTCTCCCGGCCGAACAACCGGAGACGCCTGCCGGTCACCTCGCCGCGATCGCCGACGGTCATCCAGCCGTCGACCGGACCGCCGACCACACCGTCGGCGGTGAGGTAGCCGTCGAACAGCATGTCACTGCGCACGTATACCAGTCCGCCGCGAATATCGGCATCGACACCGTCGAAGAGTTCGCCCGCCGACTTCTCGTCGGTGCTGCCGAGCCCCCGGTCGAAGGACACGAAGCTCAACTCGGACGCACCGTAGAAGTGCACGAGCGCGGCGTTGGGCAGCGCCTCCTGCAACGCTCGCCGTCCCGGGCGCGGCCACCGGGCCGCCGAGGACAGCACTTCCCGGACGCTGCCGACCGGACCGATCCCCGCACGCACCACGTCCCACGCGATCGTCGGCACCGAATACAGCTGCGTCGCGCCATCGTTCAGCGCATCGGCCACCGGCCGCAGGTCGACCGTCGCGCCCCGGGTCAGGGCGTGCAACGCGCCGTACAGGAAATGCGTGTGGTCCAGCACGCCGGGTACCGACACCCGATCGCCGGCGCCGATGTCGAAGGTGTGGTCGGAGCGATCCAGCGTGGCGGCCCACGACCGGTGGTCGCGCACGAAAAGCTTCGGCTCGCCGGTGGTGCCGGAGGTGATCCCGACCAGCAGCTCGGCGCCCGGGTCCACCGGACGCACCGAGCCCGCGGATTCGAGGGCGGCGGCGGTCCGCACGGTCGCGTCGAATCCCAGGCGCCGCAACCGCCGATGCTGGTGCGGCGCGGCCACGACGGCTGCCGGCTCGGCCAGCGCGAGCACCCGGCTCAGCTGGGCGGGCAGCAGATGGCGATGCAGCAGGACGACGCTCACCCCGGCGTGCATCGCCGCCGTCACCACGACCAGCGATTCGACATCGGAGGTGGGGAGCACGGCCACCCGCCGCATGCCGTCGAGCCCGGCGGCGACACGAACGACCCTCGACCAGAACCGCTCGTAGCCGACCCGTTCGCGTCCCGAGATCACCGCGGTCACCGCCGGATTCGCCGCGGCCTGCCGGGCTATCCGCGCGGCGAGCAGTTCAGGCATCGTCCACTCCCCGCGCGGCGAGGGCGTCGCCCATCGCGTCGGCGGTCCGCAGCGCCCGCACCAGCACCGGCGTGACCAGCGCCGTCATCGACCATTGCAGGCCGCGAGCGCGCCGCGCCTCGGCGACGTCGTGCACGATCCCGGCCAGCAACGGGACACACCGGATGGCCAGTGCCAGCAGCAGTCCGATCCGCTCGGGATCGACACCCACGCGGCGCAGGGGCCGCAGCCACCGGGTGACCGCGTCCAGCATGTCGCTCACCCGCGTGGTGAGCGTGAACAGCGCCGCGAGCGCCACCGAGATCACCAGCACGCCGCACACCACCGCGGCCCGCGCAGGCGACGTGACCAGCACCTGGAACACGGCTATGAGCAACAGCATCCACACCAACGGGCGCAGTTGCGCCAGCGCGACTCGCCACGGGATCCCGGCCACCGCGAACAGGCCCGCCACCACCCCAGCGGCGACGGCCACCTGCGGCGGAGTCCGCAGGAACACCGTGGCGGCCACGATCGACACCAGCAGCAGCACCAGCTTCACCCCGGCGGGCAGCCGGTGCAGCGGGGAATCGCCGGGACGGTAGAGGCCGATCATTCGACCGCCGCCCGGTAGGCCGCGACGGCGTCGCCGGGCGTCCCGTCGAACGCCACCGCGCCGTCATCGATCACGATGACGCGTTCGAAACTCTCCAGCAGCGACAGCTGATGGGTCACCACGATCACCTGCTGGTCCACGGCGTCCAGGGCGCCCGCGACGATCCTGGCGTTGCGCAGGTCCAGCAGCGTGGTCGGCTCGTCGGCGACGATCACCTCCGGCCGCCGGATCAGGACCGCACCGAGGGCGAGCAACTGTTTCTGGCCGCCGGACAGCAGATGCGAAGGATGTTCGGCGTGGCCCACGAGCCCGAATCGCTCCAGGATCTCCCCGACGCGCGCCGCGATCTCCGGCCTGCTCAACCCGCTGCGCCGCAGTGAGAACGCGAGATCCTCGGCGACCGTGGGCATCACGATCTGCGTATCGGGATCGGTGAAGACGAACCCCACCTTCCGCCGCACCAGCGCGCCCTTGCGGGAGGCGTCCACGCCGTCGACCGTGACCGTCCCGGAACTCGGCGCCAGCAGGCCGTTGATCATGCGCGCCATCGTCGATTTGCCGGAACCGTTGGACCCGATGACGCCGACGCGGCGTTCGGTGATCCGCAGGCTGATGTCGCGCAACACGTTTCGCTCACCGAAACGGTGGCTCACCGAGTCGAAGACGATCTCACTCACGACGGCACCTCGCTGAGGATCGGTCCGGCCGTGCGCGACGGCGCGCTGTGTTCACCGCTCACCCGCCGACGCTCGCTCACGACACGCGCTCCACCAGTACGGCGATCCCCTGGCCGCCGCCGATTGCGCAGGCCGCGAGCCCGAGTTCCGGGCCGTCCGCGCGGAGCATCTGGCTTGCCAGCCGCACCAGCAGGATGGCTCCCGACGCACCCCAAGGGTGCCCCATCGCGATGGCACCGCCCTGCGGGCAGATCATGGACTCGTCCAGGCCCAGTTCGTCCGCCACCGCCAGCACCACCGACGCGAACGCCTCGGTGATCTCGACGACGCCCAGGTCGGCTAGGCCGACGCCGGTGCGGCGCAGCAGTTTACGGATCGCGGGAACGGGACCGAGGCCGGGATACGCCGGGTCGGATCCGGCGACCGCGCAGCCGAGGATCCGCAACGCGGGCAGACCGGCGGCCATCGCCTCGGTGGTGACCGCCATGACCGCGGCTCCGTCGGAGATGCCGCAGGAATTTCCCGCGGTGGCGGTGCCGTCGACGCCGAAGCTGGGGCGCAGGCGCGCGAGCCGGGCCGCGGTCATCCCCGCCCGGATGCGTTCGTCCCGGTGCACGTCGCCGATCGGCACGATCTCCGCGGCGAAGTCGGCGGCCGCGGCGCGGGTGTGCGAGCGGGCCGCGTAGGCGTCCTGCCGCTCCCGGCTGATCCCGCGCGCTCGCGCGAGATCGTCGGCGGCCGCGCCCATATCCGGATCGGGAAAGCCGGGTGGCGCGAACGGAGCGCGGGTGTAGCGCACCGGGTCGGCGTCGCCCACGGGCGGCCAGAATCGCCACGGGGCGGTGCTCGCCGATTCGACCCCTCCGGCGAGGACGAGGTCGTCCGCGCCGCCGCGCACGCGCAACGCTGCCTGCATCACCGCGTCGAGGCCCGACCCGCACTGCCGATCCACGGTGACGCCGGGGACGTGCACACCCAGTCCCGCCGCCAACGCGGCGACCCGGGCGGGATCGCCGCCGGGTCCGAGGCAGTTGCCGAGCACCACGTCGTCCACCTCGGCGTCGATGCCGGCGCCGCGCAGCGACGTCAGCACCGCGCGCAGCACGGCAGCGGCCAAGTCGGTGGTGGTCAGGTTCGCGAATCCGTGTCCCGCATTGCCGATCGGCGTGCGGTACGGCGCTACCAGAACAGGGACCGGGCTCATGTCAGCAAGTCTTTCAGCCGCCCCCTGGCCACCTTCCCGGCCGCGGTCCTGGGCAGGGCGGGCAGTGGCACCCAGCGGCGCGGCATCGCCTCCTTGGCCAGCACGCGACGTGCTCGCCCCCGGATCTCGTCGAGACCAGCACCGTGGTCCAATTGCACGGCGGCCGTAACGGTTTCGCCCAACACCGTATGCGGCGAGCCGATCACGGCCACCGCGACGACGCCGTCGAGCGATTCCAGCACGCGTTCCACTTCCTCGGCGACCACCACGGTGCCGCCGACGTTGATCGCGCAGTCACCCCTACCGAGCACGGTCAACTCGCGGCCCGGACCGAGCTCCGCGAGATCGCCGACGCCGAACCAGTCGGGCGCGCCCAGCACACGGTAGGGCGACCGGACGAAGAGCAGTCCGTCGCGCACTTCGGCCTCGACTCCGTCGAGCAGCCGCATCGGCTCGGGTACGCGCCGCGCCGCCACGAGCGAGACCTCCGCGGAGCCGTAGTACTCGACGACGTCGACGCCGGCGGCCGCCGCCAGCGCACCGTCGTCGAGCGCGATGCCCGCGACGATCGCGGTGCGCAGGCGCGGACAGGTCCGCACCACCTCGCGCAGTACCGCGGGCACCGCGTGCACGACGGTCGCGCGCGCGGGGTCGTCGGTGACGCACGCGCCGCGCCACAGCGCGTGCAGCGCGCCGAACAGGTGCATGGTCGCGTGCAGCGGCCCGGTGATCAGCACGCGGTCGGCCGGTGCGACGCCGGTGATCGCGGTGAACGCGGGAAAGCTGTCGTACCAGGAGGCGGCCGTCCGCGCGAGCGGCCGGGGACGACCGGTGGAGCCCGAGGTCGCCACCAGCAGAAACGCCCCGGGCGGGATGCCGGTCCGGTGCGGACGAGCGGCGGGGTCCTCGACGAGGACCGGGATGCCGCGCCGGGCCGCAGCGCAGACGCGGATCAGCGCGTCCGCGACCGTGAGGTCCGACGCGTCGTACACCGCCGCGTCCGGATCGCGGTCGATGCACTGCTCGATCGCGCGGTCGAGGTCACGGTAGGTGTAGCTCCTGCCGCCGACGTCGACGGCAGGCGCGTCGTCCGCGCCGCCGAGTTCGGGACTAGGCACGGATCAGACCGGGGTATGCGCGGTGCACTCCCTTGGCCACCACGCTCGCGACGACGACTTTGAGCAGGTCGCCGGGAATGAACGCCCAGTTGGTGGCGACGGCGGCCCCGACTCCGAGATCGGTGCGCAGCAGCAGGCCCACGGTGCCGAAGAGATAGATGATCACCAGACCGCCGACGGCGTTGATCAGCAAGCCGAGCGCGATCGGGTATTTCGGCAGGACGCGAGCGGTGCACAGGCCGATGAACAGCGCCGCGGGAACCCAGCCGATCAGGTATCCGGCGCTGGGACCCGCCAGCGCCGTCAGGCCGGTGCGGCCGCCGGACAGCAGCGGCAGGCCGATCATCGTCAGCGCCAGGAAGACCAGGACCGCCGCCGTGCCCTTGCGCGCTCCCAGCACCGCACCGGCCAGGATGACACCGAGGGTCTGCACGGTGATCGGCACCCCGCTGAATCCGACGGTGATGGCGCCGGGCAGACCCAGCGCCGCGATCAGCGCCGCGAAGACGGCGATCTGCGCCATGTCCCGCGCCGAAACAGCGACCCTCGGCTTCCGAGAGTTCTCGACACCTTCCACGACAACCCTCCGCATAGAACTTGAACGACGTTCAAGGTAGCAGGCCGAATGCGGTACCGCGCGAGACGGCCTGCCCGGTGCACCGGGCGGCAGACCGCGGCGGTCCCCGGCGACCTAGCGATGGGTCCAATCAGGTTGGGTGAAGTGCGCGACGCGGGCGGCGGAGGGGCTCGTGCCGAGCAGGACGACTTCGCGGAATTGCCACAGCAGCGCGCCGGTCGGCGCGTGAATGGTCATCTTCGGGCCGAGCCGCATCTGCAACAGGCCGGCCGCATCGGCCGGCGCGGCGTCGTCGCGCAACTCCGCCTGCCGCACCGCGTCCTCAGGCCGGACCCAGCGCGGGGTGTCCTCGGCGGCGAGCCGGGCGAGGTCGACGAAGTGGACGGAATGGACCTCGTCCGGGTTCGGCCGCAGCCGCGTGGCGTCGGTCAGCGCCAGGACCAGCGGCGTGATCGCGAAACCGGACGCGGCCGGGAAGTCGTCGAGCGCGCCGAGCAGATCTTCCGGCCGCGCGTGCAGGCCCAGTTCTTCGTGCAGTTCACGCAACGCGGCTCGCTCGGCGGTCTCGCCTTCGTCCAGGCGGCCGCCGGGCAGTCCCCACTGTCCGGCGTTGCGGCCCCGGTAGGCCCGCTTGATCACGATCACCGACAGCGGTCCATCCGGCTGCTCCACCACGCACAGCACGACCGCGGCGCGGCGCGTACCGGGCGCGCCGGCCACTTCGACGCGCGGGAATCCGGCCAGGCGGGAGTGCGCGAGCACGCGGAACTCATCGATGCTCGTGGGCAGCGGCACGCGCTGGGTCGGCTCCATGGCTTCGATCTTGCCCGACCGTCGCCGCCGACGTGCGCCGAGGGAAGTCGTTGACAGCGACTGTCGTACCTGCCACCGTATCGGGAACCTCGGGGCTCCGACCGTGGCCCCGGCGTTCTCGATCGGAGCGTGCTTGATGGGGTTTCTCGAGCCCGACCTGCCGGTGGTCGACATGGCCGAATGGAGCAAAGGCACACGCGGCGAACGCATCCGGCCCATGGCCCGGCACTGGGCCGAGGTGGGCTTCGGGACGCCCGTGGCGCTGCACCTGTTCTACGTCGGGAAGATCTGCCTCTATGTGCTCGGCGGCTGGCTCGTCGTGCTGACCACCGCGGGCATCGACGGATTCACCGACGTCGGAGCCTGGTGGTCGGAGCCGATCGTCTTCCAGAAGATCGTGCTGTACACGCTGCTGTTCGAAGTGGTGGGCCTGGGCTGCGGATTCGGCCCGCTCAACAATCGGTACTTCCCGCCGTTCGGCTCGATCCTGTATTGGTTGCGCCCCAACACCATTCGGCTACCACCATGGCCCGGACGGGTACCGTTCACCACCGGTGACAACCGCACGCCGGTGGACGTCGCCCTGTACGCGGCGCTGCTGGCGATGACGATGGTCACCTTGCTGTCCGACGGCACGGGTCCCATCCCCGAACTGGACACCACCGTAGGATTGCTGCCGCACTGGCAGATCGCCACGATCCTCGGCCTGCTGGCGGTACTCGGCCTGCGCGACAAAGTCATCTTCCTTGCCGCCCGGGGCGAGGTCTACGCCACCCTCGCGGTTGCCTTCCTGCTCCCGGGAGCCGACTCGATCGTCGCCGCGAAGGTCGTCTTCGTCGTCATCTGGATGGGCGCGGCCACGTCGAAACTCAACAAGCACTTCCCGTTCGTGGTTTCCACGATGATGTCCAACAGTCCGGTGTTCCGGCCGAAACCACTCAAGCGCGCGTTCTTCGAACACTTTCCCGACGATCTGCGGCCGGGGCGATTGTCCCGCGTCTTCGCCCACGGCGGCACCGCCATCGAGCTGTGCGTTCCGCCGGTGCTGTTCTTCTCCCACGGTGGGTGGCCGACCGCGACCGCGGCACTGGTGATGGTGTGCTTCCATCTCGCGATCCTGACCGCCATACCCATGGGCGTGCCGTTGGAGTGGAACGTCTTCATGATCTTCGGGATCGCCGCGTTGTTCGTCGCTCACGCCGACCTCGGTCTGGGCAGCGTGCGCAACCCGGTGCCGGTGGCGGTGCTGTTCGTCGTGGTGGCGAGCATCGTGATCGCCGGAAACTTGTTCCCGCGCAAGATCTCCTTCCTGCCCGGCATGCGCTACTACGCCGGAAACTGGGACACCACGATGTGGTGCCTCAAACCCTCTGCCGCGGAGAAGATCGGCAAACACATCGTCGCTATCGCGAGCATGCCGCAGGCGCAACTGGAACGGTTCTACGGCAAGGATCGCGCGCAGATCCCCCTGTATCTCGGATACGCCTTCCGGGCCATGAACACCCACGGCCGCGCGCTGTTCACGCTCGTCCACCGCGCCATGCCGCCCGGTCGCGAACACGAGTACACCATCACCGACGGCGAACGCATCTGCAGCACCGCCATCGGCTGGAACTTCGGCGACGGCCATCTGCACAACGAACAACTCATCGCCGCCATGCACCGGCGCTGCCACTTCGAACCCGGGGAGGTACGCGTGGTGCTCCTCGACGCCCAGCCGATCCACCAGCAGACCCAGCAATACCGCCTCGTCGACGCCGCCACCGGCGAGTTCGAACGCGGAGAAGTGCGCGTCGCCGACATGGTGACCCGCCAGCCCTGGGCCGACGACGTCCCGGTGCGGGTGCACTACAGAGCAGGCGAGCGGGACTAGCACAATCCGGCTTCCGGGGAGCATATGGTTCTCGGCTGTTCAATGCCTTGATGCGCATATCTGAGTAGCAACATGTTTCCTGCGTCATTTATCTGAACCCTGGTCGGGTCTGCATATCCCGCTCAGCGGTGGAGGACCGAAGGTCTTCGTCAGAGGGAGCCCGCATCTCGTCGACGATCACCGGCCGCTGAGCGGTTCGCCGCTTCGCCGACACGGTCCTCCACCCAGGACAGGAAGGCTCGGACGTCTGTGCTGGGCAGCGGAAGTGCCGCCGAGCGGGGGCGCTGGAAGCTGCGCAGCGCCGTTTCGATGAGGGGGCGGAACTCCGTCTCCTGCGCCGCGATCAGTTGTGCTGCGTGGCGTTTGGCCAGCCAGCGGTTCGTTCGGCTGAACGCTGCCGTCCGGCAGCCGTTGAGTACTCGATTGTCGCCGAGATGACCCTCTCCCCCGGCGTGCTCCCGGATCGATGCCTGCAGCGCGGCGTACAGGTCGCGCTGCGACGGGGCTGCCATGACCTCCCGCACGGGCTTGCCGTGCAGGAGACGGCCGGCCTGGTGAGCGATGGAACGATCGATGACATACCAGAAAGCCGAGGATTCCGACGGATCGAAGCTGACCCGGTTCGGCAACAACGGACCGGTGTTGAGGTCCATGAGGTAACCGGCCGCGCCGGACGGTTCGGCGACGAAATCCGCCCCGTACACCACCAGTTCCAGCCCAGCCGCGGGGCAGGCCAGGCCAGGGTGTGCGAGCGCCTCGGCCAGTTCACGCAGTGCCTGTGCGGGCAGTAGCGGGTCGGCGACCATCGCCACGTCGACGTCGCTGCGCCCGTGCCGGTAGTCCCCGAGCGCGATCGACCCCACGGCGAAGACACTGACCAGATGCGGTCCGCAGACCGCGCGGGCGCGTCGCGCGAGAGCGTCGAGGTACGGACGCAAATCAACCGGAAGGGATCGGGAGTCCACCAGCGCGTGGGTCATACGGGCCAGTATCCGCCCACGGCCGTTCCGACCGGCCGCGCGATTCAGTGCGGCAGGCGCAATCCGTCGGCCAGCACCGGCCACGAATTCTTCAGCGCTTCCTGCCAGTAGCCCCACGAATGGGTGCCGGTGGGCTGGAAGTCATAGGTGGCGGGAATGCCGAGCGCGTTCAAGCGGTCCCGCATGTTGTGGGTGCACCAGTTCACCGCCGCCTCGATGACGCCACCGAGCACCAGCTGGTTGAGGTAGCCGCGCGGCCCCGGCTGGGTGTAATCGCCGTTGTAGACGTCGTACATGCCCGGGACGCCGGTTCCGGTGGAGAGGAACAGGCGGATGCCGCGGAGTTGGTCGGCGTGCAGATAGGGGTCGTTCGCGGCCCACATCGGGTCCTCGGGTGGGCCGTACATGTTGTCGGTGTCGCCGCCGCCCCAGCTCTCGACGGCGAGCTTCACGAACTCCCGGCCGATCGGGTCGCTGACTTGCGCGCAACCGCTGTATGCCGCGACCGCCTGATACAGGCCAGGTTTGGCGATAGGCAGTTGCAAGACCGAGGTGCCCGAGGTGGACAGGCCCGCTATGGCGTTCACTCCAGTGGTGCCGAACTCCGCATCGATCAACGGCGGCAGCTCCTCGGTGAGGAACGTCTTCCACTTGTAGACACCGAGTTTCGGATCAGGTGCGCGCCAGTCGGTGTAATAACTCCAGCGCCCGCCCACCGGCTGCACCACGTTCACGTCCTTGCCGGCGAGGAAGCCCAGCACGTCGGTGTTCTTCTGCCAGGTCGCGC
Organism: Nocardia sp. NPDC019219; assembly: GCF_040632645.1. NCBI lineage: Bacteria > Bacillati > Actinomycetota > Actinomycetes > Mycobacteriales > Nocardiaceae > Nocardia > Nocardia sp. NPDC019219. The sequence goes on along the minus strand of NZ_JBEYCG010000019.1, from coordinate 56,153 downwards.
TGTCCTGCCCGCCGCCACCACCGTTCAGCAGGTACAGCGTCGGCCGTGGCACCGAACGGTCGGCCGGGCGCAATACCTTCACCATGATGTCCTGGCCCATCGCCGCGGAATGCACCCGTAGCTGCACGGTCCGGTCGCCCTCCGCCCACGACCCGGTGATCGACGCAGCATCTGCCCTCGCGGGCGATGATGCCGTCACCACACCGGTGGTCACGGCGAACACCGCCGCCAGGACGACGAGCGCGCGCCCCATCGAGCGGCATAACAGTCCGGATCCGATGCGTACTCTTGCCGAATCGCCAACAGGCGCAAACGCACGTCCCGGACCGGCGTCGGAACTTCGTTTCATCGCTTGCACTCCTCCAACGTCACGTTCGCCTACCCGGCACCGACTCACCTGCTCGACGCAAGTCCGCCAACGCTAAAACAGAAGAAGGCAGCGTACTTTCCCGGTCCGATGGGTCTGGACACCTCACGAATCGGCCCGGATGCCACTGAGGGCGCAACACAAGCAGAGGCAAGCCCACGCATCCGTTCCTGGATGGATCGCCCCTACATCGAGGCAACCCAGAGTCCTGCTCGATCCGCGCCCCGCGCTCAGCTACCCGTCGGACCCCGCCGAGCGCATCGGCGTCTCGCGCCAGATCCTGTCCACCCCTTCGGCATGCCTGCGAGGGTGCGGTCCGGCCGTCGCGGTCCCCGGAAGCCCGACGCTCGCGCTACGAGCCGACCGGCGCCCGGGTCGGCTGCACCCGCGTCGGCCTGTGTCGAACCATGCCCACCCAAGCCCGGCGGCCTGGTGAAGTCGGCCGCACGCATTCATCGCCGCACCGGCGGCAGCGCCATCGCGAGTTCACCCCGCCGGGCAGCGCGCCACCACCGCTGCCCGGAGTCGATGCCGCGCCGGATCTTCCGGACAGTGGGCACCTGTGTGAGCAGGTGTAGCTGGTACCGCCACGGCACTTGTGGCCCGTGCCGAGCCGCCATCGCATAGGCGAACTGCACGGCGCTTCGGTCGAGATACCGGTCGGCGTGTTCGAACCAGATCATGCTGGTACGGGCGGCGGCCTGGATCGGGCGCAGCGCGGCCCGCCGCTGCGCATCGTAGTTCTCCAGCGCGTCGGCCACCTCCGCATGCTCGTACAGGTTCTGTGCGAGCACGACGGCGTCGACGATCGCCAACCGGGTGCCCGAACCGATGGTGAAGTGCGTCGTGTGCGCCGCATCGCCGAGCAGTACCACGTTGTCGTGATACCAGGTCTTGTTGGTGACTTCGGGAAAGCGGCTCCACCTCGCGGGCTCGCCTCGTGTCTTGCTGATCAAGGAATGACCGTCGAGAAAGCGCGTGAATATGTTCTCCAGAACACGCAAGTTCTCGAGGCTGTCCATGGAATCGAACCCCAGTCCCTGCCACGTCCGCGATTGGCACTCAACGATGCAGGTGCTCATTTTCTCGGCAACCGACGGGTAGGCGTGGAACCAGATCCAACCGGCCGAGGTGTGTTCGAAGGCGAAGGTGAATCGGGTGAAGACCTTGTCCGTGCCGAGCCAGATATATCGATTCGCGCCGAGTGTGACGGACGTGCCGAAGCGGTGGTTACCCAGCTGCCGTACCCGGCTGTTCGCGCCGTCGGAGGCGACGATGAGATCGGTGTCGTCGAAGCCGGACAGATCGTGGACCTCTCGCCCGTGCTGGACATCGACGCCCAAGTCGCTCGACCGCCGGGATAGTACGTCGAGCAATGCCGCGCGCCCCATACTGAACCCGTAGCCCCCGAAATACGCGGTTTGGTCGTCGCGCACATGGATTGCCTGTTCACGCCATAGGACCGACCCAGCACGCACCGCCTGGGCGCTGTCGGGGTCATTCCGATACAAAATGTCGAGCAGGTCGTCCCAGTACACGACGCCCCAGCCATAGGTGGACCCGAGGGGATCACGGTCGATCACCGTGATCTCATGGGCCGGGTCGCGCCGCTTCATCGAAATAGCGAAATACAACCCGGCCGGCCCGCCACCGATACATACGATCTTCATCTCGTCACCAGCTCCAGCCCGGTGGGTCGAACCGGGATCGGTAGTCGACGCGACCGAGCCCGGCACGCTGTGCGTGTCCGGGCTCGGTCACCAGCGCTAGAAGCTGCCCCAGCCACCCCAGCCGGGTGGGTTCCACCAATTCCACCAGCCGGGGTTCCCTCCCCAGCCGTTACCCCAACCGCCGCCGCGACCCCAGCCGTCGCCGCGACCCCAACCCCAACCGCCCCCACGACCCCAACCATCCCCACGACCCCAACCGTCGCCGCCCCAACCGGGGTTGTCGACGAGTTGGGTTGCGGACGTGGGCGTCGTTGCGTGCGCACCAGGCGCTTGCGCCGCGGCTGCGACGACCGGAATCGCGGCAACAGCGGCTATACCGGTGGCGGCCGCCAACCGGGCGAACTTCGTGTGTGAATTCTTTCTCTCGAACATGATAGGGCTCCAGATACAGTCCCGACCTGCCCGAATTCTACGCGTTTTCGTCGAACTCCAGAAGTCGCCGCGTCGACTAATTTATCGTGCTTGCCACATTTCCTACCGCCGCCCGCTCCGAGGATGCCCGCGCACTCCATGGCAGAGGCAGCAGGTGGCGAAGGTAGCCCACGCCGACGGCGGCGGGGTTAATCCTCTAATCCGCAAACTCGGCCCGGACAATCGGTGATACGAAAAACGTCGTCCGGATTTTCGATCGCAGGCCGAGGAATTCATCAGCCGCATTGTGCACACGCAACGGACAGCCCGCCCGGCGTGGCGCATCGACAGCCACGGGGACTACATCTTCGCCGCAGGATCCCAACTCACCGGGATGCCCGTACCGGCGCCTCGACAACGAGCGCCGATTCTGTTGCCGCAGTGGCCGACTGGACCCGCTCAGCCCACCCGCGCCGGGGCTGCCGATTACCACCTCGCATACCCTCCCTCCCGGCAGGACCATCGGACCTTCCGGCCGGGGTCATCGGACCCTAGGCGAGCCACCGGCACCGGGGCGACGCTGGTGTCATGTCCCCTACCAGCGACTTACCCGCAGCGTCCGTGCGCATCGCGCGTTCGTGGCTGACCGCCGCCGCCCGGACCGTCACCGAGCTGCCGACCCGCCTGCGCTCGGCGCTGCCCGGCGCCGACCGGATCGCGGACGCGGACGCCATCACCGAAAGACTCGACGACCTGGAACACCGGGTGCTGTTGCTCGGTGACACCATCGCGGTGCTCACCCGCGGGCTCGAACAGTTGCCGAGCAGTGAGATCGATGACCGACGCCGCGCCGATGCGGCCCAGCAGGCGCACCGCATTCTGATCGCCGAACACCTCACCACCGGATCCGCGCCCCAGTAGCCCTGGCGTCGACGGCTCGCCCGGCGCGTTCGCGGCCACGCACCCAACCGATCGAGCGCGTCGACTTCGCGACAACCACGCCCTGCTTCTCCGGCAGAGCGCGCGAATCCGAATTTCCTTGCCGCCATTGATCGTACCGTCATGCAACGGTACATTGTGGGCGTGACGATTCGGGTAGTCGCGCCGCAGTCGGTTCGTCCGGAAACCTCTCCGGCGCGGGGTTATCCGGGAGTCGCGCAGAGCGGCGGGCAGCACGAGGGAACGTTCCCGCGCCGCCGAGATGTTTCGTCCGGAATCTCACGACGCGTGGTCGGCGCGCTCCGCGCGCACGGCCGTTCACCAGGGACTGAGCATGCAGAACCACGAGGCCATCCAGATCAGATATGTCGTCCGACGACTCGTGCAGTGCCATCCGCGGGTTTCCCCCGATGCCGTGGCATTGGTGGTGCGACGAGCCCACGAGCGCTTCGGGCACGCGTCTGTGCGCGAGTTCGTGCCGTTACTCGTGGAACGCCGCGCGGGTAGAGAACTCTCCGAGACCGGGTGGGAGGAACCGGTGGTGCAGAACCACGCGGAGCGGGCTCAGGCGGAGAAGTTCGTCGACCTGCTCATCGCCGAGGCGGACGAACTGGACTCCTTCATCGCGGCCATGACGCGCACCGGGGCGTCGAGCCAGCTGGAACAGGCCACCGAGTTGCGCAGGCTCCGAAACGAACTGAACGAAGTGCTCCGCTGCATCACTCAGCTACGCCGCCGATTTCCCGGAGTCGCCCCCGGCGGCTCGCTGCCGGCAAAGGAAGCCACCGCCCGCGGTGGCAACGATCCGGTGCCCGCACCCGGCTGAAGGCCTATCCCGCCGCCCGGACAGATCCGGGCCCGGCCACCCGCCTCAACCGGAAGCGACCCCGAGTCGGCTGTCGTCCGGACGGACACGAAACATGTTGTCCCACTTGCCATCCAGCCGCTGTTTCGCTTCGGTCAGCGGCACCGCGCCCAGCGTGCCGTGCTCGTGTTCGATGAGCAGGTCGTATGCGCGGAGCCTGCGAAGCCCGTCGCGGATCCGGAAGTCGAAGGTCGTCCCCCACCACCGACTGAACCAGTCCTCGATCCGCTGATCGAGTTCGGCGGCGGTGAGCGGCCGGTCGGCCGTGCGCAGGAAGTGGTAGGCGAGAACGGCTTCCTTCACCTCCGATTCCTCGGCCGCGCCGAGCAGATGGTGGAACACTCCCGCGTCGTTGTCGAGATTGCGGAAGTAGAGATGCTCCGACAGCGTCTTCATCAACTTGATCTTGCGGTTCTTGAACTTGGAGAACTGCCGCACCAGATAACCGCCGAAGGCCGCCAACCCGGCGCCCAGGGTGATCAGCGTGGCCTGATCCAGCCGTACGGATTCCTCGCGCAGCCCGGCCCAGAACGCCAGCAACAGGACAAGCGGCCCCAGCGAAGCCACCAGCTTGGTGACGACCACGACTATTCCGGAGGCCACTGCCGGCACCCCGATCAGCAGCTTGTCCACCGGTCGCATCCGCACCCGAACGCTCGGATACAACATCTCGAGATCGTTGCTCGGAACGTTCCCGAACAGCTTCAGCAGCACACCGCCGTTGGGTCGATCCGCCACCGCATCCGGGCGCTCGGCGAACGCGACGTACACGAGAACCTTGCTATAGCTGGTGAATTCGACGCTGCGGCGTCGCAGACCGAACAGCCATCGGACCTGTTCGGTACGCTGCGCCACTCCGCGCCGGAAGAACATCGCCGTCTCGATGTCGTCCTCGTCGATCTCCAATCGCACCTTCACCAAGGAGTGCTCGGCGAACGCCCGCTCGATCTCGGTGGCATCGATGCGCGTGAAATCCGCCGCCTCGGCAAGCGCGACCAGTTCCCGCTCCACCCGCGCCCGCGCCGCGGCCCGGTCCTCGGGCGTAGCGGCACGGATCACCCGCTCATCCTCCGCGGGATCGACCACGTGATAGGCGTCGAGCACCGCCTCACCCCGCATATGGAACTCGTGGTGCACCATGGCCGTCAGCAGACGCGCGAACTCGGCGAACGACGCGCGTTCCGCATCGGGAAGCTCGTCGGCACATAGCGAGATCACCGCGCTCTTGCGGAACGGCAGGAAGTGTTCGGCATCCATCGGCAACTCCTCTCGACGGACCGGCCCGTCGGCCCCAACCCTATGGGGCGGATGGGCACGCTCGACGCACCCGCATGCCGCTGCGCCAAGACCCCGGGCTGGGCAGAGGCTACCGCCCGCCGGCGAACGATTGCGTCGGAGTGATGGTTCGGATGCGCAGAACGATGTCGAACCAGTCACCCAGGCCGGCACCGGTGATGTGGTGATCGGTGTCGTGGGTCGGGTCGTAGGTTCCGATGACGAGGCGGAGTTTCCCGGGTCGACGCAGCCACCGCTGAACCGCGCCCGCGGGAGCGGTCCGTAGATCGAGCAGGTAGTTCCTGAGGCCGGGTTGGTCGAGCACGCTGTCGACGAAGTCCGCCGACGGCGCGGGCACGGCGAGCCCGGCGCGGACGCTGCCGTGATGGAAGGTGATCGCGACGGACAGGTAGCCGGATCCGAAGTGTTGTCGCAGCAGGAATCCCGTGCTCGGAAAGCTCTGTGCCATGGCGGCCACGGTGAGCTGTCGCGCGACGGCGGTGTTGGACACCCCTTCCCAGAACACGACCCGCTGTCCGGTGCGGTCGTGCCAGTCCGCGATGCGGCGAGCGGCATCGGCGGACTCGGCGGCGAAGTCACGGCGGCCCGAGGCGGTGCTGTTCGCGTGGTATCGCACGATCAGGCGGGCCGCGTCCAGGACCCCGGGTGCGTCGGCGGCGCCAGGCAACGACTCGACCAGGGTCAGTGCTTCTGCGGCATGGTCGGAGAACGGGCGCCCGGGGTGGGTGCCGTTCGCGCGCTGGATGTGCTCACCCACCTGATGGGCCGTGACGATCGGATCGTAAGCGGAGCGCAGATCTTCGATCCGATGCGGTGCGACCGTTCCGACGAACCGTGCCACGTGCTCGTAGTGCGATGGCTTGGCGGCCTCGGGAACCAAGCCGAACAGGCGCAGCGGATCGTGCGGATGCGCGACGTTGAACCGACGCGCCCACTCCAGGACAGCGAGCGTCTCGGCAGTCCGCCACGGCACCCACGCCTCGCCCAGGATCGCCCGTGGGTCACCGGCACCCGTCCGCGCGTAGTCGTCCATGGCCGCGACGACGGATTCGTCATCCAGCAGGGCGAGCGCCCGGAATCCCAGTGTCTCTACCGACAATCGCAGTAGGCGATGCGCAGTCGCGGACAGTTCGTGCCCGGCGCGGGTGGTTGTTCCGATTCCGACGACGACAGCGTCACCGGCCCGGTCCGCCAACGCCGCCAGCTCCGCGAGCGGCCCGTCGGCACCGACCGGCGCGAGCGGGTGCGCGAAGTCACGGATCCAGCGCGCCGCGTCCGCGGCGTCGTGCGACTCGTGCGACATGATTGCCCTTCGGTGAGCGACCGCCACTCGCCGAACCGGCGTGGGCGTCGGAGACGGTAAACTACCTTTGCAAACAAAGATAGTTTGCTTTGATCGCAAAGGTAATTGAGGGAGCGGCGCGTGTCAACCACAGCCGGACAGGGGAACCGGCTGCGCTCGGACCATGCAGGTTCCTGCAGCGCGGTGTGCAACCTCTGCTCTTCCTCGAACAGTGCGGCGACAGCCATTCTGTGCCGTATGGATCGCCTGGATGTCATCGAAACGTGCACGCGGATGGCGTGGTACGCCGATCTCCGCGAGTGGGACAAGCTCGCGGAGGTGTTCGCCGAGACGGTGACGCTGGACTACACCAGCCTCAACGGAGGCGAGCCGGTCGTACTCACTCCCGCGCGGATCGCGACCGCGTGGCAGCAAGCGCTCGGTGGTTTCGCGGCGACCCAGCACCTGCTCGGCAACCACCTGGTGAGCATCGAGGGCGACAGCGCGGTCTGCACCGCCTCCTTCCAAGCGACCCATCGCAAGTCGGCCCCCTATGGCGCGTCCCTGTGGACGCTGGGCGGTTCCTACCGTTTCGACCTCGTGCGATCCACCGATGGCTGGCGGATCACCGCGGTGGTGATGACGGCGCTATGGGGCGACGGCAACCGAGCGCTGCCGTGAGGGTTCGCGCCGCGGCCGGTGTGCCGGTGGGAGCCGATTGGAAACGCTACGAGGAGAGATCGAGGTTATGAAGGTCGAATTCGACAGTGCCGGAGTGCGACTCGTCGGCAACCTGTACTTGCCACCGGGCCAGGACCCGGCGCCGGGCGTCGCGGTGGCCGGGACCTGGACCAGCGTCAAGGAGTTGATGGCCGACCGGTACGCCGAGCGGCTGGCGGCACACGGTTACGCGGCGCTGTCGTTCGACTTCACCGGCTTCGGCGAATCGGCGGGCGAACCGCGGGACGTCGAATCGCCGGAGCGGAAGGTCCGGGACATCCACAACGCGATGACCTTCCTGGCCGCGCACCCGGCCGTCGACGCCACGCGGCTGGGCGCGCTGGGCATCTGCGCGGCGGCGATGTACATGTCCGCTGACGCGGCGGAAGACGCGCGGGTGAAGTCGCTCGCACTGGTGGCGCCTTGGCTGCACGACGCGGCCATCTGCGCACAGGTCTACGGCGGAACCGAGGCGGTGGCGGCCAGAATCGCGCTCGGCGAGCTGGCGCGGTCACGATTCGAGGAGACGGGTGTGGTCGACTACGTGCCGGTGGTCAGCGCCACCGACGAGCGCGCGGCCATGCCCTACGACATCGACTTCTACCTCAACCCCGCCCGTGGCGGAATACCCGCCTGGCCCAACCGGTTCGCCGTCATGTCCTGGGTCGACTGGCTCACCTACGACGCCATCGCACTGGCGCCGAATATCTCCCAGCCCACGGTGCTCGTGCACAGCGAGCAGGCCGCGATCCCCGACGGTGCGCGCCGCTTCCACGCCGGGCTGGCCGGACCAAAGGACATCGTCTGGACTCCGGGCACCCAATTCGACTTCTACGACCAGGAACCACAGGTCACCATCGCGGTCGAAGCCGTCGCCGCCCACTTCGCCCGGACGCTGTGATCCAGCGGGACACTCGCTTGGGCGCGGCAAGATGATGGACATTCGCCGATTCGAGTCGGTGTTCGTGGCGGTCGCGGAAGGCAAGCTGGTCGGATATCCGACAGGCTGAGGTCAGAGCCAGTTGCGTTCCTTGGCCAGCAGGGCGGCCTGGAATCGGGTACGTGCGCCGAGCCGGTCCATCAGGTCGGCGACATGGGCGCGGAACTTGCGCACCGAGACATTGAGCGCACGCGCCGCCGATTCGTCGGTGTCGTAGCGGGTCAGCGCCCGCAGGACCCGCCGCTCGTCGGGTGAGACCGGGAGTTGGTCCAGGTCGCGGGCGCGGTCCCAGATGCCGTCGAAGACCTCCGCGAGTATCCGGACCACACCGGTACGCCGGATCTGGAGCACACCCGTCTCCGGTGCGGAGAGATCGGCCGGCACGAAGGCGACCGACCGGTTGACCAGGGTCAGCGGCCAGACCGGTTCCGCCGTCACCCGGTGCAGCTCGCCGAGCGCATGCTGTCGGCTCGCGTGGGCCGCCTGCCGGGGATCGTCCAACGCGTGCGCGGGAAATACGGTGCGACTGCGCAGCCCGGCGATCAGTAGGCGGCCGTGCCGGACGGAGGCGAGCCGCGATTCGTCGTGCAGCACGTCGGTCCGCAGCGCCGAGAATTCGCCGGGACGATCCGTCAGCAGTGCGTTGATGCGCCGCGCGGTCTCCGGCCCGTTCGACAGCAGCTCGATCAAGCCCGCGGGCCGGCCGGTGCGCTGTTCCTCGCTCAGTTCACGCACCGCGTCCCAGGCGGCGGCGATGCCCTCGAACTGTTTCTGCGCCTGTGTGATCCGCCGCCGCACCAGAAGATCCACCGCGGCCGCCGGTGGCACCGCGGACAGGTTCTCGTCCACCAGGCCCAGCAGACGCAGTTCGGTGAGCACGGGCCCGACTGCGCCCGCCCCGCCCGCGCGCGAGGAGACGCTGGGCCGGGTGCGCAGCAGCTCCCGGTAGACGCGCTCCTGTTCGGCGGTCAGCCCTAGTCCGGTCAGGCTCATGCTCGGCGCCCGCCGGTGGAGACGAGTTCCGCGCGCCGGGGCGAACGTCCGCGTTCGAGCCACGCTTCGGCGATCAGCAGCGCGAGGGTCCATCCCAGCCAGGTGCCGATGCCGGCGATGGTCTGCGTCAGCAGTGTCTCGTCGCCGTGGAAGGACGTCTCCAGTCGCGGGCTCAGCACAAGCAGCAGGACTCCACCGAGCAGCCGGTTGAGCACGATCGACAAGGTCAGCGCGAAACTGCGGATCATCCAGCGGCGATGCTCGGCGAAGCGGCGGCGTCGCGCCATGCGCCAGCCGATGAGCGTGGTGATCAGCCACAAGGCCGCCAGCATGACGTTGCTGACGCGCGCGACGGGACCGAACGGACTGGTCGCCCCGACCACCAATCCGGCGAGCCCGGCGGGCAGCACGCCGGCGAAGACATACCAGCGGCCCAGCCGCCGATGGGCCGCCGGATGCCTGCGGCGGAACCACGGCCACACTTGGAAACCGCAGACCAGGATGGCGACCGAGCCGCAGATCACGTGCACGACCAGCATCGGATAATGCGGGGCGAACCCCGGGTCCGGTACCCGCGACCGGGCCGGATCCAACGTGAGATACGGCGGCAGAGAGAAGGCGACGAACGCGAACGTGAGCACCAGCAGTGGCCCCACCCAGGGGCGCTGCCACCACCGTGGTCGATTCGGCTCGGACACGACGGAATTCGAAGGTCTGGCAGGAACTGCCATGGTGAACCACCCCGGACATCGGAGACGACGTAGTACTGCGTATCATATACGCATTGCGTAGGCGATACGCAATTAGATCGCTAGGAGCGAACATGGCTGACGAACTGCCGCCGGTGGCGCAGCTGCTGTGGGCCGGCGGCCGGCGGTCCGGTCGCGGCCCCCGGCCGGCACTGAGCCTGGACCGGATCGTCGGCGCGGCCATGGCCGTCGCGGACGCGGACGGCATCGGCGCGCTGTCGATGCAGCGGGTGGCCAAGGAGCTGGGCGCGGCCACCATGTCGCTGTACAGACACGTGCCGGGCAAGGACGAACTCGTCGCCCTGATGCTCGACGCGACCATGTCCGAACCGCCCGACCTGCCGCGCGGCGACTGGCGCGCGGCGCTGGAACTCTGGGCGCGCCGTACCCGTGAGCTGTACCTCCGTCACCCGTGGGTGCTGGCGGTCGGCACGAGCAATCGCTGCATGGGCCCGAACGAGGCCGCGTGGGGCGAGGCCGCGATGAGTGCGTTGATCGAGGCCGGGCTCCCACCGCACGGCATCTTCGAGATCACCCTGTCCATCAACGCTTTCGTCGGCGGCGCCGCCCGTCTGGCGATCGATCCGACCCGAGGACGCGACGCGGCCGGGCACATCGGCCCGATCCTCGACCCGGCGATGATCCACCGGTACGGGCAGCCCGAGCGCTACCCGGCCATGCTGGCCATGCTCGCCGCAGGTCCCCCCGACCACCGGGACACCGGCGATGTCGCGGAAGGCGTCTTCGAGTTCGGGCTGAGCAAACTACTCGACGGCATCGCCGCACATCTCACGGGGTGATTTCCCGCCGGCCGAAGGGCAGCGGCTGCACAGTGTGCTGCAGGAAGCTGCAATGGCCGGGCCAAACCGGCCGAGTACTGCAAAGATCGGCGAAATGATCCTCGTGACAGGAGCGACCGGCAATGTCGGCGCGGAAGTTGTGCAGGCCCTGGCCACAACGGGAGAACCGGTGCGCGCGCTGGTGCGCGATCCCGAGCACGCCGTCGTGCCACGAGGCGTGACAGCCGTGCCGGGCGATCTCACCTCACCCGATAGCCTGAGTTTCGACGGGGTGCGCGCGGTGTTCCTGCTGCCGGGTTATCCGGGGGTCGCCCAGGCGGCCGCGAAGGCGGGCGTCGAGCACATCGTGCAGCTCTCCGGCGTTTCCGCGGGTACCGGGGACACCTCCAACGCCATCACCCGCTACATGATGGCCTCCGAGCAGGAGACCACCGAAAGCGGTGTGGCCTGGACGATTCTGCGCCCGTGCGCCTTCGCCTCCAACGCTCTGCGCTGGCTTCCCCAGCTTCGCGACGGAGACGTGATTCGCGCACCGTTCCCCGAGGTGCGCACGGCCGCTCTCGATCCGCAGGACCTCGGCGCGGTGGCCGCCGCCGTCCTGCGTGACAACGGCCGGCACGGCGAAATCCTCTGGCCTACCGGGCCGGAGCCGCTCACGCCCGCCGAGCAGGTGGCGATCCTGGCCGAGGCCACCGGCCGCGACCTGACCTGCCAGGGCCTCACCGACGAGGAGGCCCGCGCCGACATGCTCCGGACCACTCCCGTCGAGTACGTGGACGCCTTCTTCGACTTCTACGTGCACGGGGCGATCGACGAATCCATCGTCCGCCCGACGGTGGAAGAGATCATCGGCCGCGCGCCGCGCACCTTCGGGCAGTGGGCCACCGCGCACGCGGACGCCTTCCGCTGACGCCCAGCGCCGCGGACAGCCGGTGACGACGTCGCCACCGCTGTCCGCGCCGGTCGGCGTAACTATCTGGAAACCCGGCATTTCGCTGCCCGCAACCCCGCATTACGATGCTCGTCCACCCTGTTGACGATTCTTACCGGCAGAGTCGCCTACCAGAAAGAACGTGCGCAATGCGCAGTATGCAGGACCGTCTGGACGAGGTTCTCGAAGAATTGCAGCAGCTCGATCGCGCCGCCGACCTCGTCGTGATCGACCGGATCCGATGGCGGGTGGAACGACTCGAGGACGAGTTGCAGATCCAGGTCGCCGATCACACCCGCCGCTTCGAGTTGTTCGCGGTCATCCGGCAGGCGCGAGCGCTGATCGATGACGCGCAATTGCGCGCCGAACGCAGCCGGTAGGCAGCCGCGATCGGCGCGGGAGTCCCGCGATCAGTCGACCGGCAAGAGCAATCCGGTCTCCGGGTCGTACCAGCGGCATGCCGCGGGCGGCAGGTACAGACTCGCGGCCTCGCCCTCGGCGGCGCGGAATCCGGGTGGCGCTTGCACTTTCACCGTCTGCCCGCTGACGCGGGTGGTGAGCAGGGTGGACGAGCCGAGCGGCTCGAGCACTTCGAGTTCGCACCGCACGGTCGCGTCCGCGGGTCCCCGCTCCACCACGATGGCCTCGGGGCGGATGCCGAGCCGGATCGTGCGGCCCGCGAAGGATGACAGTGCCTCCGGCACGGCGAGCGATTGCCCGCCCAGGTCGATGCGCGGCCCGCTCGCTCCAGCGGAAACCGGGCCGGTGAGGAAGTTCATCGGTGGACTGCCGAGGAACCCGCCGACGAATTCCGTCGCCGGGTCGTCGTAGACCTCGGTGGGCGGGCCGCACTGGACGATCGCCCCGTCACGCAGCACGGCTACCCGGTCGCCCAGCGACAGCGCCTCGACCTGGTCGTGGGTGACGTAGATGGTCGTGGTGCCGAGTTCCGCGACGAGTTTTTTCAGCTCGGCCCGGAACGACAGCCGCAGCAGCGCGTCCAGGTTGGACAGCGGCTCGTCCATGAGCAGCACGTCGGCGTCCATCACGATCGCCCGCGCCACCGCGACGCGCTGGCGCTGCCCGCCCGACAACCGCGCCGGATACCGGTCCAGATACGGCGTCAGCTGCAACAACTCCGCCGCCCAGGCGACTTTGCGACGGATCTCGTCGGACGGCACGCCGTGCACGCGCAGGCCGAAGCCGATGTTGTCGGCGACCTTCTTGTTGGGGAACACCGCGTAGGACTGGAACACCATCGACAGGTTGCGCCGTCGCGGCTCCAGATAGGTGACGTCCTTGCCGCCGATCACGATCTGTCCCGAGTCGGGTAGTTCCAATCCGGCGATCATGCGCAGCAGGGTCGTCTTGCCGCAGCCCGACGGCCCGAGCAGCACCATGAACTCGCCGTCGGCGATCTCCAGCGACACCTCGTCGGTGGCACGCGCCGTGCCGCCGGGATAGGTCTTCACCAGATCCCGGACCACCACCTCAGCCATCAGCCAACCCCTGTCATCGCAGCGTCGTCCCCCACATGTTCACCAGGTAGCGCCGCATCACGAAGATGAACGCCAGCGCCGGGATGATCAACGCGAAACCGCCGGCGAAGCGGTAGGCGGTCGACGCCTCGTCCAGCGCCGTCAGCACCTGCGCGGGCAGAGTGCGGTGCCCGAGGGTCACGATCGTCGCGCCGAGGATCTCGTTCCAGGACAGGACGAAGGTGAAGATCGACGACGCGGCCAGCCCCGGCAGCGCGAGCGGCACCACGACCCGGCGCGCGGCCTGCCATCGACCGCACCCGAAGACCCGCGCCGCCTCCTCCAGATCGGGCGGCACCGCGACGAAGATGCTCGCGGTGATGAGCACGGTGGTCGGCAACGCGAGTGTGGTGTGCACCAGCGTCACGGCGAAAACCGTGTCGTACACGTCGATGCGCAGGAACATCGTGGCCAGCGGCACCGAGAGCACCACGATCGGCAAGGCCCGGACGAACAGGATGAAGACCTGATAGGTGTCCTTGCCGCGAAAAGCGTGCCGGGCCAGCGCATATCCCGCGGGCGCACCGATCACCAGGGACCAGAACACCGTGTAGAGGCCGACCAGCACCGAGTTGCCCAGTGCCGCGACGGTCCCCGTGGCGCGGAAGAAAGCGACCAAGGTCTCGGTGGAGAACTCCTTCGGCACGAGCGGCTTCGGGAACTCGTTGAGCGCTTCCCTCGAGGACACCGCGGCGAGTCCGATGAGAACGATCGGCAGCGCCATGAACAGGCTCACGGCAATGCAGGCGAGCTGCACCCACACGGCGCGCCTGCGGCGCCTGCGCAGCGGTGCGCGATCGATCGGCGGCAGCACGCGCTGCGCGGGCGCGTCGGTTCGGTTCATCGCGCTCCTCGCCTCCTGCGATGGCTCATCGGGCCTGCTCCGGCTGCCGGACCGCCCGCAGGTAGAACACGGCGGTGGCGAGCGAGATCGCCAGCACGATCAGCGAGACGGCGCTGGCGACCGCCGGGTTCTGCAGATTCGCGTACCACTCGTAGGTCTCGCCGACCAGCAGCGGGAAGTCCCGTCCGGTCAATGCCTGCGCTACGGCGAAAGCCTGCAACGCGAGGATCGTCCGCAGGATCAGCGCCACCTGCAGGCTGGGCCCCAGCAGCGGCAGCGTCACGTGCCGCAGCCGCTGCCAGAGATTCGCGCCGAACACCTGCGCGGCCTCGTCGTAGTCGCGCGGGATCATCTGCACGCCCGCCACCACGATCACGAACACCAGCGAGGTCGCGCGCCAGATCTCGGCGACCACCACGGCGAGCAGCATCGTGCCCGGGTTCTGATAGCCGAGCCACTGCACGCCGTCGTCGGAGAGCCCGAGGCCGACCAGCAGGGAGTTCAGATAGCCGCGGTTGTCGAAGATGGCCAGCCAGACCAGCCCCGCGGCCAGTTCGGAGATCGCCAGCGGCAGGCACCACAGGTAGAAGTGGCCGCCGGCGAACCGCGGCCGGGCCTGCATGAGCAGCGCCATGCCGACGGCGAGGACGAGCTGGACCGGTACGACGATCACGATCAGCAGCAGCGTGTTGCGCAGGGCGGTGAAGAGGTACGGATCGTCGAACAGCCGGTCCCAGTGGGCGAGGGTGAATCCGTCGTCGCCGCGGAACGCCGCGAGCACGCCCTGTACGAGCGGCCAGCCGAACAGCGCCGTCAGCAGGACGATCGAAGGCAGCAGCAGGATCCACGGGGAGCGCGGTCTCGACCTCACGGCTATCCCACCCGGCAGAGGTCGGCGGCCGGGTCGGGAGCCCAGCACGGCACTTTCAGGTCGTCGAGGATGCCTTGCAGCACCCGCGCCTGCTGGTCCAGCGTGGCGCGAATATCGGCCCGGTCGAGCACGATCGAGCGGAAGCTGTCTTTGAAGACCTTGCTCACCTCCCCTTCTCGCTGGCCGAGCCCCACCGGCGGCAGAGAGAGGATGGCGCCGGGCGCCTCCTGCTGCCTGCGCACCGCGTCGGCCTCGAGCCGGATGGCCGGCGGCAGGTCGTCCGGGATCGCCGTGTCGATCGCGGGGAAGAACCCGTTGGAACGCAGCAGCCGCAGCTGGGTTTCCGGGCGGGTGAGCGTGCTGATCGTGCGCTGCGCCAGTTCGGGATCCGGACCGCCCTTCGGAAGCGCGAGCCCGGCGAGCACAGCCATGTAGCCGAGGCCGTGCGAGCCGCGCGGCGCCGGAAGCATCCGCCAGTTCCGCGGGTCGCGCTCGGGCGCGTGGACCAGGCGCACGACGTGGTCCCACGCCAGACGCGCTTCGCCGCTGTCGAGCGGCTCCTGCATGAAGTCGAAGTTCGTGCTCGACGGCGCGCAGTTCGCCCACAGCTCACGCAGATACTGCCACGCCGTCACGGCCTCGTTCGAGCGGAAGGTGGTGATCTGGCCGCCGGTGAACGAGGGCAGCAGGAAGCCCTGCACGAACCGGTGCAGCAGACCCTTGGGACCAGCGGGCAGGCCCAGCACGGGGCGATTGCCATTGGCGCGGCGCGCGGCGATCGCCCAGTCGAGGAACTGGTCATAGGACAGCGACGCGGCGTCGACGCCGGGCGGCAGATGCTCGAGCGCCTCCGCGTGTGCCGCGAGGACGTAACTCGCGGTGGCCCATGGGATATACCACGTGCGGTCGGTGCCCACCCTGGCCAGTTCCAGATAGGCGGCGGGCCAGCCACGGGAACCGAGGTCGGCGAGCAGGCCGGTGAGGTCCTGCAAGTAGCCGTCGGCGAGCGGCGCGAGGTCGCCGTGCAGGCCGCCGAGCAGGCCGATCCGGGTCGCGCCCGCGTCGACCTGGCTGCGCACCTGGCTCGCGAACGGGCTCTCCTCGATGGTCACGTAGCCGACGCCGGGTGCGGCGGCGGCGAGCAGGCCACGGAACCGCTCGGCCTCGTCGGCGGGACGGAACTGCGTGGACAGGAAGACCATGCCGCCGTTGCCGCTGGTGGCGAATCCGGTGCAGGCCGCGGCGGAAAGGGCCGCCGCGCCGGAGCCCACCGCACGCAAGAAGGACCTGCGCGTCGAACCGGATACCAGCATGCATGGCTCCTGTTCGCGCACAATGTGTTTCACATTCTGGTAAGGCTGGTCAACCTAGGTGTGCCGAGGAAGATTGTCAATACTCGTCATCCCGGTGCTGGGAACGACGCGGCTCGATCGCCGGAGCGGGGGCTGTTCGCGAAACCGGCGGCGAGGCCGGTCCCGGGAGGTGCGAGTTGCCGGCTTGTCGCCCCTGGCCCAGAGCGCTGCCGGCTTCAGCCGTGCACCGCTGATGGCATGGGCCGCCAGCGATTGCGGAGGCGGGTAGCTGCCGTTAGGTTCATCCCATGAGTTCCGCCTTTCCTCATTTGCTGTCGCCGATCGAACTGGGGAGGGTGCGACTGCGCAACCGAGTCGTGATGGGCTCCATGCACACCGGCCTCGAAGACCGGGCCTGGCACATCGACCGGCTGGCCGCGTTCTTCGCCGAACGCGCACGCGGCGGGGTGGGGCTGATCGTCACCGGCGGATACTCCCCCAGCCGCGACGGATGGCTGTGGCCGTTCGCGTGCGCCATGCTGGACGAGACCGACGCGGAGCGGCATCGCGTGATCACCCAGGCCGTCCACGAGGCGGGCGGCAAGATCGCCCTGCAGATCCTGCACGGGGGACGCGATTCGAACATCCCCACCAATCTGGCTCCCTCGGCGGTGGCGTCGCCGCTCACCGCGTTCGAGCCGCGTGCGTTCACCGAGCAGGAGATCGAGACCACGATCGCCGATCACGTGCGCTGCGCGCGGCTGGCGCGGCTGGCCGGTTACGACGGTGTCGAGATCATGGGCGGCGAAGGGTTCCTGATCAACCAGTTCCTCGCGCCGCGCACCAACACCCGCACCGATCGCTGGGGCGGATCGGCGGCGAACCGGCGGCGGTTCCCGGTCGAGGTCGCCGCCCGGACCAGGGCCGCCGTCGGGGACGACCTGCTCATCATGTTCCGGATGTCGCTGGCCGAATTCGTCGAGGACGGGCAGACCTACGCGGAGATCATCGATCTGGCCAAGGAATTGGAAGCCGCCGGGGTGGACGTCATCAACACCGATATCGGCTGGCACGAGTCGCGGGTGCCGACGATCGTCACCTCGGTGCCACGGGCCGCGTTCGTCGGATACACCGCGGCGCTCAAAGAGCACATCTCGATTCCGGTGTGCGCGTCGAACCGGATCAACATGCCCGAGGTCGCCGAACAGATCCTGGAGCGCGGTGAAGCCGACCTCATCTCGCTGGCGCGGCCCTTGCTGGCCGATCCGGAGTGGGTGAACAAGGCCGCCGGATCCCGCGTGGACGAGATCAACACCTGCATCGCCTGCAACCAAGCCTGCCTGGACCACACCTTCACCCGGCAGACGGTGTCCTGCCTGGTGAACCCCCGCGCGTGCCACGAGACGCTGCTGCGACTGCTGCCCACCAGACGGGCCAAGCGGGTGGCGGTCGTCGGCGCCGGTCCGGCCGGGCTGTCGGCCGCGATCGGGCTGGCCGAGCGCGGGCACCGGGTGGAGCTCTTCGAAGCCGAGGATCGGATCGGCGGTCAGTTCGACCTCGCCCGCCGCATTCCCGGCAAGGAGGAGTTCGACGAGACGATCCGGTACTACCGGCGCAAGCTGGAACTCACCGGCGTCACCGTCCATTTGAACGCCCGCGTCACCGCCGCACAGCTCGCGGCCGGCGACTGGGACGACGTGGTGCTGGCCACCGGCGTGCGTCCCCGCGTGCCCGACATCCCGGGAATCGATCACCCGATGGTGCTGTCGTATCCGGAACTGATCCGGCGGGAGAGGCCCGTCGGGGACCGGGTGGCCGTCATCGGCGCGGGCGGAATCGGATTCGACGTAGGCGAATTCCTCACCGCGGGTCATCAGGGGACGCTCCCGCTCGATCAATGGCGCGACGAGTGGGGTGTCACCGACGACATCCACGCTCCCGGCCAGTTGCGGACCCGCAGGCCCGCCCCCGGAATCCGGGAAGTCACCCTGTTGCAACGCAAGTCGGGGCCCTTCGGACTGACTCTGGGGAAGACGACCGGCTGGATCCATCGCGCCGCCCTGGAGGCACGCGGTGTCGAGCAGATCGGCGGAGTCAACTATGAGCGGATCGACGATCGCGGCCTGCACATCAGCTTCGGCCCGCAACGGCAGGGCCGCCGGGTGATCGAAGTCGACAACGTCGTGGTGTGCGCGGGCCAGGAATCGGTTCGCGACCTAGGCGACCAGCTCGAATCCCTGGGCGTGCGCGTGCATGTCATCGGCGGAGCGGACGAGGCGAAGGAACTCGACGCCAAACGCGCCATCCAGCAGGGCACCCAGCTGGCCGCGGAACTCTGATCCCGGACAACGGTGGGCCCGGGGACTCGATCCCCGGGCCCACCGGCAGTCACCCGTTCCCGCCGCCCATTCGCACGAAGGTCGCGGTGGCGGTCGCGTAGACCTTGCCGTGGGCATCGACGAGGCGGCTCTCGGCGGTGGCCGTGGTCCGGCCGACGTGCACCGCCTCCGCTACCGCCTGCAACGCACCCTGGTTGTGCGACACTCCGCGCACCAGATTGGAGGTCATGCTCACGGTCGTGAGCATGGACTTGTCGTCCACCGACAGCTGCACCGCGCCCCACATCGCGACGTCGAGCACCGTGCCGACAACACCGCCGCCGACCACGCCGAGGAAGTTCACATGCCGCTCGTCGGGGGTGAGGCTCAGCGTCATCCGCCCCGGCTCGGCGTCGACCACCTCGATATTGAGCAGTTTGGCCAGCGGCGGCAGCGGCAGGGCGCCGGTGCGGATGCGCTCGACGAGTTCGTCACGCGAGAGCTGGATCATGCCGAGCACGGCGATGCCGGGATCTTCCCACTCCAGGTGCAGCGAGCGCACGCCATCGGTCATCGCGATCGCCGACACGTCGTTGTGTGTCATGAGCTTTCCTCTACTTTCCGGAGATCTGCTGGTCGATGAGAGCGAACAGTTCGTCCGCGGTGGCGGCCGCCTCGACGGCGTCCCGGCCCTGCGCGGCGGCGGGTTCGGGCTCGGGTTCCTCCACGGCCTCGGTGAGCGCCGCGCGGATCCGTTCGGCCAGCCGGGCCTTGTCCTCCGCGGACGGCAGAGTCGCGAACAACGCGGTGAGCGCGTCGATCTGGTCGTCGATCGCCGAGGTGGTCGCGGTCGCCTCCCAATGCGACCGCAGTAATTTCGCCACCGCGCTCACCGTCGGGTAGTTGAAGACCAGCGTCGAGGGCAGGCGCGTACCCGTGCCCTCCGACAGCCGGTTCCGCAACTCGACGCCGCTCAATGAATCGAAACCCATTTCGTTGAACGGCGTTTCGGGATCGATGGCGGCCGCGGACCGGTATCCCAATACGGCCGCGGCGTGCTCGCGGACGAACCCGAGCACCAGCGCGTCGCGTTCGTCCTCCGGCGCCGCGGCGAGCCGGTCGGCCAGCAGACCGCCGGACGCGCGCGTGGCCGCGACTCGCCGCGCACGGCTGGGTACCAAGCCGCTCAGCACCTCGGGCAGCAGTCCGGCACGTGCCTGCGCGGCCAGAGCGGGCTGGTCGAATGCGACGCAGGCGACCACCGCCGCGTCCGTGGCGAGCGCCGCGTCGAACAGCGCCGTCCCGTCCGCGTCACCGAGGATCCGCAGACCCATGCGCTGCAGCCGCGCCAGCGTGGCGCGGTCCATCTCGGCGGTCATGCCCGTGCCCTGGTTCCACAGCCCCCAGGCGACCGACAAGGCGGGCAGCCCTTGTGCGCGGCGGGCATGCGCGAGCCCGTCGAGGAACGCGTTCGCGGCCGCGTAGTTGCCCTGCCCGGGCGATCCGAGAATCGCCGCCGCGGAGGAGAACACGACGAACGCGGCCAGCTCCTGGTCCCGGGTGAGCTCGTGCAGGTGCAGTGCGCCGTCGACCTTGGGCGCGAGCACACGATCGAGCTGTCGTTCGGTCAGCGTCTCGATGGTGGCGTCATCGATCAGGCCCGCGGAATGGATCACCGCCGTCAGCGGGTGCTCGTCCCCGATCGACTCCAGCACGGCGGCCAGACCGGCGCGATCGGCCACGTCACACGCGGCGACCCGGGTGCGCGCGCCCAGCCCGTCCAGCTCGGCGACCAGCTCCGCGACCCCGTCGGCGGTCGCGCCGCGGCGCGACACCAGCAACAGATGCCGGACGCCGTGCGCGGTGACCAGGTGCCGGGCGAGCACCGCGCCCAATCCGCTGGTACCGCCGGTGACGAGCACCGTTCCGTCACCGAAAAGCCCTGTGCTGAGGGTTGTTTCGGGCATATCGGTAGGGGCCAGGCGCGGCAGGTGGAGTTCTCCCCCGCGGACCGCCACTTGGGCGTGCCCGGATTCGATCACGCCGAGCACCGTCGTCGCGTCCAGGTCCCCGTCGTGGTCCAGGAGCACGACGCGGCCCGGTTGTTCCGACTGCGCGCTGCGGACCAGGCCGGTCACCGCCGCGGCGGCCAGATCGATCGGCTCCCCGGGCAGGCCCGCCGCCCGGCGGGTCGCCACCACGAGCCGAGTGTCCGCCAGCCGCTCGCTCGAAAGCCAGGACCGCAACAACTCCCATGCCGTGCGGGTAGCGCGCCGCACCGTCCCCGGCTCCACCGGGCCCGCGGGTCCGTCGCCGGGCGACCACACGACAACTTCCGGAAGTCGTTCGGACGCAGCCACTTCGGTGACATCGGCGTAGTGGCGATCGACGCCGGATACCCGTGGCCGCCCCATCGTCGCCACGCGGTCGGGCACGGCCCGCAGCGCGGGTAGCTCCGCGCGCGTCCAGCGCAGGTGCAGGGGCGCCGCACGACGTGCCGCGGCTATGGGCCCCAACGCGTCGGCCGCGATCGGGCGTGCGGAGACCGCATCGATGCGCGCCACGAGCGAGCCGGTCTCGTCGGCGATGTCGATCGCGACCTGTCCCTCGGCATCGCGGACGACGCGGACGCGCACGGCGGTGGTTCCCGATCGCCACAACCGCACACCGGCGAACGAGAAGGGCAACGGCACCTGCCCGGCGGGCAGGTCGTCGATCAGATCGCCGAGCGCCGCGTGCAGGCAGGCGTCCAGCAGCGCCGGGTGGATACCGAACGGGGCCGCCGCGACGGTGACGGATTCGTCCAGGGAGACTTCGGCGAACGTCTGCTCGCCGCGCGACCACAGCGCGGTCACGCCCTGGAACACCGGACCGTAGTCCAGGCCGCGCTCCGCCAGCCGGTCGTAGAGCGACCCGTCCGACGGCTCGGCATCGGAAGGCGGCCGGAACCGCTCCCCCCAGACCGGCGCGGGCTCGTCGTCGGCCGTGGTCAAGACCCCGCTCGCGTGCTGCACCCACGCGTTCGCGTCGGCCGCGTCCGGGTCCGCCGGGCGGGAATGGATGGCGAAACCGCGCCGCCCTTCCTGGTCCGGCACACCGACACTCAGCTGCACATCGATCTCGACGCCCGCGTCGAGCACGAGGGGAGCTTGCAACAGGAGTTCCTCGACCACCCCGGCGTCCAGATGCGCGCCCGCGGCCAGGGCCATCTCCGCGAAGGCCGTCCCGGGCAGCAATACCGAACCGAACACCGCGTGGTCGCCGATCCAAGGCTGGGTACGCGTGGAACACCGGCCGGTGAACAACCATTCGTCCTTCCCGGCCAGCGGCACCGCGCTGGTCAGCAGCGGATGCCCGAACGAACCCGGCACGGCCTCGGGCGCGGGCTGCACCCAGTAGCGGCGGCGCTGGAACGCGTACGTCGGCAGCGTCACCCGCGCGTCTCCCGCGGGCAGCAGGGACCGCAGGCGAACCGGCACGCCTGCCGCGTAGGACTGGGCGAGGAGGGTGACGACCTGGGTCACCTCCTCGACCGACCGCCGCGACGACGCCGCCACCAGCGACTTCGCCGCCACCTCCGGACGCTCGGCCAGGCATTCCCCGATCATCGCGGTGAGCGCGGCGTCCGGCCCGACCTCGACGAAACGACGCACTCCGGCGTCGAGGAGACTGCGCACGCCGGGAGCGAAACGCACACAGCTGCGCACCTGCGCCACCCAGTAGCCCGGATCGCACACCTCGTCACCGGCCTGCGCGCCGGAGACGTTCGACACGATCGGCACGGCGGGCTTGCGATAGGTCAGCCCCTCCGCCACCGCGCGGAATTCCTCCAGCACGGGCTCCATCAGCATCGAATGGGACGCGTGCGAGATACGCAGCAGGGTGTTCTTACGTCCCCCCTCGGTCAGCCGCCGCTGCATCTCGCCGACGGCGTCGGCGTACCCCGAGAACACCACCGACTCCGGCCCGTTCACCGCCCCGAGCGCGAGCCGGTCACCGAGGCCGGTCAGCAGTTCCTCCGCTTCCGTCTCCGACACCGCGGCCGCCAGCATCGCCCCACCGGAGGGCGCTGCTCCCATCAACCGTCCCCGCGCCGCCACCAGGACACAGGCGTCGGCGAGCGACCAGACCCCGGACACGTATGCCGCGACGAGTTCGCCGAGCGAGTGACCCGCCAGCACATCCGGTACGAGACCGTGCGATTCCAGCAGCCGGAACATCGCCACCTCGAACGCGAACAACGCGGGCTGCATCCGGTCCATCCGGTCCAGCACCCCGGCCGCGTCGGTGAACATCACCTCCCGCAGCGAACCGCCGAGATGCCGGTCGAACTCCGCGCAGACTTCGTCCAGCGCGGTCGCGAAGACCGGGAACGCCCGGTACAGGTCCGCGCCCATGCCGACGCGCTGCGCGCCGCCGCCGGTGAACAGGAAGGCCGTGGCACCCGGCACCGCCTGCGCCTCGACCGCGTGCGGCGACCCCGCGCCCGCCGCCAGCGCGGCCAGCCCGGCCAGCAGTTCCCGCCGATCGCGTCCGACCACCACGCCGCGGCGATCCAGCAGTGCGCGCGAGTCGAGCAGCGCACTCGCCACCCGCCGCGAGTCGATCTCCGGCGCACCGGCCAGCCAGGAGCGCAAGCGTTCGGCTTGACCGCGCAGCGCTTCGGAGGTTTTCGCGGAGACCACGAGCGGCACCGCGCCGCCCGCCACCGGATCGGTGTCCGCCGCCGAACGCTCGTCGCGCGCGGACGGGGGCGCTTCCTCGAGGATCACATGCGCGTTCGTGCCGCTGATGCCGAACGACGACACCCCCGCGCGCCGTACCCGGCTGCCGGCCGTCCACGGCTCGGCGTCGGTCAGCACCCGCACCGATCCGGCCGACCAGTCCACGTGCGGGGAGAGTTCGTCCACGTGCAGGGTTCTCGGCAGCACCTCGTGGCGCAGCGCCTGGACCATCTTGATCACGCCGCCGACACCGGCCGCCGCCTGGGTGTGGCCGATATTGGACTTGAGCGAACCGACCCGCAGCGGGCCTTCCGGACGTCCCTGCCCGTAGGTGGCGAGCAACGCCTGTGCCTCGATCGGGTCGCCCAAGGTCGTTCCGGTCCCGTGCGCTTCCACGGCATCCACGTCCGAGGGGCCGAGCCCGGCATCGGCCAGCGCCGCCGCGATCACCCGCTCCTGCGACGGGCCGTTCGGCGCGGTGAGGCCGTTGCTGGCGCCGTCCTGGTTCACCGCGCTGCCGCGCACCACAGCGAGCACGTTGTGGCCGAGTCGCCGTGCGTCCGAAAGTCGTTCGACCACCAGGACGGCCGCGCCCTCCGCCCAGGCCACCCCGTCGGCGGCGGCCGAGAACGATTTGCACCGCCCGTCCGCGGCCAGACCGCGCTGGCGGGAGAATTCCACGAACACCGTGGGCGTGGCCATCACCGTCGCACCGCCCACCAGGGCGAGCGAACTCTCCCCCTGCCGCAGCGCCCGGCACGCCACGTGCAGCGCCACCAGCGAGGACGAGCACGCCGTGTCCACCGTCATCGCGGGGCCTTCCAGGCCGAGCGAATACGCGATGCGTCCCGAGACCACACTCGCCGCCGAGCCGGTCCCCACGTAGCCTTCGGCCTCGGGCCCCGCTTTGCGGGTCAAGACCTCGTAGTCCTGATACATCACGCCCGTGTAGACGCCGGTGTCGGTGCCCCGCAGCGACATCGGATCGATACCGGCGTGCTCGAGCGCTTCCCACGACACCTCCAGCAGCAAACGCTGCTGCGGGTCCATCGCGTTCGCCTCCCGCGGGCCGATTCCGAAGAATCCGGCGTCGAATTCCGCCGCGTCCGTCAAGAACCCGCCCTCTTTGACGTAGGAGGTTCCCGGATGCTCGGGGTCCGGATGGATCAGGCGATCCAGATCCCAGCCGCGATCCGCCGGGAACTCGGTTATGGCATCCGTACCCGAGGCAACCAGATCCCAGAGTTCGTCCGGAGACGTGACTCCGCCGGGGTACCGGCAGGCCATGCCGACGATCGCGATCGGTTCGTCGGCTCGCGTGCGTTGCTGCGTCCGGCGGATTCCCGGCCCGGCGCCCTCGATCCGGGAACGCAGCAGCCGAGCGACGGCGGCCGAGGTCGGGTGATCGAAGGCGAGGGTCGACGGAAGACGCAGACCGGTGGCCTTGGTGAGGCGGTTGCGCAGGTCCACCGCGCCCAGCGAGTCGAATCCCAGCTCGCTGAACGGTTTGTCGGCCTCGATCAGGTCGCCCGTCGCGTGGCCCAATACCTCGGCGACCTGCCCGCGAACGAATTCCAGCACGATCGCGTCGTGCCGGTCCGGCGGCGCCGAGGCGAGCCGCTCCGCCAGCTCGCCGCCGCCCCCTGCGGCGCGGCGCGGCACCGCTACCAGCGAACGCAGCGGCGGCGGCAGCAAACCCGCGCGGGCCTGTGCGGACAATGCCGCGGTGTCGAAGTCCACGGCGGCGACCAGCGGCGTGTCCGCGCCGACGGCGCGGTCGAACAGCGCGAGCCCGTCGGACTCGGTCAGTGGCCGGAAACCCATGCGGGACAGACGTTCCAGACCCGCACGGCCCAGGTCGGCGGTCATCCCGCCGTGCTGGCTCCACGGACCCCAGGCCATCGAGACCGCGGGCAGTCCCGCCGCGACGCGGCGGCGGGCCAGCGCGTCCAGCACCGAGTTGGCGGCGGCGTAGTTGCCCTGACCCGCGGAGCCCAGAACCGCGGCGATCGACGAGAAGAGAACGAACGCCGACAGGTTCCGGTCGCGGGTTAGTTCGTCCAGGTGGAGGGCGGCGTCGACCTTCGGCGCGAAGACCCGTTCGATCCGGTCGGGGGTGAGTGCGTGGAGCGTCGCGTCATCCAAGACGCCCGCGGCGTGGACCACGGCGGTCAGCTCCGGACCGTCGGCCAACTCGTCGAGCAGGGCGCGCACCGCGGCACGGTCGGCGACGTCGCAGGCCAGCACCCGCGGCCGAGCACCGAGTCCGGTCAGTTCGGCGACCAGTTCACCCACACCGTCGGCCCGTTCGCCGCGGCGTGACACCAATACCAGGTCGCGCACACCGTGCGTCGCGGCCAGGTGCCGGGCCACCAGGGCGCCCAACCCGCCGGTGCCGCCGGTGATCAACACCGCGCCCGAACCCAGGGTGACCGGCCCGCCGGTCACCTGGCCGCGCCGGGTGAGCCGGGGCGCGAGCAGTTCGCCCCCGCGCGCCGCCAGCTGCGGTTCGTCGGTCGCGAGGGCCGCCGAGATCAGCTCGGGCCCGACGACCGCGTCACGCTCGGCGTCCACCAGGACGATCCGGCCGGGATGCTCCGATTGCGCGCTGCGCAGGAGTCCCCAGGTCGCCGCGGCCGCCAGGTCCTCGCCGTGCTGTCCGGCGCCGTTGCGGGTCACCACGACCAGCCGGGTGTCGCCGGACTCGGGCAGGCGCAACCAGGACTGCACCATCGCCAGCGCGGTGTTCGCGCTGCGGCGTACCCTGTCGGCCTCGGCGCCTTCGGTGTGCCCGGGTTCGGATTCCGCGAACCACACCACCGCGTCGGCCTGCCGGGCGTTCGAGGTCCCAGCGGCCGCGGTCAGCGCGGCCATGTCCGGATGGTGTTCGCCGAAAGCGGATCGCGCCGGTCCGCCGACCGCGGCCAGCCGCACCGCGCCGGACGGCGCACCGGATGCCACTGCCACCCACTGCACGTCGTAGAGACCGTGAGGTGCGGCCGAGCGCGTGTCGCGCACCGCGTCACTGTCGACCGGACGCGCCTGTAGCGCGTCGATCGTGAGCAGCAACGCGTCCATGTCGTCGCGCAACTCGACCCGCACTCCGTCCGCGCCCACGGGCCGGATCAGCGCCCGTGCCCCGCTCGCGCCACCGCGATACAACCGCACACCGGTGAAGGAGAACGGCAGCGGCGCGTGGTGCGCGGGCGCATCGGCGGCCAATACATCGACCGCGGCGTGCAGTGCGGCATCCAGCAGTGCGGGGTGCACACCGAAACGCGAGGCGTCCGGGGTCGTCTCGCCGAGGCGCACGTCGGCCAGGACGGAGTCGTCGCGGCGCCACAACCGGTGCACGCCTTGGAATGCGGGTCCGTAATCCAGGCCACGGGCGGCCAGGTGGTCGTACAGCGCGGCTCCGGTCGTCGCGTCCTCGTCCGGGGACGGTCCGTCCGTACCGCCGGATGCCCCCGCGCCATCCGTGGCGGGCGCGAGCACACCACGTGCGTGCGTGGATCCGGCGGTCCGGTCGCCGACCGTCCGCGAGGCGATGACGAAGCGCCTGCGTCCCGCGTCGTCGGGCGATTCGACGCTGATCTGGAGATCGACCTCGGTTCCCTCGTCCAGCCGCAGCGGCGCCTCCAGCACCAGTTCCTCGACCGTCGCGGCGTCCAGTCGCGCGCCGACCGCCAGCGCGAACTCCACGAACGCGGTGCCCGGCAACAGCACCGTGCCGAACACCGTGTGGTCGGCCAGCCACGGCTGCGACAGCGTGGACAGGCGGCCGGTGAACAGCCACTCGTCCGTACCGGCCAGGGCCAGCGCCGCGCCGAGCATCGGGTGGTCCATCGCGGTCAGACCGGCGCGGCTCACATCGCCGATCCCGTCGGCCGGCGGCAACCAGTACCGCTGACGCTGGAAAGCGTAGGTGGGCAACGGCACTCGGCGCGGCCGGGTGTCGGCGAACAGCGGGCGCCAGTCCACTTCGGCGCCCGCGGCGTGCGCGGCGGCCAGGAAAGCGGTGAGCTGCCCGGCCTCGTCCGCGCCACGCCGCACGGCGGCGACCACCGTGCAGCGGGCCTCGACATCGGGTTGTTCGGCGAGACATTCCCGGGTCATCGCGGTCAGCACCGCGTCGGGACCGACCTCCAGGAATCGCACCACCCCACTCGCGGCCAGTGCCCGGATGCCCGGTGCGAACCGCACCGCCGACCGCACCTGACGGACCCAGTACTCGGGATCGGTCAGCTCGTCGCCTGCCGGTGCGCCCGAGACATTCGAGACGATCGGGATCGTCGGCCGCCGGTAGGTGACGCCGGAAGCCACGGCCCGGAACTCCGACAGCATCGGTTCCATCCGCGCCGAATGGAAGGCGTGGCTGACGCGCAGCCGGTTCGTCCGGCGACCTCGCTCGGCGAAGAGCCCCTCGATCTCGGCGACAGCGTCGGCGTCACCGGACAGCACCACCGACGACGGGCCGTTCACCGCGGCCACGGAGACCCGGCCGTGGTACCCGTCGAGCGCGGCCGACGCCTCTTCTTCCGGGACCGCCACCGCCAGCATCGCGCCGCCCGCGGGCAGGCCGCCCATCAGCCGGCCCCGCGCCGCCACCAGCGCACACGCGTCCGGCAGCGACCACACTCCGGCGACATACGCCGCCGCCAGTTCACCGATGGAATGGCCCAGCAGCACGTCCGGTGTCAGACCGAAGGACTCGACGAGCCGGTACAGCGCCACTTCGAACGCGAACAGCGCGGGCTGGGTGAACTCGGTCCGATCCAGCGGTCCGGGCGCGCTGTCGCCGTCCGGCGACTCGGTATAAAGGAGGTCTTTCAGCGAACGTCCGAGCAGCGGATCGAATTCGGCGCACACCCGGTCCAGTTCCGCCGCGAACACCGGGAACGCCGCGGACAGTTCCCGTCCCATTCCGGCGCGCTGCGCGCCCTGACCGGTGAACAGGAACGCCGTGCGGCCCGAGCGCGCCCGGCCCTCGACCACGCCCGGCGTGGAACGCCCTTCGGCGAGGGCCGCCAAACCGGCCAGAAGGTCGTCCCGGTCACGACCGACGACCGCGCCGCGCCATTCCAGCCGGGCACGGGAGGTGAGCAGCGAATGCGCGATATCCCGCGGATCCGCCGCCGGGGTGTCGGTCATCCAGCGCCGCAAGCGGTCGGCCTGTTCCCGCAGTGCGGCGCCAGAACGCGCGGACAACAGCAACGGGAGCACCTGCGGCGAAGGATGATTCGCTGCGACAGGCTCGGTAGGACCGGGCTCGGATTCGGTCTCGGTGGGCGCATCGGCGGGCGCTTCCTCGAGGACGACGTGGGCGTTGGTACCGCTGGCGCCGAACGACGACACGCCCGCGCGCCGGACCCTGGCGCCGGTGGGCCACGGCTCGCTCTCCCGCAGCAGCCGCACGGTGCCCGCCGACCAGTCCACATGGGGAGTGGGCGCGTCGATGTGCAAGGTCTTCGGCAGCATCTCGTGCCGCATGGCCTGCACCATCTTGATCACGCCCCCGACGCCCGCCGCGGCCGAGGTGTGACCGATGTTGGATTTCAGCGATCCCAGCCGCAAAGGCGCCTCGGGTTCCCGAGCGCCGTAGGCGGCGATCAGGGCGCGGGCCTCGATCGGGTCGCCCAGCATCGTGCCCGTACCGTGCGCTTCCACCACGTCGACGTCGGCGGGCGCCAAGCCCGCGTCGCGCAACGCCTGCCCGATCACGGCTTCCTGCGACCGTCCGTTCGGCGCGGTCAGCCCGTTGCTCGCGCCGTCCTGGTTGATCGCGCTGCCGCGGACGACCGCCAGCACGGTGTGCCCGAGCCGCCGTGCGTCGGAGAGCCGTTCGAGCACCAGCACGCCGAGTCCCTCGGAGAAGCCGGTTCCGTCCGCCGCCGCCGCGAATGCCCGGCACCGGCCGTCGGGCGAGAGGGCGCGCTGCCGCGCGAACGCGATGAGCAGCGACGGATCCGACATCACGGTGACCCCGCCCGCCAGCGCGAGGGTGGCGTCGCCGTTGCGCAGCGCCCGGCACGCGAGATGCAGGGCGACCAGCGACGAGGAGCATGCCGTGTCGATCGAGACGGCCGGACCCTCCAGCCCGAGGGTGTAAGCGATCCGGCCCGACAGCACACTGCTGGAAACACCCAGATAGGCATGGCCTTCCGTTTCGGCCGTGATATCCGGGGAGCCGACGCGGGGCCCGTAGTTCTGGTGGGCCACCCCGGCGAACACGCCGGTGTCGCTCCCGCGCAGCGACAGCGGGTCGATGCCGGCGTCTTCCAGGGCCTCCCAGGCCGCCTCGAGCATCAGGCGCTGCTGCGGGTCCATCGCGGCGGCCTCGCGCGGGCTGATGCCGAAGAAGCCCGCGTCGAAATCGGCCACACTGTCGAGGAAACCGCCTTCCCGCGTGTAGACCGTCCCGGGGACGTCCGGATCGGGATCGAACAATCGCTCGAGGTCCCAGCCGCGGTCGGAGGGATACCCGCCGACGGCGTCCACGCCCTCGGCGGCGATGCGCCACAGGTCCTCGGCGGACCGGACGCCGCCGGGGTATCGGCAGGCCATCCCGACGATGGCGATGGGCTCCCGCGTCCGATCGGTGAGTTCGCGCAGGTGTTGTTTGGTCTCGTAGAGTTCTTTCGCGGTCTTCTTCAGATAGCGGCGTAGCTCGTCGGTGTCGGCCATCGGTGGGGCTCCTGATCGTGCGCGTTCAGCTGAGGTTGTCGATGAACTCGAAGAGTTCGTGATCGTCCGCGGTGTCGAGGTGGTCGGCGTCGCCGCCCGGATCGACGGCACCGGCGTCCCTGCCTTCGAGCTCACGCAGCAGGGCGGACAAGGTGGTCGCCAGCGACGACCGGTCGGCGGCCGACAGATCGGCGGAGGCGACGCTGCGGCCCAGCGCTTCGACGTCGGCGGCGATCCGTTTCGCGGGGTCCTCGATCGGAGCGATCTCCTGACGCAGGTAGCCGGCCAGTTCCCGCGGAGTCGGGTAGTCGAACATCGCTGTCGCGGGCACCGGGACGCCGGCGGCCGATTTCAACCGGTTGCGGAATTCCATGACACCGAGTGAGTCGAATCCGATATCGGTGAAAGGTTTGTCGGCGGGGATCGACTCGATGTCGCTTCCGAGCACGGCCGCGGCCTCGCCGCGAACCAGATCGAGGACGACGCGATCCTGCTCGGCGGTCGGCAGGCCCGCCAGGCGGTGCACCGGTTCCGGCGATGCGCTCCCCCTGGTCTCGGCTCGGCGCGGGGTGGGTCCCAGCAGGTCGCGCATGATCGGACGCGGGTCGTGATCGGCGATCTCCGTGAGCACGACCCGGGCCGCGACGAACGCCGCTCTACCGTCGGCCAGTGCGGCGTCGAACAGAGCCATCCCCTCTTCCTCGCCCAGCGGCGGGAAACCCTCCCGCCGCAACCGGGCGAAGTCGGCGTCGCCGAGCGCTCGCGTCATGCCGGTGTCCGCCTGCCACGGGCCCCAGGCGATCGAGGTCGCTGGTAGGCCGTGCACGTGCCGGTGCTGCGCCAGGGCGTCGAGGAACATATTCGCCGCCGCGTAATTCGCCTGTCCGGCATTGCCGATCACACCCGCGATCGACGAATACAACACGAACATCGACAGATCCATGTCCCGCGTCGCCGAATGCAGATTCCACGCCGCGTCCACCTTCGGCCGCAACACCTCCGCGATCCGCTCCGCCGTCAGGTTCTCCAGGAGCGCGTCGGCCAGCACCCCGGCGGCGTGCACGACGCCGGTCAACGGATGCTCCGGCGGGATCGCCGCCAGTACCGCGTCCAGCGACTCCCTGTCCGCCGCATCACAAGCGACCACGTCCACGTGGGCGCCGAGGGCGACGAACTCGTCGCGCAACTCCGCGGCACCGGGTGTGTCCGGGCCGCGTCTGCTGGCCAGCACCAGCCTGCGCACCCCGTACTCGGAGACCAGGTGCCGCGCCGCCAACGCACCCAAACCACCGGTACCACCGGTGATCAACACCGTGCCCTCCGGCCGCAACGGCCTCGGCACGGTGAGCACGTTCTTGCCGATATGCCGAGCCTGACTCATGAAGCGCAACGCCTCAGGGAGATCCCGCATGTCCCAGGCGGTCAGTGGAGACGCGGTGAGCACACCCGCCTCGAAGAGGTCGACTATGCGGGTCAAGATTTCGTGGAGCCGGTCGGGGTCCACGTCCATGAGCATGAAACCGCTGTAGGTGACCCCGGGGTATGCGGCGGCTACCTGGGCGGGGTCGCGCCGATCCAGCATCCCCATCTCGACGAACCGGCCACCAGGCCCCAGCAGCCGCAACGACGCGTCAACGAACTCCCCCGCCAACGAATCCAGCACCACATCCACACCACCGGTCAGCGCACCGAACTTCCCCTCGAACTCCAACGACCGCGAATCACCGATTTCCTCATCACCAAAACCCAAACCCCGCAACACACCCCACTTCGACCGGCTCGCCGTCACCAACAACCGCGCACCCAACCAACGCCCCACCTGCACCGCCGCCAACCCCACACCACCCGTCGCCGCATGCACCAACACCGTCTCCCCGGCACGTACCCCGGCCACATCGACCAACCCGTAGAACGCCGTCGCGAACACCGCAGGCACCGCCGCCGCCTCCGCGAACGACCACCCCGCGGGAATCGGCACCACCGACCGGGAATCAACCACCACCAACGACCCCACACCCGTCAAGAACCCGAAAACACGATCACCGGGCGCGAGTTCGGTCACTTCCGAACCCACCTCGACCACCACACCCGCACCCTCGACGCCCAGCACGGCGTCCGGGTCGGGGTAGGTGCCGAGCGCGACGAGCACGTCCCGGAAGTTCAGGCCGACCGCCATCGTGCGCACCCGCACCTGCCCCGGAGCCAGTGGCGCCCAGGCGGCCGGAAGTTCACGCAGCTCGAAGTTGTCCGCGCTGAGCGTGCCTTTCCCGATCGGCGCCAGTCCCCATTCGCGGTGGTCGGCGGACCCGGCGGCGCGCAGTAGCTCCGCGCCGCGCAGGCCCGTGTGCCCGGCACGGTGCAGTCGCGGTGCGTGCGGGACGCCGCCGCGGACGGCGAGTTGCGGTTCGACCTCCAGCGTCAGCGCCGATACGACGCTGCGCCGCAGGTGATCCCACTCGTCGACGTCGACGAGGACGAGCCGGTCCGGGTGTTCGCTCTGGGCGGTGCGCAACAACCCCCACGCCGCGGCCGCCGCCGGATCCACGGGCTCTCCGGTGTGGATCGCCACCGCCCGCCGGGTCACCACGACAACACGGCCGTCCCGTTCCAGCAACTCCCGCACGCGCGTAGCCGTCGCGGTCACCACCGCGCGCACGGTCACGGGCACCGCCACCCCGTCGACGGCGGTTTCGACCCGGGCCACCGTCACGTCCCGGCCCGCGACGTGCACGGTTTCGAGGTCACCGGCGACGTCCCAGATCCCGGTGGCGCTCGCTTCGACTGCGGGCAGCGCCGTCCAGTCGAGTCCGTAGCCGACCGTGCGGTGCCGCGCCGAGGCGAACGCGCCGGTCGCGAGACTGCGCAGGCTCAACGCCCCGATCTCGGCCACCGGCCGTCCCGAAGTGTCGGTGAGGGTCACCGCGATCCGGGTTTCTCCCGCCGCCGCGCCGGACACGGCGGCATGGACCCGCACCGTGGTGGCTCCGGCCGCATGCACTCCGATGTCTTCCCAGGAGAACGGCACAGTCACCGCACCGGCCACCGGCTCGGGCGCCAGCCCCCCGACCAGGACGGAGTGCAGCGCCGCGTCCAGCAGCGCCGGATGCAGGCCGTACCCGCCGGCCTGGGCGCGAGCGGACTCGGGCAGGACGACCTCGGCGAAGACTTCGCCGTCGCCGCGCCACAGCGCGGTCAGCCCCCGGAAGGCCGGGCCGTACTCGTAGCCGAGTTCCTCCAGATCCGCGTAGGCGCTCGTCAGTTCCCGTGCGGTCGCACCGGCCGGCGGCCAGCTCGCCGCCGTCGGGGCCGACGGGCCATCCGCCCGCGCGGTCACCGTCGCAGTCACGTGACGCACCCATGGAGCGTCGGCATCGGGCTCCTGGCGGTCACGCGACCGCGAATACACCGTGACCGCCCGTGCACCGGATTCCTCCGTCCCGCCGGCGACCACCCGCAGCTCGACCGCACCCGTCGCGGGCACCGGCAGGGGCGCTTCGATCACCAGCTCCGACACCGCTGGACAGGCCAGAACCGTACCGGCGTGCAGGACGAGTTCGACGAAAGCGGCGCCCGGGAACACGACCGCCCCGCCGACCGCGTGATCGGCCAGCCACGGATGATCCGCTGTGGACAATCGCCCGGTGAACACCACATCCGGCGAATCCGGCAACCGCACCAGGGCGCCCAGCAATGGATGACCCGCGTCGTCCAGACCCGAGTGCGCGACGTCCGCCACCCGGACCGACGGCAACCAGTACCGCCGACGCTCGAACGCGTACGTGGGCAACGCTACCCGCGCGCTCGCACGGCCCGCGAACAACGGCGTCCAGTCCACCGGCACACCTCCGGCGGCGGACTGCGCCAGCGCGGTCACGAACCGATCCGGCTCGTCGGTCGAGCGCCGAGCGGCCGCGACCACGATCGACTCCCCTTCGGCCGCGGGCATTTCGGCCAGACACTGCCGGACCATCGCCGCCAGCACGGCATCCGGGCCGACCTCCAGGAATCGCCGGACGCCGTCGTCGATCAGGGTCGCGATACCGGGCGCGAACCGGACACACCCGCGTACCTGGGCCACCCAGTAGTCCGGGTCGGTCACTTCGGCGTCGACCAGAGCGCCCGACACATTCGACACGATCGGGACGGACGGCCGGTGGTAGGTCAAACCTTCTGCCACGCCGCGGAATTCGCCGAGCATCGGATCCATCGCCGCCGAATGGAACGCATGGCTCACCCGCAGCCGCGAGGTCCGCACATTCGCCGTGGCCAGCCGACCGGCGATCGCGTCGATCGCGGGGGCCGCGCCGGAGAACACCACCGACTCCGGCCCGTTCACCGCGGCGATCGAAACCCGGTCCGCGAACTCGCCGAGCACGTCGACCGCCCGGTCCTCGGGCATCGCCGCGGCCAGCATCGCGCCGTCGCCGGGCAGTGCGCCCATCAACCGCCCGCGCGCCACCACCAGCGCGCACGCATCCGGCAGCGACCACACTCCGGCGAGGTAGGCGGCGGTCAGTTCGCCGATCGAATGTCCGATGAGCACATCCGGAACGACGCCGAACGATTCCAGCAGCCGGAACAGCGCCACCTCGAACGCGAACAACGCGGGCTGGGTGAACTCGGTCCGATCCAGCAGCCCGCCGCCGTCCGGGTCGAAGACCAGCTCCCGCAGCGACCGGCCGAGCAGCGGGTCGATGTGGGCGCACAGTTCGTCGAAGGCCGTGGCGAACACACCGAACGCCGCGTACAGACCGGCGCCCATCCCGGCGCGCTGCGCGCCCTGACCGGTGAACAGGAACGCGGTGCGGCCGGTCGTGTTCGCCTTCGCCGCGATCGCGCCCGGGGCACCGGCGGCCAATTCCGCCAGCCCCGAGAGCAATTCGTCCCGGTCATGTCCGACGACGACGCCACGCCACGGCAGCTGTGCGCGGGAGGTGATCAGCGCATGGGCGGTATCCCAAGGGGCGGCGTCGGGATGGTGGATCGACCACTGCCGTAGCCGCTCGGCCTGCGCCCGCAGACCTGACTCGGAGCCGGCCGACACCAGCCAGGGCACGACCGTCTCGAGGCGCGGCCCGGGCGCGGGCACGACCGGCGCCGGCGCGGGCGCCTCCTCCAGGATGGCGTGGGCGTTGGTGCCGCTGACACCGAACGACGAGACGCCGGCGCGACTCACCCGGTCACCGGCGGGCCAGGGCTCCGGCTCGGTCAGCAACCGCACGTCGCCCGCCGACCAGTCCACGTGCGGGCTCGGCTCGTCCGCGTGCAGTGTCTTCGGCAGGGTTTCGTGCCGCAGCGCCTGCACCATCTTGATCACGCCACCGACACCCGCGGCGGCGATGGTGTGGCCGAGATTGGATTTGACCGACCCGATGAACAGCGGGCGACCGGCGCGGTCGCGCCCGTAGGCATTGATCAGGGCCGTGGCCTCGATCGGATCGCCCAGCGTCGTACCGGTGCCGTGCGCCTCCACCGCGTCCACGTCCGCGGGTGTGAGCCCCGCGTCGGCCAGCGCCGCCGCGATCACCCGCTCCTGGGACGGACCGTTCGGCGCGGTCAAGCCATTGCTCGCGCCGTCCTGGTTGACCGCGCTACCGCGCACGAGAGCGAGAACAGGGTGCCCGAGGCGCTGGGCGTCGGACAGCCGTTCGAGCACGAGCACCCCGACGCCCTCGGCGAAACCGACGCCGTCGGCGGCGGCGGCGAACGATTTGCAGCGTCCGTCGGGCGCCAGGCCGCGCTGACGGGCGAAGTCGACGTAGAGATACGGCTCCGCCGCGACCGTCACACCGCTCGCCAGTGCCAGCGAGGTCTCTCCGTCGCGCAGCGCGCGGGTGGCCTGATGCAGGGCGACCAGCGACGACGAGCACGCGGTGTCCACGGTGACGGCGGGACCCTCGAAACCGAAGACGTAGGCGACCCGGCCGGAGATCACGCTGTGCGTGGTGCCGGTGAGACGGTAGCCCTCCAGGTCTCCGGTGATCCGGTCGCCGTAGCCGGACGAGCACGCTCCGGCGAACACGCCGGTATCGCTGCCGCGCAACGCGGCCGGGTCGATCCCGGCGTCCTCCAGTGCTTCCCAGGTCGCTTCCAGCAGCAGGCGCTGCTGGGGATCCATGGCGGACGCCTCCCGGGGACCGATGCCGAAGAATGCGGCATCGAAATCGCCCGCGTCGGGGAGGAAGCCGCCGCGCCGGGTGTAGGAGGTACCCGGTTTGTCGGGATCCGCGTCGAACAGTCGCGCGAGATCCCAGCCGCGGTCGGCGGGGAAATCGCCGCTGGCGTCCGTGCCCGCGGCCAGCAATTCCCAGAGGCTCTCCGGTGAGGTGACTCCGCCGGGGAAGCGGCAGCTCATGCCCACGATGGCGATCGGTTCGTCGACCGGGCGGCTGCGCGGCGCCTGCTCGGCGGGTTCGGGCGCGTCGCCGGGCATCGCCAGGGAGCGCACCAGCTTCGCCATCGCGGCGGCGGTCGGGTGGTCGAAGACCAGTGTCGACGGCAACTGGAGACCGGTGACTTCGGACAGCCTGTTGCGGAATTCCATGACACCGAGTGAGTCGAATCCGATCTCGCGGAACGGTGTGTCCGCCGGGATCGACTCCGCGCCGGTGTGCCCCAATACCGCCGCGGCTTGGGCGCGGATGAGTTCGAGCACGACGCGGTCCTGCTCGGCAGCCGAGCGACCCGCCAGCCGCGCGGCCAATTCCGGGCGTTGCGCCACGTCATCGGCGACGCGGCGGCGGGACGGACGCGCCAGATCGCGGGTCAGTGCGCGAGGTTTCGTTTCGGCCAAGGCGTCGCGGTCGACGCGGACGGCCACGAACCCGGACGCGCCGCTCGCGAGTGCGCCGTCGAACAGGGCCATCCCCTCTTCCTCGCCCAGCGGCGGGAAACCCTCCCGCCGCAACCGGGCGATGTCGGCGTCACCGAGCGCACCCGTCATGCCGGTGCTGCGACCCCACAGTCCCCAGGCGATCGAGGTCGCGGGCAGACCTTGCACATGCCGGTGCTGGGCCAAGGCGTCGAGGAAGACGTTCGCCGCCGCGTAATTCGCCTGCCCCGCATTGCCGATCACACCCGCGATCGACGAATACAACACGAACATCGACAGATCCATGTCCCGCGTCGCCGAATGCAGATTCCACGCCGCGTCCACCTTCGGCCGCAACACCTCCACGATCCGCTCCGCCGTCAGGTCGGTGAACAGGCCATCCGCCAGCACGCCCGCGGCGTGGACGACGCCGGTCAGGGGATGCTCGGAGGGGATGGCCGCGAGCGTCGCCGCGAGGGCGTCCCGGTCCGCCGCGTCACAGGCGACCACGTCCACGTGCGCATCCGAGGCCACGAGTTCGTCACGCAGTTCGGTCGCACCGGGTGTGTCCGGGCCGCGTCTGCTGGCCAGCACCAACCTGCGCACCCCGTACTCCGAGACCAGGTGCCGCGCCGCCAACGCACCCAAACCACCGGTACCACCGGTGATCAACACCGTGCCCTCCGGCCGCAACGGCCTCGGCACGGTGAGCACGTTCTTGCCGATATGCCGACCCTGACTCATCAGCCGCAACGCCTCCGGCGCCTGCCGCAGATCCCATGCGGTGAGCGGGGACGGCGTCAGGGTTCCGGCCTCGAACAGCTCCACGACCGTGGTCAGGATCTCCCGCAGCCGTTCCGGCGCCACATCCAGCAGGACGAAACTCTCGTACCGCACGCCGGGGTGTTCGGCGGCTACTCGCTCGGGGTCACGCCGATCCAGCAACCCCATCTCGACGAACCGCCCGCCAGGCCCCAGCAACCGCAACGACGCGTCAACGAACTCACCCGCCAACGAATCCAGCACCACATCCACACCACCGGTCAGCGCACCGAACTTCCCCTCGAACTCCAACGACCGCGAATCACCGATTTCCTCATCACCAAAACCCAAACCCCGCAACACACCCCACTTCGACCGGCTCGCCGTCACCAACAACCGCGCACCCAACCAACGCCCCACCTGCACCGCCGCCAACCCCACACCACCCGTCGCCGCATGCACCAACACCCTCTCCCCAGCACGCACCCCCGCCACATCCACCAACCCGAAAAACGCCGTCGCGAACACCGCAGGCACCGCCGCCGCCTCCGCGAACGACCACCCCGCAGGCATCCCCACCACCAACCGCGAATCAACCACCACCAACGACCCCACACCCGTCAAAAACCCGAAAACACGATCACCAGGCGCGAGTTCCGTCACTTCCGAACCCACCTCCACGACCACACCCGCACCCTCCACACCCAACACAGCGTCGGAGTCGGGGTACATCCCCAAGGCGATGAGGGCGTCGCGGAAGTTGAGACCGACCGCCCGCACCGCCACCCGGATCTCGCCGGGGCCGAGTGCCCGCAACGCCTCCGGCGTCTCGACCAACGTCAGGTTGTCGCCGGACAAGGTGCCCTTGCCGTGGTGGGTCAGCGCCCACGCCGGTGCCCGCGTCGCCACACTCGCGTTACCGACATCTCCTGCGGCTCGGTGCAGGCGCGGAACATGCGCAACGCCACGGCGGACGGCGAACTGCGGTTCGGAGGTCGTGGTGATCGCGAGGGCGACGTCGTGCCGGTAACCTGCCCAGTCGTCGACGTCGACGAGGAGGATCCGGTCCGGATGCTCGCGCTGAACGCTGCGCAGCAACCCCCACGCCGCTCCCGCGGACAGATCGACCGGCTCGCCGGGATGCGCCGCCACGGCCCGGCGGGTGACCACGACGATGGTGTCTTCCCCATCCAGCAGTCGCTGAATCCGGGTGGTCAGCGCGGTCACCACATCCCGCGCCGATTCCGGCACAGCGCGGTCGGCGTCCTCGTCGAGCCGGATCACCGTCGCCGCCCGGCCCGCGAGACGCACGGTGTCGCCGTCCTCGCCTTCGCTCCAGACTCCGGTGTCCGCGATCGCGTCCATCTCGGGCAAGGCGACCCACTCCACGCGATAGCCGAGCCCCTCGCCGGGCGGCCGGGACCGTCCGAGTGCCTGGACCGGAATCGGACGCATGGTCAACGCGCCCACCTCGGCCACCGGCAGACCCGATGCATCGGTGAGCGTGACCGCGATCCGCCTGGCTGCGGCGGCGGCGCCGGATACGGTCGCGTGGACCCGCAGCGTGGTCGCTCCGGTCGCGGACAACTTGACGTTCTCCCAGGAGAACGGGACCGCGACCGTCCCTTCCGGCACGTCGGATATGAGTCCGCCCAGCAGGATCGGATGCAGTGCCGCGTCCAGCAGAGCAGGGTGCACCCCGAATCCGGCGACCCCGGCGCGGCCGGGCTCGGGCAGGGTCACTTCGGCGAAGACTTCGCCGTCACCACGCCACAGCGCGGTCAACCCTTGGAACACCGGCCCGTAGTCGTAACCGCGTTCGGCCAGATCCGCGTAGGCACCGGCGATATCCACGGCGGGCACACCGGCCGGTGGCGCGACGGCCACGGCCGGGGCCACGGCGTCCGCTTCGGCGGTGATGGTGGCGGTGACGTGGCGGACCCACTGCGGTGCGCCCGCGCTCTGATCGACCGGACCGCGCTCGGCGCGAGACGCCCCGTCCGACCGCGAATACACCGACACGGAACGTGAGCCCTTCTCGTCCGGGGCACCGGCTACCACCCGTAGTTCGACGGCTCCTGTCGACGGCACCACCAAGGGCGCCTCGAGCACCAGTTCGGACAGCAGCGTGCACTCGACCACCGCGCCGACATGAAGGACGAGTTCCACGAAGGCGGTTCCGGGCAGCACGGCCACGCCCGCGACCGCGTGATCGGACAGCCACGGATACGCCGAACGCGACAGCCTGCCGGTGAACACCGCCTCGTCGCCGTCCGGCAGACGCACCATCGCCGCAAGCATGGGATGCGCCGCCTCGTCCAGGCCCGAGTGCCGGATATCCGGCGCACGGCCCGGTATCAGCCAGTGCCGCCGGTGCTCGAACGCGTACCTCGGCAGGTCCACCCGGGTGGCGACGGGAGCCAATGCCCGCGCCGCGACGTCGACACCAGCGCAGTGGGCGCGCGCCAGCGCGAGCGACAGCTGCTGCGGCCCACCCTGATCGCGTTTCAAGGTGCCCAGGACGGCCACCCGGCCGGACGCGCCCACGGCGTCCGCCGTCAACTCGATCCCGACCGTGAGGACCGGGTGCGGGCTGACCTCGATGAAAGCGTTCACACCCGCTCGCCGCAGCGCGTCGACCGACTCGGCGAACCGGACGGGCTCACGCAGGCCGCGATACCAGTAGGCGGCGTCCAGCAGCGCGGTATCGACATAGTGCGCGGTCACCGTCGAGAAGAACGGCACCGAACCGGATCGCGGCGCGACCGCGGCCAGCTCCGCCAGTACCCGATCGCGGATGGCCTCCACCGCGGCCGAATGCGACGCGTAGTCCACCGGAATCCGTTTCGCCCACACGCCGTCGGCCGCGCAGGCCGCGAGGAATTCGTCCATGGCCGAGGTCTCCCCCGAGACCACGGTTTGCGCCGGACCGTTCACCGCCGCCACGGACAAACGGTTCCCGAACCCGGTCAACCGGTTCGTGACCGCGTCCACCGCCAGACCGACCGACGCCATGCCACCGGCTCCCGCCAGTTCTTCGGCCACGATCCGGGACCGCACGGCGACCACGCGCGCACCGTCGGCGAGCGAAAGACCGCCCGCGACCACGGCCGCCGCGATCTCACCCTGCGAATGTCCCACGACCGCGGCGGGCTCCACCCCGCTCGCCCGCCACACTCGCGCCAGCGACACCAGCACCGCGAAGAGCGCGGGCTGCACCACGTCCACCCGGTCCAAGGACGCCGCGCCCGGTTCTCCGCGCAGCACCGCGGTCAGCGACCAGTCCACGAACGGCGCCAGCGCCGCCTCGCATTCCGCGATCGACGCCGCGAAAACCTCGTGTGTGGCGAGCAGTTCGGCGCCCATCGCGGGCCACTGACTGCCTTGACCTGGGAATACGAACGCCACCCTGCGTGCCGCGGCCCGGCCCGTGACCACGGCGTCGTCGGCGCTCGCGGATCCGGCCAGACCAGCGAGCCCGGAGCGCAGATCGTCGAGGTCGCGCCCGACGATCGCGGCGCGGAATTCCAGCTGCGCGCGGTGCCGCAGTAGGGTGTGTGCCACATCGTCGGCGTGCAGGTCGTCTCGCGCCGTCAACCATTCGGTGAGCCGAACGGCCTGCGCGCGCAGCGCTTCCTGGGTGCGCGCCGACACGGTCCACGTCCGGACGCTCCGATCACCGGAATCGTCCGCGGCACCCGTGGTTGCGGCCGGAAGCATCGACGGCGGCGCCTCCTCCAGGATGAGGTGCGCGTTGGTCCCGCTCATCCCGAACGACGACACCCCGGCACGACGCACCCGGTCGCCGGCCGGCCAGGGCTCCGCCTCGCTCAGCAGCCGCACGGAACCCGCCGACCAGTCCACATGCGGGCTCGGCGCATCGAGATGCACAGTCTTCGGCAGTGTTTCGTGCCGTAACGCCTGCACCATCTTGATGACACCACCGACACCCGCGGCCGCGACGGCATGACCGATATTCGATTTCACCGATCCGATGCGCAGCGGTCGCGCCCGCTCGGCGCCGTAGGCCGCGATGAGCGCCTGCGCCTCGATCGGATCGCCCAGCGCGGTGCCGGTTCCGTGCGCCTCCACCGCGTCCACCTCGGTGGGCGTCAGTCCCGCGTCGGCCAGCGCCGCCGCGATCACCCGCTCCTGCGACGGACCGTTCGGCGCGGTCAGGCCATTGCTCGCGCCGTCCTGGTTGATCGCGCTGCCGCGCACGACCGCCAGGACCCGGTGCCCGAGGCGACGGGCGTCGGCGAGGCGCTCGACGACCAGCACGCCGACCCCCTCCGACCAGGTCACGCCGTCGGCCGCGGCGGAGAACGGCTTGCACCGCGCGTCCGCCGCCAACCCCCGCTGGCGCGCGAAGTCGACGAACAGCGCCGGACTCGCCGAGATGCTCACGCCACCGGCCAGCGCGAGGGAGGTCTCCCCCTGGCGCAGCGCCTGACACGCCAGATGCAGCGCGACCAGGGACGAGGAGCACGCGGTGTCGACCGTGACGGCGGGGCCTTCCAGGCCGAAGAGGTAGGCCACGCGGCCGGAGATCACGCTGTGCGAGGTCCCGGTCAGCCGGAAGCCTTCGTACTCCCCGGTCACGCCCTCCGCGTAGCCCGAGGCGCAGGCGCCGACGTACACGCCGGTGTCCGTACCGCGGAGCGCGGCGGGATCGAGGCCCGCGTCCTCCAGGGCTTCCCAGGCGACCTCCAGCATCAGCCGCTGCTGCGGATCCATCGCCGCCGCCTCGCGCGGCCCGATCCCGAAGAACCCGGCGTCGAATTCCGCGGCGTCGGGGAGGAAGCCGCCTTCCCGGATGTAGACCGTGCCCGGCTGGTCCGGATCGGGGTGGAACAGCCGCTCCAGGTCCCAGCCACGGTCCTCGGGGAACGGCGTGATCGCGTCGGTTCCGGAAGCG
Organism: Nocardia sp. NPDC019219; assembly: GCF_040632645.1. Lineage (NCBI taxonomy): Bacteria > Bacillati > Actinomycetota > Actinomycetes > Mycobacteriales > Nocardiaceae > Nocardia > Nocardia sp. NPDC019219. The sequence continues at coordinate 13,428 of NZ_JBEYCG010000019.1, read as the reverse complement.
ACGAGACGCCACAGGTCCTCGGCCGATCCGACACCGCCGGGGAAGCGGCAGCCGATCCCGACGATGGCGATCGGCTCGTCGGATCGGCCGCGGCGCACCGCGCGCGGCGCGGCGGGGTCCACGCCTTCGAGGCGCGCGCGCACCAGCCGCGCCACCGCGGTGGGCGTCGGGTGGTCGAACATCAGCGTCGCGGGCAGCGTCAGCCCGGTGGCGGCGGCCAGCCGGTCGCGCAACTGGACGCCGCTCAGCGAGTCGAATCCGAAGGCCGTGAAGGGCAGGTCGGCGGGAACGGCCTCGGGCGACTCGTAGCCGAGTATCGCGGCGGTCTGCTCGGCGACGACCCGCCACACCAGCGCGTCTCGTTCCGGCTCCGGCACGGCGAACAGCCGCGGCGCCAGCGGGCCTTCCACGGCGGCACGCCTCCTGCGCACCGGAGCGGGCGCGGACGCCGTGGACTCCGCCACCCGCTCGACCATACGCATTCCCAGCGAGCTGACCGTGAGCACCGGGTCGCCGTCCTCGGACACGGCCGTCACTCGCAGGGTGTCCGCACCGATCAGTTCGACCCGCACCCGGGCCGCGGCGGCCCCGGCGCGATACAGCCGAGCGCCCCTGGCGGACAGTGGCATCGGCGTCCGAGGGGCTGCGTCGTCGGCGAGCAGATCCGTCGCGGCGTGCGTCATGGCGTCGAGCAGCGCGGGATGGACGCCGAACCGGCCCGGATCGCCCACCGACTCATCCAGCGACACCTCGGCGAACACCTCGCGACCGCGCCGCCAGGACGCCGTGACTCCCTGGAACGCCACGCCGTAGCCGAGCCCACGGCCGGCCAGCCGGTCGTACAGTTCTTCGGCGGCCACGCGCTCGGCCCCGGCGGGCGGCCATTCGATGCCCGGCCGGGCGGAGGTCTCGTCGCGGTCGACGGCCAGCACGCCCTGCGCGCACCGAGACCAGTCCGCAGCGGCGTCGGCGGTGGCGGGCCGGGCGTGGACGGTGAACGTCCGCCGCCCGCTCTCGTCGGCCGCCGCGACGCGCACCTGGATCGCCCACGGCAGGTTCGCCGGGAGCGGCGCCTCGATCCGGAGGTCCTCGATCTCCGGAGCGCCCACCCGAGCGCCCACGCTCCACGCGGTCTCGAGCCACACCGCCGCGGGCACGGCGGGAGCCCCGAAGACGAGGTGATCCGCCAGCCAGCGCTGGTCGTCCGGGGCCAGGAGCCCGGTGAACAGCCATTCGTCGCGCTCGGCCACCGGCACCGCCGCGCTCAGTACCGGATGGTCCGGCGCGAGCAGCCCGGCGCGGCGCAGATCCGCGGCGCCCGCGCCGACCTGCGGTGTCCAGCACCGGCTGCGCTGGAACGCGTAGACCGGAAGGTCGACCCGCGCAGCGGGGGGAGCCAATTCCGCCACCACCGCGTCGATACCCGCGCAGTAGGCCCGGGCCGACGCCACGGCGAACTCGTCGGGTCCCCCGTGGCCACGACGCAATGTGCCGCACACCGCCACCCGGTCGGCCGCGCCCAGCGCCTCGGCCACCAGTTCGATCGCCGAGGCGACCACCGGATGCGGGCTCGTCTCCACGAACGCGGTCAACTCCGCACGCAGCAACGCCTCGATCGACTCGGCGAAGCGCACCTGCTCGCGCAACCCGCGATACCAGTACGCCGCGTCCAGTCCGGCGGTGTCCACGAACTCGGCCGTCACCGTCGAGAAGAACGGAACAGCACCGGTTTTGGGCTGGATCGAGGCCAGGTCGGCAAGCACCCGGTCGCGAATGCGTTCCACCGCCGCCGAATGCGACGCGTAGTCCACCGGGATACGTTTCGCCCAGACCCCTTCGGCCGTGCAATCGGCGAGGAACTGCTCGATCGCGTCGGCCGCACCGGACACCACGGTCTGGCCGGGAGCGTTCACCGCCGCCACCGACAACCGGCCGCCGAAGGCCGCCAGCCGGTCCGCGACCGCCTCGCCCGGCAGACCGACCGACGCCATGCCGCCCGAGCCCGCCAGCAGTTCCGCCACCGCGCGCGAACGCAAGGCCACCACGCGCGCCCCGTCTTCCAGCGACAAGCCACCGGCCACCACCGCCGCCGCGATCTCGCCCTGCGAATGCCCCACCACGGCGGACGGTCGCACACCGGCGGCCTGCCACCGCCGTGCCAGCGATACCAGCATCGCGAACAGGACGGGCTGCACCACGTCGACGCGATCCAGCGAGGCCGCTCCCGGCGTCCCGCGCAGCACCTCGGTCAGCGACCAGTCCACGAACGGCGCGAGCGCCGCCTCGCATTCCGCGATCGACGCCGCGAAGACCTCGTCGGACGCCAGCAGTCCGGCGCCCATGCCCACCCACTGGCTGCCCTGACCCGGGAACACGAACACCACCCGGCGCGACGCGGCACGGCCGGACACCACCGCGGGATCGCCGACGCCCGGATCGGGCGCCCGCTCGGCCAGGGCGGCGAGCCCGGCACTCATCCGCTCGGCGCCGGACCCCACCACGGCTGCCCGCCACTCCAGCGGCGTCCGGGTGTGGGCGAGCGAGTACGCCACGTCGGCGGTACCGGCTTCCGGGTTCTCCGCCAGCCACTCGCACAGACGAACGGCCTGCTCCCGCAATGCTTCTCGGCTCCGAGCCGACAGCACCCACACCGCGGGCCGGGGCTCGGCGGTCGCCGCCGCGGCCGCCGCCGCGGGCGCCTCCTCGAGGATCACGTGCGCGTTGGTTCCGCCCATCCCGAACGAGGACACACCGGCCCGGCGACGCGCGTCGCTCGTCCACGGCTGCGTGCTGGTCTGCACCCGCAGCCCCAGCTCGTCCAGCGGGATCCGGGGATTGGGGTTGCGGAAGTTCAAGCTGGGCGCCAGCTGCCCGTGCCGCAGGCACAGTGCGGTCTTGATCAACCCCGCGATTCCCGCGGCGCCTTCGAGATGCCCGATATTGGTCTTGACCGAACCCACGGCCAGCGGCTGACCCGCCGGACGCCCCGCGCCGTAGATTTCACCGAGCGCCGCCGCCTCCACCGGGTCGCCCGCCGGCGTACCCGTGCCGTGCAGCTCCACATACTGCACCGAGGGCCCGTCGACCCCGGCCGCCGTCAGGGCGGCCCGGATGACGGCGGCCTGGGCAGCGGCGCTGGGGGCGCTCAGCACCTGCCGTTCGTTGCCGTTGTTGACGGCGCTGCCACGGATCACGGCGTAGATCCGGTGTCCCGCGGCGATCGCTCGCTCCACCGGCTCGAGCACGATCATGCCGCCGCCCTCGCCGCGGACCGTACCGTCGGCCCGGTCGTCGAAGGTGTGGCATCGCCCCGTCGCCGAATGCGCGCCGAACTGTTCGTATCGTTCGCCGCTCAACGGGGACAGGATGAGATTCAGCCCGCCCGCCACGGCCACGTCGCACTCGCCGTCGCGGATCGCCGCGCAGGCCAGGTGCACCGCGACCAAGGAGGAGGACTGTCCGCTGTCGACGACCATGCTCGGCCCGGTGAACCCGTAGTAGTTCGAGATCCGGTTGGCGGTGACTCCTCGCCCGACGGCCCACAGCGAGTGCCTGCCGATGCCGGGTATGCCCTGGGTCGCCACGATTTCGGCGAAATCGGTGCCGGTGCAACCCAGGAACACGCCCGCCCGCGAGCCCGTCCCGGGACCGAGACCGGCGTCCTCCCACGCCTCCCAGCTGAGTTCGAGCCCGAGCAGCTGATGCGGGTCGAGAACGTTCGCCTCGTTCGGCGGGACACCGAAGAATCCGGCGTCGTATTCCGTAGCCGAGTCGAGGAATCCCGCGGTCTCCTCGACACCGGGCCGGTCGGCGGGCGCGGGCCCGACGGCATCGCGGCCCTCGCGCAGCAATCGCCAGAACTTCTCCAGGTCGGAGGCGCCCGGCATCCGGCACGACATTCCGACGATAGCGATGTCACTCGCTGCTTCGACCATGGGATTTCCTCTGTCTCGCCTCTTCGATGCCACGTGTCACGCCCGCCCGGCGGTCACCGCGGAGCACCGTCACTGCCTGCCGCCGAGCGCGCGAGCGCCGGCTCCGTTTCATCGAGTTCGCCCAGCCAGCGCCGTATCTCGGCCGCGACGGCCGAGGTGGCCGCGCCGATGATCGAGAAATGGTCGGCGTCGAGCTCGACCGTCTCGCCGGTGTGCAGCCAGGCCGGCACCGGCTCGGCGAGGTCCAGCCCCGGCAGCGGCGTCGCGGCCCGCAGGTCGAACGTCGGCGCGGTGATCGGCAGCGGCAGGCGTTGCTCGAACAGCCGCGCGTATTTCGCCATGGCGACCAGGCCGTGATCCCCGATCTCGGTGACCTCGTGTCCGAGGTCGAGCACCGAGCCGATCGCGCTCAGCAACACCCGGCGGTTCTGCTCCGGATCGTCGGGTGAATACGTGTCCAGCAGGATCACCGCGGCCGGGCCGCGCCCGTCCCGCTCCAGCCGATGCGCGAGCGCGTGCGCGATCGCGCCGCCTGCCGAATAGCCGAGGAGCACGACCGGCCGCTCGTCACCGCGGTTGCGCACCGCCGCCGCCAGGTGATCCAGCAGCACCTCCCAGGATTCGGGCAGCGCCTCGCCCGGCTGCGTGCCGGGCAGGCGCAGCGCCGCGATCGTCCGGTCGGCACCGAGTTCCCTGGCCAGCCGGGCGAACTGGTGCGGTCCGGTGCCGACCACGAACGACGGGACACAGAGCAGGGTCGCCCGTCCGGTCCCCCTGCTCAGCGGAATCGGCGCCGTGCCGGCCACATCGGTGAAGGTGTCCACGAGTTCCGCGCTCTCCAGCAGCATCGGTATCGCCGCGCCGACCCGGCCGCGCCGGTGCGCGGCCAGCACCAGTTCGGTGAGCGCGCCCCTCGCCCCGGTTTCCACGGGCACTACGGCCGCGGGCGCGTCGGTGGTCACGTCCGCGGGCGCCATCTCCGGGATCCGGGAAACCAGGTACGCCGCCAGGGCCTCGCCGGTGGGATGGTCGAAGACGAGGGTCGACGGCAGCGTCAGCCCGGTGGTCTCGGCCAAGCGATTGCGGAACTCGATGCCCGCCAGAGAGTCGAATCCCAGCTCCGTGAACGGAGCCCGTGGATCGATCGCCTCGCCCGAGGTGTGGCCGAGGCTCGCCGCGATGTGCTCGCGCACGGCGGCGAGCACCACGCCGGGGCGCTCCGCTTCGGCGGTCGCGGCCAGTTGCCGTGCCAGCGACCGCGCTCCGCCCGCCCGGCGCGGCGCCGCGGTGACCAGGGCGCCGAGCATCCTGGGCAACGCGCCCGCCGCGGCGAGGGCGTTCAGCACCGCGGGATCCAGACGCGCGCCGACACCGGTCGGCTCGCCTCCGGCTATGGCGCTGTCCAGCAAGGACATTCCGTAGTCGTCGTCGAGTGGCATCAGACCCTCGCGGCGCATCCGCGCGATGTCGGTGCCGGTGAGGGTGCTCGTCATTCCGCTCTCCGCGCGCCACGGTCCCCACGCGAGCGAGGTGGCGGGCAGTCCGCGGTGGTGCCGGTGCTGCGCGAGCGCGTCGAGGAAGGCGTTCGCCGCCGCGTAGTTGGCCTGTCCCGGGCTGCCGATCGTGCCCGCGAACGAGGAGAACAGCACGAACATCGACAACTCGAGATCGGCGGTGGCTTCGTGCAGGTACCAGGCCGCGTCCGCCTTGGGCCGGAGCACGGCGGCGAGGCGCGCCGGGGTGAGGTCGGCCAGGAGTCCATCGGCGAGTGTTCCCGCGGTGTGCACGACGGCGGTCAGCGGATGTTCCGGCGCGATGGTCGACAGCAGCCGGTCGACCGCCGCCCGGTCGCTCACATCACAGGCCACCACCTGCACGTGCGCGCCCAGTCCGGCCAGTTCCGCCGCCAGTTCCGCGGCGCCCGGCGCGTCCGGGCCGCGCCTGCTCGCCAGCAGCACCCTGCGCACACCGTGCGCGGCGACCAGATGCCGGGCCGTGAGCCCGCCGAGGCTTCCGGTGCCGCCGGTGATCAGCACCGTGCCGTCGGGATTCGGTCGAGGAGCGGGCCTTCCGTGCTCGCCGGCCGCGCTCCGGCTCAACCGGGGCACGTACACGGCACCGTCACGCACGGCCGCCTGGGATTCGTCGGCCATGGCCAGCAGCGTCGCGACGGCACGGCGGTACCCCGCCCAGGCCGCCACGTCGACGAGGAGGATCCGGCCCGGGTTCTCGTGCTGTCCGCTGCGCAGCAGCCCCCACACCGCCGCTCCGGCGAGGTCCACCGGTGCTGTGGGTGTCACGGCGACCGCTCCGCGGGTGACGACGACGACACGGTTGTGGCGGGTCAGGAGTTCGGTGATCCCTTGCGCCGTATCGGTGAGCCGGGTGCGCAGCACATCGGGCACATCGCTGTCCGCCGGTGTGTCCTCGATCCGGAGCACCGCGACGGAACCTCCGTCTACGCGCACGATCTCGTCGTCGCCGACAAACGCCCAGTCCTCATCCACGACGAGTCCGGCGCGCTCCCCGGCCGGCGCGGGCACCCACCGGAGCCGATACGGGTCGTGCCCGGTGCGGGCGGCGCCGGCGGTCCGCAGCGCGTCGATCGGGATCGGGCGCATGGTCAACGCCGCGACCCGGAAGATCTGCTCTCCGTGCGCGTCGGTGAGCGTCACCGCGATCGGCTGGTTGTCCCGGTCCCCGGATCGGGGCTCGGCCGCGGCCAACCGTACCCGCGCCGCGCCCGCACCCACGGCGTGCAGGTCCACGTCCTCCCACGAGTAGGGGACGTAGATCTCGTCCGCGGCGGGCTCCCCGGTGAGCCCGGTGAACCGGATCGCGTGCAGCGCCGCATCCAGCAACGCCGGATGCAGCCCGAATCGGTCGGCCGCCGAATGCTCTTGTCCGGGCAGGCGCACCTCCGCGAAGACCTCGTCGCCGCGCCGCCACAGTGCGGTCAGCCCCTGGAACAACGGCCCGTGCCCGTAGCCGCGGTCGGCGAACTCGGTGTACATATCGCTGACGTCCACCGGCAGCGCCCCGGCCGGCGGCCAGGGTTCCGTCATGGGGGTCGTCTCGGCCGGCGTCGTCTGCGGGACAAGGGATCCGGTGGCGTGCCGGATCCATTCCGCCTGTTCCGGCGTGCCGACGCGATGCGGACGCGAATACACCGACACCGCACGCGCGCCGGTGTCGTCGGGGCCGTCCGCCAGCACCCGCAATTCGACCGAGCCGTCGGCCGGGACCGCCAGGGGCGCCGTCACCACGAGCTCGGCCAGGCGCGGATTGCCGGTCATCGCGCCGAGGTACAGCGCCAGCTCGGCGAAGGCCGTCCCCGGCAACAGCACGGTTCCGCCGATCATGTGGTCGGCCAGCCACGGATGGCTCGCCAGCGACAGACGGCCGGTCGCCACCACACCGCGGGAGTCCGGCAGCCAGACGGCGGCGCCGAGCAGCGGATGGTCGACCTCGTCCAGACCGGAGGACCGCACGTCGGGGGTGTGTTCGGTGGCGGTGAGCCAATACCGCTGATGATCGAACGCGTACGTCGGCAACGAAACTCGGCGCGCCGCGCTGCCCTCCCACAGCGGTTGCCAGTCCACCGCCAGCCCGGCGACGTGCGCGCGGGCCAGGAAGGTCACGAAGTGCCGCGCTTCCGCACCCACGCGGCGGCTCGCGGCGGCGGTCAGCCATCCGTTCGCGGCCTCGTCCCCGAGGCAGCCGCGGGTCATGGCCGTGAGCACGGCGTCCGGACCTATCTCGAGGAACCGGCGCGCGCCGGTGTCGGCCAACGCCCGGATACCGGGCGCGAACCGGACCGCGGCGCGGATCTGCCCGACCCAGTACTCCGGGTCGGTGAAGGTATCCCCCACGGCCCCGGTCACATTCGACACGATCGGCACCAACGGTTGCCGGTAGGTCAGTTCTCCGGCGACGGCGCGGAACGCGGCCAGCGCGGGTTCCATCCGCGCGGAGTGGAACGCGTGGCTCACCTTCAGTCGCGTCGTCTTGTGCCCCTGCGCCGCGATGGTCCGTTCCAGTTCGCCGATCGCGTCCTCGTCACCGGAGAGCACCACCGCCTCCGGTCCGTTCACCGCGGCGATCGAGGCGCGATCCCCGAAGCCGGTGAGCAGTGGCAAGGCATCGGTTTCCGGAAGGGACACCGCCAGCATGGCGCCGTCCTCCGGCAGCGCACCCATCAACCGTCCGCGCGCCGCCACCAGAGCGCACGCGTCCGGCAGCGACCACACCCCCGCCGCATACGCCGCCACCAGCTCGCCGATGGAGTGCCCGATCAACACGTCCGGGAACACGCCGAACGACTCCACCAACCGGAACAACGCCACCTCGAACGCGAACAACGCGGGCTGCGTCCACTCCGTCCGATCCAGCACACCCGACGGATCGGCGAACATCACCTCCCGCAACGACGGCGCCGGATCGCCGGTCGGGGCCGTCTGCGCCGCACCGGCGGCGTTCTCCCGCAGCCGGTCGAATTCGGCGCACACTTCGTCGAGCGCCTGGGCGAAGACGGGGTAGGACGCGTACAGCTCGGCGCCCATGCCCACTCGCTGCGAGCCCTGGCCGGTGAACAGGAACGCGGTCCTGCCCGAGCCTGCCGTCCCCTCGATCACACCGGACCCAGGACCGGCCGCCAATTCCGCGAGTCCCGCCAGCAATTGCTGCCGATCATCGCCGACGACGGCGCCGCGCCACTCCAGCTGCGCGCGGGTCTGCACCAGCGAGCGTCCGATGGAACCGGCATCGGCGTCCGGATGCTCGACCGCCCACGCGCGCAGCCGCTCGGCCTGCGCCCGCAGACCGGCCTCCGATTTCGCCGAGACCACCCACGCGATCACGCGGTCCGGCTCGGATCCGCGGTCGCGCACGGCGGGCTGTCGGTCGCGTGCGGGCGCTTCTTCGACGACGACGTGCGCGTTCGTCCCGCTGATCCCGAACGACGACACCCCCGCACGCCGTACCCGCTCCCCGGCGGGCCAGGGCTCCGCCTCGGTCAGCAACCGCACCGACCCCGCCGACCAATCCACATGCGGCGAGGGGGCATCCACGTGCAGCGTCTTCGGCAGCATCTCGTGCCGCAGCGCCTGCACCATCTTGATCACGCCGCCCACGCCCGAGGCCGCGACCGAATGGCCGATATTCGACTTCAGCGAGCCGACCCGCACGGGTTCGCGCCGACCCTGACCGTAAGTCGCGATCAAGGCCTGCGCTTCGATGGGATCGCCCAGCGGCGTTCCCGTTCCGTGTGCCTCCACCGCGTCGACGTCGGCCGGTTCCAGGCCCGCCGCCGCCAGCGCCGCCGCGATCACCCGCTCCTGCGACGGACCGTTCGGCGCGGTCAGGCCGTTCGACGCGCCGTCCTGGTTCACCGCCGAACCCCGGATCACCGCCAGCACCTCGTGGCCCGACCGCCGGGCGTCCGAAAGCCGTTCCAGGGCCAGCACGCCGACCCCTTCCGACCAGCCGACACCGTCCGCGGCGGCGGCGAAGGATTTACACCGCCCGTCGGGGGCCAGCCCCCGCTGCCGCGCGAAGTCCACGTACAGCTCCGGGCTGCCCGACACGGTGACTCCGCCGGCCAGCGCCAGCGACGTCTCCCCGTTCCGCAGCGCCTGGCAGGCCAGGTGCAGGGCCACCAAGGAGGACGAGCACGCCGTGTCCACCGTCATGGCCGGACCCTGCAGGCCCAGGACATAGGCCACCCGTCCCGAGGTGACGCTGTCGGAGTTGCCGGTCATCCGGAAGCCCTCGTACGCGCCGACCACCCGCTCGGAATAGCCGGACGGGGTGGCGCCGACGAAGACTCCGGTGTCACTGCCGCGCAGCGCGGTCGGATCGATGCCCGCGTCTTCCAAGGCTTCCCAGGCGGCCTCCAGCATCAGCCGCTGCTGCGGGTCCATGGCCGTCGCCTCACGGGGGCCGATTCCGAAGAAGGCGGGGTCGAACGCGCCCGCGTCGGTGAGGAATCCGCCCTCGCGCACGTAGGTGGTGCCGGGCTGGTCCGGGTCCGGATGGTACAGCCGATCGAGGTCCCAGCCCCGGTCCGTGGGGAACGGCGTGATCGCGTCCGTACCCGAGACCAGAAGCTGCCACAGCTGCTCCGCCGAACTCACGCCGCCGGGATACCGGCAGCTCATTCCGACGATGGCGATCGGCTCGTCGACCCGGGTCCGTGGCGTCATCCGCGCCGGGCGTGGCCGCGCGGCCGGAGCGTCGCCGATCCTGGACACGAGGAACTCCGCCACCACGCGGGCGCTCGGGTGATCGAACACCAGGGTCGAGGGCAGCGATAGTCCGGTGGCCTTGGCGAGGCGGTTCCGGAATTCCACACCCGCCAGCGAGTCGAAACCCAGCTCGGTGAACGCGGTCTCGGGGTCGATCGCCTCCGCCGAGGCGTGTCCGAGTACCGCGGCCGCCTGTTCCCGGGTGACGGCGAGGGCCACTTCGGCGCGGTCGGCGGGCGTGGCCGCGGCCAGCCGTCCGACCGGCTCCCCGCCGGTGCGGCCCGGCCGCGCCGACGCGGGGGCCAGCGCACTCAGCAGTGCGGGCAAGGCTCCCGCCTCGGCCTGCTCCGCCAGCCCCGATCGATCGAATTCCGCGCCCACCACCAGCGCCGACCCCGCGGTGAGCGAAGCGTCGAACAGCGACAGCCCCGTTGTGTCGCCGAGCGGGCGGAAACCCAAGCGCCGCAGCCGTTCCAACCCCGCCGGACCGAGGTCGGCGGTCATCCCGGTGCCCGCGTTCCACGGACCCCAGGCCACCGATACGGCGGGCAGGCCCGCGGTACGGCGCATCCGGACCACCGCGTCGGCGAACGAGTTCGCCGCCGCGTAGTTGCCCTGCCCGGGGGATCCGGCCAGCCCGGCGACCGACGAGAACACCACGAAGGCCGAGACTTTCGCGTCCCGCGTCGCGTCGTGCAGCAGCCAGGTCCCGTCCACCTTCGGGCGCAGCACGCGGTCCACCTGCGCGGCGGTCAGGGTCTCGACCGTCCCGTCATCGACCACACCCGCGGCGTGCACGATGCCGGACAACGGGAATTCCTCCGGTACCGCCGCCAGGACCGCGGCGAGGTCGCCGCGATCCGCGATGTCACACGCCTGGACGTCCACCTGGGCGCCCAGCGCCGACAGGTCCGCGACGAGTTCGGTGACCCCCGCGGCGTCAGGACCACGTCGCGAGACCAGCAAGAGTCGCCGAATCCCGTGCTCGGACACCAGATGTCGCGCGATCAGCGCGCCCAGACCGCTGGTGCCGCCGGTCACCAGCACCGTGCCCGTCCCGAACGAGATCGTCCCCGTTCCCGGTGCCGCCGCGATCCGGCGCACCCGGGGCACCGACAACCGGCCGTCGCGCACCGCGACCTGCGGTTCGCCCGCGGCCAGCGCCGCCGACACCGCCCCGGCGTCGATGTCGCCGTCCCGATCGATGAGCACGATCCGGCCCGGATGTTCCGCCTGCACGCTGCGCAGCAGACCCGCGACGGCAGCGGCCGCCGGGTCGGGCGATTCACCCGGCAACCCGAGCGCGTTACGAGTGACCACGACCAGCCGGGCGCGGTCGTACCGCGTATCGGTGAGCCACGACCGCGCCAGTTCCACTGTCCGCGTGACCCAGTGCCGGGCCGCTTCAGCCGGATCGGCGTCCACCGCTTCGGCGGTCTCGACTGCCCAGACGATCGTCGCCGCGTCCGGATCGCCGCCGTCCGGTTCGCGCGGGTCGGTGACGCGCAGGTCGATTCCCGCCACGCTGCCCGCGCCCAGCATCGCCATCGTTCCCGCCGGCCCGGCGTGGCCGGTGGACACCGGCACCCACTCCAGCCCGTGCAGCGGCACCGGCGCCGTATTCGACCGGACCCGCTCCACGGTGCGCCGCTCGACCGGATGCACCACCAAGGAGTCCACGCTCAGCACCGGTGCGCCGTTCTCGTCCACGACATCCATCCGGATCCGGTAACCGCCGGACAGCACCGCGCGAACCCGCACCGGCCCGGAGCCCGACCGGACCGTCCGCAGCCCACCGACCGTGACCGGCAGCGGCACCCGTCCGGCGGGCAGGTCGTTCATGACGAAGTCGAGCGCGGGGTGCAGACAGGCGTCGAACAACGCGGGGTGGATACCGTAGCCCGATGCCCGCGCGGCGGTGACGTCGTCCAGCGATACTTCCGCGAACACTTCGTCGCCGCGTCGCCACGCCGCGCGCATGCCGCGGAAGGCGGGACCGTATTCCATGCCCAGGTGCGCGATCCGGCGATAGATCGCCTCTTCGTCGAGCTGTTCCGCGCCTGCGGGCGGCCAGATCCGATCCCAGCCGGTGGAGTGGCCGGGGCCGGGGTCGGCGGCGAGCACGCCACCGGCATGGGGGACCCACGCCTCGGCGTCGTCGAGGTCCGCGGTGCGGGAGTAGAGGGTGAAACGCCGCCGTCCGTCGGCTTCGGCCGCACCGACCGCCACCTGCACGTCGACGGTGCGCTCAGCGAGGGCGAGCGGGATGTCCAGTTGCATCTCCTCGACCGAGCGCGCTCCGAGCCGGTCGCCGATCGCCGACATCAGTTCGAGGTAGGTGGTCGCCGGGACCACCGGTGTACCGAACACCACGTGGTCGGCGACCCACGGATGCCGGGCATCCGACAGCTGTCCGGTGAACAGCCATTCGTCCTTGCCCGCCACCGGCACCGCGTCCAGCAGGATCGGATGATCGATGGAGCCCGCCGCGACCGGCCGGACCACGTCCAGCCAATAGCGCCGTCGCTGGAAGGCGTAGGTGGGCAACGCGAGACGCTTCGAAGACCGGCCCGCGAGCAAGGGCTCCCAGTGCACCTCGATGCCGCTGTTGTGGGCGTGGGCGAGGAAGGTCAGGAAATGCCGCACCTCGTCGACGCCGCGCCGTCCGGCCGCCGCGACCAGTGATCGGGCCCCGACCTCCTCGGGCAGGCACTGCCGCGTCATCGCGGCCAGCACGGCGTCCGGCCCCAGCTCCAGGAATCGCCGGACACCCAGGTCCACCAGGGTGTCGACACCTCGGGCGTAACGGACGGTGTCGCGCACGTGACCTGCCCAGTACAGGGAGTCGGAGAACGCCTCGCCGCCGACGACCCCGAACACGTTGGAGATCACCGGCAACAGTGGACTGCCGTAGGTGATTCCGGCGGCCAACGCCTCGAATTCCGGCAGCATGGGTTCCATCAGCGCCGAGTGGAACGCGTGACTGACTCGCAACCGGGTTGTCTTGACCCCCTCGGCGGCGAGTTCGAGTTCGAGTTCGGCGATGGCGTCCTCCGTGCCGGAGAACACGATCGCCGACGGCCCGTTCACCGCCGCGATGGACAGCCGCCCGCGGAATCCGGCGATGGCTTCGGCCGCCCGCTCCTGTGGAAGCGCGGCGGCGAGCATGGCGCCGCCTTCGGGCAACCCACCCATCAACCGCCCCCGCGCCGCCACCAACGCACACGCATCAGCCCTCGACCACACCC
>NZ_JBEYCG010000018.1:0-200186 GCF_040632645.1 Nocardia sp. NPDC019219 | reverse complement strand
GCGGCCGCCGCGTAGGCGACGAAGGAGCAAGCGGCGGCCGCGCAAACGCGAGCCACAAAGGGGCCGCGAACACGCCGCGACGAAGTCGCGGCCAGAAGACCCAGTAGGCTGTGGCCGTGTCGAGACGAGCCGATGGCAGGGCGGACGATGAGCTCCGCGAGGTCCGGATCACCCGTGGTTTCACCACGCATCCAGCGGGTTCGGTGCTGGTGGAGTTCGGGCAGACGCGGGTGATGTGCACCGCGAGCGTCACGGAGGGGGTGCCCGCGTGGCGGCGCGACTCCGGATTGGGCTGGCTCACCGCCGAATACGCGATGCTGCCCGCCGCGACGCATACCCGCAGCGGGCGTGAGTCGGTGAAGGGCCGCATCGGCGGACGGACCCAGGAGATCAGCCGCCTGGTCGGCCGTTCGCTGCGCGCCTGCATCGATCTGGCCGCGATCGGCGAGAACACCATCGCGATCGACTGCGATGTGCTGCAGGCCGACGGCGGTACCAGGACGGCCGCGATCACCGGCGCCTATGTGGCGCTGGCGGATGCCGTGACCTATCTCGGCGCGGCGGGCGCGCTGGCCGACCCGCAGCCGATCTCGTGCGCGATCGCCGCGGTGAGCGTCGGCGTGGTCGACGGCCGGGTGCGCTTGGATCTGCCGTACGAGGAGGATTCGCGCGCCGAGGTCGACATGAACGTGGTCGCCACCGATACCGGGACGCTGGTGGAGATCCAGGGCACCGGTGAGGGCGCGACTTTCCCGCGCTCCACGCTGGACAAGTTGCTCGATGCCGCGCTGGCCGGTTGCGAGCAACTGTTCGTCGTGCAGAAGGAAGCGCTGGCACTGCCGTATCCCGGCGTGCTTCCGGAGCAGGCCGACGCGAGGAAGAAGTGATGACCCGTCGTCTGCTGGTGGCCAGCCGCAATGCCAAGAAACTGAACGAACTGCGCCGCATCCTCGACGAGGCGGGGATCGCCGGGATCGAGATCGTCGGGTTGGACGACGTCCCCCCGTACCATGAGGCTCCCGAGACCGGCGCGACGTTCGAGGAGAACGCGCTCGCCAAGGCGCGCGACGGCGCCGCGGCCACCGGTTTGCCGTGTGTCGCCGACGATTCCGGCATCGAGGTGGACGCGTTGAACGGGATGCCGGGTGTGCTGTCGGCGCGCTGGTCGGGCAGGCACGGCGACGACGCGGCCAACAACGCGCTGTTGCTGGCGCAGCTGTCGGATGTGCCGGACGAGCGCCGGGGCGGGCGGTTCGTCTCGACCTGTGCGCTGGTGGTGCCCGGCGGCGCGGAGACGGTGGTGCGTGGGGAATGGCCCGGTTCGATCGGCCGGAAGCCGGTGGGCGACGGCGGTTTCGGCTACGACCCGCTGTTCGTCCCGGCGGGCGGCGAGATCACCGCTGCCCAGCTGACGCCCGCCCAGAAGGACGCGGTGTCGCATCGCGGGCGGGCGCTGGCCCAGCTGACGCCCGCGCTGGCGGCGCTCGCCGCGGACTGACGCGGCCGGGTCAGACGCCGAAGGTCTGCTTGACCTGCTTGGCGTTGACGTGCTCGACGAAGAACGACAGCAGCGGGATGGTGCCCGCGAGCAGCGTGCCGACGGTGCGCAGGACCGGCCAGCGGACCTTGACCGCGAGGTCGGCGGTGACCAGCAGATAGACGAAGTACACCCAGCCGTGCACCACGGCGATCCAGCTGGGGGTGTGCACGTCGAAGCCGTACTTGGCGATCATCTCACCGGTGAGCAGCAGCAGCCAGAGGCCGGTGATCCAGGCCAGCGCCCGGTAGCGCAGCAGCGCCGGGCCGATCTTGGCGGCGTTCCGGGCCGGGGCCGGGGCGGCGGTGGTCTCGGTGGAATTCTCGCTGGTGGTCAACCGGCGCTCCTCTCGCGGGTGTGCAGGCCTGCCGCGCGGACCTGCTCGTCGATGTCGTTGGCGTGCAGCGCGGCGAGGTACCGGTTGTACTCGGCGAGCACCGGGTCGTCATCGCGGACGGCCTTGGGTCGCTCCGGCAACAGACCCGCCGGGAGCTCGGTGGGTGCGACCGGACCGGCGGTGCGCCGAACTGCGGAAGCGCGCCCACGGGCCGCGGTGGACGCGTCCTTCTCCTCGGTTTCGCCTGCCTCGCGCTCGAGCCGGACGTACCGGAAGTAGGCGAAGACGGCGAAGCCCGCGAACAGGGGCCACTGCAACGCGTACCCGAGGTTCTGGCCGGTGCCGCTGGCGGACTCGTACCGCTCCCACTGCCACCAGGCCAGCGCCAGGCAGCCCAGCGCGGCGACGATCACCAGCGCGATGAGGGCCGGGCGGTTGTGTGCCGAGCGGCGGGGTGAGGCGGACACGGCTTCTACGGTACCCGTTCTACTACGCGGGCCGTAGAGCCAGGTACGCCGTCCGGCGCGCGCTGTGACCACGATCATCGTGGTATGGAGCGGTGCCGGACGGAGTGCCCGTATGCGATCGGTTCCGTGGCTTCGGGCGTGACGAGCGGTCTGGTTACTGCGCGGGCGTTCGTCCGGCTCGGAACGAGTAGGTGACGCCGGTCTTGCGCTCGGACTCCTCCCACAGCCGCTGCCACAGATCCCTGTTCTGCGACAGGCGGGTGGACGACGAGGGTTTCACCGGTCCCTGGCTGCCGAAGAGCCTGGTCGGGCCCCAGTAGGTCTCGGGATCGGCGTCGGGCATGGTCGCGGCGAACAGAGTCGAGTGCGCGGCCTTGGCAGGCGAGTGCCCGATCAGACGGATGAACGGCTTGGCGACGTAATCGAGCGGCGTCTCGGTGTGGGCGAAGAGGTCGGTGGCCGAGACACCGGGGTGCACGCCGTAGGAACGCTTGGCCGAGCCGGATTCGCGCAGCCTGCGCTGCAGTTCGCGGGCGAACATCAGGTTGCACAGCTTGGCCTGCGCGTAGGCGAGATTGCGCTGGTAACGACGCTTTTCGTAGTCCAGGTCGTCGATCCAGAGCTTCGGGGTCTGCTTGTGGGCGATGCTGGAGAGGGTGACCACCCGATCGCCGATCCGGTCCAGCAGCAGGCCGGTGAGCGCGAAGTGTCCGAGGTGGTTGACTCCCCACTGGGTTTCGAAACCGTCTTTGGTGCGCGAGAACGGGATGTTCATCAGGCCCGCGTTGTTGATCAGGACGTCGAATCCGCCGATCTCGTCGGCGAACTTACGGATCGAGGCCAGGTCCGCGAGGTCCAGTTCGGCCACGCGGACGTCACCGTCGATGCCGCCGGCGACCTCTTTCGCCTTGACCGCGTTGCGGCAGGCCATGATCACGGTCGCGCCCTTGGACGCCAGGACTTTCGTGGTGACGGCGCCCAGACCGCCGTTCGCGCCGGTGATGACAAAGGTGCGTCCCGTCTGGTCCGGGATCTCAGCTGGTTTCCACGCCATGCGTCAACCTTACTCTGGAGTAAGTTACGGGGGAAGATTTTCGCCATCGATCGTCTCAGACGCGAGAGCTCGTGTCCCGGAAGACGACCGCGACACGAGCTCCGGGCGAGTTGGTCAGCGGCCGCTGCCGATGGGTTGCTGGAATGCCGCAGCGAGCACCGCGCCCACCGTCTCGCCCCACACCTGCCACGTCGCGGGGTCCAGCGTTGCCTGCCCAGGCCGTTCGCGTTGTCGTCGAGGAATCTGCGCAGTTCGGGATACTCGCGCGAGACGCCGAGCGCGCCCGCGAAGATCAGCCCGGCCGACAGGTTGCCGTTGGCCATCCGCAACGCGGCCGACAGATCGGCGGGGATGCCGCCCTCCGCGGTGCCGACCACGTTCAGTTCGGGCGCGTAGTCGCGCTTCGGTTCGGCGGCCCAGCCGGTGGCGATCGCTCCGCCGGAGTAGCCCATCATCCCGACCCTGGTCCTGGTCCCGGACAGTTGCATCGGCGCGAAGTTCTCGGCGGCGCGAATGCCGTCGAGCGTGATGCGCCCGGCCAGCGGGCCCGCGGCGTAGGCCGAGTCCGGGCCCTGGTGATCAGGGATCACCGCGGCCCAGCCCTGGGCCAGCGGCCCATATGTGAGCCCCATCGGTTTCAGACTGCCCCCGAGTATGCGGTGTCCCGACGCGGATCACAAGAAGGAACGTCCTGGAAATCTCGGCCCGACGGATGTTCCCGGTCGCCGCGATTTCGCTACGGTGAGAGATATGACGGCGACAGTGGGCAGGCAATACGGCGGGCGTGCCGTCGTGGAGCGGAAAGCCGAGCGGCGTCAGCGGTTCCTCGACGCGGCCACCCGGATCTTCGCCGAGCGCGGCTACACGAATTGCTCGCTGGCCGACGTGTGCGCCGCCGCGGGATTGTCCAAGCGGCAGTTCTACGAGGAGTTCCAGGCCAGGGAGGACGTGCTGGTCGCGGCCTACGACCGGATCCAGGACGAGGCCGCCGCCGCCGTGCTGGCGCGCCTCGGGGACCTCGACCCCCGATTCGACCTGCCCGCGGCGATGACCGCCGTGGTAGCGGCTTATCTGGCGTCGATCGGCTCCGACCCCTACCGCGCGAAAGTCGCGTTCATCGAAGTGGTCGGGGTGAGCGACCGGATGGAGCGGCATCGTCGTGAACGCAGGCACGCGTGGGCGTCCGTGCTGGAAACTCGTGTGGTGCCGGTGGTCGCCCCCGGTTCGCGGGTGCGCGGCGCGCCCGGATGGGGCGCGAGCGCCTTGATCGGCGCGATCAACGGCCTCGCGCACGAATGGGTGCTCGCCGACCCGCGCCCGACGGTGGCCGAACTCGTCGATCTGCTGGTCCCGATCGCGATGTCGCTCATCGAGCGGCCCGGCGAGAGCTAGCCCCACGCACGGGCAGCGGATTCGCTGCCGTGTCGCTGGATATCCATCGAAGCGGCGAAGTCCCATACTGGGCTGATGGCCGGTTCGGTTGCTGTCGCCGCGGACCCGGTTGCCCCGATGGGCCGGGCCAAGACCAATATCGTGTTCGGCACCATCGTGCTCGGCATGCTGATGGCGGCGCTGGACCAGACCATCGTGTCCACCGCGCTGCCGACCATCGTCGCCGACCTCGGCGGGGCCGGGCACATGGCGTGGGTGGTCACCTCGTACCTGCTCGCCGAGGCGGTGGCGACGGCGCTGGCGGGCAAGCTCGGTGACCTGTTCGGCCGCAAGCTGGTGTTCCAGGTCAGTGCCGTGATCTTCATCGTCGGCTCGATGGTCGCGGGCCTGGCCAACGGCATGCTGTTGCTGGTTCTCGCCCGCGGCGTCCAGGGCTTCGGCGCGGGCGGGCTGATGGTCACCTCGATGGCGCTGATCGCCGACATCATTCCGCTGCGGCAGCGCGGCAAGTATCAGGGCGCGCTGGGCGCGGTGTTCGGGGTGACCACCGTGATCGGTCCGACGCTGGGCGGTCTGTTCACCGACCATGCCAGCTGGCGCTGGTGCTTCTACGTCAACGTTCCGGTCGCCGTGGTCATGATCGCGTTGGCCGCGCGGACCATCCCGCGGGTGCGGGCCGCGGCCAAGCCGATCATCGACTACGCCGGAATCGGGCTGGTGGCGCTGGGCGTGTCCTGTCTGATCCTGGGCCTGGAATGGGGCGGCCAGCAATACGCGTGGGGCTCGCCGACGATCGTCGGCCTGTTCGCCGGAGCGGTGTTCCTGCTGGCCACGTTCGTCGCGGTGGAGTTGCGGGCCGCCGAACCGATGCTGCCGATGGCGTTGTTCCGCAGCCGGGTGTTCACGGTGTGCTCGATCCTCAGTTTCATCGTCGGCTTCGCGATGCTCGGCTCGATGACCTACCTGCCCGCGTACCTGCAATACGTCGACGGCGTCTCGGCCACCATGTCGGGCGTGCGCACGCTACCGCTGGTGGCCGGTCTGTTCGCCACCTCGATCCTGTCCGGGCAGGTGGTCGGCAAGACCGGGCGCTACCGGTACTTCCCGATCGGGGGCACGCTGGTCATGGCGCTCGGCCTGTACCTGATGTCGACGATGGGCCGGACCACCGGCACTTGGCTGGAGTCGCTGTACATGCTGATCCTTGGCATGGGCATCGGACTGGCCATGCAGGTGCTCACCATCGTCGTGCAGAACACCGTGCCCTACGCCCAACTGGGTACCGCGACTTCCGGCGTCACCTTCTTCCGCACGCTCGGCAGCGCCTTCGGCACGGCGATTTTCGGCACCCTCTACAGCAACGAGATCGGGCCCGATCTGGCGGCGGCCCTGGCCGGCGTGCGTGTGCCGCCCGCTGTCGCGGCGGATCCGCAGTCGTTGCGCGCACTGCCCGCCGAACAGTCGGCTCCCATCATCGACGCGTACGCGGACTCGATCGGTCACGTGTTCTTCTGGGTCGTTCCAATCGCGCTGGCCGGATTCGTGATCGCGTGGTTCTTGCCCGAGGTGCCGCTGCGCGACAGTGCGCGGGCGGGTGCGGGTGATGTGGGCGAAGGGTTCTCGGTGCCGGATTCGCCCGATCGGCTGGTGCAACTGGAACGAGCTATCGCGGGCACCATGCGCGGAGCGGGGGCGGAGGATCCGATCGGCGCACGCATCCTCGCCGACGCGGACAGCGATCTCACACGCGGTGAGGCCTGGGCGCTCGGCCAGGTGTATCTGCGCGACCGGGTGCGTGGCCACGCCACGCTGGCGGAGATAGCCAGAGAACACCGGCTCCCCGAAGAGGTCATCGAGCCGATCTACGACCAGGTGGGCGCGGAAGGGTATCTGATGCGCGAGGGGCGACGGTTGCGGCTCACCGATTCCGGCGCGGCCGAGATGGACCGGATCAAGGCGGCTTGGCGGCGCTGGCTCGACAGCAGGCTCGATGATTGGAGCGAGGCCGATCCCGCCGATCGCGCGCTGCTGGACCAGGCGCTGACGAACATCGCCACGAAGTTGCTGGAAGACCAGGCGCGAGAACAGGAGACGGTGCCCGCTTGACAGCGCTTGCGGCACCATTACTCGTGGACGTATATTCGTACACGAGTAAGGAGGTGCCGCGATGAAGAAACGCAAGGTCGACAACCTGCTCGCGCTCGCGGTGCTGTCCGTGATCGTCGAACGCCCGATGCACCGGTACGAGATCGCCCAGACCCTGCGCGATCGGGGCAAAGACCACGACATGGCGATCAAGTGGGGCTCGCTCTACACGGTCGTGCAGAACATGGCCAAGGTCGGCTTCCTCGAGGTGGTCGGCAGTGAGCGCGCGGGCGCGCGGCCGGAGCGGGTGATCTACCGGATCACCGACGCGGGCCGCGCCGAGATGACCGATTGGACCAGGGAGCTGCTGTCGACTCCGGAGCCGGAGCACCACCGGTTCGTCGCGGGGCTGTCCATTCTCGCGGTGCTTCCGCCCGCCGAGGTGATCGAACTGCTCGGCGCGCGCATCGAAGCGCTGGAGCGGACCATCGGCACCATGCGCCGCGAACTCGGCGAACTCGCGGGCGCGCTGCCGCGGCTGTTCATCATCGAATCCGAGTTCGGACTGGCGATGCTGGAAGCCGAAGCGGCGTGGACGCGTTCGCTGCGCGACGAGCTGACCGAGGGCACCTTCCCTGGACTGGCGCAATGGCGTGCATGGCACGAGCGCGGCGCGCTGCCGTCCGAGGTCGCCGAGCTGGTGGAGAGGGGGATTGCCGAGAACTAGCCGAGAACCGGACCCGGCGAGGTGCGGCAACACCGCCGCCGGGCCCGATCGAACAGTCTCGAACCGCGCCCGCGAACGCGCACCCGGCTACAAGGCTGGCAACCACAGGATAACCGGGTGGGTGGCGCGTGCGTCGGTCCGGGAACCGAAACCCGTATCGCACGAATCCTGGAGACACCCATGTCCACAACACGTACCGCCCTGGTGATCGGTGGCGGCATCGCCGGACCCGTCGTCGCGACGGCCCTGCGCAAAGCGGGCATCGACGCCCGCGTCTACGAGGCCTATCCCGGCCCTTCCTACGGCATCGGCAGCGGACTCGCCCTCGCGCCCAACGGCATCGCCGCTCTCGACATCATCGGGGCGGGCGACCCGGTCCGCGCCATCGCGCTGCCGGTGAGCAAGATGCGGATGGCCGTCGGGGACAAGGTTCTCGACCTGCCCGGCCTCTCCGATGTGCCGCCACTGCAACTGGTCGATCGCAGCGAGTTGCACCAGGCGTTGCACCGGCACGCGACCGCAGCGGGGGTCCCGTTCGAGTACGAGAAACGCCTGGTCGACGTGCACGAGGACGAGTCGGGGATCACCGCCCGGTTCGCCGACGGCAGCACGGCCACCGCCGACGTGCTGATCGGCGCGGACGGCATCCGCTCGCGGGTGCGCACGCTGATCGACCCGGAGGCGCCCGGCCCGGACTACACCGGCATGCTCGGCTTCGGCGCGACCACCGAGTGCGACGCCGACCTCCCGGCCGACACCATGACCTTCGCGTTCGGCAAGCGGGCGTACTACCTGTACTGGCCGCTCGGCGACGGGCGGGTGGCGTGGGGAGCGAACCTGCCGCACAAGGAGTATCTGTCGCTCACCGCGGCGCGGGCGGTGCCGAGCGCGCAGTGGTTGCGGACCCTGCGCGAGACCTACGGCGACGACACCCCTGGCGGCGAACTCGCTCGTCGCACCACCGAGGACCAGCTGGAAGTGGTCGGTGCGCTGCACATCATGCCGCCGGTGCCGCACTGGCATCGCGGGCGGATGGTGTTGGTGGGCGACGCGGTGCACGCGCCGTCCAATAGTTCCGGCCAGGGTGCGTCGCTGGCGATCGAGAGCGCTGTGCAGCTGGCGCGCTGCCTGCGTGATCTGCCCGTTCCCGAGGCGTTCGCGGTTTACGAGCGGCTGCGGCGCGAGCGTGTGGAAGGCGTCGCGGCGCGCGCGGCGAAGATCAACCACAGCAAGACGCCGGGGCCCGTGGGGCGCAAGGTCATGCAGCTGCTCATGCCGCTCATGGCCAAGACCGTGATGAAGCCGGAGAAGACCATGGGCCCCGAGCAGCGCTACCGGATCGATTGGGAAGCCCCGGCCGAGCACGAACTCGCGTCGGTGTGAGTCGATGGCGAGGTCCCGCAGGAGCGGCCTGCGGGACCTCGCTGGGGCGCCTCGCTCAGCGTCGTGCGGCGCGGTCGCGCAGGATCTGCGCGGTCTGCTCGTCGCCCGGCAGGAACGCCTCCAGTTGCAATTCGGCGAGCGTGACGTCCACCGCCGTGGCGAACGAAGTGAGCGTGGTGATCAAACGCAGCTCCCCTTCGGCGCAGCGCAGACGCAGCGGCACCGCGAAACCCAGATGCTCCGGCCCCGGCTCGGTGGACGGCAGATAGGTCTCCAGTTCCTCGATCAGCTCGTCCAGGACGGGATCGGGACTGCGGTCCATCCGGTTGCGCAGCGCCTCGGTGACGTGCCTTCCCCAGTCCGGCAGGTTGACCACGCGGGCGGCCAAGCCGTCCGGGTGCAGCGCGAGCCGCAGCACGTTGACCGGGGGCTCCAGCAGCCATGGGGCGGCGCCCTCGGTGAGCACGTCGAAGGCGGCGTTGGCGGCGAGCAGGATGCCATAGGGCCGGACCACCAGCGCCGGGTAGGGCAGATGGCCGTCCAGAATGGCGCGCAACGCCTCCAGCACCGGTGCCAATTCCACTGTGTGGAGTTCCGATTCGGGAAAGATCGGCGCGTAACCCGCGGCGAGCAGCAATCCGTTGCGCTCGCGCAGCGACAGCTCCAGCGATTCGGCCAGCCGCACCACCATGGTGCGTCCGGGGCGCGAGCGGCCCTGCTCCAGGAAGCTGAGATGACGCTGCGTGGTGTCGGCACGGATCGCGAGATCCAGCTGACTGACCCGGCGCAGCGTGCGCCAGTGCTTGAGCTGCCGGGCGAACCCGGTGGACTGGGCCGCCGTCGTCATAGCAGCAGTATCCGGCGCTGAACGACGGGCTCGCCATACCTTGCGGGGAATCGCACAGGCGCCGGTCGACGGCAAGACTTCGCCGCATGAGCAAGAAACTGGATGAGCAGGAACTTTCCCGGTTCGCCGAACGGTATATCGCGCTGTGGAACGAATCCGATGCCGAAGCGAGGCGCAAGCGGATCCGGCAGCTGTGGGCCGAGGACGGGGCGCAGGTGCTGGTGGATCCGCCGCAGGCGATGCGGGAGGCGCTTGGCCGATTGTCCTTCCCGATCCCGACGGTGGAGATTCGCGGCTACGAAGCGTTGGACCGGCGGGTCGATCGCGCGTACGACGAGTTCGTCGCTCCGGGCGAGCACGTGTTCGTCTCCGGAGGGCCTGCGGTGCGTCTCTCCGTGAACTTGATCGGCCTGAGCTGGCACATGGTGACGAAGGCCGACGGGGCCGTGGTGGGTGGTGGATACGACGTCGTCGCGCTCGACGACGAGGGCCGGATCCGGTGGGATCACCAGTACATCGGCGTCGCGTGATGCAGGCCGTCGCCTACCATCTGGATCCCGCGCGCGGGGCGGACGGGCTGACCGCCGCGCCGCAGCAGTTGCCCGAGCCCGGCCCACGGCAAGTGGTGATCCGGGTGCGGGCGGCATCGCTGAATCGTCGCGACCTGATGCTGATGGACGGGACGTACCCGCTGCCCGCCATCCCGGGCGTCGTGCCGCTCAGCGACGGCGTCGGTGAGGTGATCGCCGTGGGTGACGCCGTGACGCGCGCCGCGGTGGGCGACCGGGTGACCGCCACCTACTTCGTCCGGTGGGCCGACGGCCCACAGCGTCAGGCGCACGTCGTCGAGCAGTACGGCGCGACCTATCCCGGCATGCTCGCCACTTACGCGGTGCTGGAGGAGGATTCGGTGGTGCACGTGCCGGGCCACCTCTCGGACGCGGAGGCCGCGACGTTGACCTGCGCAGGAGTGGTGGCGTGGGCCGCGCTGAGCACGCCGCTGCCGGTGCGCCCGGGCGAGACCGTCTTGACGGTAGGCAGCGGATCGGTGGCGCTGTTCGGGGTGCAGCACGCGAAAACGTACGGCGCTCAGGTCATCTCGATCACCTCGAACGCGCGCAAAGCCGAGCGTCTGCGTGCGCTCGGGGCCGACGAGGTGATCGATCGGAGCCGGACCCCGGAGTGGGAACTCGCCGTGCTGGAGCGCACGGGCGGGGACGGCGTGGATCACGTCCTCGACGCGGTGGGCATGCCGACGCTCGCGAAATCCGTGCGGGCGGGCGCGTACAACGCGCGGATCACGATGATCGGCGCGATGCCCGCCGGTGACGTGCCCGTGGGCAACCCGTTCGGGTCGTCGTATCTGTCCATTCGCCGTATCGCGGTGGGCAGCCGAACGGATTTCGAGGCGATGA
This sequence comes from Nocardia sp. NPDC019219, assembly GCF_040632645.1. NCBI lineage: Bacteria > Bacillati > Actinomycetota > Actinomycetes > Mycobacteriales > Nocardiaceae > Nocardia > Nocardia sp. NPDC019219. The sequence goes on along the minus strand of NZ_JBEYCG010000018.1, from coordinate 188,942 downwards.
ATCGAGCTATCGCCGCCCATCGGACGCGTCCGGTCGTCGACCGCGTGTTTCCGTTCGAGGAAGCCGCGGCGGCGTACCGATATTTCCGCACCGGTGATCCGTTCGGGAAGGTGGTGATCGAGTTTCCCTAGGCTCAGGGGCAGGCGCTCAGGACTCGCGCCATGGCGTCCTTCTCGGCCGGGGTGACCCAGAGCTGATAGGCCGTCTTCACCTGGATCTGCCTGGTCAGGTAGGCGCAGTGGTAGCCCTTGCTCGGCGGTAGCCATTCGGCCGCGTCGGAGTCGCTCTTGGACTGGTTGGTCGGGCCGTCGACGGCCTGGAGATTGAGCGGGTCGTTGGCCAGATCGCGGCGGCGTTCGGCGGAAAGTTGCTGCGCGCCTTTCTGCCAGGCGTCCGAGAGCGCGACGACGTGATCGATCTGGACGTCGTCGGAGGACTTCGTGCCCCGCTTGAAGTTGATGGTCTTGCCGGTGTAGGGGTCGGCGAGCGTACCGGTCGCGACGATGCACTTGCCCGACTTGAAAGTCACGTCGGTCATGTCGCGCTGGAGGATGTCGTTGCGCGTGTCGCAGCCGTTGCCGCCGCCGGGCACCGTGACGTTGTCCGACCAGGGCGGCCCGAATTCGTCTCGGCTGTAACCGGTTTTGGGCGCGCGCTCCGCCACGCGCAGGGCGTTCAACAGGGCGAGGGCGTCGCGAGCGGGAATCGGTGCGGGCGCGTCGGCGCAGACCCGGCCGCCGGTCCCGCAGCCCGCCGCGGTCGACTCGCTGGGCCGTACCGAGGAACAGGAGATCAGTCCGACGGAAGTCGCGACCATGATGCCGAGCAGGGCCAGCCGCTGCGCTGTGGACTTCATCGAACTTCCTAACGCCGAATCCACTTGAAACTGTAACCGGCGTCAAAGTATCCAGTGGCACGGTTCGCACAACCGAATGGCGCGTATGAGATTCGGCACAGCCGGGCGATAACCGGCCGTGCGCCGACGCGACCGGACCGAAGAATGGGCCCGCCCCCGAATCGCCGTGCCGGCGCCGATTCGGGGGCGGTTATCACGAGGAGCCCTGGGGAGCCGCGCGGTTGTGCGGATTGGTTGTCCACTCCGAAGACCGCACTGGGACGACACCACGGGGCTGATGAGGGGGAGGTCCCGAGGTGTCGAGCCGCGCTTGCTCCGGACTCACTCGTGATGATCAGGGGTGATCGGGCTCCGGCGGGTGCCGGTGCGCGGGGAGTCACTATCCGGTTGGTGCCAGCACGCTTCCGCTCCGTCTCCGATCGCGCTTGGTTCTACGTATCAAGACAGTAGATAAATCTCGCGCGGATTGGCAAGTTCGTTCTGAGGGTTCGAAAAGTTTCTCAGCCTATCTTCAGTTTCGACCATATATCTACTGCATGAGTACGGATTTCCCACCGCTGACGAACCCGGCCTGGCTCGACCGGCGGGGCTGTGACCAGGCTCACTCCGAGGTCGGTCACAGGTGGGCGGATTCGTGTGTCCAAACGGGTGCAGGCGAAAGAGCCGGACCCGAAAGGACCACATCATGCCCACCGTCGACGTCCTCGATTCCTTCATCCACTACCGCGACACCGGCGCGGGGGAGACCCCGGTGGTGTTCCTGCACGGCAATCCCACCTCCTCGCATCTGTGGCGCAAGGTGATCCCCCACGTGGCAGACCGGACCAGGGCACTGGCCCCGGACCTGATCGGGATGGGGGAGTCGGGCAAGCCCGATATCGGCTACCGTCTCACCGATCACGCCGCCTACCTGGACGCCTGGTTCGACGCCCTGGGGCTGGACCAGGTGGTACTGGTCGGGCACGACTGGGGCGGCGCCCTGGCCATGGACTGGGCCGCGCGGCATCCCGGTCGCGTGCGCGGTATCGCGCTGATCGAAACGTTCCTGCGGCCGATGCGCTGGGACGAGTTGCCCCCGCTCGGCGCCGAGCTGTTCCGGAAGTTCCGCTCCGCGGAAGGGGAACGAATGATCCTGGAGGAGAACACCTTCATCGAGTTCAACCTGCCGAAGGGTGTCGCCTACCTGGCGGCCGAGGATCACGACGTGTACCGCGCGCCGTTCCCCACACCGGCGTCGCGCAAGCCGCTGCTGGTGTGGCCACGCGAGTTCCCGCTGGACGGCGAGCCCGCGGACGTGGTCGCCCTGGTGCGCGGCTACGGCGTCTGGGCGGCCGCGACACCCGAGGTGCCCAAGCTGCTGATGGCGCTGGAGAACGGTGTCGGCTTGGGGTCGGCGGAGGTGATCGAGTGGGCCGCGAACACCTTCGCGAGCGCCGAGGTCGCGCCGATCGGGCCCGCGGGCCACCACGCGCCGGAGGATCGGCCGGACGAGATCGGCCTGGCGGTGGCCGAGTGGCTCGACCGGCACGCGCTGGCCGGGGCTCCCGCCCGCCCGTGACCCCGGCCCCGGTGTGACCCGGCAGTGCTTGCGCCGACGGCGGCGCAGGCCGAATGATGGCCGGATGAGCACGGAGCACGACGCAGTCTCGGCGCAGGAGCAGGCCATGGTCGCCCGCGCGGTCGCGGGCGACCGGGACGCCGTCGCCCAGGTCGTGCGCTCGCTGCAGGACCCGCTGTATCGGCTCGCCCTGCGCATGGTGTGGCGGCCCGCGGAGGCCGAGGACGCGACGCAGGAGATCATGGTGCGCGTCCTGGACCATCTGCACACCTGGCGCGCGGAGGCGCGGCTGCTCACCTGGGCCTATCGCATCGGCGTCAATCACCTGCTGAATCTGCGGCGCCAGAGCCCGCAGGAGGCGGCGCACCTGAGCTTGGACGCCTTCCGGGAGGGACTGGCCGACGGTTTGTCGGAGGCCGACCATCGCGGCCCGGAAGCCGTGCTACTGACCGCCGAGGTGCGGCTCACCTGCAGTCAAGGCATGTTGCAGTGCCTGGCCCGCGACGAACGGATCGCCTTCGTGCTCGGTGACGTGTTCGAGCTGAGTTCCACCGAGGCCGCCTGGATCCTCGATATCACCCCCGCCGCCTACCGAAAGCGCTTGGAGCGCGCCAAAAAACGGCTCGGCAACTTCCTGAACGCGACCTGCGGCCTGGTCGATCCGGCGGCGTTCTGCCGCTGCTCACGACGGGTGGACAAAGCGCTCGCGCTCGGACGGATCGACCGCGGCCGTCCGGTGTACGCCCGCCATCCGGTCAGCGCGGGCGGGCGCACCGCCGCCGAGGCCGAACGGCAGATGATCCGGTTGCACGACGCGGCGTCGGTCCTGCGCGCCCATCCGGACTACGCCGCGCCGCAGGCGAAGATGGACGCGATCGCCGGGCTGCTCGGTTCGGGTCGTTTCCCCATGCTCGAGGAGACGTGATCCGCCCGGACGACGGCGACGGCGCCCGGCGATGGGGGCACGTCCCGCAGACGGGCGCGGTCGCCGCCGGGCGTTCAGCCAGGCGTTCCGGGGTCGGCTGAACCGGCGAGAGGGCCGTCGCAGGTCGCAGTTCCTCGGACTTCTCGTGCGAGCCGGGCTATCTGAGCGGGGCCGACACGGCAGCATCCGCCGACGATCCGCGCGCCACGCGCGAACCAGCCCCGCGCCTGCCGCGGGGCGAACTGCGCGGGGCCCGTCCAGCGGTGGCGCGCCGCATCCCAATCTTCGCCGCTGTTCGGGTAGGCGATCACGGGTTTGCCGGTGCGGGCGGCCAGTTCGACCGCGTCCGCGACATCGGCGGGCGCGCAGCAGTTCACGCCGATCGCGACGATCGAGTCCGAGCCGGCGGCCACCGCGAACGCGTCGGCGAGCGGTTGCCCGGCACGCGTGCGGCTGCCGTCGATGGTGTAGCTGAGCCACGCGGGCACCCCGATGTCGTTCACCAAGTCGACCAGCGCCTCGGCCTCATCGATATCGGGCACGGTCTCCAGGGCCAGCAGATCGGCGCCCGCCTCCGCGAGCACCTCGATGCGCGGCCGATGCCAGGTCCGCAGTTCGGCCACGGTGCGCCCGTAGCGGCCACGGTATTCCGATCCGTCGGCGCACGCGGCGCCGTAGGGGCCGATCGAGGCGGCGACCCATCGGACCTGCTCGTCGGCGCAGGCGTCGCGCGCCGCACGGGCCAGCGCCACGCCGCGCCGCCACAGCCGCGCGGACTCCGCTCTGGTCAGTCCGCGCGCGGCGAAACCCTCGTAGGAAGCCTGATAGGTGGCGGTGGTGGCGATGTCGGCGCCCGCGCGGAAGTAGGCCGCGTGCACGGCCTGGATGGCGGCGGGACGGTCCAGGAGCAGACGTGCCGACCACAGCGCGCCGGACAGGTCGTGGCCGCGCGCCTCCAGCTCGCTGGCCAATCCGCCGTCCGAGATCAGTGCCCCCTCCGCCGCGTCGAACAGCACGATTCCACTGTAGGACGCGACTTACTCGTCGTCGGTGGGCTGGGCGGTCGGGGGGACCCCGGTGTCGAGGAACCGGATGAGCCGTTCGATGCGTGCGGTGTGGTCGACACAGCGCTCCAAATGGTGCCCCAGCAGGGCGATGTCGATCGCCACCTCGGTGGAAGGCCGGGACGCGGAGTCGCGCAGCGCGGAATGCAACTGCTGGTGCAGCGTTTCCATCGGGCGCCCGGCGGGTGTCAGCTCCTCGGGCAGCGGTTGGTGACCCGCGACCGCGCGCGCTGCCAACGCCGTGCGCTCGGCAGCCAGCTCACCCATCGCGGCGAGGATGTCCAGGAGCGGCGGCTCCGCAGCGTGCCCGGGATGACTCTGGTACACCTTGTCGGCGATCCGGCTGACCAGCCAGCCGATGCGCGACAGTTCCCCGGCGATCTGGATCGCGGTCACCACGTGCCGCAGGTCGCGGGCCACCGGCGCCTGCAATGCCAGCAGCACCACGGTGCGCGCCTCGCACGCGCCGTACATCTTCTGCAGCTGTTCGTCGAGCGCGAAGACTTCGTAGGTCGCGGTGAGGTCGGCGGCGACGAGCGCGTCGGTGACACGTTCGACGGCGTCGTGGGCGAGCGTGCACATCAGCGTCAGATCATTCGTCAACGCGATGAGCTCGGCAGTGAACTGGGTGCGCACCGCCAAATTCTCACCCATCGACAGGGGCGTGGTCGATTCCTCGCCGGATGTTCATCGGTAACGACATCGCCTCGGCAGGCCGGCCGGTGCCCGCCACGCAGAAGAACGCGCTCGCCGCGTGTGGTGGTCGAGTGGAAGACGCAGGTGCTGACGTTTTTTCGTGCTCCGCAAGCGCGGTCGTGTACCGGCGGTGACGGCGGTCGCGGTGTGCGGGTGAACCGTGCTCGGGCGCCGCGCGGGTGTACGGAGTGGCGGAGAGATATTGCTATATCGAGGATTTTGTGTTGCGCATCACAGAACAGGTTGGGATACGGGGCAACTCGCTCGATTGCTCACGGCGTGCCCTCGATGGTTCGGTGCGGCGGGGCGAAGGGTCGGTCCTGCGCGTTGCGCTGGATGACTGTTTGCGCCGCGGTACCTGCCGGTGCGCCGCCGCATTCACCCCTGGCCCCTGCCCTGTTCAGCGCCCGAATCGGGGTCGCGGCGAAGCCTGCCGACGGCTGTGACCGGTGTTACCGTCGCGGCATGCCGAACTTGCGCGACATCCAGCATCGGGTGGTGACGGCGTTCCAGCGCCGGGTAGGCAATCCGATCCTCAGCACGCTTCCCGGGCAGACCCTCCTGGAGACCACCGGCCGGGTCAGCGGGCAGCCCCGGATCACCCCGATCGGCGGACGGCGGGTCGGGCAGGAATTCTGGCTGGTCTCCGAGTTCGGCGAGCGTTCCCAGTATGTCCGGAACATCAAGGCCGACAACCGGGTCCGGCTGCGACTGCACGGACGATGGCATGCGGGCACCGCGCATCTGCTGCCCGAGGATGACGCGCGTGCCCGTCTGTCGGCGCTGCCGCGTGCGAACAGCGCGGCTGTCCGGCTCGTCGGTACCGACTTGCTTACTTTGCGCATCGATCTGGAGGACTGAGCCCCGGCTCGGTGCGGGGGACGTTGGTCGCCTGACCGGGATGCGAGCGATTTGCTGGGAGCATGGTGGGCATGCTCCGTGTGTTGTTCGCCCGCTGGACTGTGCTCGTGCCACTGCTCGCCGTTGCCGCTCTCGCGGCGACTTGGGGCCGAAGTCTGCCCGGTGTGGCGGTGACGGTCGTGGTGGTGGCGTTGGTGGGGGCGGTGCTGTCCGCGGTCCATCACGCGGAGGTGGTGGCGCAGCGCGTCGGCGAGCCGTTCGGCTCGCTAGTGCTCGCCGTCGCGGTCACCGTGATCGAGGTCGCGCTCATCCTCACGCTGATGACCCAGGGCGGCGACAAGACCGCGACCCTGGCCCGCGACACGGTCTTCGCCGCCGCGATGATCACCTGCAACGGAATCTTCGGGCTCTGCCTGCTGGTGGGAGCTCTACGCAGGCGCGTGGCGGTGTTCAACGCGGAAGGCACCGGCGCGGCGCTGGCCACCGTCGCCACGCTGGCCACGCTCAGTCTCGTGCTGCCGACCTTCACCACGAGCAAGCCCGGTCCGGAGTTCTCGCCCGCGCAGCTGGCTTTCGCGGCGGTGGCCTCGCTCGCGCTGTACGGGTTGTTCGTGATGGTGCAGACGGTGCGTCACCCGGACGACTTCCTGCCGGTCGAGGCGGACGGCGTCGTCACCGGCGACGAGCACGCCGAGGCGCCCAGCGGGCGCGCCGCGCTGGCCGCCCTCGCCCTGCTGCTGGTCGCCCTGATCTGCGTGGTGGGGCTGGCGAAGGTGGTCTCGCCGGCCGTCGAGTCGGCGGTCCAGTCGGCGGGGCTGCCGCAGTCGGCGGTCGGCGTGGTGATCGCTCTGCTGGTGCTGCTGCCCGAGACGATCGCCGCGGTGCGGGCGGCGCGCCGTGACCAAGTGCAGATCGGGCTCAATCTGGCGCTGGGTTCGGCCATGGCGAGCATCGGCCTGACCATCCCGGCGATCGCGGTGGCGAGCATCTGGCTGGACGGCCCGCTGGTACTCGGCCTCGGGGCGACCCAGACGGTGCTGCTGGCCCTGACCGTCGTGGTGGGCGGGCTCACCATCGTTCCGGGACGGGCGACGTTGCTGCAGGGCGGCGTCCACCTGGCCGTGTTCGCGGCCTTCGTCGGTCTCGCCGCCAGTCCCTGAGGGCGCGAACGCTTCGATCGAGCCACGTGCGTGGCCGGGCCACAACAGCAGCTTCGGCACCCGCGGACGCTCTACTGTCCCGCGTCCGTTCCACGGCGGTTCCGATGAGCTGTCGCCGCTGACGCGAGTTGGGTTCCCGCCGGGGACCGGTCTATCTGCTGCACGGCCACCGCGAAGGAACGGTATCGGGCGCGCACCGCCGCCAGGGTCGCCGCCACTCAGTGCGGATGCTGGGCGGCGTATCTGGCGCGTTCCCGCGCTCGGCGCTCGGCTCGCCGCGGATTCTCCAGATCCGCGGGCAACCCGTGCTTCGCGAGCCGGTGCGCCCGGTTCATCGGCATGTACGCGACCGTGTAGAACAGGGCCAGCAGCAGCGCCAGCAGGATCATCGCGCCGCGCAGCCACAACTCGCCGGGGAACAGCAGGAACGCCGCGAACAGCGGCGTGAACGGCACCATCCCGCGCAGGACGTGCCGGGTGGCGGCGAACCTGCCGGTCAGGTCGTCGCGCACCCACTCGCGCATGGAATCGGGCAGGCGTCGTCCGAAGGCGTAGCCGATCCACTGGAGGGGACCGGGCCGCCGTCGCTCTCGGGTCATGGCCGGGCTCCTCGGGACGGGGTCGGGGCGTCGGGCTCGGCGGCCGCCGCACGGCGGGCCGCCTCGTTCACCCTGGTGAGGACGTCGCGCAACTGCTCGAGGTCGGCGAGGGTCACGCCCAGGCGTTGCACGACGGCGGGCGGGATCCGCTCGGCCTGCGCGCGCAGTGCGGCCCCGGCCTCGGTCAGATTCACGACGAGGTTGCGTTCGTCCCGGCTGTCGCGCTCGCGGCTGATCAGCCCGGCGGCTTCCAGGCGTTTGAGCAGCGGGGACAGTGTGGGGGAGTCGAGTTGGATCGCCTCGGCGATGGCCTTGACCGACATCGGCGCCTCGCCCCAGAGCGCGAGCATCACCAGATACTGCGGGTGGGTGAGCCCGAGCGGCTCCAGGAGCGGACGGTAGACGCTCAGCACCGCACGATTGGCCACGGCCAGCGCGAAGCACACCTGCCGGTCCAAACGCAGCGGATCGTCGATCTCGGTCTCCATCGGCCCTCCTTGTCCGCGCTCCAAGTTAGCGCATTAATAGTTAGTGCGTTAAGTAATGTGCGCGACATCTCGCCGCGAGATCCCGGCTCCGGGGCGGTCGCTGGTTACCGTGAATCCATGCACTACGACGCGCGTCCACTCCGCATCGAGGAACTGGATGCGGTCCGTGGTTTCGCGCTGTGCGGGATCCTGGTGGTGGACATCTGGCGGATCACCGACATGCCTGCCACGGACGGATCGGGTGCGGTGTTTCCGGTCCGCCATGTGCTGTCGGTGCTCTTCGAGGGACGGTTCTTCCCGATCTTCTCGTTTCTGTTCGGGATCGGCTTCGCGTTGCTGCTGGACGGCGCCGCGCAGCGCAGCGAGCGCCCGCGGCTGGTGCTGGTGCGCCGCTTGCTGGCGCTCGGGCTGATCGGCCTGGTGCACCAGCAGTTCCAGCCGGGTGAGGCGTTGCTGCCGTACGCGCTGGCCGGATTGGTGATCCTGTTGCCCGCCTCGGCGCTGCCCACCTGGGCGGTGTTCCTGGCGGGCCTGGTCGGCACCTTCGGCGTCGCGCTCGCCCTGGGTGGCGGACTGGCTTTGGCGCCAGGGCTTTTCCTGCTCGGCCTGGCCACCGTGCGGGCCGGAGTCGTGGACACCCTCGAGGAACGGGGCTGGCAGATCGGTGTGGTCTTCGCCCTCGCCCTGCCCGCCGCGATTGCGGCAGGGCGGTGGGAATACCGCACACCGTATCTGGAGCTGTGGTCCACCCCTGCCATGGCCGTGGCGGGCCTGCTGGGCGCGCTGGCCTACGTCACCGGGTTGCTGCTGTTGCTGCGCATCGAGCCCGGTCAGGTGCTGGCGGAGGTGTTGCGGCCGCTGGGCCGCATGGCGCTGACCAACTACGTCGGCGCCACCGCCCTGATTCTGTCGGCCGCGCCGCGCTTGGGCCTGCCCGGCTCCGACGACTACGCGACAGTGCTGGGATTGGCGGTCGCAATCATCGCGGTGCAGGCGGTATTCAGCGCCGTGTGGTTGCGGCTGTTCGAGTACGGACCGCTGGAATGGTGGTGGCGGTGCGTCACCTGGTGGACGGTGGTGCCGATCCGGCGCGTGCGGGTGCCGAGCCGTAGGTACTGAGTCGGCGCGGAGCCGAAGGATCGCCCGTGGTCTCCAGAGCGGCCGACGGCATGGGGAGCAGCCGCGCGGTGTCCAACTGGATCGCGATTCTGCCCGAGCCCGCTCCCGGCGGTCGCAGCCGCGACGGCCGGTCCCGGATCCCGATCACTCGTTCTCGATGCGGCGCAGGATATCCAGCATCGCCAGCACCGACTCGGCGCGGACCGTACCCTGTCGCAGCCCATCCCGCAGCACGAGCTCCAGCACGTCGTGCTCGGCGTTCCCCTTGAGCGCGTTGATCAATGCCAGCTCGCTGCCGCGCGCCGCCGCCAGCTGCGGGTCGGTGAACGGGTCCAGGCTGTCGAGCCCGAAGTAACCGCGGAACAGCTCCAGCGTCTCGTAGGACGGGTTCACCGCCTGGCCGGTGCGCAGTTTCCAGAGGTAGTTGGCGGACAGGCGCGTCCCGGTGGTGCGGTGGATGTCCTCGGCCAGCGCTCGATGTGTGATCTCCTGCGGCCGACCGTCTTTGCGCGCGGGCGGGTGCATTCCGTTGATCAGGGTGTTGAGCGCCCGGGTGAACGGGTGTAAGTCCTCCCCCATATCAGCGTGTCTCCTGTGGTTGACAGGACATGTGGCGTAGATCATACTCGTCCGTGCTCCGCCGGCGTATGCCGGTGTGGTCGCCCCGAAGGGGTGGGTGACCACGAAAGGTCCGGTACCCGAGAGCGGCAGCAGATGGGGCGATCATCGTCGCTCGCCCCATCTCATCGCAGTTCCACCGGCAACGTGAGTGGTCCCCGATGCCGGAAGCCGGAGCGCCACACGATCTCTCGCTCGTCCACCGCGAGCGCGGAATCCGGCCATCGGGTGAGGACGTGATCGATGGCGGCCGCGGTGACGGTGCGCACCAGCGCGTTGCCCAGGCAGGCGTGTGTGCCGTGGCCGAGCGCGAGCTGCGCGCCAGGGTCGCGCCCGAGGTCCGGTTCGCCCGGCTGATGGAAGATTTCGAGATCGTGGTCGGCCGAGGTCGGCATGCTCGGGCGGAAGTGAATCGACCAGTGCGGGAGCGAGTTCCGTCCAGTCGGCGCGGGGACAATTCGGCGGTCACCATACCGCGCAGGCGTGCGTGGTCGGCCGGAGCGGCCGCGAGCATCGCGTCCAGCGGTGGCGGCACCGCGAAGCCCGGTAGTCGTCGCCTTTCGCGTACCGGGCCTGGGTCGACAGCCGACGGTCCAGCAGACCGGCCCGCACGTCATGGTATCGCGTCACCAACCAGGCCGGCGGTCCGTCGGGCGTGCGGACGCGATGTATGCCGTCCCCCGCGGTACGCAGCCGCTCGAGCGTGGGCCACGGATTTCGGGCGAACCGGGCGTCGAACACATCCGTCACCCGGTCATCATCTCGCACTGCCGGTCGGTCCCCGCTGGTGTGCAGGTCGTCGGCGCGGGCTGCGTGCGGGTTCCGGCCTCCACGCGGCCGGATGGCCACGCGTCGCGCCGAGCCCCATCAGGAGGCGGCGGCTCCGGTCTGCCGGATCGCGTCGAGCACCTCGCCGTAGGTCAGCGTCGTCGAGTTCACGATCGCGCGTTCGGACGGTACGTCGATGTCGACGGAGTCGATGCCGTTCACGCCGCGCAGCGCCGATTCGACGGCCGACGCGGACTCCCGGGTCACGTTGTGCAATGTAACTGTGTACGTCATGCGAATCGCATTGACGGATTCCGCTCACTCAAACTTTCCTTTTTGTCCCGTTTGATCGCGAGGACCCCGGGAATAGCGGAGTTGTCAAACGAATCGACGCAACAGGGATTGCCATGATCATCATCATCGGGCTCGTCGCCTTGATCGCGGCCGTGATTATCGGAGTTGCCGCCGTAGTGGGCAACACCGGCCCCGCTCAGCAACTGACGAGCGATTTCTCGGTATTCGACTATCACTTCCACGGTTCCACCGGAGCGCTGTTCGGTTACGGCGTCGTGCTCGGTGCGATCGGGATGTTCGGACTAGCCCTCGTGCTGTCCGGCGCGTGGCGGGTCACCCGCCGCGGCATGGTCGCGCGTCGTGAACTCGCGCAGTCCCGTCGCGAGATGGCGGCGGTACGGCGTGATCTGGCGGCAGACACTTCCGCACCGGCGGCGCGGGCTCCCCAGGAGCCGGCCTGGCGGCGGTGGCTGCGCGCACCCGGTTCCGGTACCGCCCGGACCGATCGCGGCGCGACGGTGCCGACCTCGAAACCCGTGACCGCGAAATAGTTGAGAAGAAAAGGAATACGACAATGATCATTCTCGGCCTCATCCTCTTGGTCCTGGGCTGGCTGCTCTCGATTCCGCTGCTGACCACCGCGGGCATCATCGTGCTGATCATCGGGCTCGTGCTGCTGGTGGCCGGCTCGGTGGGCCGTCCGGTGGGTGGCCGTCGCTGGTATTACTAGGAATTGCTCATGAAGTTCGAAGATCGCCTCGCGCACCAAGTGCAAGCGACCAGGGGCAGCATGAAGAAATTCCTCGGCAAAGCGACCGGCAACTCCCGGCTGGAGGCCGAGGGGCGGCGTGACCAGACCCTCGGCAACGTCAAGCGCGCCGCGGACAAACTGCGGGACGCGTTCAAGCGCTGACCGCGCACGATCGACCGTGCCGGGCGAAGGCCGACAGCCTCCGCCCGGCATCGTCGTGTTCCGAGACCGAGCCGTCAGATCCCGGCCACGTCGGTGAGCTGCCCGATGCCATAGGTGACGGCCATGGCCAGCGCGCCGCCGAGCACCACCCGCACCACGGCCCGGCCCCGCGGGCTTCCGCCCAGGCGCGCGCTGACCGACCCGGTGAGCGCGAGCGCGGCGAGCACGGCCGCGAACGTCACCGGGATGCGCGCGGTGACCGGGGGCAGCAGGATGGCCAGCAGTGGCAGCAGCGCGCCGAGCGTGAAGGCCACCGCCGAGGAGAACGCCGCCTGCCAGGGATTGGTCAGCTCCGCGGGGTTCAGGCCCAGTTCGGCCTCCGCGTGCGCGGTGAACGCGTCGTGCGCGGTGAGTTCTTCGGCCACCTTGCGCGCCGTTTCCGGCGTCAATCCCTTGGCCTGGTAGATCGCCGTGAGCTCGGCCAGCTCGTAGTCCGGCTCGTCGCGCAGTTCTTTGCGTTCCTTCGCCAGCAAGGCCCGCTCCGAATCGCGCTGAGTGCTGACCGAGACGTATTCGCCCACCGCCATCGAGATCGCCCCCGCGGAAAGCCCCGCGATGCCCGCGGTGAACAACGCCGGTGTGTCGGTGGTCGCCGCCGCCACACCGACGACCAGCCCCGCCGTGGACACGATGCCGTCGTTCGCGCCCAGCACCCCGGCGCGCAGCCAGTTGAGCTTGGACGCGAAGCCGTTGCCGTGGGGTTCGTGCGGGTGTGCGCCGGAGGCGTCGGTCGTGCGAGCCATGAACGCACCCTAATCACTCGGCGCCGCGCGGGCGGGAGCCGCGACAGGCCGGTCCGCTACGGAAGGGGTGGGCGGGGAACGGCCGGCGGATGCGGAAGCATCGTGCGGTGGATGATCTGCAGGATCAGCAGGAACAGCAGCGAAAGCCCGGCGGTGGTGACATCCCCGACCAGCACCGCCAGCACGGCGAACGCGCCGAACACCGGAACCTCCAGCACCGCGCACCAGCGCAGGATCCGCAGCCGCCTGGCGTTGGCGGACAGGCGTTGCACACCGTCGTCGATGATGGTCAGCGCTGTCTCGTAGCGCACCATCCCGTCGCCGACCTGGACGAACATGTGCACCGCCTGGTCGCGGCTGAGCTCGCCGAGCCAGGCCCGGTCGATCAGCCGCTTGCCCTCCTCGGCGACCTCCTTGATAACCGCGTCCATGCGGCCCCCTTCCCAGTCGATCGGAGAGTCTAGCGGCCGAATCGCGCCTTCCCAGTGACGATTCAAGCGGGTGGGAAGACGTACACGCGCTCCGGCACGATCCGCACGATCAGCCGCTGCGCCTCCGGTTCCGGCGGGGGAGTCGCGCCGCCCATGTACTTCGCGTACATCGCCATGAGCAGCGTCTTGTCCGGGTCGTCGGTGATCTCGGCCCGGCCGCGCACCTCCGCGTACCGGCCGTCGGCTCGGCTGAGCACCAGCAGGCTCACCCGTGGATCGCGCAGCATGTTGCGGGTCTTCAGCCGCCCTTTGATCGTGCTGAACACCAGGGTGTCGCCGTCGTGGTCGACGAAGATCACCGAGGACTGCGGGCGGCCGTCCGCGTTGGCGGTGGCCAGGACGGCGGCGTGGGGGCCGTCGATCAGGGTGCGCACGGTGTCGTCGAGTGGCATCGGAAGTCTCCTCGGTCGGTTCGGGCATCACGGTGATCCCCGTAATGCGGACTGCCGCGCCGGTCCGGAGGAATCGCGGGAAGCGATTCTTTTTCGCGTCCCATCCGGTCATATCTGCGACGGCTCACACTCCGTGGACCGGGAAAGGACCTGTGGATGACCTCGACCAGCGCGCTTCCCGACGCCGAATTCACCCGCCGCACCCAGCCGTATCGCCGGGAATTGCTGGCGCATTGTTACCGCATGCTCGGCTCGCCGCACGACGCCGAAGACTCGGTGCAGGAGACCTATCTGCGCGCTTGGCGTTCCTTCGGCGCCTTCGAGGGCCGCTCCTCGGTGCGGACCTGGCTGTATCGGATCGCCACGAATGTGTGCTTGACCGCGCTCGAGCACCATGGGCGGCGCGTGCTGCCGTCGGGTCTCGGCGCTCCTGGCACGGATCCCTCGGCGCCGCCAGTGGCTGCCGCCGCGGGTGTCCGGTGGCTCCAGCCGATGCCGGACGCCCTGGTCGCGCCGGACCCGGCCGGTGTGGTGGTGGCCCGCGACAGCCTGCGTCTGGCGCTCATCGCGTGCCTGCAGCACCTGAACGGCAGACAGCGCGCCGTGCTGCTGCTGCGCGACGTGCTCGGCATGCCCGCGACGGAAGTCGCCGAGATGCTCGACACCAGCACCGCGGCGGTGAAGAGCACGTTGCAGCGCGCCCGGGCCCGGCTCACGGAGGTCGCGGCGGCCGCCGAGCAGGCGGTGCCACCGGGCGAGCCGGGCCGGCGCGCGCTGCTCGAGGAGTACATGACCGCGTTCCGCCGCGCCGATCCGGCCGCCATCGAACGCCTGCTGCACCGCGACGCCGTGCTGGAGATGCCGCCGTCGGGCACCTGGTTCGCGGGCAAGCGGACCTGCGCCGCCTATCTGGCCGCACAGGTCCTCGGCACGCCCGGCGAGTGGCTGATGTTCCCGGCACCGGCGAACGGGCAGCTCGCCGCGGTCGCCTATCACCGGCAATCCGATTGCGTGTACCGGGCATTCGGCGTGGCGGTGCTCACCACGACGAAGGACGCGATCATCCGGATCACCGCGTTCGGCGATCCGGAGTTGGTCACCGCGTTCGGATTCGCGCCGGTTCTGGGGTGAGGGAGGGGTTCACCGCTGGAATTCCGGGCGGTCGTCCCGCACACCGATCCACGCGTAGTCCCGCGCCCGGGTGATCGCGACGAGCTTCTGCCGGTCGGCGAGTTCCGCGCGCTCCCGGTCCGCGCCGGTGCGCGATCGGGATCCGCCGGACCAGGCCGGATGGAACACAGCGGCGAAATCGAGGCCCTTGGCGCGGTGCACGGTGCCGACCTTGACCGCCGCCTGCGGCGTCCCGTCGTAGTCCTCCAACGGCAGCGTCGCGATGCCCACGGCGTCGAGCGCCCCGGCGAGCCGGGCCGCCTCCTGCCGCGTCCGGGTGAGCACGGCCATGTCGGACAACGGTTTTCCGCATCCGCGGATGCCGTCGACCAGCGCCGCCTCCAAGTAGTGGTCCGGCCCGCGCCAGATACGCACCACGCCGTCGGGCAGGACGACGTCGGCGTCGCGCAACAGCACGCCGGGCGCGTCGTCGAAATCGCCGAGCAAGTTCACCGCGTCGATCCCGGCGGCGTTCTCCCAGACGCGGCGGCGGTTGCGGTAGTTGACCCGCAGGATCGCGCCGCGGCCGCGCAGATCGATGCCCGCGTCGGCCATGCGCCAGCCCCCGGCGTACACCTGCTGCTGGCCGTCGCCGAGCAGCAGCAGCGGACTCGATCCGTTGCCGCCCGCGATGGCGTGGGCGAGCCGCAGCCCGGCCAGGGTGATGTCCTGCACCTCGTCGACGACGACCGCCTCATAGGGCTCCGGGAGCGGTTCGTTGCGGATCTCGGCCAGCGCGATGGCGATGACGTCGCTGTAGTCGGAGATGCCCCGCTCGCGCATCTCGCTCACGTAGGGCACGTACAGCTTGCGCCACACCTCGGCACGCCGGTCGTCATCAAGGCCGATGCCGTTGCGCCCGTAGCGTTCCGCGCGCTGATAGACGTCGAGATCGTCGATCTCCCGGCCCTTGATCACCCGGTCGATCTCCTCGCGCCAGTAGCTCTCGCGCGGCTCGATGTCCTCGAAGTCGGCTCGCGCCCGCTCCCAAACCCGGTGAAACACGCGGTCGGCTCCGTGCGGATCGAGTTTCGGGGCCGCGATTCGCTGCGCGAGGAAATCCAAAGCCCAGGAATGCAGCCCGGCGAACTGGACGCGTCCCTCGGTTCCCGGCGCGAGCTGCCGGAAGTAGGTCTCCTGGCAGTTCGCGAGCGTCTTGACGAACGTCGTGTACAGCTGACGACCGGTGGATCGCTTCGCCTGCCTGGCCATACGGTGCAGCGCTACGACGGTCTTACCCGTGCCCGCCGGGCCGGTCAGCCGGGCGGGGCCGGTGTACGTGCGCGAGACCAGGAGTTCCTGTTCGGGATCCAGGAAGGTCATCCAGTGCTGGAACGGCCGTCCCAGCGCCGCCTCCCGCTGCGGCGCGAGGACTTCCGACCGATCGAGCAAGGCGAGATCCGGTACCTCCGGCGCCGGTTCCTCGATCTCCAGCAGCTCGTACTCCCGGGCCGCCTGGTGCGCGACGGTGTGCGCGACGGCCTGGACGCGGGTGGGCTTCAGCTGCCGGTGCCGTGCGCGGATCACCCGATCGAGCTCGCCCGGCCGGGCGACGGCGAACCTGCCGTCGCCGCGCAACCCGATCTCGCCGGGCACGAGCAGGACGATCTGCGCATCGTGGGCGACGACCTTCTCCCGCCCGAATTGCAATCTGCCGAACCGCGCCTCGACGTGGCGGCGGATCCCGTCGAGCTCGGCGGGCACGTCCTCGGCGAACCGCAACGCGAAAAGCCCGGTGCCGCAGACCAGCAGCGCGTGGGCATGGTCGGCGGGCACGGGATTCCGGTGGACGAGCAGGTAGCGCCCCGGCTCGGTCAGCGCCTCGGTGAGAAACGCGCGCTGATCCGAGCTGCAACCGGGGATGCGAGTGAGCGTGTCCGTGACCCGCGAAAGCCAGGTGTTCATGGAGTCCCCCTTCCGGTGCACACCTACCCCGTCTTCGACGGTAAAGACGCGGCGTCGAGGAGGGAATGGGCGGAGAGCTTTCGGGGACAACCGTTATCGAATGGGACTTTCCGGACGCCGGACTGTTGTCGATCTGTCACCCGAAAGTGTTGTGCCCCTGCGTCCTTCCCTGTGCTTCGGTGCGACGCAGTCCGGTAGGCGTTGTGCCCCACCATCTTCGGGCGCATCGGGTGAACGTCGCCTGCTCGGACAACCCGATCAGCGAGGCGACCTGACTCATCGGCATGTCCGTTGTGGTCAGATACCGCCGCGCCGCGTCCCTGCGGACCTCGTCCAGGATCGCGGCGAACGAGGTGCGTTCGGCGGCGAGCCGTCGTTGCAGGGTGCGCGGATGCACGGTCAACAGCCGTGCCACCGCGCCGATCTCGGGCGCGGAGGTGCCCAGCAGCTGCCGGACGGCGGCGCGCACCTGCGGGGCGATCGCCGCCGTCGCGTCGCCGGACTGCTCGGCGAGGAACGCCATGGCCAGCCGGTGCAAATTCTCGTCGCCTCCGGTGAGCGGCCTGCTCGCCAGGCTGCTCGGCAACCGCAGGGCCGCGAACGGCCGCTCGACCCGCACCGGCGCGCCGAAGAACTCCTCGTACCCGGCGACCGCCGCTGCCGGCCGATAGGGCAGCTCGACCGAACGCAGCCCGTAGCGGTCGTCCACCAGGCGCTGGATGGTCCGGTGCACGAATGCCAGTCCGAGGTCGGTGCCTTGGACCGGGGCCGGAAGCCCCGGCCGCACGCCGTAGCGCAGCGCGAGCACGCCGCGATCGCCGTAGGGGTCCGGCTCCAGCGTCAAGCTGAGTGACCGCGCGTGCAGGAACAGATACCGCGCGGAGCACTCGAGCACGTCGGCCAGCGACGGCGAATTGCGGATGGCCAGCGCGAGGGGGCCGAGCATGTCCAGGTCCTGCCGTTGCGCGATCCGCAGGCCCAGATCGGGGCAGCGCAGCTGGTGCGCGGCCAATTCCAGGACGGCCGCGACGCGCTCGTCGGGTACGAGCAGGTCGTCGGTGTCCAAGGCGGCCACCGGCAGGCCGCAGGCCGTCGCGAGGCCCTCGGCGTCTCCGCCCAGTTCGGCCACGGTCGCGCGGAAGCCGCGCAGCCCGGCCGATCGAATCACCGACATGTCGTAGAGAATCAAATAGTTGTCGCGCAAAGTCAAGAATGGGGGACGCTCGGCTCGCACACTGGAGGCATGACCGAGACCGCCGCAGCACCGGAACACCTCGATGTCGTGATCGTCGGCGCGGGACTATCCGGAATCGGCGCGGCCTACCGGCTGCAGACCGAGTGCCGGGGCAAGACCTACGCCATCCTGGAAGCCCGCGACGCGCTCGGCGGCACCTGGGATCTGTTCAAATATCCCGGTATCCGCTCCGACTCCGACATGTTCACCCTCGGCTACCCGTTCAAGCCGTGGCGCGACGCCAAGTCGATCGCGGACGGTCCGTCGATCCTGCGCTACATCACCGAGACCGCGACGGAGTACGGCATCGACCGGCACATCCGCTATCGCACCAAGGTGGTCGCCGCCGACTGGGACAGCTCGGCCGCCCGCTGGACGTTGACGCTCGCGCGGCGCGATGCCTCGGGCGCCACCGAGACGCACACGTTGACCTGCGGCTTTCTCTACGCCTGCGCCGGGTACTACGACTACGACCAGCCGTACGCGCCGGAGATCCCCGGCCTCTCGTCGTTCGCCGGACAGGTGGTGCACCCGCAGTTCTGGCCCGAGGACTTCGACTATCGCGGCAAGCGCGTCGTCGTGATCGGCAGCGGCGCGACCGCGGTCACCCTGGTGCCTGCCATGGCGGAGCAGGCGCAGCTGGTGACGATGCTGCAACGCTCCCCGACCTGGATCAGCGCGGTTCCCGGCCGGGACAAAGTGGCCGACAAGATCCGCGACCTGCTGCCGCCCCGGCTGGCGCATCGCGTGATTCGCACCAAGAACATCCTGTTCGGCATCGGCTTCTACCAGTACTGCCGACGGCGTCCGGAAGCGGCGCGCAAACTGCTGACCGGCCTCACCACCCGCATCCTGAAGGACGAGCAGGCCGTCGCCGAGCACTTCACGCCCAGCTACAACCCGTGGGACCAGCGGCTGTGCGCGGTTCCGGACGCGGACTTCTTCAAGGCGATGCGGAAGGGCAGGGCCGAGGTCGTCACCGATCACATCGACACCTTCGTGCCGGAGGGCATCCGGTTGCGGTCCGGCCGGGTGCTGGAGGCGGACGTCGTGATCACCGCGACGGGGCTGCAGCTGCTCGCCTTCGGCGGGATCGCGCCCAGCGTCGACGGCGCGCCGGTCGGATTGTCCGAGCAGTTCGTCTGGCAAGGGGCCATGCTCACCGGCGTCCCCAACTTCGCCGTGTGCATCGGGTACACCAACGCGTCCTGGACGTTGCGCGCCGACCTCACTTCCCGGCTGGTCTGCAAGGTGCTCAATCACATGGATCGCCGAGGTTACGCCGCCGTCGTGCCCGAGCCGCAGGGCGAACTCGCGGAACATCCGCTGCTGGATCTGGCCTCTGGTTACATCCAGCGCTCCATCGGCGACTTTCCCCGCCAGGGCGACCGTCATCCGTGGAAGGTGCGGCAGAACTACCTGCTCGACTCCGCCACGACCCTGCGCACGGACTTGGACAAGACGCTCACCGGGACGCCGAAATCGGCACTGCGGCGGCCGGCGCCGGTCGCGTAGCCCGGACGAACGATCGCGCGGCCGAGTCCGCGGTCAGCGGGCCCGGAGCACGACGATGCCCGGGGTCGACCGGACGTAATCGGCGAACGGCGAGTCGACCACCTTCTGATTGCCCGCGAGCGAGGACGCATTGCGGAAGACCGGACCCGCGTCGGTCATGACGAAGATGCCGACGTGGGTCACGTCCAGGCCCGGTTGGTCCGCGTACGCGCCGATGTAGTCGCCGGTGCGCAGCCCGCTGACGACGTCCGGGCCGACAGCGGCGCTCGGAATGTAGGTGACGGCGCGATCGACCACGGGGAGTCCGGGCAGATACGTGCCGCCGTCGGCTTCGGCGTTGAGGTGCTTGGTGACGGTCACGGCCGCGGCGCTCAACGTCGCCGTGATGTCGGTGGCCGCGGCTTCGGCGACCTGCGACCAGTCGGTGAAGAAGTGCTTGCGCTGCTGGAAATCGACTCGGCCACCGGCGTAGCGCGTCCGGATCAGGTTCGTCGTGAACTGGTCGCGGTCGGTCGATCCGGTGAGTGCGTGGACATAGTCGAGGTAAGTGAAGCAGTCCACGCGGCGGAAGTCGATGACCAGTCGTTCGGGCTCGGTCGCCGACCCGACGAGCATGTTCGCGCCATAGGGCGTGCCGAGGAAGGGGCGCGACAGCAGCTCGATCAGCTCCGCCTTGCTCGCCGAGACGGGCGCCTTGGCGCGCAACGCCAGCAGTTCGTCGAGCTTTCCGGCGGTGACGTCGTCGAGGTGCGCGCCCTCCGGCGCGCCGAGTGCCGAGGGCGGAATCGACACAGCGCAGCAGACGAGGGCCGCGAGGACGAGCAGTACCCGGGCGATGATGCGCAAGACGCCTCCAGCGGAAGGATCGGCCGATCGGTACACAACAGCGCTACCACGGTAACCCGGCGACGGCATCGGCAAGACCTAGCGCCGTCCAAACACCCTCGCTGGTGGACTGAACGCCGGGTCACGACGCGGTGGCCCCACGTTCCGACCGAAAGGGTTTTCCGACATGACGAGAATCGTTCGAGCCACCCTGGCTCTCGGCGGCCTGCTCGCCGCGGGGGCGCTGCTGGTTCCGGCGACCGCCTCCGCGCAGCCGCAACCGGGTGGACTCCTGGAGACGACATGCAGCTTCGCGCAGATCGACGCCGCCGTCCACGCCCAGTTCCCCGACGCCGCCGCCCGGCTCGACGCGCATCCCGACCGCAAGGCGAAACTCCAGGAACTGCTGAGTCTCCCGGTCGAACAGCGCAAACAGCGCGCCAAGGAGTTCCTGGACAACCACCCCGAGGCCAAGCGCAAGTTCGAGGAGCATCGCGACTCGCCGCGGGCTCAGCAGCACCGCGAGAAGCTGCGCGTCCTCGCCGACACCTGCCACAACTACTGAGCACGTCGCGGGCGAGGTGTCGGACTCGCCCGCAACCGGCGTGCGGCCCGGCTAGCCCCGGGCGCCCGGGAGGTCGACGGTGATCGCCAGACCGCCGTCCGGTCGCGCCGCCGCTCGCACCGTGCCGCCGTGGGCCTGTGCGACGGAACGCACGATCGACAAACCGAGCCCGGCGCCGCGGGTCTCGGAATCGGCCAAGCGTTCGGCGCTGGACAGTCTGCGGAACGGCTCGAACAGACTGTCGACTTCGAACACGGGTACCGGCGGGCCACTGTTCTCGACGGTGAGGACGGCGCGGGCACCGCTCGTCCGCGATCGGATGACCACCCAGCCGTTCTCGGGGACGTTGTAGCGCAGGGCGTTGTCCAGCAAATTGTGGACCAGGCGTTCCAGCAGCAGCGGATCCCCCGACACGGGAGCGGATTCCAGATCGGTGGTGATCTCGGCTCCGGGTCGCCCGGCCCCCGTGCCGGCCGCGTCGGCGGCGATGTCGGCGAGGTCGGCCCGGCAGTGCTCGGTCAGCCGCTGTTCGCTGGTGGCCAGCACCAAGAGGCCGTCGATGAGTCGTTCGTGACGGCGGTTGACCTCCAGCAGCGTGGCCCCGAGTCTGCGGGTGGACTCGGGGACGCCGGGGTCCTCCAGCGCCACCTCGATCAGCGTCCGGTTGATGGTCAGCGGTGTGCGCAGCTCGTGCGAGGCGTTCGCCACGAATCGGCGCTGTCCGTCGAACGCCCGGTCCAAGCGCTCCAGCATCGCGTCGAAGGTGTCGGCCAGGTCTTTGATCTCGTCTTGTGGGCCGTCGAGGGCAATGCGCTCGTGCAGGCTCGTATCGGCCACCCGCCGTGCGGTCGCGGTGATCCGCTGCAATGGCTGCAAAGCGCGCCCGGCCAGCAGCCAGCCGAACCCGCCGGCGGCGATTCCCACCGCGCCGAGGGATACCAGTGACCACACCAGCATGGCGCGCAAGGTGTCCCGCCGGTTGCGTTGGGCCTGCTCGGTCAGTGCTTTGAACAGCTCCGTGGAGACCGGGGCCCGGTTCCGCTCCGCCCGCTCGATGAGATACGCCCGTACCACTTGCTGCGCGCCGCCGCCGGGCCGTCGCTCCAGCGACTGGTTCAAGTAGAAGTACATCAACGCGACCAAGACCGCGCCGGCCAGGAAGAACGCCGTCGCGTACAGCAGCGTCAGCCGCAGCCGAATGGTGCGTCCACTCATCGGATGCGGTACCCCACGCCGGGCTCGGTCTCGATCAGCCGCGGGTCGCCCAGTTTCCGCCGCACGTTCATGATCGTGTACCGCACGACGCCGGTGAACGGGTCGATGTGCTCGTCCCACGCCTTCTCCAGCAATTGCTCGGCCGAGACCACGCCGCCGTCCGCGCGCAGCAGTTCGGCCAGCACCGCGAACTCCTTGCGCGACAGCGTGACCGGCTCGCCGTTCCTGGTCACGGCGAACCGGTGCGGGTCGAGCCGGATGCCGGACCGTTCCAGCACCGGGGGAGCGGCGGTGCGCGCCCGTCGTCCGAGCGCCTGGATACGGGCGACCAGCTCGGCGAACGCGAACGGCTTCGTCAGATAGTCGTCCGCGCCCAGGCCCAGACCCGCCACCCGCTCGGCCACGGCGCTCGCGGCCGTCAGCATCAGAATCCGCGCCGAGCCGCCCGACTCGATGAGCGTGCCGCACACCACATCGCCGGAGACGCCGGGCAGGTCCCGATCGAGTACCACCACGTCGTAGTCGTTCACGCCGGTGCGCTCCAGCGCCGCCGCGCCGTTGTACACCACGTCGACCGCCATGGCACGCCGGCGCAGTCCGTCGGCGATCGCGTCGGCCAGCAATGTCTCGTCCTCGACCACAAGCACCCGCATCTCGTCATCGTGCCCCCTCCCGTTGTTGGGCGGACGTTAGTTCGGCTTCGGCGGGCAGGTCTGGGTAGGCTCGCGCACGACCCGGCGCACCCGACTCACCAGGAGAGACAAGCCATGGCAGGCGACTGGAACACTCAGATCATCGAAGAATTCCGCGCCAACCAAGGCAAGGTCGGCGGCCCCTTCGCCGGCCGCGAATTGCTCCTGCTCACCAGCATCGGGGCCAAGTCGGGGCGCCCGCGCACCAATCCGCTCGCGTTCATCCGCGACGGTGGCGACATCGTGGTCGTCGCCTCCAAAGCGGGCGCGCCCACCAATCCCGACTGGTTCCACAACGTGCGCGCCAACCCCTCGGTGACGCTCGAAATCGGCACCGAGACCCTGGAGGCGACCGCGACTCCGATCACGGAAGGCCCGGAGCGCGACCGCCTCTACGCCGCGATGGTCGAGGTGATGCCGGGCTTCGCCGAATACCAGGAGAAGACCGACCGGGTGATTCCGGTCGTCAAGCTGACGCCGCGCTGAGCGGAGCCGGTGTGCCTACCGCGCCGAGACGGTTCGACAAGGAAACCGCGTCGCGGCGGCGCGCAATAGCCGGGAGCGTTGATCACCCTGCCCCCACCGAGGACAGCAGCATGGGCAGGGCGTCGCGCATTCCCGGCCCTCCAGGTTGGGCGAGGACACCCCGATGTCGAGAATCCGGTCACTGACGCGGTTTTCCCAGCGCACCGTCGGCGCCGCGAACGCCGGTGGCGTGGAGAGGAAAGGCACGGTGAGGCCCGCTAGGACGGTGGCGATGGCGAGTGTTATCCGGATCAGACGACTCAACGGTCGGACCTTTCGCGGATCTCAGCCTGCGGTGATTCCGGTGATCAGCGTTTGATCCGTACCGGTACGTGTGGTGATGAACTGGGTGAAGGTGTTCGACTCTTCGCCGGGGAACTGCTGCGTCAACCGGACTTCCCACCGCGCCTGACCGTCGGGACCGTCTCCGGCCCGGGAGATCTGCACGCAGTAGCGGGTGCCCACCGGCACCTGATTGATGCCGCGCTGGATCTGATCGGCGGGTGACACCGCCGCGTCGGGGGCCACCACCGCGCGGGCCCGGTACCCCGACCGTTCGGCGTAGTAGGCGTACTCGAAGGCGAAGATGGCGTCGGGGCCGTTACCGGTGCCGCCCGGGTCGGTGCCGGAAATGACGTCTGCGGTGCGCTTCTGCTCACATCCCGGTGTGGCGATGGCCCACGGGGGCTTGACCCGTGAGGTGGATGGCGCGGTGGCCGGCGCGGGTCCGGCCGCGCGCGGCGGCGAGGTCGCCGCCGCTTTGCGCGAATTCGCCTCGGAACCGTAGATCATGGCCAGGCCGATCGAGATGGTGGCGACCACGATGCCAAGCACGATCAACACGGTCAGGGAGCGATTGCTTCGCTGTTGATCGGTGCGGCGCGGACGGCGCACCGGGGTGCCGGGCTGGATGCCGGATCGGTTGACGATGGCGGGTGCGGTGCCGCGGCTGTCCTCGGCCTTGACCGTCTCCGGCTCGGCGGGCGCGCTGCGCTGCGGCGCGGCCACCGTTTGCGGCGGTCGCGCCGCCGGTGGCGCGGGTTCGAGCCATTGCTCCCACTCGCCGAGTCGCGGGCGGACTGTCGGCCGCTCCGGCGGGCGCGATGGTTCCGCGGCCTGGTATTCCGGTTCCCGGCGACGAATCTGCTTGCGACGGCCGGGCGACCGGCGACGCTTCGACGGCTTGCCCGCGGGAATGCGCAGCATCGGCAGACCCGTGTCGAACGGATTGCTCTGGCCTGCGCTCTGACTGGGATGCTCCCGGTCAGGGGGCGTCATCGTCGAATTCGCCCAGCACCGGTACGACCGCCGTCACCGCGGACGGGATGGTTACGCCGAGCTGTCCGTCGCGCGGCTTGTGCTCCTGGTCCGCACCGCCCGGCGGCGGGGCGGGCGGCACCACCATGCCCCCGGTGGGGCCGGGATGCGCGGGGTGGTCGGGGCTGCTCGCGGGCGCGGGCGGCGCGCTGTCGACGCTGGGTGGCGTGACCGCGGGCGCGGGCCTGCTCTCCGGCCTCGGTACGTCCGCCCGCGCGGCCGGCGCCGAGTTGCCGGGCGGGATCACCGAACCGGGCCCGGTGGTCGACGGCTTGTGCTCCGGGGACCCGCCGAAGTCGAACAGCTTCGAGGAATTCTTCGAGTCGTCGCCGTTCGTGCCGGAGTTGGTGGTGGAGCCCGGGTTGATCAGTTCCGGGATCGCCTTGTCCGCGGCCGCCGCGACGGTGTCGATGCCGTGGATGCCGACTTCGGCGATCTTGTCGATGATGTGCGTGCCGATGTCGACGCCCGCGTTGATGGCCGTGGTGCCGAGATCCACTCCCGCGGAGATGAGCGCCTGCTGCAATTGGAGCTGCGCGGCGAGGGCCGGGTCCATGGGTTGCGTGGTCGCGGGCGCGGTGGCGCCGGGCGCGGTGGTGCCGGGCACGACTTGTGCGGTGCCACCCTGACCGGCGGCGGCCTGGCCTTGGCTGACGCCGGACGGTGCGGTGACCGTGAGCGGTCCCATCTCGTCGAGTCGCCTGGTGTGGTCGTCCATTTCGGTGCGCGCGGCCGTCACGGTGGTGAGCGCGTCGCGCAGCGCGAGGGTGGCGCGCGCGATGACGGCGTCGGTCTCCGGCGCCGAGCTCGCGTTGTCCAGGATCTCCCGCGCGTCACGCCGGAAGTCGGCGATGATCTGGTCGACGCGCCGCGCCGCGCGCCCGGAGGTGGCGTGCGCGTCGGCGAGCACGGACAGATACGCGGGCCCTCGATCGGAGATGTCACCGATCTGGGTCTGCGTCGTGCGCAGCGCGGGCACGGCGTTGTCGGCGGCACGGGAGGTCCAGCTCGACTCCAGCGCGTGCAGACCTTCGCGGTGCGGGCCTTCGGTGTCCGCCGCCTGGGTGGAGGCGGCCGAGAGCGCCCCGGTCGCCGCCGCGCTCGGCACGCCGACTCCGGTGCCGAGCGAGGAGCGCAGCGTCAGCAGCGGTTTCACCAGCGCGGCGATGATCGGCGGATCGACGCCGGGCGCGGTGCTCGGCGGCCGGGTGGCCTCGGCGGCGGGCTGGGTGGCGTGCGCCCGTTTCCGCAGTCCCATCAGGCTTCTCATGCCAGTGCCTCCCCGGACCGGGTGATCGCGGCCGCCGTCGCGGCGTCGACGTCCTGCGCGTTCTCGCGGTACTCGCGCAGGACGCGGCCGTAGGCGCCGACCAGCTGCCCGGCGGTCGACAACGCTTCCGCGTGTTCGGCGACGGCCGCGGAGAAGCGGGCCGCGAACTCCGCGCCGACGAGCCCGAGATCGGCGGCCAGCCGGTCCGGATCCACCGCGCCGGAGGCGACCGTGGCCGCCGACGCCAATTGTTTGGACACCGCGTCCGCGATCGCGGTGTAGGCGGCCACCGCCGCCGGGTCGAGCCTGAGCGTGTCCACTGTTCCCCTCCCGGATCCCAGTCTGTCGCTACCGCGCCATGATTCACCGCCAAGGGTACTGTGCCGCAGGGCCGCCATGCGCCCGATCCTGGGTGGTCTGTTCCGTGCGAATGCCGCCCTTCCGGGTTTCCGATCTCCGCCGCAGTGCGAAGTGCGTACCCGCCGCCTCCGCACGCGTTGTGCCGGGCGCGGGCCGACGCCCCTGTTCACCAGCCCTCCTGAGCCGCTTACCTGTCCGGCCGCGATGGCGTCCCTGCGAGCCACGCTGGCGTGTCGAGATTGTTATTCGGAACAACAAATTAGTGGTTGTGCCCTGCGTCACAGTCCCATATGTTGCTGTGAACAACATTCGTTCCACTCCGGCCGGCCGGGACAACGTCTTCGGCCGGTGATGAAAGGCCCACTCATGCGTAAGGGCATGTTCAGCGCTGCCGCGCTGTCGTTCGCGCTGCTGGTCGCCACGCTCACCGCGTGCGGCGACGACTCCGCGGACCCCGGCGGCAGAACCCAGATCGGCGTGATCCTCCCGGACAGCAAGACATCCGCGCGCTGGGAGACGGCGGATCGCAAGTACCTGCGGCAGGCGTTCGAGGCGGCGGGCGTCAAGGCCGATATCCAGAACGCCCAGGGCGACAAGAACGCCTTCCAGACCATCGCCGACCAGATGATCACCAACGGAGCCTCGGTGCTGGTGATGACCAACCTGGACAGCGGCACCGGCAAAGCGGTGATCCAGAAGGCGAAGTCGCAGGGCGTCACCGTGATCGACTACGACCGGCTCACCCTCGGCGGCGGCGCCCAGTACTACGTCTCCTTCGACAACGTGAAGGTCGGCAGCCTGCTCGGTGCGGGTGTCGCGCAGTGCCTGACCGATCGCAACGCGGTGCGCCCGGTGGTCGCGTACCTGAACGGCGGACCCACCGACAACAACGCGACCCTGCTGAAGACCGGCTACGACGGGGTGCTGAAGCCCCGGTTCGAGGCGGGCCAGTACGTCAAGGGTCCCGATCAGGCCGTCCCCGAGTGGGACAACACCAAGGCGGGCACCATCTTCGAGCAGATGCTCACCGGCAGGCCGGACATCGGGGGTGTCGTCGCGGCCAACGACGGCTTGGCCAATGCCGCCATCGCGGTGCTGAAGAAGCAGAAGCTGAACGGTCAGGTGCCGGTCAGCGGACAGGACGCCACGGTGCAGGGCCTGCAGAACGTGCTGGCGGGCGACCAGTGCATGACCGTCTACAAGGCGATCCAGAAGGAAGCCGAGGCAACCGCGAAACTCGCGGTGGCGCTGGTGAAGGGGGAGCAGGGCGCGACCAACGGCGCGGTGCGCGACCCGGAGTCGAACGCCGACGTGCCGTCGGTGCTGCTGGAGCCCAAGCCGATCTATCCGCGCGACGTCAAGGACGTGGTGGCCGACGGCTACGTCACCAAAGCCGAGTTGTGCACCGGTGAGTTCGCGAAACTCTGTGCGGACAACGGGATCTGATATCGCCCGCCCCTTCCGCGGTTCGATGAGGGGATTGCGGAAGGGGCTCCATCCCTGCGGAGGAGCTAACCCATGTCCGAACTGCCGGTCATCGAATTACGCGGAGTAGAGAAGAGTTTCGGCCCCGTCCACGTCCTGCACGAAGTCGCGTTCAGCGCCTATCCCGGCGAGGTGACCGCCCTCGTCGGCGATAACGGCGCGGGCAAATCCACGCTGGTCAAATGCATCGGCGGCACCCACCCGATCGACGCGGGCGAGTTCCTCTTCGATGGCGCTCCGGTGCAGGTGCACAGTCCGCGTGACGCGGCCGCGCTCGGCATCGAGATCGTCTACCAGGACCTCGCGCTCTGCGACAACCTCGACATCGTCCAGAACATGTTCCTCGGCCGGGAACGCAGGCGCGGTCTCGTGCTCGACGAATACGCGATGGAGGAACTCGCCGGAAAGACGCTGGCGAGCCTGTCGGTGCGTACCGTCAAGTCGGTGCGGCAGCAGGTCGCCAGCCTGTCCGGTGGGCAGCGCCAGACGGTGGCCATCGCGAAAGCCGTGCTGTGGAACAGCAAAGTGGTGATCCTGGACGAGCCGACGGCCGCGCTGGGCGTCGCGCAGACCCAGCAGGTGCTCGAGCTGGTCCGCAGGCTCGCCGACCAAGGTCTCGCGGTGGTGCTGATCTCGCACAACATGAACGACGTCTTCGCGGTGTCCGACCGGATCGCGGCGCTCTACCTCGGCCGGATGGCCGCCCAGGTACGGACCTCCGACGTGACGCACGCGCAGGTCGTCGAATTGATCACGGCAGGCCGCAGCGGCGCGCTCGGCCTCGAGGCGAGCGGAGCGACCCGATGACCGCGGTGACCACCGAGCGGCGACCGGCGGCGCCGGTGACCGACCTGATGAGCGGCTACGTCGGCCGGGTGCGCGGCGGCGACATGGGGGCGTTGCCCTCGGTGCTCGCGCTCGTCGTCCTCTCGGCCGTCTTCTGGGCGGCGCGCCCGGTCTTCATGTCCGAGGCGAACTTCGCCAACCTGTTCACGCAGGGCGCGGCCATCGCGGTGATCGCGATGGGGCTGATCTTCGTGCTGCTGCTCGGCGAGATCGACCTGTCGGCCGGATTCACCAGCGGGGTCTGCGCCGCCGTGCTCGCCGTGCTGCTCACCGACGAAGGATGGCCGTGGTACGCGGCGGTGCTGGTCTCGCTGCTCACCGGCGTGGCGATCGGACTCGCGATCGGCACGGTCGTGGTGAAGATCGGGATCCCGTCGTTCGTGGTGACGCTGGCGGCGTTCCTCGCGCTGCAAGGCGTGGCGTTGAAGATCATGGACAACGGCCGCAACATCGCCATCCGCGACGAGACGATCGTCGCGATCGCGAACAAGAACGTGCCGCCGCCGATCGGCTGGGCGCTGTACGCGCTGCTGATCGCCGGTTTCGCACTGATCCAGTACCGGAAGTGGCGGGCGCGCACGAAACTCGGGCTCACCGGCACGACGGCGCGGGCGGTGGCGCTGCGGGTCGTGCTGCTGGCCGTCGTGGCGGGCGCGGCGGTGCTGGTGCTCAACGGCGAGCGCAGCCGCAATCCCGCGGTGCACTCGCTGGCGGGGATGCCCATTGTCGTGCCGCTGATCGTGGCGCTGTTGCTGCTGTGGACGTTCGTGCTCGACCGCACCGCGTTCGGCAGGCACATCTACGCCGTGGGCGGCAACGCCGAGGCCGCCCGGCGCGCAGGCATCGCGGTGGATCGCGTGAAGATCACCGCCTTCGTGCTGTGTTCCACGATGGCGGCGGTCGGCGGGCTCATCGCGGCCTCGCGCGCGAACTCCGTCGATCCGAACACCGGCGGCAGCGACGTGCTGCTGACGGCGGTCGGCGCGGCGGTGATCGGCGGCACCAGCCTGTTCGGCGGTCGCGGGCGGATGCTGGACGCGGTGCTCGGCGCGGCGGTGGTCGCGGTGATCAACAACGGGATGGGGCTGATGGGCTACAGCGCGGGCACGAAATTCGTTGTGACAGGATTCGTGCTGCTCTTGGCGGCCGGAGTGGACGCCCTGTCCCGTAAGCGAGCGCTCCCGCAACGATGAATCCCAGCCCCGTGACGAAAGCCCGGTGAATGCGAGCAGCACCTTCGCCCGAGGAGATCCGCACGCGCAACCTCGCCGCGCTGCTGCGGCACGTGCACCGTGACGGGGCGGTGTCGCGTGCCGCGCTCGCCGAGCGAATGGGATTGAACCGCAGCACCATTCTCGCGCTCACCACCGACCTGGCCGCGGCGGGCCTGGTGAGCGAGGAATTGCCCGGCCAGACCGGGCGGGCGGGCAGGCCGTCGCTGGTGGTGCGTCCGCGGGCCGACCGGGTCTACGTCGTCGCGCTGGACGTCGGGGCGGATCGTCTGGCCGCCGCGCGGGTCGGGCTGGGCGGCTCGGTGCTCGATCGCACCGAGACCGCCCGTCCCGGCCGCGCGTTCGACCCGGACGACGTGATCGCCGCGCTGACGGGCATGGCCGGGGCGATGATCGCCGCGGCGGCACCGGACGCTCGATGCGTGGGCGTGGGGGTCGCGTTCTGCGGCATGGTCCGCGAGGAGGACGGCGTGGTGCGCTACGGGCCGAATCTCGGCTGGGTGGATGTCGCGTTCGGCGCGGAGCTGACCAGGGAACTCGATCTCGGGACGCGCGTCGCGGTCGGCAACAACGCCAATCTCGGCGCGCTGGCCGAACGCGAACGCGGCGCGGGCGCGGGCCTGGCGAATCTGATCTATCTGCACGGCGACGTCGGCATCGGCGGCGGCATCATCATGAACGGCGAGTTGCTCGGCGGGGAGGGCGGTTACGGCGGGGAAGTCGGGCACATGATCGTCCACCCGGGTGGTCGGCCCTGCGCCTGCGGATCCCGGGGCTGCCTCGAGGCCGAGGCGGGCGAGCTCGGATTGATCGCGGCGGCGGGGCGCTCCGATCCTCCGGGGCAGGCGGCGGTCGACGCGATCGTCGAGTCCGCCGCCCGCGGCGACGCCGTGGCCCGCGACGCGCTGCACCAGGTCGGCGAATGGCTCGGCTACGGCGTGGCCAATCTGGTGAACATCTTCAATCCGTCGATGGTGGTGTTCGGCGGCGTGCTGCGGGAGATCTATCTGGCGTCCGCGGCGCAGGTGCGCAGCCGCGTGGCCGTGAACGGTCTGCAAGCCGTTCGCGAACAGGTCCGGTTGCGCACCAGCGCGCTCGGCGGCGACGCGACCTTGATCGGCGCCGCGGAACTGGCTTTCACCGATGTGCTCACCGATCCGCTGCAGACGCTGACGCGCACGTCGGCGGCGCGCACTTGACGGAAAGCTCCGCCGAGTTCGCCGCGTCGTCGTCGGTGCGCGGATCGCGTGCCGGTCGCCGTGCTTCGGTCCGGAACCGCCGGGTTCAGGCGCCCGCCGCGCTCAACTCCGACAGGTGAGCGGTGAGCAGCCGCACGCGCACGCGTTGCTCCTCGGTGGTTTCCTCGGGATGGTGGATCTCGATGCTCAGCCGATCGTCGAAGGTGCTGACGATGATGGTGCCGCTCGGCTGCTGGAGCCGGTAGCCCGTCTTGTCCGGCTTGCCCAGCATGATCGATCGGAAATCCGTGATACACAGCTCTTCCGGCACGCGGGGCCGGCGTACGCATCCCCAGTTGGTGGCCAGCACGATGCCGGGCGCGCGCGGCGGAGGCCCGGCGGTGATCTCGGGTATCTGCAGCGGAGTCTGTTGCACGAGGCCCGCGTCGAGTTCGGCGCGCAGCGTGTCGCTGACGCCGCGGGCCAGATCGACGAGCGTCGCGCCGGTTCGCGCGGGAACGAAGTTCGCGAAGCCGAGTACGTTGGTGCCCTCGGTCATCCCGATCGGCGGCGTCACCCGGGTGCGCAGGTCGACCGAGTAGGTGTAGAGCAGGTCGGTGAGCGGCAGCCCGCGCAGCTCCGCCTCGGTGAGCAGGATCGCGGCGGAGGCGAGGCCGTTGATCGTGGTGTTCTCCCGGTGCCCGAGCTCGACGAGCGCGGCGGTCTGCGTCCGGGTGAGCCTGCAGCGTGCGGTTCGGGGCACGAGGTATTCGGGATCCTCCGGGCCGCAGTAGGCCCGCGCGGCGGGGCGCGGCGGTGCGGCGGCCGTCTCGATCTTGCGCACGCCACGCTCGTGCAGCAGGTCTTCCACCGAGCGCGGGAAGCCCGGTGGCGGCAGTTCGAGCGGCCTGGACCGGACGAGGTCGGTGTAGCAGGACCACAGCTCGGCGAACACAGCCAGCGAATGATAGGCATCCGCGACACTGTGGTGGGTCACCAAGGTGACACCCGCCGTGGCGCCGTCGCGGACCACGCACAGCGCGGCGAGCGCGGTGCGCTGATCCAGCCGGGCGCCGGTGAGCAGCTGTTCCGGATCACCGTCCGCGACCGTCATCTCGGGTGTGGCGCCGGCGGATTCGAGCAGGAGATGCCCGCCGTGCCCGTCCGGTTCCAGGTGGGCGCCGAGGATCGGACGGGAGCGGGCCACGGCTTCGAACGCCGCCGACAGCGCGGCGAGATCCAACCGGCCCGCGACCCGAAGCGAATAGCCGACGAGCACTTCGCTGTTGGCGAAGATCCCCTCGCTCGGCGCCAGCGGGCGGATGACGGTTGCTGCGGTCATGTCGCTTCCTTCACCTGAGCCTGTCCCCGAGGCTAGTCCGAAGCCCGGACGCGCCAGGCTTTTTCGGCAGCATCATCTGCTTCTCGTATCGGACGTTCATGGACCGCTGTTTCGCGTCGTTGCCACATCGACACCTTGCCCGCGACCGGTGCCGCGACCGGCGGCTCGACGTTAGCTGTCGAGTCGTTAGAGTGTTACTCTAGAGTCCTGCTCTAGAGGAGGCTGGGATGACCGAACTCGTCACCTATCGGCTCGACGGCGGGATCGCCACGATCACGCTGGACGACGGCAAGGCGAATGTGATGTCCGAGAACATGATCGGCGCCATCGCCGGTGCCCTGGACCGTGCCGAAGCCGACCGGGCGGTCGTCCTGTTGACCGGGCGTTCGCGCATGTTCTCCGCCGGCTACGACCTGGCGACGTTCTCCCGTTCGCTCGACGACATCCGCCGCACACTGCGGGCGGGCGGCGACCTGGTCCACCGGCTGCTCGGGTTCCCGTATCCCGTCGTGGCGGCCTGCCCGGGCCACGCCATCGCGCAGGGCGCGTTCACGCTGCTGGCCGCAGACGTGCGCTTCGGCGTCACCGGGGATTTCAAACTGGGCCTCAACGAGGTCGCGATCGGGCTCACCATTCCGCATTACGGTGTGGAGGTGGCGCGGCACCGCCTCACCGCGCCGGGCTTCGACCGGGCGGCGAACACCGGGATCCTGGTCGGACCCGAGGAAGCCAGGGCACTGGGCTTTCTCGACGTGCTCGCCGCCGACGAGGACGACTTGCGCACGCGCGCCACGGCCGAAGCGCACCGGTTGACCGGGATCGACTTCGCCGCGCACACCGGGACGAAACTGCGAGTGCGCGCTCAGGTGCTAGCCGCGGTCCGCTCCGGCATCGACGCCGAGTTCGGCGCGTAGCCGGTCGTGCGCACCCGCGAGCGGATCCTGGCCGAAGCGACGCGACAGCTGTCGGCCAAGGGCTATCCGTCGTTCACGGTGGCAGGCGTGCGCGATCGGCTCGGCTTGTCCAGCGGCAGCATGTTCCACGCGTTCGGCTCGAAAGCCGAATTGGCGGCCGCGGTCTACGTTTCCGGGATGCTCGACTACCAGCGGACGGTGCTGGCCCGCCTCGACGCGCCCGGCGCCGGTCCCGAGCAGGCGATCCGCGCGATGCTGGCAGCCCATCTCGGCTGGGTGGAAGACCATCGCGACTTGGCCCGGTTCCTGTTCGCCACGTTGCCGGACGAGGTGGCGCGGGTCGCGGAGCCGGAACTGGCACAGCACAATCGAGCCTTCTTCGAGGCGCTGGAGCGCTGGTACGGGGAACTGCTCGGTGTGGCGGACGAGGGCGGCGAAGGCTATCCGCTGGCCCACGCGATCTGTATCGGACCGGCACAGGAGTACTGCAGGCAATGGGTGCGCGGACGGGTCACGGCGCCGCCGCGTTCGCTGACCGCCACCTTGCAGGAGGCCGCCGTCGCCGCCCTCGCCACCCTGCCGCGCTAGCACTGTCGATTCCCACGCCGGTTGCGGATCGTCCCGGGGTGATCAACAGTGGTTGGCGAGTTACGGTGCGGCGACGGGAGGCCACCATGGACCGTACGGACGTCGTTGTCGTCGGTGCGGGATATGCCGGGCTGAGCGCGGCGCGGACGCTGCGAGCGGCGGGCCGGGAGGTCGTCGTCCTGGAAGCGAACAACCGGGTCGGCGGTCGCACCCTGACCGCGCGGGTCGGCGACGGCTGGGCCGTCGACCTCGGCGGGCAGTGGATCTCCGGTGCGCACACGCGTTTCGCGGCGCTGGCCGAGGAGTACGGCGCGGCGACCTTCGCACCTCCCGAGGGGGTCGACCTGCTGGTCGAGGGAGTGGTCCGGCGGCCGTTCAGCGGCGCCCGCCCGCCACTGCCGACGTTCGTCCTGCTCGTGCTCGTCCAAGCGATGTGGCGACTGGAACGGATGGCCGCCCGCGTCGACCTCGCGCGCCCGTGGACCACGCCGGGCGCTGACCGGCTGGACGCGATGACCGCGGCGACCTGGTTGCGCCGGAACGTGCCCGAGCGGCGCGCGCGGAACCTCGCCGAGGTGATGATCGGCGAGGAACTGTGCGTCGACGTCGGCAGCATCTCGATGCTCGGCCTGCTGACCACGATCCGTTCCGCGGGCGGGGTCGAGGCCGGGATCACCGCCGAGACGGTGACCCGCCTGTTCGTCGACGGCGCCGACGGGCCCGCGCTGGCCGTCGCGGCCGAACTGGGGGACGCGGTGCGCCTCGGCGCTCCGGTCACGGAGATTCGGCAGGGCGCGGACGGTGTGCGGGTGAGCGGGGACGCCGGTGCCGTGCAGGCAGGGCACGTGATCGTGGCGGTGCCGCCCACGCTCGCCGGACGCATCGCCTACGACCCGCCGCTGCCCGCCGCGCGCGACCAGTTGACCCAGCGCATGCCGATGGGCTCGGTCCTGAAAGCGTTCGCCGTCTACGAGCGGCCGTTCTGGCGCGACGACCTGCTCACCGGTCAGTCGCTGAACCTGCACGATCCGGTGCCCGTCACCTTCGACGCCTCCCGCCCCGGCGGTCCCGGTGTGCTCGGCGCGCTGGTGCCCGGCCGGGCCGCGCAACGCCTGGCCGCGCTTCCCCCGGCCGAGCGCCGCGCCATGATCGTCGGTTCGCTCGTCCGCGCCTTCGGGCATGTCGCCCGGGAGCCGGTCGAGTGGCACGAGAAGGTTTGGGCCGACGATCCCTACGCCCGCGGCGGCTACAACTCGTTCTTCCCGCCGGGTGTTCTGACCACTCTCGGGTCGGCCCTGCGTCACCCGGTCGGCGCGATCCACTGGGCCGGAAGCGAAACCGCCACCGAGTGGTCGGGCTATATCGAGGGAGCGATCCGCTCGGGCGAGCACGCGGCAGCCGAAGTGCTCGCGGCGGATCGCGCCGCGGCGCCGGTCTGATTGCCCCAGGGTTGCCGTAACGCTGGCTCCGGCCCATCCCAGGGATCACAATGGAAAGGTGTTCCAGCGGATCGTGGTGGGCTACGACGACTCGCCCGGCGCCAGGGCCGCGTTGACGATGGCGCTCGACTTGGCGACGGTGCACCACGCCACGCTCACGGTCGTCGCGGTCGAAGAGTATCTGCCGCACTACGGTCCGGTGGTCGGCGAGATCGAGGACGAACGCTCGATCGGGCAACAAGCCTGCCATCGCTGGCTCACCACCGCCGCCGAGACGGCCGAACAGCGCGGTATCGCGGTGCGGGCCGAGATCCGCGCCGGTCAGGCGGCGCGCGAACTGGCCACCGCGGCCGCCGATCACCACGCCGACCTGCTCGTGCTCGGGCGCAGCGGGCATTCGGGCATCTGGGGCCGGTTCATCGGCAGCACCGCGGAGAAAGCCGCGCGGCACGTCGGCTGCTCGGTTCTGGTCGCGCACGACGGAGACGGCGAGGCCGGGGACCGTTGAGCGCGGCGGCGTGGTGACCCGCCGGGACGCCGTCGCGGACGGTTCGGTAAGAGTGCTGCGTGGCCGATGAACTGACCGAGGAGCCGACCGGCATCGCCGAACGCGCGCGGCGTCGGGACTTCTGGCGTGCCAATGGCTCGGCCGTGGCGGTCGTTGCCCTCGGCGGGGCGCTCGGCGCGCTCGCGCGCTACGGTCTCGCCCAGGGGCTGCCCGGGCGCCCCTGGCACTTCCCGCTCGCCACCTTCATCACCAATGTCGCGGGGTGCTTCGCGATCGGAGTGCTCATGGTCGCGGTGACCGAGATCTGGGCTGCTCATCGGTTGCTGCGCCCCTTTCTCGGAGTCGGCGTCCTGGGCGGGTTCACCACCTTCTCGACCTACGCCAACGAAGTCCGCCAGCTGCTGGCGCCGGGGACGATCGTCGTCGCGGCCGCCTATCTGGCGGGCACCTTGCTCTGCGCTCTCTCGGCCACCTTCGCCGCCATGTGGCTCACCAGGGCGGGGTACGAACGCCTGCGACGCGCGCGAAAGGGGACGCGATGACCGTGCTGCTGGTCCTCGTGGGCGGGGCGATCGGCGCGCCGCTGCGGTATCTGCTCGACCGCGCGGTGCAGGACCGCCGCGACAGTCTGTTTCCCTGGGGCACCTTCTCCGTCAACCTGATCGGCTGCCTGGTGCTCGGCGCGCTGAGCGGCGCCGGGTCGGCGCTGTCGTCGCCGCTGTTCGCCATGCTCGGTACCGGATTCTGTGGGGCGCTGACCACCTACAGCACCTTCGGTTACGAAACCGTGCGGCTGGCCGAACGCGGCGCCTACTTGTTCGCGGCGATGAACGTGGTCGGCAGTGTCGTCGCAGGGCTGATCGCCACCGTGTCGACCTATGCGGCGGTGCACGCCCTGGTCGGCTGACCGGGACAGCCGGATCGGTATGCGACGTGATCCAGCTCACTGCGCTGGCCTGTCGCGCGCTGCGGGGGTTGGGTTAAGCTGACGGAACAGATGCAGATATGCGCATACATGTGATGATGAAAGGGGCAGGGCCGATGGGACACGAACACGGTCACGCGCACGGGCACGGGGTGTCCGGTGAGGCCGACCGCCGGTGGCTGACCATCGCGCTGGCCCTCATCGTCGGCTTCATGTCGGTCGAGGTCGTGATCGGCGTGCTGGCCAACTCGCTGGCACTGCTGTCGGACGCGGCGCACATGCTCACCGACGCCGCGTCCATTGTCCTGGCGCTCATCGCGATCCGCCTCGCGGCCCGGCCCGCGAACGGCAAGTACACCTACGGCTACAAGCGCGCCGAGATCCTCTCCGCGCAGGCCAACGGCGTCACGCTGCTCGTGCTCGCGGGCTGGCTCACCTACGAGGCCGTGCGCCGCCTGCTGGAGCCGCCGGAGGTCACCGGCGGCCTCGTGCTGGCCACCGCGCTGGCCGGTGTGGTGGTCAACATCGCGGCCACCTGGGCGATCAGCAAGGCCAACCGCTCCAGCCTGAACGTCGAGGGCGCGTTCCAGCACGTGCTCAACGATCTGTACGGATTCATCGCCACCGCCGTGGCCGGGCTCCTCGTGCTGACCACCGGTTTCGCCAGGGCGGACGCGATCGCCACGCTGATCGTCGTCGCGCTGATGGTCAAGGCGGGGCTGGGGCTGGTGCGCGAATCGGGCCGGATCTTCCTGGAGGCGGCGCCCGCGGGTGTCGATCCGGACGCGCTCGGGCGCGGGCTGGTGGACATCGATGGCGTCGACGAGGTGCACGACCTGCACGTCTGGCAGATCACCTCCGGTGACATCGCCCTGTCGGCGCATGTGCTGGTCCGCGCGGGGGCGGACTGCCACGGGCTGCGTCAGCGGATCGAGCACCTGCTCGATCACGACTACGGCATCACCCACACCACTTTGCAGGTCGACCACACCCATGCCGTCGCCTCCTCGGCTGCGGCGGATAGGCAGCGCCTGCTGCCGATGCTGGAGGACCACTGCGACGACGCCCACGGCCCGGTGCACCGCGATCGCCCGTCGTCCGCCGCGAATGCCGTGGCGCCCTGACCTACCGGGCGCCACGCGCGTGGACGATGCCGGGCGGGATGTCGCGCAGTACCGGAAGGCGCTCGAACAGGGGAAGGCTCACCGCGAGCGGACCCCGGGATGGGCTGAAGGACGACACCGTCACCTCCGCCACTCGGGGGCTCCATTCACGCAGCAGCCGTGCCGCGTGGCTGCGTTTGACACCCCACGGCATCGGCGGCGCGGTGTAGTGCGCTGTCTTGGCGTAGCCCCGCATCGTCTTACGGGAAAACCACGGCGGGATGATGTCGAACATCAGCTCCACCCCGGGTAGCCGCTCGAAGATCGTGGCGCACAGGCGCCGCACCTCGTCCGGCTCGAAGTACATGAAAAGGCCTTGGGCCGTGACGAAGACACCGCGTTCGGCGTCGACCTCGTCCAGCCACGCCGTGTCGAGCGCGCTGATCGGCAGATGCCGGCAGCGCTCGCTCGGCGGCAGGAACCGTTCGCGCAGCGTGATGCCCTCGGGCACGTCCACGCACAGCCACCGCACGCGCCCGTCGTCGCACCGTTGGAACTGGGTCTCCAATCCGGCGGCGAGTTCGACGACGGTACCGCCCGGATGCGCTGTGAGCCAGGGCCGTACCGCCTGGTCGAAACGCAGCGATCGCACCGCGTGCGTGCCATCGGGAGCTCCGAACGCCCGCTCGTAGTCGTAGTCGAGCGCGTCGAAGATTCGGACACAGTCCGGGTCGCGCAGGATGCCGTCCGGGCGTTTCGCTTCCGCGGCCCGGTTGTAGAGCGTCCACAGCATGGTCTCCGGGACTCCGGTCAATTCGACGCGCGTGCCCATGGTTTCGTCCTCTCCGGCCTGCGGCCGTGTCCGCCCCGATCCTTGCGCTGAGCGAACTTAGCCTACCCTAATTCCGAGAGTGCGGGTCAGCGATCGACGCGGGGGAAGGGCCGCTCGGACTCGATCAGATACGCCAGCTCCAGCAGGGTGCGCTCGTTGCCGCGGGTGGCGGCGAACTGCACTCCGATGGGCAGCCCGGCGTCGGTCAGGCCCGCCGGAACGGTGATGGCCGGCGTCCCGGTGATGTTGTTGATCGGTGTGAAGCAGACGTAGGCGCGCAACCGGTCGAGGAGTTCGTCGAACGGCACGGTCGGGCTGAGATGGCCGAGGGGCGGCGTGGTGTGACCGAGCGTGGGCAGCAGCACCGCGTCGTAGGGCCCGAGCGCCTGCTCATAGGTGGCCGCCGCCGCGCGTAGCCGGTAGAGCGTGAGCGGGGCGCGCAAGGCCCGGCGCAGGAAGAAGGCACGAAGGCCCGCGGTGAGGTCGTCCACGCGGCGCGCGTCGAACCGGCGGTCGAGAAACCGTCCGGTCGTGGTGATCGCGGCCGCGAGCAGCCCCCAATAGTGCAGGAAGGCGCTTTCGATCGTGGCGTCGAACGGCAACGGCACCGGCTCGACCGAATGGCCGCAGGCCTCGAGCGTGCGGGCGACGCTTTCGACGGCATCCCGGGTCGGACCGGCGGGCACCGGCCCCGCGAGGTTGTCGAGCACGAGGGCGAT
Organism: Nocardia sp. NPDC019219; assembly: GCF_040632645.1. Classification (NCBI taxonomy): domain Bacteria; kingdom Bacillati; phylum Actinomycetota; class Actinomycetes; order Mycobacteriales; family Nocardiaceae; genus Nocardia; species Nocardia sp. NPDC019219. The sequence continues at coordinate 149,633 of NZ_JBEYCG010000018.1, read as the reverse complement.
CCGCATGCGCCGTCCCGGTGGACCGTCGACGCGGCCGATCGGCGGCAGCGCCGGATTGCGCCGATACCGTTCGACCGCCGCGGTATACGCCGCCGTGTCGCGCACCGTCCTGGTCAGCACGCCTTCGCTGACGATGTCGACCGGCAGCGAACGCGCCAGCCCGGACACCACGTGCCGTCCCCGCGTCGGCTTCAAGCCGACCAGTCCGGCGCACGCCGCCGGAATCCGGATCGATCCGCCGCCGTCGTTGCCGTGCGCGATCGGGACGACACCCGCCGCCACCAGCGCGGCGGCCCCGCCCGACGAACCGCCCACGGAATACCCGGTGTGCCACGGATTGCGGGTGGGCGCGAGGTGCGGTGTCTCGCTGCTGGCGTTGAAACCGAATTCCGGCATGGCGCTCTTGCCGAGGACGGTGAGACCGGTGCTGAGGAACTGGCGGGTGTAGCCGCTGTGCGCGCGAGCGGGCCGCGCGCGGAACGCGGCCGTGCCCTGATTCGTCGGCATGCCCGCCACGTCGGTGTTGTCCTTCACGAAACTGGGCACGCCGTACAAGGCGCCGGTCCGTTCGGCGGGCAGCAGCGGTTCGGCATAGCTGGAGTAGGCGACCGCCGCCAGCTCCTCGACCCGCTCCGCGCGCGCCACCGCGGCGGCGGCGAGTTCGTGTGGCGCGACCGCACCGTCGCGCACCAGCGTGGCCAAGGCGACGGCGTCGTGATCACCGAGCGCGTCGTCGCCGAAGGCGTGGACGCGCGTGGGTAGCGGAAGATGAGCGTCGGCGGTCATGCCTCGAATCTAATGTGTGCACCAGGCAGTTCGTCCAGACCAGAAAGGACAGCAGGTGGCAGCGACATACCCGGATCCGGTGCCACCGAAGGGCCGGGTGGGCTCGCTGTTGTTCGCCCTCTCGCCCGCGGGACGGCGGTGGAGCGTGGCGTTGCGCGCCGCGCTGGCATTCGCCGTCCCGGCCGCGATCATCACCGGCCTCGGCCATCCGGACGTGGCGGTGTTCGTCATGTTCGGCGCCTTCGCCGTGCTCTACGGCGAGGGGCGGCCGTACCGGGTGCGCGGCTGGGTCGTCCTCGCGGCCGGCTCGGCGTTGCTGGCTTCCTGCGGCGTCGGCGCTGCGATCGGCGGCCTGCTGGACGCGGGCTTCGGTTCATCGCTGCTGATGGTCGTCGTGGTGACGGCGATCGCGGTCGTGGCCGTGTTCGTCATCGATGCGCTGCGGCTGGGTCCGCCGGGCGCGCTGTTCTTCGCGCTGGTCTGCGCGGGCGCGATGAAAGCGGCCGAGACCGGCACCGCGGTGGCGACGCTGTTGTTCGGCGCCGCCTGCGGTGTCGCGGCGGCGCTCGCCGTGTCGATGGCCGGGGTGCTGCGTGATCGCCGCAAACCGGAACGGACGGCGGTCGCGGCGGCGGTCCGCGCGGTCGACGCCTACGTCGCGGCGCGGGAGGCGGGGACGCCCGCCATCGACCTGCGCCACCGGGCGGGCGCCGCGATGGCCGACGCGTGGGCCGCGGTCTACGACGCGGGCCTGCCCTCCGACCCGGGCGAAGCCGAGTTGCTGGCCACCTTGCAGGGCGCGCGCCGCGGGCTCGCCGGGCACGCTCCCGACGACGACACCGACGATCTCCTGGTCGATCCTCTGGTCTCGTTCGCCCGCCCGGCCATCGGCTTCCGGCTGGCGCGTTCGCTGTCGTTCTCCTCGCACGCGGCGATCAGCGCGCTGCGGGTCGCAGCGGGCTGCCTCGGCGCGGGCGCGCTGAGCGCGCTGCTCGGTCTGGACCGTCCGCACTGGGCGGTGCTCAGCGCCCTCATCGTGCTGCAAGCCGGGCCCGATCGCGTGCGGGGGCAGGTGCGGGCCATCCACCGGTTCGTCGGCACCATCGCTGGACTCGGCCTCTTCGCGCTCATCTACCAAGTGGGGCCGACCGGCTACGCGCTGATCGTCCTGATCGCCGCGCTGCAGTTCTGCATCGAGCTGTTCGTGCCGCGCAACTACGCGCTGGCAGTCGTCTTCATCACGCCGGTTGCGCTCATCGCGGGTGGGGTCGCCACCACGGGCGGACCGATCGGACCGGTGCTGCGCGACCGGTTGTGGGAGACCGTGCTCGGCGTCGCCGTCGCGGTGCTCGCGCTGTACGGCGTCGCGCCCCGCGCCCACCGGCGCACCTTCCGCTGGATGGAGCACCGGGTGCGCGCCGCCGCCGACGTCCTGCTCGACCGCCTGCGGCACAAGCCGATGGACGCCGTGGCCTGGGTGCTGGTCCAGCATCTGCAATTCGAGCTGGTCGGCGTCGTCCGCAGCGGCATCGACTCGGCGACCGACGACCCGGAGTGGACCCGCGAGCACTGGCCGGAGCACGCGGCGCTCGCGCACTTCGGTCACGACCTGCTCGCCGCGTGCTGGGTGCTGCCACCCGGCGGGTGGCTGCCGGACGTGGACGGCTGGGCGGCCCGCTCGGCGGCGGCCCGGTTCGAGCCGGAGGCGACGGCCGGGCCGCCTGCTAGCGTTCGGCGCATGCATGACAGCGTGACGGTCCGGATGGCCGCGCCCGCCGACGAGATCTGGGCACTGGTCAGTGACATCGAGAACACCGGGCGGTTCAGTCCCGAGACGTTCGCCGCGGAGTGGCTCGGCGGCGCCACCGGCCCGGCGGTCGGCGTGAAGTTCCGCGGTCGCGTCAACCGCAACGGCTGGGGGCTGAAGTACGCGACGGTGTGCCGCATCGTCGCCTGCGAGCCGGGCCGGGAGTTCGCGTTCACCGTGCTCGGACCGCGGGGCATGCCGATCAACACCTGGCGCTATGTCTTCGAACCGGTCGACGGCGGCACCGACGTCACCGAGTCGTTCCAGCTGCACAGCAACCCGGTGCTGCGGCTGTACTGGTTGCTGGCCGGGTGGACGCGCGGCAAGACCAACGTCGAGGGGATGCGCGAGACGCTGAACCGGATCAAGGCTGTCGTCGAATGATCGCGAGACACAGCCGCCGGGCCGGGGCGGAGCGATCATGACCGCGCCCGTGCTTCTCGTGCTCGGCGCCGGGCCCGGTGTCGGGTTGTCGGTGGCCCGCCTGTTCGCCGCCGACGGTTACACCGCGGTGCTGGCCTGCCGGTTGCCCGAGGAGGCCGAGCCGTTGACGAAGGAATTGCGCGAGCAAGGCTTCGACGCCGAGGGCGTGGGGGTGGATCTGCGCGATCCCGCCGACGTGACCCGGGTGGTCGCCGGGGTGGGCGAACGCCACGGCCGGATCGACGTATTGCACTTCAACCCCAGCGTCTTCCGGGAAGCCGATCCGTTACGGCTCTCCGTGCCGGAGTTGATCGAGGACTTCACCGTCGGCGCGGCGGCGCTGCTGCCCGCCGTGCAAGCGGCGCGGCCCTTCCTGTCCGAGGGCGCCCGCGTGCTGGTCACCGGCAGCGCGGCCGCGGACAAGCCGTGGCATCGGGCCGCTTCGCTCGGCGTCCAGAAGGCGGCGGTGCGCAACTTGGTGACCAGCTTGGACGCCACCCTCGCGCCCGAGGGCATCCGGGCCGTCGCGGTGCAGATCAACGGAGTGCTCGGCGAGGGCGCGTTCACACGCGACCGTGTGGCGGCGGCGCTGCACGCCGCGGCCACCCGCCCCGCCGAAGAATGGACGCCGCACGTCGCGTACGACGGCTGACCGGCACCGCCGACGGAGCCCGATCGCTGAGACGCGGGGTGCTCGGCGAGGGCGGTTCAAAGGTGACGGTGCGGGGTCGGGACTGCCCGCAGCGGCCCTCGCTGCGCCGAAGGATGGACGCCGCACGTCTCCTCGACGGCTGACCGGCGTCGCTGACGTCGTCGGATCGCCGCGAACGCGGATGCTCGGTGCGGGCGCGGTCATGCGGGACGGTGTGGCGGCGGCGTTGCACGCGGCGGCAACCCGCCCCGCCGAGGGCTGGAGCCCGCATGTCTCGTACGACAGCTGACGCGTCGCTAGCGGCGCCGGATCCCGAAACGCGGGTGCTCGGTGCGGGTGCGTTCGCGCGGGACGGTGTGGCGGCGGTGTTGCACGCGGCGGCGACCCGCCCCGCCGAGGGCTGGAGGCCCCATGTCTCGTACAACGGCTGAGCCGCGTCGATAGCGGGGGCCGGATCGCCGCGAACGCGGGTGCTCGGTGCGGGTGCGTTCATGCGCGACGGTGTGGCGGCGGCTCGCCTCGCCGAGGGTTGGACGCTGCATGTCTCCTACGACGGCTGACCGTGGCTAACGGGGCCGGATCGCCGCGAACTCGATGGGCAAGTGCGCGGGTCCGCGCAGGTTGACGTGCTCCCGGTACGGCGGCGGGTCCATCAGGAGGGAAGGCGATTCCACCCGTTGCGCGAACCGGGTCAGCGCCACGCGCGCCTCCAAGCGGGCCAAGGGAGCGCCGACGCAGAAGTGCGCCCCTAGGCCGAAAGCCAGGTGGCGGTTGTCCCGCGCCGGGTCGAAGCGGTCGGGGTCGGCGAACGTCGAGGCGTCGCGGTGCGCGGCGGCGATCAGCAGCACCACCAGATCGCCGCGCTGGATGTCCGTGTCGCCGACGGTCATGTCGTCGGCGGCGATGCGCGGGATCAACTGGACCGGCGGGTCGAAGCGCAGCGTCTCCTCGACCACGCCCGCCGCCCGGTCCGGATCCGCGCGGAGGGCGGCGAGTTCGTCCGGCCTGCGCAGCAGGGCGAGGGTCGCGTTGGCGATCAGGTTGACGGTGGTCTCGTGTCCGGCGACCAGCAGCAGTGCGCAGGTCGAGATCAGTTCCGCGTGGGTGAGCGCGTCCCCGGCGTCTTCCGCGGCGATGAGTTCGGACAGCAGATCCGGTCCGGGGGCGCGGCGGCGGCGATCGGTGAGTTCTTCGAAGTAGGCGTGCAGTTCGGTCCCGGCGCGCTGGATCTGCGCCGGGTCGGCGCGGAACTGGGCGGCGGCGCGGGAGGTCGGATCGAGGGTGCGCGACAGCAGCGCGGACCAGGCGCTCAGCCGGGCTTCGTCGGCGAGCGGCACGCCGAGCAGTTCGCAGATGACGGTGACCGGCAGCGGGTAGGCGAAGTGGTCGACGGCGTCGAATCGCCCCTCGCGGGCGCGCTGGTCGAGCAGGTCGTCGACGATCTCGGTGATCCGGGGTTCCAGTCGCCGCACGACGCGCGGGGTGAACGCCTTGGACACCAGGCGGCGCAGGCGCGTGTGGTCGGGCGGGTCCAGGAACAGGAACGAGGGTTTCGCCCGGGCCGCACCGTCGTCGCGCGTGCCGTCGTAGATCGGCATCGACCCGAGTTGCAAGCGGGCCAGTGACCGGTCGACGCTCGCCCGGGGATCGCGCAGCACGGCGGCGCAGTCGGCATAGCGGGTCAGCACGACCGCCGGAGCCGTGCCGATCCGGAACGCGCCGGACTCGCGCAACCGCGCGAAGAGGGGATACGGGTCCGGCCGCACCGCGGGGTCGAGCAGGCGCACGTAGTCGTCGGTCGGGTGGTTCGTGGTCGTCATCGACACTCCCAGCTGTCGGCCCGGAGGGGCACGGTCTGTTGGTATTATCGTGATACCGATGGTAGGAAAGCAATACCGATCCAGGATGCGAAAATAGCGCCATGACATTGCGGCGCCCGGTCGACGATTCGGTCACCCGCGTGGTCGAACTGCTCGGCGACCGGTGGACCATCCTGCTCATCGCCGAGGCGTTCTTCGGGGTGCACCGTTTCAGCGATTTCGCCCGCAACATCGGCATCACCAATCGCAACCTGCTCACCAGCCGCCTGCGCATGCTGATCGACGCGGGCATCTTCACCCGCACCGATCACGGCGGCGGGCGCGTCGACTATCACCTCACCGCCGCGGGCCGCGAGCTGTATCCGATCGTCACGGCGATGATGGTCTGGGGCGATCACCACCTGGCCGGGCCGGAGGGCCCTCCGATCGTCCTGGAACACCGCGGCTGCGGGCAGGAGACCTCGCCCATGCTGGTCTGCGACCACTGCCGCGAGCCGATCGACCCGCGCGACGTCGAACCCAAGGCCGGTCCCGGCTTCCACCAGCCGCCGGGGGCCGAGCAAGCCGGGTGAGTGGGACGCGGGTGCGGCAGTCGGCCGGCGCATCGCAGGAGGCTCACTACGGGACCGGTGCGGCCATGGTCACGCGACCGGCTGGCGGCTTTTCCCTGGTCGGAGTCGACGCCTCGGCGAGACGTCCGGTCGCGGACGTGGTCGTCGAACAGCTCCATGCCGGGCAGACGGCCGAGGAGTGCGCAAAGTGTTTGTCACCCGATGGATGCAGTCGGGCCTGATGTGCCTCGATCTCCCGGGGCGCCGCGCTCGAGAGTGGTCATCGGGCGCTGCTGCTGCGCCGAGAGCGCTTTGGCGGCGGGCAGCCCGAGCCGCCGATGCGCCGGGAGCGAGGGGCGGCGAGGCGAGCGCCACGTCGGAAGCAGGAGCGGACGAACCCGGAGAGCTGGGCGGATCGGCGCTCAGTCCAGTAAGCGGACGAACGACTCGGCCAGATACAGCGGTAGTAGCAGGTAGTACAACAGCATCGCCATCGAGCCGGCTCCGATCGTCAACGCGGGTCCCACGCGGCGCCGCCCCGGGGGCGTCGCGCGGGGATTGGAGACCGAGTGGTCTCGCGAGAGCAGGAATGTAGTGCAGCTTCCCGCCCTCGGCAAGACCGGTCAGCGTGTCGGCTGGACGGCCGCTACCGCAGCGCGCTGCCCTGCACCCACTGATCCCACGGCAGGCCCCAGTCGCCGTTCTGCCAGACCTCGAGCGGTGCGCCGCCGGTGTTGCGGATCTCCACCACGTCACCGGGGACGGCGAAAGCGAAGAACCACTGGGCGTTCTCGCCGCTGAGGTTGAGACAGCCATGGGACACGTCGGTGTTGCCCTGCGCCCAGACGGTGGAGTCGAGCTGGTGCAGGTAGATGCCGTCGGTGCTGATCCGGGTCGCCCAGCCGATGGCCTCCTTGTAGCCGAGGCGCGAGTTGATCGGCAGGCCGTAGGTGGACGAATCCATGATCACCGGATTGGCCTTGTCCATCACCGTGTAGATCCCGGGCTGGGTCCAGAAGGTGATCGTCTTGCCCGCGACGACCTCGCTGCCGCCCATGCCCATCGAGGTCGGCATGGTGCGGATCAGCCTGCCGTTCTCGAAGACCTGGATCTGCTTGGTGTTGTCGTCGGCGATCGAGACGTGCGACGCGCCGATGGTGAACGTGGTCTTGGTGTCCTCTTGGCCGTAGAGTCCTCGGCCGAGTTCCTGGCCGTAGATGTTCGCCGCCACGCTCACTTTGGTGCCGGGCGCGTAGTACTCCTTCGGGCGCCAGTGCGCGTTGCGATCGTCCACCCAGTACCACGAGCCCTCGACGGGCGGGTCGGTGGTGACGGCCAGATGCTTCTCGGCGGCGGCGCGGTCGGGAATGTCCTCGTCGAAATGGGCCACCACCACGGTGCCCACGCCGAACGTGCCGCCGTCGGACAGCGGCGTGCCGCCCGTGGTGGTCAGCGCGACCTTCGTCTGGTTGTTCGGGCTCAGCGTGGCGAACGTCGAGGTGGTGGGCCCGGTTCGGCCGGTGACGGTCAGTCCTTCCGCCGTCACCGTGTAGGTGCGGCCGTAGCCGAGCGGCTCGGTGGGTTTCCAGGCCGTCTTGTCCGGCGTCAGGATCCCCTCGACGACCTTGCCCTGCTCGTTGGTCATGGTGACCGACGTCAGCTGGCCGTCGGCGGTGCTCACCTGGACCGGTGCGAGGGGATCGACATCGCGGGCGCCGGATGCGGGTGCGATGGCGATGGGCGCGGGCGCAGGGCCCGCGGGCCCCGGTGTGCCGCCCGGTTCGGACGAAGACGAGCACGCCGCCAGGAGCACCGCCATGACGAGGGCGAACCCCGCGACGACGCCGGACCGGACGCGACTGCTCGCCAATGCGTTTCTCCCGTGTTCGCCCCGCGCACCGAATGGCGCCTCCGCGCCTACTGCCCCCTCGCAGTTTACCGACCGTTCGCCTGCCCGACCTCGTGCGAAGAAGACCCACGGTGGATTCCCAGCGGCCACACAGGAAGCGGTGCATCCATCTCCAAGCCTGCCGCTTCCGGTCGGCGGGTCCGTCGCGAGCGCGGCCGCGGCCGACGGCCGAAAGTACCGATCGGGACGGCCCAGGTGCGTGCCATGCTGAGGGCCGGAACCGACCGAGGGGAACGAATGCAGAATCGCCCATCGGCAGCGGAGTTGCTGGAATCGCTCGCCGAACTGCTCGAGGAGACGCTGCTGCCCGCCCTTCCCGCGGGATTGCAGCACAAGGCGCGGGTGGGGGCCAACCTCGCCAGGATCGTGCGCAGGGAGATCGAATCGGGCCCGGGTGCGGCCGAGCGGGAGCGTGAGTTGCTCGCGGCGGTGGCCGAGGGCGATGACGAGCGACTCTGGGAAGCGCTGGTCTCCGTCGTGCGGGCCGATCTGGACATCGCCAAGCCGGGGTACGACGCCTGGGCGGGCGAGTGAGCGCCGACCTGGCCCGCGGCTTGGCCGCGTTCCTCGAGTCGGGCGGCGGCCGACCGGTGACGGTGTCGAATGTCGAATATCTGTCCGCCGGGGCTCGCCGCCGTAACGTCGCCTTCGAAGCCGACCTGGGCGGTGGGACACGGCGCTTGGTCGCGACCATCGTGCCGAGCGCGATCGAGCTGGTTCCCGTCGACGTGGAGGCCGCCGTCCGGGAACTGGCGCGGACCAATGGCGTGCCGGTGCCCCCCGTGGTGGCGATCTGCACCGATAGCGCGTATGTCGGAGGGCCGTTCGTGGTCTCCGAACGGGTGGACGGTGAGACCGTGCCCCGCAAAGTCTTACGACTGACCGAGGCCGCGTGTCTCGGCGAACGAGTCGCCGAGCAGCTCGGTGAAGCCATGGGCCGCCTGCATGCCATCGATCCGTCGACCGCGCCCACCCGGCTGCCGGAGGCGGCCGCCGATCCCGGACGTCAGCTGACCGAGGCGGCCGAGCACGTGCGCGCGCTCTTGCCGGACCGGCCGGTGTTCGCCCTCGCCCTGCGCTGGCTGGAACGCCGCTGCCCGCCCGCGCCGCCCCGCACCGCGCTGCTGCACACCGACCTGCGCAACGGCAACATCGTCGTCGGCCCGGACGGCCTGCGGGCTGTGCTGGACTGGGAAGGCGCGCAGCGCCATGGCGATCCGATGCGCGACGTGGCCTGGCCCGCGCTGCGCATGTGGCGCTTCCGCGCAGACGACCGGGAATTCGGCGGACTCGCGGGCCGCGCCGCGTTCGTGCGCGGCTACCAGCGCGGCGGCGGCGATTTCGACGAAGACCGGTTCCGCTGGTGGAAGGTGATGTGCACGCTCGCCTGGGGCGTCGGGCTGGCCGGGCAGGCCGCGGCCCATCTGGACGGCAGTGTGCGGGACATCGTGATGGCGGCCAGCGGGCGCCGCGTCTCGGAAATCGAATGGGACCTGCTGATGCAGATCCGACCCACTGCGAAAGGCTGACTGCTCCGATGGATTTCGAGCTACCCGCGGAACTGGTCGACTACCTGGCCGAACTCGACGCGTTCATCGATCGGGAGATCACGCCGCTCGAGCAGATCGACGACAACATCCGCTTCTTCGACCACCGCCGCGAGGACGCCCGCACCGACTGGGATCGCGGCGGCCTGCCGAACGCGCGCTGGGAGGAGTTGCTGGCCGAGGTGCGCAGGCGCGCCGACGCCGCCGGTCACCTGCGGTACGCGTTCCCCGCGCAGTACGGCGGCCGGGACGGCACCAATCTCGGCATGGCCGTGATCCGCGAGCACTTGGCCCGGCGCGGCCTGGGACTGCACTGCGACCTGCAGAACGAGCACGCTATCGTCGCCAACAACGTCGGCTTGCTGCTCATGCTCGAGTACGGCACACCCGCCCAGCGGGCGGAGTGGGTGGACGGGCTGGCCTCGGGGACGAAATTCTTCGCCTTCGGCATCACCGAGCCCGAGCACGGCTCCGACGCGACCCACATGGAGACCACGGCGGTGCGCGACGGGGACGACTGGGTGATCACCGGGCGCAAGACCTGGAACACCGGCGTGCATATCGCCGACGCCGACCTGATCTTCGCGCGCACCTCGGGCGGGCCGGGCGACGCCGCGGGCATCACCGCGTTCCTGGTGCCCACCGACGCGCCCGGATTCGTCGTGGAGGAATACCTATGGACCTTCAACATGCCCACCGACCACGCTCGCGTCGCGCTGGACAGGGTCCGGGTACCGGACACCGCCGTCTTCGGCGGCGAGGGACGCGGCTTGGCGGTGGTGCAGCACTTCTTCAACGAGAACCGGATCCGCCAGGCCGCGTCCAGCCTGGGCGCGGCGCAGTACTGCATCGACGAGTCGGTGGCCTACGCCAAACAGCGCAAGCCCTTCGGCAAGCCGCTGGCCACCAACCAGGCGATCCAGTTCCCCCTGGTGGAGCTGCACACCCAGTGCGAGATGCTGCGCGCCCTCATCCACAAGACCGCGTGGTCGATGGACACCTACGGCACGTTCGCCGTCTCCGAGCAGGTCTCGATGTGCAACTACTGGGCCAACCGGTTGTGCTGCGAGGCCGCCGACCGCGCCATGCAGGTGCACGGCGGCCTCGGCTACTCCCGGCACAAGCCGTTCGAGCACATCTACCGCCACCACCGGCGCTATCGGATCACCGAGGGCGCCGAAGAGATCCAGATGCGGCGGGTCGCGGGCTATCTTTTCGGGTTCATGGGCAGCGGAGCGCCCAAGGGGGTGTGAGCAGGACGGTTCACAGGCGACGGATCCGGGCCAGCCACGCCGCGGCGTCGACCTGGCCCGACTCGGAGATCTCCAGGTCCGCGGCCTCTTGGGCGACCAGGTCGGTGACTCGCCCCCGGTACTTGGCCGGGCGGAGGTCCTCGACCGTCCAGCCGTCGCCGAACGACTCCCGGATCAACGTGTCGCTGATGCGCGGGCCGAAACCCGGCTCGACGTCGGAGAGCGCGAGAACGTAGACCGTGCCGCCCGGCTTGCAGACCGCGTGCAGGCTGCGGACATAGGCGGCGCGCGCCTCGTCCTCGGTCCCGAAGACGTGGAACAGCGCGCTGTCGACCACGGTGTCGAACGCGGGCGCGGAGCCGGGCGGGTCACCGGCGAAGTCGGGCCGTTCGCCGAGCGCGAGCGCGTCGGCCACCTCGAACGCGGCGGACGGCACGCCCTGCTCGGCCGCGTTGGCGCGCGCGTACGCCACCGCGCTCGGCGACATGTCTATGCCGCGCACGTCGTATCCGAGCCTGGTCAGCAGGATGGTGTGCTCACCCGCGCCGCAGCCGGGGTCGAGCACGCGTCCGGCGATGCCGCCGTCGCGCTCGAGCGCGACGATGGCCGGTTGCGGCTCGCCGATCACCCAGGGTGCGGTGTCGTTGTCGTAGACGGTGTTCCAGAAATCAGCTGGACGAGTCATGCAGACCATGGTCCATCCTCAACCGCGCTCGAGGTCAACCCGCCACGCCCGGCGAGGCGCCTCGCCGGGCCGGCTGCCCGGTGTGCGTCAGGGCGGCAGGGCTGGGTACGCGCGGGTTATGAGCACACCGAATGTCGATCCGACGACGGCGGAGTCGATGCAGCAGGACGCGGATTTCGCCGACGAGCACACCAAGCCGACGCACGCTGACGAACACCCGGCCGGCGCGGACGTCGAGACCGACGAGTCGACACCGAGCGGGCACAGCGGCATGGATCAGTGAGCACGGGCGTGGCACGGATCCGCGCCGGGAACCGTGCCACGAACCGGGCTCAGGCGACCGTGACCAGGCGGGCCGCGTTCGCGGACTCGTCGTCGGCCGCCTGATTGGCGGCCAGTTCCGCGTGCACCCGCTCGCGGTAGCGGGCGATCTCGCGCTCGGTGGTCTCGGCGTCCCACTCGAGGTGCGCGCCGATCAGCCAGGCCACCTCGGCCGCGGCGGCCAGACCGCGGTCGGGCGCTTCGATGGAGACCCGGGTGCGGCGGGTGAGCACGTCGTCCAAGTGCAGAGCGCCCTCGTGCGTCACCGCGTACACCGCCTCCGCGCCCAGGTACTCGGGTGCGCCGGTGAGCGGGTCGCCCAACGCGGGCTCGCGGGCGATCAGGTCGAACAGGTCGGTGATCGCCGAACCGTACCGGCCGAGCAGACGCTCGACCGTCGCCCGCGGCAGACCCGCGCGCTGGGCGAGGCTGTCCAGGTCGGCGGCGAGTTCCTGGTAGCCCACCGCGCCGAGGATCGGCAGGTGCTCGGTCACCGACGGGGCGACCGCGCGGCCGAACCCCGCCACCGCCGCGTCCACGACGTCGGCGGCCATCACCCGGTAGGTGGTGTACTTGCCGCCCGCGATCACGAACAGGCCGGGCGCCGGTTCGGCCACCGCGTGCTCCCGCGAGAGCGTCGCGGTGTCGGCCGACGCTCCGGACAGCAGCGGCCGCAGCCCCGCGTAGGTCCCGACGACGTCGTCGCGGGTGAGCGGTTCGCGCAGCACCCGGTTGACGTGGTCGAGCAGGTACCGCACGTCGGCGTCGCTGGCCGCCGGATGGTCCTTGTCCAGCGACCAGTCCGTGTCGGTGGTGCCGATGATCCAGTGCCGGTGCCACGGGATGACGAACAGCACGCTCTTCTCGGTGCGCATGATCAGGCCGGTGTCCAGGTGCAGGCGATGGCGCGGCACCAGGATGTGCACGCCCTTGGACATCCGGACGTGGAATGGGAAATCGACGCCGGTCATCCGGTTCATCTCGTCGGTCCACACTCCGGTGGCGCTGATCACCCGGCGCGCGCGGACGGTGTGCACCCGGCCGGTCTCCCGGTCGATGACCTCCGCGCCGACGACGCGTTCACCGTCGCGCAGCAGCGCCGTCACCTTGGTGCGGGTGAGCACGGTCGCGCCGTGCTGCGCGGCCGTGCGCGCGATCATCATCGTGTGCCTGGCGTCGTCGACCTGCGCGTCGAAGTACCGGATCGCGCCGGTGAGCGCGTCCTCGCGCAGCGCGGGCGCGAGTTCCAGCGCGCGGGTGCGCGACAGGTGCCGGTGCATCGGCAGCGCGCGGGCGCCGCCGATGGTGTCGTACAGGGCGACCCCCGCGCCGATGTAGGCGCGCTCCCAGACGCGGTGCCGCAAGGGCAGCAGGAACGACACGGGCCGCACCAGGTGCGGGGCCAGCCGGTGCAGCAGCAGGCCGCGTTCCTTCAGCGCCTCCCGGACCAGCCAGAAGTCCAGCTGCTCCAGGTAGCGCAGCCCACCGTGGATGAGCTTGCTGGAGCGGCTGGAGGTGCCCGCCGCGAAGTCCCTGGCCTCCACCAGGGTCACGGTCAGGCCGCGGGAGGCTGCGTCGAGGGCGGCGCCCGCGCCGACCACGCCGCCGCCGATGACGAGTACGTCGATCTCGGTGTCGCCGAGTGCGTTCACCGCGCGGGCGCGGTACTTGGCGTCCAATCGTGCGGACACAGCGGTATCTCTCCTTGTTTCGGGGTTATTCGGGGAGGACGGCGTCGCCCCTCATTCGTCGACGTCGATCCAGTCCAGGGTGCGGGCGACGGCCTTCTTCCAGCGCGCGTAGCCACGCTCGCGCTGCTCCGCCGACCAGGTCGGGTTCCAGCGCTTGGCTTCGTTCCAGTTCTGTTCCAGCTCGTCGGTGTCGTTCCAGAAGCCGACCGCCAGCCCGGCCGCGTAGGCGGCGCCGAGCGCGGTGGTCTCGGCGACCACCGGGCGCGACACCGGCACGCCGAGGAAATCGGCCTGCAACTGCATGCACAGCTCGTTGGCGGTGACGCCGCCGTCCACCCGCAGCACGTCCAGCTGGACGCCGGAGTCGGCCTGCATCGCCTCGACCACGTCGCGGGTCTGGTAGCAGATCGATTCCAGCGTCGCCCGCGCCAGATGGGCGTTGGTGCTGTAGCGGGACAGGCCGACGATCGCGCCCCGCGCGTCCGAGCGCCAGTACGGCGCGAACAAGCCGGAGAACGCGGGCACGAAATACACCCCGCCGTTGTCCTCGGCCTGCCGGGCCAGCGATTCGCTCTGCGCCGCGCCGGAGATGATGCCCAGCTGGTCGCGCAGCCACTGCACCGCCGAGCCGGTCACCGCGATCGAGCCTTCCAGCGCGTACACCGGCTTCTGCGCGCCGAACTGGTAGGCCACCGTGGTCAGCAGGCCGTGCTGGGAGCGCACGATCTCGGTGCCGGTGTTGAGCAGCAGGAAGTTGCCGGTGCCGTAGGTGTTCTTGGCCTCGCCGGGACGGAAGCAGACCTGTCCGACCGTGGCGGCCTGCTGGTCGCCGAGCACACCGGCCAGCGGCACGACGCCGCCGAACGGTCCGTCGGCCCGGGTGGTGCCGAACAGGTCCGGGTTGGCCGAGGGCGCGATCGTGGGCAGCATCGCACGCGGCACGCCGAACACCGACAGCAGTTCGTCGTCCCAGTCCAGGGTCTCCAGGTCCATCAGCATCGTGCGGCTGGCGTTGGTCGGGTCGGTGACGTGCACGCCGCCGTCCACCCCGCCGGTCAGCTGCCACAGCAGCCAGGTGTCGGTGGTGCCGAACAGCGCGTCGCCGCGTTCGGCGTCCTCGGCCACCCCCGGGACGTTGTCCAGGATCCAGCGCAGCTTGCCGCCGGAGAAGTAGGTGGCGGGCGGCAGGCCCGCCTTGCGCCGGATGGTGTCGCCGTGGCCGGCCCGTTCCAGTTCGGCGGCGATGCGATCGGTGCGGGTGTCCTGCCAGACGATCGCGTTGCAGTACGGCCGCCCGGTCTTGCGGTTCCACACCACCGTGGTCTCCCGCTGGTTGGTGACGCCGACCGCGGCCAGGTCGCTCGCGACGAGATCGGCCTTGGTCAGGGTGGTCTGGATGACCGCGCGGGTGCGCTCCCAGATCTCGGTCGGATTGTGCTCCACCCAGCCGGGGCGCGGCAGGATCTGCTCGTGCTCGAGCTGGTGGCGGGCGACCTCGTTGCCACCGTGGTCGAACACCATGAAGCGAGTGCTCGTGGTGCCCTGGTCGATGGCGCCGACGTACTGGCTCATCGCGGTCCTTTCGGGAAACTACTGCGGGAGAGAAGGATTCAGAACAGGAACTGTGCGGCGAGCCCGGCCAGCGCGCCGCCGAGCAGCGGACCGAGTACCGGCACCCAGGCGTAACCCCAGTCGGAGTCCTTGCCGCGCGGCGCGGCGTCGGGCGATCCGGCCGGTGCGGGAGCGCCCGCGCCCACCGGGACCAGGACCGCGTCGGCGGGGACGGATTTGCTCACCGGCAGCAGGGCGTGCGCGATGCGGGGGCCGAGATCGCGAGCGGGGTTGATGGCGTAGCCGGTCGGACCGCCCAGCGAGGCGCCGATGCCGACGACCAACAGCGCGGCGGCGGCCGGGCCGAGCCCGCTCGGCGTGTGGCCGAAGGTGAGGATCACCAGGACGAGGGTGAACGTGCCGATCACTTCGGTGACGAAGTTCCAGCGCAGGGCGCGGATCGCGGGGCCGGTGGCGAATACCGCGAGCTTCTTCTCCTCGTCGGTCTCGGCGTCGAAGTGGCGCTTGTAGGCCAGGTAGGCGACGGTCGCGCCGAGGAACGCGCCGGCGAATTGGCCGCTCAGATACGCGAGTGTCGCGGAGCCGGAGACCGCGATGCCGGGGGCGAACTCGTCGGCGCCGCTGAACAGGATGCCGACGGTGACCGCGGGGTTCAGATGGCCGCCGGTCTTGTAGGCGACGTAAACGCCGGCCAGCACGGCGAACCCCCATCCCACGTTGATCAGCAGCCAGCCGCCGTCCAACCCTTTGGACTTCGCCAGCAATACGTTCGCGACCACACCGACCCCGAGCAGCACCAGCACGCCTGTGCCGAGCGCTTCGCTGAGGAAGATCGAGCCGAAGTTCATCGTTGAGCCTCCGTTCGCCCCGCACGTCGCGGACGCGATCGTGCGTGCAACGGAAGTTACGGCGGGACGAGCGAGCCGGATACCGCTGCCGTTCGACAATGTCGAACGCCTCGACTGGTTGCCGGAAGGCGGCGCCACTACCGTCCGACGCGCGAGGAGGATGTATGGCGCAGCTCACACCCGGTTTCACTGATGTTGCCCGGGTATTACCAACCGTTCGACAATGTCGAATCACGACGCGAGTAGGTTTTCCGACATGCCGGGTGCGATCCAATCGATCGAGCGGGCGGCGGCCGTGCTGCGGCTGCTGGCCCGTGGTTCCGGGCGGCTCGGCGTCGGCGACATCGCGGGCGCGCTCGACCTGCCCAAGCCGACCGCGCACGGCATCCTGCGCACTCTCCAGGGCGTCGGCTTCGTCGAACAGGACCCGGCCACCGGCAAGTACCAACTCGGTGCGGCGCTGCTGCACCTGGGCACCAGCTACCTCGACGCGAACGAGTTGCGTTCGCGCGCGATCAATTGGGCCGACGCGCTGGCGGCGCGCACAGGCGAGTCGGTGCGGATCGGCGCGCCGATGGACGGAGCGGTGGTCGTGGTGCATCACGTGTTCCGGCCGGACAACACCCAGCAGGCGCTCGAACTCGGCGAACTGCTGCCGCCGCACGCCACCGCGCTGGGCAAGGTCCTGCTCGCCTACGACGCCGACCTGGCCGCCACGATGCGCCGCGCCGAGCTCGCCCCACTCACCCACCGGACCCTCGTCGACCGCACCGCGCTCGCCCGGGCGCTGGGCGGCGTGCGGCAGGCCGGCTGGGCGGGCGATACCGAGGAATTCCGCACGGGCGAGGCGGGGATCGCCGCGCCGATCCGGGCGCCCGGTGGACTCGTGGTCGGCGCCATCGGCATCACCGGCGCGGTGGACCGGCTCTGCGACGCCCAGTTGCGGCACCGGCCCGCGCTGGTCGGCCAGGTGCTCGACGCCGCACGGGCGGTGTCGCGTGATCTCGGTGCGGGGCACTGACTTTCGCCCCGCCGGTGACCAGCCGATGTCGAGCAGGAGCAGCCGAGCATGAAGCAGCGTTACGTGCTGGCCATCGACCAGGGCACCACCTCGACGCGGTGCATCCTGTTCGACCAGCGCGCCCGGCTCGTCGGTGTCGCCCAGCGCCCGCACCGGCAGCACTATCCGCGGCCGGGATGGGCCGAACAGGACGCGCTGGAGATCTGGCGCAATGTCGAGCGCATCGTCCCGCAGGCGCTGCGGGATTCCGGCGTGACCGCCGACCGCATCGCCGCGCTCGGCATCGCGAACCAGCGCGAGACCACCGTGGTGTGGGACCGCCGCACCGGCACGCCGATCGGCCGCGCGATCGTCTGGCAGGACGTCCGGACCGAGGAACTGGTCCGGGAACTGGAGAGCGCGCCGGGCTCCGGCCGCATTCGTGAGCTGTGCGGCCTGCCGCTGGCCAGCTATTTCGCCGCGCCGCGGTTGCGCTGGATGCTGGACTCGGTGCCCGGTCTGCGCGACCGCGCGGAGCGGGGCGAGGTGCTGTTCGGCACCATGGAGACCTGGCTGATCTGGAACCTCACCGGAGGCCCCGACGGCGGGCTGCATTTCACCGACGTCACCAACGCAAGCCGCACTCTGTTGCTGAACTTGCGCACCCTCACCTGGGACGCCGAACTGCTGGAGTTCTTCGGCATCCCCGCCCGTATGCTGCCGCGGATCCAGCGGTCGACCGCGTCCTACGGCAGCACGCGCCGGGTGGTGCCCGGCATCCCGATCGCCGCCGCGCTCGGCGACCAGCACGCGGCGTTGTTCGGCCAGACCTGTTTCGCGCGCGGGGAGACCAAGTGCACCTACGGCACCGGCGGCTTCCTCATGATGAACACCGGACGCGAGCTGGTGCGCTCCGAGCACGGTCTGCTCACCACGATCGGCTACCAGATCGGCCCGGAGCCGGTCTACGCGCTGGAGGGCCCGATCGCGGTCACCGGCTCGCTCGTGCAGTGGGTACGCGACAACATCGGGCTGGTCACCAGCGCGCCGGAGATCGAAACCCTCGCGCGCACGGTGGAAGACAACGGCGGCTGTTACGTGGTGCCCGCGTTCTCCGGCCTGTACGCGCCGCATTGGCGCAGCGACGCGCGCGGGCTCATCGCCGGGCTCACCTCCTACGTCACCAAGGGCCACATCGCCCGCGCCGTGCTGGAGGCCACCGCCTGGCAGACCCGCGACGTGGTGGAGGCGATGAACGCCGACTCCGGCCTCCGCACCGCGGCCCTGCGCGTGGACGGCGGGATGACCTCGAACAACCTGCTGATGCAGATCGTGGCCGATGTGCTGGACGTTCCGGTGTCGCGTCCGTTCGTCGCCGAGACGGTCTCGCTCGGCGCCGCGTACGCCGCGGGCCTCGCCGTGGGTTACTGGCCCGATCTCGAGGGGCTGCGGAACAATTGGCGCCTTGCGGCGCAATGGGTTCCGCGGATGGATCCCGAGCTGCGAGAGGACGAGTACGACAACTGGAAGCGCGCCGTCGAGCTGACCTTCGGCTGGGTTCGGTCGCGGAAACGGGCGCGCCGGTGAGCCCGGGTGGCGGGCACGTGCCGCCGGACAGTCGTGTCGGGAGGGTGGGTTAGCGTCGGAAGTATGCGGCTTCACGTGGGATGTGCGATGTGGACGCACGCGGCTTGGCAGGAACGGCAGCTCCCGCCGGGGGAGCGGCTGCGCTGGTACGCGACGTGGTGCAACGCGGTCGAAGGCAACACGACGTTCTACGCGACGCCGTCGCGGCGCACGGTGGAATCGTGGGCGGCGCAATGCGATCCCGCGTTCCGGTTCGTGCTCAAGCTGCCCAGGCCGATCACCCACGAACGCAGGCTGACCGGCGCGGAGGAGGAACTGCGAGCTTTCCTCGCCGCGATGGAGCCGCTCGGGGAACGCGTCCACGCGCTGTGGGTGCAGTTGCCCGGCTCGTTCGGACCCACCGATCTCGGTGCGCTGGCCGGGTTCCTGCGGCAGGCGCCGCGCGCCCACCGGATCGCCGTCGAGGTCCGGCATCCCGCGTTCTTCGCCGACGAGCAGGCGGCGCGCAGCCTGGAATACGTGCTGTCGAGGGTAGAAGCCGAATGGGTCCCCTTCGACACCACCGTTCTTTTCGACGGTCCGCCCACCAGCGCGGCGGAACAGGAGGCGGCGGCGAAGAAGCCCCGGGTGCGGCGCAGGATGCGCGCGCTGACCGAATACCCCATCGTGCGATACCACGGCCGCGACGACGTCCGGCGGACCGTCGAGGGCTGGCAGCCGTGGGTCGGCACGGTGGCCGGATGGCTGCGGGAAGGCCGGTCGCCGACGGTGTTCCTGCACACGCCGGACAATGCGGGCTCGCTGGAACTGGCCCGCCGCTTCCACGACGAGGTCCGTGCCCGGCTGCCCGAACTCGACCCGCTGCCCGAGCCCGCCGCGGCCGAACCGATGACCCTCTTCTGACCCGATGCCCGGTCCCGCAGGAACACTCGGCTCCTACGGGACCGGATCGCTCAGGACTGCAGGCCGACCTCGACCTCCAGGGTGAGGGTGATCTTGTCGCCGATCACCGCGCCGCCGTCGGGCAGCGGCATGTCGATGGTGATGCCGAAGTCGCGGCGGTTGATCACGGTCTTGGCCTCGAAGCCCGCGACCGGCCCCTGGCCCATGCCGGGGTTGACGCCGAGGAACTCCACCTCCAGCGAGACCGGCTTGGTGACGCCGCGGATGGTGAATTCGCCGTCCACCACGAAGTCGTCGCCGTTCACCCGGAAACCGGTGGACTTGAACGTGGCCACCGGGAACTGCTCGGCCTGGAAGAAGTCGGCGGTGCGCAGGTGCGCGTCGCGCTGTTCGTTGTCGGTGGTGACCGAGTCGACCCGGATCTCGGCCTCGGCCGAGGCGCTGCCGTCCTCGCCGATGACCAGCTTGCCGGAGAAGTCGGTGAAGCGGCCGCGCACCTTGCTGACCATCAGGTGGCGTACCGAGAAGCCGAGGGTGGAGTGGGCGGGGTCGATGGCCCAGGTGCCCGCGGTCAGCGCGTTGGTGGTTCGGGTCGACATGGATATCTCCTAGATAGTTGAGATTTGAACTAATTGGGTGTTGGTGTGGAAGGGGTTCGGTTGTGGGGAGATCAGTGGGTGCCGAGTAGCTGTGCGAACGGTACCGGGTCGTCGTACGGATCAGCGGCACGCGGGCGCGGTGTGTTGGTCAGCATGGCGGCGAATTCCGTTGCCGCGCGGTCGATCCGGACCCTGAGACCCTCTGCCGTCGCGGACGCCCAGTCTTCCGACGCCGCGTAGACGGCGGTGGGCGCCACCACCGCGCGCAGGTAGCTGAACATCGGGCGCAAGGCGTGCTCCAGCGCGAGGGAATGGCGCGCCGAGCCGCCGGTCGCACCGAGCAGCACCGGCATCCCGGCCAGCGACTCCGGTTCCAGCACGTCGAAGAACGTCTTGAACAGGCCGCTGTAGGAGGCGTTGAAGATCGGCGTGACGGCGATCAGACCGTCGGCGCCGGTCACGCTGTCGATCGTCGCGCGCAGCCCGCCCGGCGCGAATCCGGTCAGCAGGTTGTCGGCCAGATCGCGGGCGTGCTCGCGCACTTCCACCACGTCGAATGTCACGTCCCCGGCGTGCGTGGACAGTGCCGTGCCGGTGGCGGCGGCGAGCCGGTCGGCCAGCAGCCGGGTCGACGACGGCTGCGACAGGCCCGCGGAGACGACGGCGATGCGGGTCATCGGGTCGCCTCCAGGGCGGCGTCGCGGGCGGCGACCAGGCTCGCGTGCGTGGGCGCGTCCGGCACCTGCGCGGGGCGTCCGGCCGCGAACTCCTTGCGCAGCACCGGGACCACTTCCTCGCCGAGCAGATCCAGTTGCTCGAGCACGGTCTTCAGCGGAAGCCCGGCGTGATCCATCAGGAACAGCTGGCGCTGGTAGTCGCCGAACGACTCGCGGAAGGTGAGCGTCTTGTCGATGACCTCCTGCGGACTGCCCACGGTGAGCGGCGTCTGTTCAGTGAACTCCTCCAGCGACGGGCCGTGCCCGTACACCGGCGCGTTGTCGAAGTAGGGCCGGAATTCGCGCACCGCGTCCTGGGAGTTCTTGCGAATGAACACCTGTCCGCCCAGGCCGACGATCGCCTGGTCGGCGGAGCCGTGACCGTAGTGCTCGTAGCGCTGCCGATACAGTGCGATCAGTCGCTGGAAGTGCTCCTTCGGCCAGAAGATGTTGTTGGCGAAGAATCCGTCGCCGTAGTAGGCGGCCTGCTCGGCGATCTCGGGGCTGCGGATCGAGCCGTGCCAGACGAACGGCGGCACGTCGTCCAGCGGGCGCGGCGTCGAGGTGAACGACTGCAGCGGCGTGCGGAATTTGCCCTCCCAGTCGACCACGTCTTCGCGCCAGAGCCGGTGCAGCAGGTGGTAGTTCTCGATCGCCAGCGGGATGCCGTCGCGGATGTCCTTGCCGAACCAGGGGTAGACCGGCCCGGTGTTGCCGCGGCCGAGCATCAGGTCCACCCGCCCGTCGGCCAGGTGCTGCAGCATGGCGAAGTCCTCGGCGATCTTCACCGGATCGTTCGTGGTGATCAGCGTCGTCGCGGTGGAGAGCTGGAGCCGCTCGGTCTGCGCCGCGATGTAGCCGAGCATCGTCGTCGGCGACGACGGCACGAACGGCCGGTTGTGGTGCTCGCCCGTGGCGAACACGTCCAGCCCGACTTCCTCGGCCTTGCGCGCGATCGTCACCATCGCCTTGATGCGCTCGTGCTCACTCGGCGTCCGGCCGGTCGTGGGGTCGGTCGTCACATCGCCGACCGTGAAGATTCCGAACTGCACGACGCCTCCTTCGTTCTCAGTCTGACTCAATTTGGTGGATATGGCAACCAAAGGAACGGGATGAGGCACGCGGGTATTCCCGGCGCGGCGATGTGGCGTCGGTTACGTCAGGTACTCGGCCAGCCAGGTGCGGGTGAGTTCGCGGGTGACCTGCGCGCCGGTGTCCAATTCGGTGGTGCCGAAGGCGTGCTCCAGGAAGGGCAGCTCGACGTAGCGCTGCGGGACGCCCGCGGTCTCGAGCGCGGTGGCGTAGGCCGCGGTGTGCTCGGCGAGCACGAGGTGATCACTCGCTCCCTGGACCAGCAAGGTGGGCGGGGAGTCGACGGTGACGTGCGGAGCGGAGCTCGTCGCGGCGTAGCGGGCGGGATACTGTTCGGGCGTTCCGCCGAGGTATTGCCGGGCCGCGTCGACGCCGAGCGCGGTCTCCGTGCCCGACGCGGCCAGGTCCACCGCCGGGTACAGCGCGATCGCCGCGCGCACTTTCGGCAGCTCCGCGGCGCTGCCGCAGCTGGGCCGCAGGGCGCCCGCGTTGCTCTTGTTCGCGACGTTGACGGCCAGATTGCCGCCCGCCGATTCGCCGAACGTGGCGACCCGGCGCATATCCCAGTGGTACCGCTGCGCGTTCGCGGCGGCCCAGGTCAGCGCGCACGCGATGTCGGCGTCCGCGGTGTCCCAGCGGTGGTCGGCCGCGCCGGAGAGGCGGTAGTCCATGTCGAGCACGGCGTATCCGTTGCCGGCCAGCCAGCTCGTGTAGGCGTCGGTGCCGCGACTGCCCCCGACGAACGCGCCGCCGTGGATGCTCACCACCAGCGGCGCCGGTACCGGCCCCGGCGCGGGCAGGTACAGATCCGCCTGGATGGGTTGCCCGTCGACGGTCGCGTAGGTGACGGTCTCGGCAGGAGCATCGCCGACGGTGCTGAACGGGACGGCCGGGGCGAACGGAATCCAGACGCCCGCCGCGTCGCGCCCCGCGAACACCAGCGTCGCGCTGGTCACGACGGACAGGACCAGACCGGCGGCGGACACGCCGGTCACCGCGCCCGCCGAGCGCCGTCCACGCTTCCCCGAGCGCAACGCCGTCACCGCGAGCCCGGTCGCGATCACCGCCAGCACCATGTTCCACGAGCCGAGCGCGTCCCGGACCGCGCCGAGCAAGAGCACGGCCGACTGGACGAACGCGTTGCGCAGCAACGGCATCGTCCAGGAAACCGGCAGGACCGCGAGCAGTTGGCCGAGGGCGAGATACGCGGCGAGCGCGCCGGCGAGCGCGAGCAGCCCGGCGCGGGCGACGCGACGCGGGGTCGCGGACTTTCCGGGCACGGTCATATCCGCTCCTCGCTCGTCGGTCATCCAGGTCTCCGCTGCCGGGCCGAAGCTCGCCGCCTCCAACATAGGTCGGACTTCGTGCCCGCCCGATTCCGGTGGCGGCACGTCCGGACGGAATCAGGTAGCCGACTACCCGCGACTTCCGGCGGCGCGTCCGCAGAATCGGTCAGCACAGGGCTCTGGCCACCGGATTTCGAAGGGATGTGCATGACTGGTTATCAGGATTGGTTGACGCCTGCGCCGAATCCGGAGCCGCCGTTGGACAGCCGCAGGCGCGCCGATCCGGCACCCGCTCGGGCGTTGCCGTGCCGCACCCGGCCGCACGCGGCTTCCGGCCGGTCGAGTGCCGGGATACGCGGCGTGGTACGTCGCAGTCATCCATCCACCGCACCCGCGGGGGACGAAACACGCTCCGCGGCGCGCCGGTTCGCCGAGTCGGCGGTGCGGATCGTCCTCGAAGTGCTCGACCGCAGGAGACCCCTGCCGCACCTGGCGACTGTGGCCGACGCCACGGTCGTCGCCGCGGTGCGCACGTTGATCGGGGCCGATCTCGTGCCCGGCCGCACTCTCGGCGTCGCGGCGCCGATCCGGGTGAGCGTGGTCCTGGTGGACGACAAGACCGCCGAGGTCTTCGCCACCTACGGCCGGGGCGCGCGCCGTTTCGCGTTGGCGGCACGCATCGTGCGAACCCGCTCGGCGGGCTGGCGGCTGACGGCGCTGCGCCTCCGGTGACGCGGTGCGTGCTGTCTTCGGCGCAGGCGGTATACCGCTCAGGCCGGTGCCAGCCATCTCGCCGACTGTCCCGACTGCCGGGCTGCTGCGACGGGCTCGCGTCGGCCGCCCATGCTCGGGGACGGTGCGCCGGGGCGCGGCGGTCGAACCCAGCTGGTTGGACCGGCGCGCCCCGATGCCGGACTGGCCGAGGACCGTGCGCAGCGCGTTGAGGTCATCCTCGCCCGCGTCCAGTCGTGCGAGGTGAGCGGCGCGGGGTGGGGCACGGGTTGGGGTGGCCGACTCAGGCCAGTGACGCCAGCCAGTCGCGCATCCACGACAGCGCGGTCGCTCCGCCGCCGACGGGATAGCTGCCGTAGGCGGTGTGCGCTTCGGAGCGGTAGAACTCGTCCAGCAGCCGGGCCCGTTCCTGGTTGGCCGATTCCGACAGCTGGCTCTGCAACACGGGGATGCCGCCGTTGGACATCAGATCGCCGACGATGGCGCCCATTTCGAGCTGGTAGCGCCAGAGATTGGCCGGGTCGGGGTGGGAGGTCTGGGCCAGGAAACCGGCGAAGCGGGTGATGAAATCGTCGGAGGCCGTGGAGCAGTACAGATCGCCGATCGCGCAGATGGTGCGGGTCTGCGGGGTGACGAAGCCGAAGCCGCCGATGCGGGGACCGCCCGCGCCCGCGCCGCCCACCGCCGGACCGACGAGCGCGTCGGTGGGGGAGCGGCGCGGGTCGGAGATGAGCCCGACCGCGGCGATCCGGTGCGGCGGCACGACGCCGATCCCGGTGCCGATCTCGGCGGCGAGATCACCGGCGGCGTCCGCGCCCTGGCTGTAGCCGAGCAGTGCGATCTTGGTCGCGCCGCACTCCCTGGCCATCGCGCCGATCATGCCGCGCGCGTTGTCCACGGCCTCCCGCTTCGAGGCGCCGTAAACTTCGCTCTCCCACGGGAAGGCCGTGGCCGCGTAGCTGACGTAGTCCACCCGGACCGAGGACGGCAGTCCGCTGGTGACTCCGGCCAGCATTCCGGGGCCGGGGCGCTCGTCCGGCCGGTCGGTGGTCTCCCATGTTCCTGGGATCGCCACGACGTACATGCTCGGGCAATCCGGTGCGGCGACGGCGGGCCCGCTGCCCGGTCCTACGCATGACAGCGCCATCGCCGTGAAACCGATGGCCGCAGAGATCCACTTCGATCGCATGGCGTTTGCTCCTGGTGATACAGGCGCCGCAGGCGCTCCCCGGCAGGATCGGCCTCCGCCGGCGCCGTGCGGTGGTCGAACCCGGCCCCGTCGAAGGCTGCATTGAGACTCGATGGTCTCAAAGTGCAGCCAGGATAACGACAGTGTGGGAGACGGCACAATCTGCGATGGAAGTGACGCGTATCACAGTCGATTCGGCTACGCCGACGCCTGTCGATTGCTAGGAGTTCTGCGCGAGAAGAACTGTCATGGCCTCCGCCCATCGGCCGATGGTTGCCGTAGCGGCGCGTTCGGAGCTTCGCAGCGGGCGCGATATCGCGGTGCCGCGCAGTATCGCGATGGTGAGGTCGCGGACGTCCGGATAGCGCGGATGGGCGACGACGTCCGGACCGAACAGCGCGTCCACCACGCGCCGCAGGTCCCGCCCGGCTTGTCGTTCGGCCGTCCGCAACGCCTCGGCGAGCGCCGGATCGGTCCGCGCCGCCGCCCACAACTCGAACTCGGCTTGCGCCGCCGGTCGCGCCATCGACTCGTAGAGGGCGGTCAGGGCGCGCAGCACGGGATCGGCTCCGTGGTCGAGCCCGGCGGCGGCCTCGCGGACGGCCGCCTCGTTGCGTGCTACCAGATGCCCGACCAGTTCGCCGATCAACGCGCCCAGTGTCGGGAAGTGATGCAACAGCGCCCCCCGGCTGACACCCGCCGCGCGCTGCACCGACAGGGTCGACAGCTCGCGGTAGCCGTGTTCGGCCAGCAGATCGGCGGCGGCGTCGAGAATGCGGACACGGGTCGCTCGTTTCCGCTCCTCGCGCACTCCGGCCATTCCGGCTCCTCCCGTCGGCGCCACATTTTCACAGTCAATATTGACTGTCAAATGGTCGGTGCGCCAGACTGCGGAGACCGGGTTCCGGACCAGCGTCGAAGGGAAAGCGATGACCGACAGTGACATCCAGGCCGGTGGCGGCGCGGGCGCGTGGTATCGCGGGTGGACCGAGACGCCGGACTCACCGTGGACCGGACGCCCCGCCCTGGACGACACGCGCGAGTACCGGACACTGACCTACGAGCGGGACGGCCGCATCGCGCGCATCACCTTCGACCGGCCGGAGAAGGGCAACGCGATCACCCCCGACACCCCGCTCGATCTGGCGCACGCGGTCGAACGCGCGGACCTGGATCCGCGCGTGCACGTGATCCTGTTGTCCGGGCGCGGCAAGGGCTTCTGCGGCGGATACGACCTGAGCATGTTCGCCGAGCAGAGTTTCGCGGTCGCGGGCGGCTCCGGCGACGTGGCGGGGACGGTCATCGATCCGGTGGTGCAAGGCCGCAATCACGATCCGGCGCGGACCTGGGACCCGATGATCGACTACGCGATGATGAGCCGGTTCAACCGGGGTTTCGCCAGCCTGATGCAGGCGAACAAGCCCACCGTGGCCAAACTGCACGGTTTCGCCGTTGCGGGCGGCAGCGACATCGCCCTGTTCGCCGACCAGATCATCTGCGCCGACGACACCAAGATCGGCTACCCGCCCACCCGGGTCTGGGGTGTCCCCGCGGCGGGCATGTGGGCGCATCGCCTCGGTGACCAGCGCGCCAAGCGCCTGTTGTTCACCGGCGACTGTCTCACCGGAAAGCAGGCGGTGGAATGGGGACTGGCGATCGAATCGTGGCCCGCCGACGAACTCGATGCCCGCACCGAGGAATTCGTCGCGCGGATCGCGCGCATGCCGGTCAACCAGCTGATGATGGCGAAGCTGGCGCTCAACTCGGCGCTGTACGCCCAGGGCGTGTCCAACTCGGGCATGATCAGCACGGTTTTCGACGGCATCGCCCGGCACACCCGAGAGGGCTACGACTTCCAGACGCGAGCCGCCACCGCGGGTTTCCGCGAGGCAGTCCGGGAGCGCGACGAACCGTTCGGCGATCACAAGCGACCTCGGGCGGAGGAGTGAACCACGGTTGAGGGGCGCGGGGGAATTGTCCACGACCTCGCGAGGACTGCCGATGGGTCAGGGTCCGCGCAGGAGCCAACGGCCACACCGCAGCTCTGGGGTGGGCTCGGGCTGCGGAGCGACTGCGCCTCACGGGGGGCATTCGGCATGCGGGTGTGTCGCCGACCGGGCCGACGTCACCGTTCGCGTTCCTGTGGCGTGGATTGCGCCGTCGCGCATTCCGTCGATCAGCCGTGGCCGGGAAACGGCCAGGGGCGGTGGTGTTCGCACCACCGCCCCTGGCGAGCGTTCCGGGACCCGTCAGCGGGTCGGCGGAATGTTCTCGGTCGCCTCGTCCGAGAGTTCGTAGCCCAGCCGCACGTCGTGGGCGACCTCGCCCCCGCTCACCGTGACCCGGCTGGTCACCGCCGGGTAGCCGCGCGCCACGACCGTGTAGTCGCCTTCGGCGAGATCCGCGACGACGTAACGGCCGTTCTCGTCGGTGCGCGTGGTGGCCGTCAGAGCGCCCGCCGCGTCGAGCACACTGATCTGCACGTCCGCGATCGCCCGGCCGCCGTCCGACCACGCCGACCCGGCCAGCACCGCCATCGGCGTGAGCTCGATGTCGTACCGCAGCAGCCCGCTGTCCGGCACGGTGAGCGCGGCCGCGCTGGGACGCATGTGCTCGGCGACCGCCACGACCGTGTACGTGCCCGGCACCACGCCGTGGCATACGTAGGCGCCGTCGGCCGCCGCGGTCGCGGATCCGACGACCTCGCCGTCCAGGTCGGTCAGCGTGACGGTGGCGCCGGGCAGCGGCTCGCCGAGGGTGCTCGATCGGACCACGCCGGACACTTCGCCGGAGCCGAGCAGGGTGACGTCGAATTGCTGCGGCCGGTCGCCCACGGTCACGTTGACCGCGGCGGGCTGATGGCCCGCGGCCGACACGATCAGCACGTAATTGCCCGCGTCGGGCGCGGTGACGAGATAACCGCCGTCCGCGCCGCCGCTGGTCCGCGCGGCTTGCCGCCCATGCTGGTCGATCAGCGTCAGCGCGGCGGCGGGCACGGGCCTGCCGTCCTCGCGGTGCACGTAGCCGCCGAGGGAACGGCCGTCGTGCTCGGCGCCGTCGAAGCTCGCCCGGGGCTCGCGCCGGTAGGCGCCGTTACCTGCGGGATCGCTCGAGGCGTAACCGCCCGCGGCCGCGGCGAGTACCGGTTCCGGCTCCGAGAGCGCCTGCGCGGCGCCCTCCCAGACCTGATCCGCCTCCCAGTGCGACTCGGCGGCTTCGGTCTCGTCGACCGGCGCCTGCGCGGTGGGCGCCGGAACGTCCTGTAGCGGAATCTCCTTCATGAACATCAGCACCACGCAGGCCAGCAGCGCGACCCCGGCCGCCGCGTAGAAGACGCCGTGCATGGAGTCGGTGAAGCCGGTGAGGATCGGCACCTTCAGCGCGTCGGGGAGCGCGGCGATGCCGCTGGTGTTCGACTGCATGCCGCTGAGCTGGTCGGCGCCGAACCCGGGCGGCAGCGCGCCGCCGAACGCGTCGATGATCCGGTGCGGCAGCAGGTTGAACAGGATGGTCAGGAACACCGCGACGCCCAGCGTGCCGCCCATCTGCCGGAAGAACGTGGCCGACGCGGTGGAAACGCCCATGTCCGAGCGCGGTCCGGCGTTCTGCGCGGCGATGATCAGCATCTGCATGCAACAGCCGAGCCCGAGACCGATCACCGCGCCGATGGCCAGCGGCTGCCACAGCGGGCTGTCGTATTCCACCTGCGCGTACAGGGCCGCGCCGACGGCGACGATGAACGTGCCCGCCACCGGCAGGATCTTGTAGCGTCCCGTCCGCTTGGTGATCCGCCCGGCCGCCTGCGAGCCGACCGTGATGCCCAGCACCAGCGGCAACATGAGCAGGCCTGCCTTCGTCGGGGAGTAGCCGCGCACGACCTGGAAGTACTGCGGAACCATGGTGATCGCGCCGAACATCGCCACACCGACGATGAAGCCGCCCGCGATGGTGACGCTGAAGGTCGAGTTCTTGAACAGCCGCAGGGGAATCAGCGCGGAGTCCTTCATCAGGAACTCGACCAGCACGAACAGCACCAGGCCCGCCGCGCCGATGCCGTAGCAGAGCAGCGACTTGTCCGACGACCAGCCCCAGTGGCGTCCCTGTTCGGCGACGATCAGCAGCGGCACCACGCAGCTCGTCAGCGTCAGCGCGCCGAACCAGTCGATGCGGTGCTGCTGGCGCTGGTGCGGCACGTTGAGCACCTTGGCCACCACGAGCAGGGCCAGCAGGCCGACCGGGACGTTCACCAGGAACACCCACCGCCAGCCTTCGATGCCGCCGAGTTCTTCGTAGTCGGAGAAGAAGCCGCCCAGCACCGGGCCGAGCACCGTCGCGGTGCCGAACACCATCATGAAATAGCCCTGGTACCGCACCCGTTCCCGGACCGGGACGATGTCACCGATGATGGTGAACGCCAACGACATCAGCCCGCCCGCGCCCAGACCCTGGAAGGCGCGGAAGGCGGCGAGCTGATACATCGAGCCCGCGAAGGTGCACGCCACCGAGCCGATGACGAACAGGCCGATCGCCGTGAGGTAGAACGGCTTACGGCCGTAGATGTCGGCCAGCTTGCCGTACAGCGGCGTGGTGATCGTCGCGGTGATCAGGTAAGCGGTGGTCGCCCACGCCTGTTCGTCGAAGCCGTGCAAGCTGTTGGCGATCTTGACAATCGCGACGCTGACGATGTTCTGGTCGAGCGCGGCCAGGAACATGCCGAGCAGCAGGCCGGACAGGATGGTCAGGATCTGCCGGTGCGACAGTGACGTGTCCGCGCCTGCGTCCGGGTTCCGCGGAGCCCGGGTGGTGGAAGTCGTCATGGATGAGCCCTATTTCGGATCGGCTGGGTGTCGGGGAGTGGTCTCTATTCCTGCGGTGAGCCGGTCGAGCAGTGTGGTGAGGGTGTCGCGGTCCGATGCGGGCCAGTCGGCCAGGATGTCGGCCAGCCACCGGTTGCGCAGCGCCCGGTTCTCCTCGAAGACGCGTACGCCTTCCGCGGTGGCCGCCAGCACGCACGCGCGGCCGTCGACCGGGTCGGCCCGGCGTTCCACCAGGCCGTGCGCCACAAGGGATCTGCTCTGTCTGCTGATGGTGGACGCCTCGGCGTGCAGCAATTCGGCGAGCCTGCCCGCGCGCTGCGGCCCCTCGTGCACCAGGCAGAACAGCACGGAGTAGGCGAGTCGCTCCAGTCCGTCCGGACCGGGCCGGGCCGGCAGCCACTTCGCCCGGTTGACCGCGCGCATGAACCGGACCAGCCGCTGACCGAGTTCGTCGGCGGCCGCGAGTTCGGTCGCGGTGACCTGGCGCTCGCGAGCGGTTGCGGACATGACACTCACCTCGACGTTCCCCACCGGCAGATTGATTAGCATGTACAACTAGTTGCTTTTGGCAACTATACATCCGGGTTGCCCGCGGTCTGCGCGGTGGGTCGCGCGCGGGTTGCGTTGCTACCGTCGATGGCGTGTCCGAGTCGCTTGTTCGCTTCCGCGCCGCCCTGCCGAACGACTGCCGATGGGAACCGGTCGGCATCGGGGAGTCCGGCGCCGAGGTGTTCCGGTCTGCCGACGGTTCGCGCTACGCCAAGTGTGTCGACCCCGGCCAGGCCGCCGACCTCGCGCTGGAACGGGACAAGGTGGCCTGGCTGGACGGCCACGATATCCCCGGCCCCCGCGTGCTGGACTGGCGGACCGACGCCGGCGGCGCCTGCTTGGTCACCAGCGCCGTCCCGGGCGTCGCCGCGGACGTTGTTCCCGTGCGGACACTTTCCGGTGCATGGGCGTCCATCGCGGACGCGGTGCGCCGCCTGCACGATCTGCCCGCCGAGGAATGCCCGTTCGACCGCGGCCTGGCGCGGATGTTCGCGATCGCCCAGGACGTGGTGGTGCGCGGCGCGGTCCACACCGAGTTCCTCCCGGAGGAACAGCAGGACACTCCGCCCACTGTCTTGCTCACCCGGCTGGCCACCGAATTGGGACAGCGGATGACGCAGGAATCCGCCGAAGCCGTGGTGTGCCACGGCGATCTGTGCCTGCCCAACATCATTCTCGATCCGGACACGCACACTGTCGCCGGATTCGTCGACCTCGGGCGTCTCGGCGTCGCCGACCCGTACGCCGATATCGCGCTGCTGCTGGCCAATGCCAGGGAATCATGGCAGGACGAGCGGCGCGCCGAAGACGCCGACCGCGTCTTCGCCGATCGATACGGCATCGAGCTGGACGCCGCGCGTCAGCGGTTCTTCCTCCATCTGGATCCGCTCACCTGGGGCTAGCTCGGCTGCGTCACAGGTTTGATCAGCCCGGCGGTGCCGTAGGCCGCCACCTCGCTCATGGCCCCGCGATCTCGTTGCAGTCGAAGCGCATCGCGATGAGCTCGGTCGGCCCGGAACCGCACCGACCACCCGGTCCGGACACGCCGCTAACCCGTGCTCCTGGCGTCGCCGCGCCGGGGTTCGGCCTTGCCTGTTGAGCATTCGACCGACAGAATCCGGTGAGATATGCAATGTTGTTATTGCGCAACGGCATTGAGAGGGAACCCACGGTGGCCGAGTAGGCACCGGTAAAAGGGGGTGCGGCGAGATCATGTCGTCGAACACGTCCGAGCCCGGCGGCCGACGCGCCCGCCGGGGCCAGGTCCGGGTCGGACGCGTGCCCACCTGGCCGGGGATGATCTCCGCCCAGGACCCGCCGCCACCACGGGACCGGCATCGCGCGGTCCGTGCTCGGCGTCGCGCCCGGCGCGGCGCACGCCGGGCATGGCTGGTCGGGGGCGCCGGGCTGGCCGCCTCGCTCGCCGCCGCCGCGCTGGTGCTGGTCTACACGGACGCGGCCTCGGCGCCGCTGCAATCGGCCACGGTGGCGGACCCGGTGCTGGGCGGCGGTCCCGGCTGCGAGCCGACGCGCGGCGCACAGCTGGTGCGCGGCAACGGAACCGGTTCGACCGCCTCGGGGCCGGACGTGATCCTGGCCTTCCAGCACGCCTACTACGTGACCCGGTCGGGCGCGGTCGCGCGGTCGCTGACGGTGCCGGACGCCGCGGTGCCGCCGGTCGCGGTGATCGACGCGGGCATCGCCTCCGTCCCCACGGGGACGCAACACTGCGTCATGATCACCCCCATGCTCGACGGACGCTACGACGTGGTCATCACCGAGCTGCGCCCCGATTCCGCCAATCGCACCTACCGCCAGTTCGTCACCGTGGCCACCACCGACGACGAAGCCGCCATCGTCAAGATCGCCCCACCGAACTGAAGGAGCGCCGAACTCGCCGCTCGGGCGCGCGGACTTTCGCTACGATGCCACTGCCGGGGCGGTCGATCGGCGCGAAATGCTCTGCATAAGCGGTCGATTCCAGGGGAGGTCGTCGGTGGTGTACGCACGGTGCTGTGTGGTTGTCGCAACGGCTCTTTCGGTGCTGCTCATGCCGTGCGCGCCTGCTCCGGCCGAGCCGGAGATTCCGGCGGTGGGGGAGCCCCTGCCGCCCGAGCAGGACCCCTTCTACCGGCCGCCCGCCGAGCTGGTCGCCGCCAAGCGGCCCGGCGAGATCCTTGCCGCGCGGCCGGTCGTCATCGCGAATCAGCTCGCGGCGCTGGACGCCGAGGCCTGGCAGCTCTCCTACCGGTCCGGCGACAGCGCCGACCAGCCCCTCGCCGCCGTCGCGACGCTGCTGAAACCCGCTGCCTCGAACAGCAAATTGGTATCCCTGCACGCCGCCGAGGATTCCACCGGACTGTTCTGCGCACCGTCCTACACGGTGCGCCGGTCGGTGCAGGCCGGTGTGCTCGACGGGCAGATCGATCCGCTGCGCAGTGCTCCGGCGCTGTTGGCGCAGGGCTGGACGGTCGTGGTGCCGGATCATCAAGGGCCGAACGCGGCGTTCGCCCATGGCCCGCTGGCCGCACGGATCGCGCTGGACGGCATTCGCGCCGCGGAGCGCTTCGGTCCGCTGCAACTGCCGGGAGCCGGCACCGAGGTGGCGATGTGGGGATATTCCGGGGGCTCGATTCCCACACTGCACGGCGCGGAACTGCGCAGCGCCTACGCGCCGGAGCTGAACGTCGTCGGCGTGGTCTCCGGCGGCACCGACGTCGACCTCGAGGTCCTGTCGCGCGAGGCGAACCGGGGCCCGGGCGCTGGGCTGGTCGCGGCCGCTGTCATCGGCCTCGCGCGGGAGGAGCCGGAACTCGACGCTTACCTGCGGGCGAACGCGACACCGCGCGGCCGTCAGTTGCTGGCCGCGAAGGACCGCAGCTGCGTGCTGCATCAAGCCGTCACGGAACCCTTCCTCGACATCGACAGCCTGGTGCAGGGCGGCCTACTGCACACGCCGGTGCTGCGCGCGGTTTTCGACCGCACCAGGATGGGCAAGTCGGTTCCCGACGCCCCGGTCTTCCTCTACCACGCGGCCGCCGACTGGCTCGTCCCCATCGGCCCGGCCGACGCGCTCGCCTCCGCCTACTGCCGGGACCCATCCGCCCGAGTCACCTATATCCGCGACCATTCGAGCGAACACCTGACTCTCAATACGCTCGCCGAGAGCAGCGTGATCGCCTGGCTGCGCGAACGGTTCGCCGGAGTGCCGGTGCAGAACCACTGCACCACGACCGACGTCGGTTCCATCGCGCTCGGGCGATGACAAGCGGCCGATGCCGGGCTACGCGACTACGGGCGGTCGAACGCGCCATCTGCGACAACGGCGGTGAACGCATCCCACTGGCCGGGCGTGCAGACCAGCGCCGCACCGGTCGGGTTCTTGGAGTCCCGCACGCCGATCATTTCCCCGTCGAGGTGCGCGACCTCCACACAGTCGTTGCCGCCGCCGCTATGGCTGCTCTTGTACCACCTGGCGTCGGAAAGATCAGCCTTCACTGCTCGTCGAAACTCAGCAGGGTGAACGGTCCACCGGCCAGCGGTCGGTGGAGGAAATCCGGCGGCGTATCCAGAACGAATCTCAGGTCAGCCCGGCGACCTTCCGGCAGCGCCACTCCAAATAGTTGATCAGCATCCAGAAGTCCTTGAACGCCGGATTCGTGGTCTGTCCGTGGTGGTAGCGGTAGTAGATCTGCTGGGCGATGACGGCGAGGCGGAACAACCCGAAGACCTCGTAGAACGGCCAGTTCTCGGCCGAACGTCCGGTGCGCGCGCAATAGTGTTCGACGATCTGCGCGCGGGTCAGCATGCCGGGCAGGTGACTGGGCTGACGGCGGGAGGCCCGCATGACCTCGTCGTCGTCCGCCTGCACCCAGTAGGCCAGCGCACCACCGAGATCCATCAGCGGATCGCCCAGCGTCGCCATCTCCCAATCGAGCACGCCGACGATCGCGCCCGAGCCCGACGGGTCCAGCACCAGATTGTCCAGGCGGAAGTCGTTGTGGATGACGGTGGTGGCGACGTCCGCGGGCTGGTTGGCGTCCAGCCAGGTCATCACCGCGGCGAAATCGCCCACGTTGTCGGTGCGGGCGTTCACGAAGCGCCGCGACCAGCCCGCGACCTGACGGCCCACATAGCCCGCGCCCCGCCCGATCTCGGTGAGCCCGGCGGCGACGGGGTCCACCTGGTGCAATTCGATCAGGCAGTCGAACGCCGCGGTGGACAGGCGTCGCGCCTGGTCCGGGGACAGGCTGGTGCCCTCGGGCAGATCGCCCCGCAGGATCGTGCCCGCCACCCGCTCCATCACGTAGAACTCGCTGCCGATCACCTCCGGATCGGCGCACCGGGCCACCATCCGCGGCACGTAGCGATAGTGCGGACGCAGCCGCTGCTGCACCAGGAACTCCCGGCCCATGTCGTGCGCGGATGCCGCTTTGGTGCCACCCGGCGGGCGGCGCAGGATCAGGTCGCGATCCGGGTAGCGCAGCAGATACGTCAGATTCGACGCACCTCCGGAGAACTGGCGCACCTCGGGCGGCTCGCTCAGACCCGGTACCCGCTCGGCGAGCCAGGCGTGCATCGCGGCGACGTCGAAGGCGTCCTCCGCGCGGACCGCGGCGGCGTCCGGAGCGTTCACCGGTCGGTTCCGTATTTGCGCAGCTCCTGGCGGGCGATCACGCCCAGATGCACCTCGTCGGGGCCGTCGGCGAAGCGCAGCGAGCGAATGCCGGCGAACGCGCGCGCCAGCGGGAAATCGTCGGAAAGCCCGGCGCCGCCGTGCAATTGGATCGCCATGTCGAGCACTTCTTGGGTCATCCTCGGCACGACCGCCTTGATCTGGGAGACCTCGCTGCGCGCGCCGGCGAGGCCCTTGGTGTCCAGCAACCAGGCGGTGTGCAGGACGAGCAACCGCGCCTGATCGATCGCGACGCGCGCGTTGGCGATGCGCTCGCGGTTCCCGCCGAGATTGGCCAGCGGCTTGCCGAACGCCGTGCGGGACAGGGCGCGACGGCAGGCCAGTTCCAGTGCCCGCTCGGCCAGGCCGATGGCACGCATGCAGTGATGGATGCGGCCGGGGCCGAGACGGCCCTGGGCGATCTCGAAGCCGCGTCCCGGCCCGGCGATCACGGCGTCCAGCGGAAGGCGCACGTCGGTGAAGGTGACCTCGCCGTGGCCGAAGGGTTCGTCCAGGTAGCCGAAGGTGGTGAGCATCCGTTCGATCCGCACGCCGGGCGTGTCCAGCGGGACCAGCACCATGGAGTGCCGCTGATAGGGGTGCGCCTCCGGGTCGGTCAAGCCCATGAAGATGACGAACTTGCAGTTCGGATGGCCGATGCCGGTGCTCCACCACTTGCGGCCGTTGAGCACGATCTCCTCGCCGTCCACCACGGCGGTCGCGGCCATGTTGGTCGCGTCCGAGGAGGCGACCTCGGGTTCGGTCATGCAGAAGGCCGAGCGGATCGTGCCGTCCAGCAGCGGCCGCAGCCACTGCTGCCGCTGCTCGGTGCTGCCGTAGTGCAGCAGCACCTCGGCGTTGCCGGTGTCGGGCGCGTTGCAGTTGAACACTTCCGGCGCCCATCCGGAGCCGCCCATCGCCTCGGCCATCGGGGCGTAGTCGACGTTGCTCAGCCCCGCGCCGAGCTCGGGATCGGGGAGGAAGAGGTTCCACAGACCCGCCGCCCGCGCCTTCTGCTTGAGCTCTTCGACCACCGGGGGGACCGCCCAGGGCGATTCCCGCAAGGCAGCCGCGTGCTCCTCGTCGCGCGGCTCGATCTCGTCGCGCACGAACTGCCGCACCTGATCGGTGAGACGGACGGCTCGGTCGGAATGTGTGAAGTCCATACCCATCCTCGAGGCTGCGCTGAGCATTGCTCAACTTCCGGTCGGGTCATTGGTAGCATATTGTTGAGCATTGCTCAATAGAGGAGGGTGGATGACCGAGGTTGCCGTGGCGGGCGGCCGCCGCTCGGCGGACGACCGGCGCAGACAACTGATCGGCATCGGTCTGGGCATGCTGATCGATCGCCCCTGGCACCAGATCACCGTCGACGCGGTCGCGCAGGAGGCGGGCATCTCGCGCGGGTTGCTGTTCCACTACTTCCCGACCAAGCAGGACTACTACGCGCAACTCGTGCACGCCGCGTCGCAGCGATTCCTGCGCGCCACCGGCCCCGATCCGGACGCGGCGGACCCGCTCGCGTCGATGATCGCCAACTTCGTGGGCTACATGCGCAGGCGCAGCGGACCACTGGTGGGGCTGCTCCGCGCCGCGGGGCAGGACCCGGTGCTCGAGTCGATCATGGAGCGGATGCACGACGAACTGACCGATCGGGTGTTCGCCGCTCTGGGCCGGCCCGCGCGCTCGACCGCCGAGCGCCTGGTGGTGCGTTCGTGGTGGGCGATGGCCGAGGATCTCACCGTGCAGTGGCTGTCCCGCGACGACGTCGACCAGGACGGGCTGGACCGGCTGCTGTTCGACATGTTGTCCCGGGTGCTCGACTCGGTGGACGCCGAACGCGCGGCCGGGCACCGGTGAGTGACGGAGAGCTGTTCGCGGATCCGGCGCGGCACGCCGCGATGATCGCGGCCCGGGGGTGTGGGCGGGCCCGGTGCCGCCGAGGGGCGAATCTCGACAGCACCGGCGTATCCGAACGCGCTGCGGGAGCGCACGCGCCGCCGCGAAGGGAGAGCGCGCCACTCCAGCATAGAGCGATCAATGGTCTGCTGCGCGGTAGGAGGGGAAATGCCTGCGACGCGCGGGGAATCACCTCGCGGCGCGTGTGTCGTCCGCGGCGCGCCGAATAGTTTTGCGAGATGGCAAATGAACAGTTTCGCCAGTAGCGGTGGATCGACTATGAATGAGACGTGCCGTTGCCATTCGTGATCACTTGTCTGCCATCGACTCTCCCGTGCGGGGAGCGCTGATGGTCATCGAACATCCCATCGAGGACGAGGTTACACAGCTGGCGAGGCGGGTCGAGAAGGCCCGTGGACGGCTCGCCTACCAGTTCGATCCCGCGCTCACCGAGGCGCTGTCGGAGGACGAACTGTATGCCGAACGTGAGCTCGCCGAACGGATTCGCACCCAGGAGCGTGGACAGCGCTGGAAAGAGGCGCAGGCGGCCGCCGCGGCGTCCGACCGCGCCAGGCAGACCACCGAAGCGATCGAGAAGGCCGACATGCGAGACCTTTTGCTCGCCCGCAAGGCGATTGCCGCGCAACGGCGCGAATCCAGCCCGCACGCGAAGCTGGCCTCGCTCTACCGGCATCGGTCCTGGTCGCTGCGCGCGCTGGCGGGCGTCGTCGCGGCTGGCATGTTGTGGTCGGCGGTCAACGTCCAGCACAACATCGCTCCCGGTGGCGCGACCGATCCGCTGTACTGGTTCAGCTACCTGCTCGAAGGCATGATCAGCGTCTGCCTGATCATCATCATGATCGGCACCAACAAGGTCGCCGAGTGGGGTGTGGTGGACAACCGCCGTCAGGTCGCGGCCGCCGAAATGGCCCTGCTGACCTTGACCGTCAGCCTCAACACCTACCCCTATCTGCGCGCGGGCGCGTGGTACGACGCGGCCGTGCACGCCATCGCGCCGGTGATGATCGGCGTCGCGCTGCTCATCCACGACGCCGCGAGCGCCCGCTACGGCCTCGCCATCGCCAGGGCCACCGAGCAGGTCCGCGACCTGCCCGACCCGGCCGAGCAGATCCGGCTCACGCTGCCCAGGTACCGGATGCCCGCCGCGCCCGAGGCGCCGGGCATCCCGCACGAGCAGGTGAACCCCGAACCGCGGCCCGTGGTGGCCGCGCCCCCGGTGGAGGTCGTCGAGCAGGAGGCCGTCGAGGTCGTCGAAACCGACAGCGCTCCGGAGGTTTCCGAGGAGCAGCCCGTGGCCGTGGCGAAGGCCGAGACCCAATGGGCGCCGGTCGAGGCACCGCGGAAGCCGTTGCTGCCCGAGTCGATCGAGGACCTCGACGCGATGGAAGTCTTCAGCGCGTCGACGCGGGTCGAAGACAGCGTCGTCAACGGCAGTGCGCCGTCGGCCAACGGGAAGAAGCTCGTCGCGAGCGAGCCCGCATCGGTCGCGGCCGCCAGGTCCGAGGACCGTCCGGCCGCGCGGGTGCCCGCCGACGAGCCCGCCGCAGCGAAGGTGGTCGTCCGGCAGACGCCCCCGGCCAAGCCCCGCACCACGGTCGCCGAGACCGAGGTCGCGACGGCGGAGATCCCGGTGGCCACGCGCCGCCCGCAGGCGGAAGCCAAGAGCGACAGCCCGACGCCGGAGCCCAAGAACGACAAGGACGCCCCCAAGCCCGATATCGCGCAGCCGCCGACGGCCCGCACGCCGGACATCTACGACACCGGTTCGTTCCGCGTCGCCGACATCCTCGAGCAGGAACTCGCCGAGTTGCAGGCCGAACGCCGCCGCGCCCGCACCAGCAGGCAGCGTTCCGCCTCGACAGCCGGCCGCGAGTCCTAGCGCCCAGTTCCCGGCGACGATGCCCGTCAGCGCACCCCGCGCCGACGGGCATCGTCGTTCTTCGGGCCGGATCGTCCGGGCGCTTCAGGATTTCGGCTCGGACAGCGGCGCCGTTCCGGCCCATTCCGCCCAGTCGGCGAGCGCGTCGTAGAGCCGCACCGCGGCTTCTACCGTGATGCGCATAGTGCACCAGTCCCGGCGCGATTCGGCGCGGCTGCGCGGTCTTCTCGCCGCACCGGCTCGTCGGTCGCCCGGCTGCTGAGAGCGGATCTGCCCACGGCAGCAGACAGCCGGTTTCGTGCCGCTGGTGCGGCACCGTGGAGCCATGGCTCACGATGACAAGACCCCGATGTTCAGCTGGCGGGCGCGCGAGCAACTGCTCAGCCGCCGCATCGTCGTGCTCGACGGCGCGCTCGATGACGACAACGGCACGCTGCTGATGACCCAGCTGCTCACGCTCGCCGCCGAGGACCCCGAGGCGGGTATCTCGCTGTGGATCCATTCGCCGGGCGGATCGGTTCCCTCGATGCTCGCCATCCGCGACGTGATGCGGCTGGTGCCGTGCGAGGTCTCCACGCTCGCGCTCGGATTGGCTTGCAGTGCGGGGCAATTCCTCTTGTCGTCAGGGAGCAAAGGCAAGCGTTTCGCATTGCCGCACGCGCGGGTGCTGATGCACCAGGGATCAGCGGGCATCGGCGGCACCGCCGTGGACGTCGAGGTCCAAGCCGACGATCTGCGCTACACCGTCGACACGGTGCTCGGAATCATCGCCGAGGACACCGGCCAGCCGTTCGACCGAATCTACGAGGATTCGCTGCACGACCGCTGGTTCACCGCGGCGCAGGCCAAGGAGTACGGCTTCGTCGACCACATCGTCGACTCGTTCGGGCAGATCGTCCCCCAACGCCAGCGAATCGGGATCTCGGCATGAGCGGTCAGGCCCGGAGGAGGCAGCGCAGCGTGACCACGCAGGGCCCCGCTCATGCCGACAACAGACGCAGCATGAGCGGTCAGGCCCGGAGGAGGCAGCGCAGCGTGACCACGGAGGGCCCCGCTCATGCCGGAATCGGACGCAGCATGAGCGGTCAGGCCCGGAGGCGGCAGCGCAGCGTGACCACGGAGGGCCCCGCTCATGCCGGAAAGGACACAGCATGAGTACCTACACCATTCCCAATGTGATCGCGCAGCATCCGCGCGGCGGCGAGCGGATCACCGACATCTACTCCCACCTGCTCGCCGAGCGCATCGTCTACCTCGGCACGCCGATCGACTCGGGCGTCGCCAACGCGCTCATCGCGCAGCTGCTGCACCTGGAGTCGGAAAGCCCGGAGCAGGAGATCAACCTCTACATCAACTGTGAGGGCGGGGATCTGTCGTCCATGCTCGCCGTGTACGACACGATGCAGCACATTCAGTCGCCCGTGCAGACCACCTGCGTCGGGCAGGCGATCGCGGTGGGCGCGGTGCTGCTGGCGGGCGGCGAACCCGGCCGCCGCGCCATGCTCCCGCACGCCAGGGTGGTGCTGCACCAACCCGCCGCGCGCGGGCAGGGCACGATTCCCGATTTGATCCTGCAGGCCGACGAACTGGTGCGCATGCGGGCGGAGATCGAGTCGATCCTGTCCAAGCACACCGGGCAAACGGTGGAGCGGCTACGGCGCGACACCGATCGCGACCGGGTCTTCACCGCGTCGGCCGCGGTCGAGTACGGCCTCGTCGACCAGGTCCTGGGGCGGCGGGACTAGGCCGCCAGGGCCATCAGCGTGGGCCCGGTGCCGGAACGTGGCGCAGGCCGTCGCAAGAGTGCTATCCGGCGCCGGGCCCGCAGCTGGTCGGCCACCTGGCCGGTGAGTTCGCCCAGTGTGGTGCCGAGGGAGCCGGCCAAGGCGGCGA
Source organism: Nocardia sp. NPDC019219 (assembly GCF_040632645.1). Lineage (NCBI taxonomy): Bacteria > Bacillati > Actinomycetota > Actinomycetes > Mycobacteriales > Nocardiaceae > Nocardia > Nocardia sp. NPDC019219. The sequence goes on along the minus strand of NZ_JBEYCG010000018.1, from coordinate 108,931 downwards.
TCATCTCGCTCGAGGGCTCTTTGCGCCCCCTTTCCACCTCCGACAGATACTGCGGGGAAATGCCCGCCCGGCGAGCGGTTTCGACCAGCGTCTCGCTGCGGTCCTGCCGCAGCGTGCGCAGCTGTTCGCCGAGCACCTCGCGCCACAAGGGTTCCGGCGGTGTCCGCATGTCCTGCTGCCGGTCGTCGCGTCCACCGGGAATCGAGTGCAGTCTCGGGTGCTCGCTCATGAGCAGAGCGTACGGTCCCGGATCGCTGGTCTGCCCGGCATTACGCTCTGGGCGTACGAACATGGCGGTGTGCGTGGATTCGGCGTGGTCGCCACTGCGATCGGAGCGGACCGAGCATGATGGGAAACCATGCCCGACAATTCGAAGGTTCCCGATCTCAAGCCGCGTAGCCGCGACGTCACCGACGGTCTGGAGAAGACCGCCGCACGCGGGATGCTGCGCGCGGTCGGCATGGGCGACGCGGACTGGGAGAAGCCGCAGATCGGCGTCGCCTCCTCGTGGAACGAGATCACTCCCTGCAATCTGTCCCTGGACCGGCTCGCCCAGGGCTGTAAGGACGGCGTCTTCTCCGGCGGCGGCTTTCCCATGCAGTTCGGCACCATCTCGGTGTCCGACGGCATCTCCATGGGCCACGAGGGGATGCACTTCTCCTTGGTTTCGCGGGAGGTGATCGCCGACAGCGTCGAGACGGTGATGCAAGCCGAGCGGCTCGACGGTTCGGTGCTGCTGGCCGGGTGCGACAAGTCGCTGCCGGGGATGCTGATGGCCGCGGCCCGGCTGAACCTGGCGAGCGTGTTCCTGTACGCGGGGTCGATCCTGCCCGGGATCGCCAAGCTCTCCGACGGCAGCGAGCGCGAGGTGACGATCATCGACGCCTTCGAAGCGGTCGGCGCCTGCGCCCGGGGGCTGATGAGCCGCGAGGACGTCGCCGCCATCGAGCGGGCGATCTGCCCGGGCGAAGGGGCGTGCGGTGGCATGTACACCGCCAACACCATGGCCAGCGCGGCGGAGGCGCTGGGCATGTCGCTGCCCGGCAGCGCGGCCCCGCCAGCGACCGACCGCCGCCGCGACGGTTACGCCCGCCGCAGCGGCGAGGCCGTGATCGAGTTGATCCGGCAGGGGATCACGCCCGCCGACATCCTCACCAAACCGGCTTTCGAGAACGCGATCGCGGTCGTCATGGCGTTCGGCGGGTCCACCAACGCCGTGCTGCATCTACTGGCCATCGCGCACGAGGCGAACGTCGATCTCTCGCTGGACGACTTCGCGCGCATCGGCCGCCGCGTTCCGCACCTCGCCGACGTCAAACCCTTCGGCAAGCACGTGATGACCGATGTGGACCGGATCGGCGGCGTGCCGGTGATGATGAAGGCTCTGCTCGACGCCGGGTTGTTGCACGGCGACTGCCTGACGGTGACGGGACGGACGGTGGCGGAGAACCTGGCCGACATCACCCCGCCGGACCCCGACGGCAAGGTGATCCGCGCGATGGCGGCACCGATCCATCCGACCGGTGGCATCACCATCCTGTCCGGTTCGCTCGCTCCGGACGGCGCCGTCGTCAAGTCGGCGGGCTTCGATTCCGACGTATTCGCCGGCACGGCACGGATTTTCGACCGGGAACGCGCGGCGATGGACGCGCTGGAAGACGGCACGATCGCGGCGGGCGACGTGGTCGTCATCCGGTACGAGGGACCGAAAGGCGGTCCCGGAATGCGCGAGATGCTCGCCATCACCGCGGCCATCAAAGGCGCGGGCCTGGGCAAGGACGTCCTGCTGCTCACCGACGGACGGTTCTCCGGCGGCACCACCGGCCTGTGTGTCGGGCATGTCGCCCCGGAGGCCGTGGACGGCGGACCGATCGCCTTCGTGCGCGACGGTGACCCCATCCGGCTCGACGTCGCCGCGGGCACTCTCGACCTGCTGGTCGACGCCGACGAACTCGCGCGCCGCCGGGACGGCTGGGCACCACTGCCGCCTCGCTACACGCGCGGCGTCTTGGCCAAGTACACGAAACTGGTCGGCTCGGCCTCGATCGGTGCCGTCTGCGGCTGACGCCCGCGCGACTCTGCGGTCACAACCGCACAACGAGGTCGCTAAGCTATATTTTTGTAGCTACAATTGACTAGCTACTTTGCCGTATCTATATTTGCGTTGTGAACGCAAGAAAGCCCGTTGAGAAGGGGCGCCGGACCCAGCGCGAGTTACGCGCCGACTGTCATGCGGCCGTCATCGCCGAGGCCGCCGAGGCGGGGGTGGCGCGGTTGGCGATGGAGGGAGTCGCGCGTCGCGCGGGTGTGGCCAAGACTTCGCTCTACCGGCATTGGCCGACAGTCGAGGACTTGCTGATCGAGGCCCTGGCGCAGGCGTATCCGGTCGAAGTTCCGTCCCCCACGGGCGGCAACCTGCGCGGCGACCTGCTGCGCGCACTGGAGCAGTTGACGGAGTGGCTGTCCGCGCCGACCGGAGCAGCCGCCGCTGCCGTCCTCGCGGAACGGCAGCGGCGGCCCGACCTGGTCGAGGCGCTCTACCACAATGTCTTCGACCTGCGTGGCGGCCGATTCACCCGGACGGTGCTCGACCATTACGCGTCACTGGGGCAGATCGACTCCGCGCTGATCACACCGATCGTGAGCGATATCGGCGAGGCGCTGGTGATCAAACATCAGATCGACACCGGACGGTGGCCCGACGAGCGCGTCCGGGCGGCCATCGTCGATCAAGCTCTCTTGCCTGCACTCGGATTCCCGCCTCCACAACAGAAGAGCACAACGAAATGACAAGCGCACCCGCGAATCCGGTTCGCATCGACTGGACCGCCACCACCGGCACCTCGCGCACCACACTGACAACGCACGTGTGGACCGCTCCGCCGCTGCGCCGGAATTCGCCGATCCACGACAAAGCCTTCGCCGCGCTGCGCGCGCTCGACGCCGACCTCGTTCGGTTCCTGCCGTGGTATTCCCACCCGCGCATCTCGGTCGCCGAGCTGACCCCGCCCACGGCGACCGAGACATTCTGGGATTTCCAGCTGCTCGATCCCCTGGTCGAGGACTTCATGGACGCCGCGGAAGGCCGGCCGGTCGTCGCGAATTTCGCGACCATTCCGGCCTGGATGTTCCGCACCGACGAGCCCGTGGCCGTAGCGGAGAACTGCGACGAGATCCATTGGGACTACGAGCGGGGCACCGAATTCCGCGATCCCACCTTCACCGAGGTGGCGGATTACTTCTACCGTGTCGCCAGTTGGTATATCGCGGGTGGGTTCACCGACGAACTGGGGCGTCCCCACGAGTCGGGGCATCATTACCGCTTCGCCTATTGGGAAGTCCTGTGCGAGCCGGACCTCGGGCACCGGATCGGACCGGAGGCCTACACGAGACTCTATGACGCGGTCGTGGAACGTCTTCGCCCGCTGGATCCCGAGATGAAATTCGTCGGATTGTCGCTGAGCCACATCCACCGCAATCCCGAGTACTACTGGAATTTCCTGGATCCGGCCAATCATCGTCCCGGCGTTCCGGTCGACGCTTTCTCCTACCACTTCTACGCCCAGCCGGACATCGTCAATCCGTTCGGGCCGGAGGGCAACGCGCCGGCCGCGCACTTGCGCGACATCTTCTTCGCGCGAGCGGATGGTTTCCTGGACCAGGCACGGTTCATCGAAGGTATCCGGCGCAGGCTCGCGCCGGACGCGGCGACGTTCATCAACGAGATCGGCACGTTCCCGGCCGACCTCATGAATCCGAGCCCGGAGATTCCCGATGATTACTGGGCACTCAGCGCCGCGGTGCAGTCCTACCTCTGGGCCGAGCTGGTCGCGCTCGGGGTCGACTTGGTCGGCATCGCCGAATTCATGGACTACCCCGGCATGATCCCCGGCACATCGCTGATCGACTGGGAGACCGGCGCCCCGAACCTGCGTTACGAAGCCCTGGCCTTATTGCTGCGGCATTTCGGCCCGGGCGATCAGCTGGCCGCGACCAGCACCGCCTACCCCGATCCACGCTTTCACGCACGAGCTTTCGTCACCGCTTCCGGCAGACGAAAGCTTCTGCTGGTCAATAAGTTCGACGCACCCCTGACGGTCACCATCGCGACGTCCGTACCGATTTCTGTCGAGCAGGTGGGGTTCGATGGTTTGCGAGCCGCACCGCTCGGCGAGCCCGTTGTGGCGATCGACGGCTTCGCCACCGCTGTCATCGATTTCTGAGGCAGCGATCCGCGCGGCGCGATCGCGCCGCGCGGACCGCTCGGAGCTACTTCGCGGCGGCTCGGGCGATCAACTCGCAGACCACGTCGGGAGCCGACACCGAGACCGCGTGCGAGGCCGAGACCTCGACGACATCGGCGCCCGCCCGCTGCGCCATGAACCGCTGCGCTTCCACCGGAATGTTCTTGTCCTCGCTGGTGAGCAGCGCGAACGACCGGATATCCCGCCACGCGGTTGCGGTGGCGGGCTGTTGCAGGGCGTCGAGGGCGACCGGCCGCTGGGTCGCGGCCATCAGCTCGCCGGTGGCGGCGGGCACGTCGGCGGCGAACTGCCGGTGGAATTCCTCCTGCCGGATGTAGAGCTCGGTGCCGGTGCCCCCGCCCGGAAGCGGGTAGGCCGCGGCCCGGGTGGTCGGCCCGAGCGTCGATCCGGGGAACTTGTCGGTCAATTGCAGCGCGCTCTCGCCTTCGTCGGGAATGAAAGCGGCGATGTAGACGAGCGCTTCGACATTGCTCTTCCCGGCGGCGGCAACCGTGATGACGCTCCCGCCGTAGGAATGGCCGACCAGAACGCACGGCCCTTCCACGGTGTCGAGGACCGAGGCAACATAGGCGGCGTCACTGTCGAGGCCGCGCAACGGATTGGCGGCCGCGATGACGGAATGTCCTTGTGCGCGCAACCGTTCGATGACCCCGTTCCAGCTGGAGGAGTCGGCGAACGCGCCGTGGACAAGCACGATGGTCGGGCTGGTGGGCTCGGTGCTCACGAGTGTGATTCCTCCGAATCGGATCGTCGGGTACGGCTCAGGCGGGGTACAGGGCGGACCGCAAAGTCGCGACGGCCTGCGCCACCGCCGCCTTGGCGGCATGGGTGTCGTGCAGCGAGTTGACCATCACGAAGTCGTGCACGATCCCGCCGTAGCGCACCTGGGTGACGGGCACGCCCGCGGCGCGCAACTTGCCCGCGAAGGCTTCGCCCTCGTCGCGCAGCACATCGGCCTCGGCGGTGATGACCAGCGCGGGCGGCAGCCCGGCCAGCTGTTCGGTGGTCGCGCGCAGCGGGGACACCGTGATCTGCGCGCGCTCGTCCGCACTGGTGGTGTACTGATCCCAGAACCACTTCATGCCCTCGCGGGTGAGGAAGTACCCCTCGGCGAACTGCTCGTAGGAGCCCGTGTCGAAATTGGCGTCGGTCACCGGGTAGAACAGCACCTGCTGAACGAAGGAGACATCGCCGCGCTCCTTGGCCATCAGGGTCAGCGCGATGGCCATGTTGCCGCCGACCGAGTCGCCCGCGATCGCGATGCGGGACGAATCGAGGCCCTTCTCGGCGCCGTGGGTGGTGACCCATTGGGCGACGCGGTAGGACTGCTCGTTGGCCACCGGGTAGCGCACGTCCGGAGACCGGTCGTACTCGGGGAACACGACGGCCGCGTTCGTGCCGACGGCGAGATCGCGCACCAGGCGGTCGTGCGTGTGCGCGTCGCCGAACACCCATCCCGCGCCGTGGGTGTAGACGATCACCGGCAATGTCCCGGTAGCGCCCTGCGGCTTGACGATCCGAACCCGCACCGAGCCGGTCGGCCCGCCCTCGACGGTGATCCACTCCTCGTCGATCTCGGGCTTGAAGATCGGCGAGTCCTGCACGCCGTCCACCGCTTTGCGGCCCTCTTCGGGCGGGAGCTGGTAGAGGAACGGCGGCTGTGCGGTCGCGTCGACGAACTCCTGCGCCGCGGGTTCGAGCGAGATGCCCAGCGGGTTTCCTGACATGATCGTGCCTCTCTGATAGGGGTGTGGGAACTGCGGTGGCTCAGGCCGACGCGGCGATCGCGTCGGTGATGACGGCCGCGACTTCGCCGGGGTGGGTCTGCATGACCAGGTGTGGTCCATCGATCTCCACGACCGCGCGGAATCCGGCTCGCCGATAGCCGAATCGCTCGACCTCGGGATTGATGGTTCGGTCGGCGCTGGACACGATGCCCCAGGCCGGTTTGGTCTTCCACGCGGCCGCCGAGGCGGGCTCGTTGAACGCGATGGCGGACAACGGCCGTTGCGAGACCGCGAGCACCGCGGCCTTCGCCGCGTCGAGGCCCGCGGCGAAAACCTCCGGGAAGGCGCTGATCTCGACCGAGACGTCCGTGCCGGGCTCGGTGCCCTCGATCGGGTACGGCGCGTAGACGAGGTTGGCCGCCAGGTCGGAGTCCGGGAACCCGCCCTGCAACTGACCGAGGCTCTCGCCCTCCTCGAGGGCGTAGCCGGACACGTAGACCAAGCCCACGACGTTGTCGGCGACGCCAGCGACGGTGATGACGGCCCCGCCGTAGGAGTGCCCGGCCAGCAGCACGGGGCCGTCGATCCGCTCCACGAACGACCTGATGTAGGCCGCGTCCGCCGCGAGGCTGCGATTGAACACCGGGGGAACCAGCACGCGATGGCCCTGGCCGAGCAGCCGTTCGGTGACCGGGGACCAGCTCGAGGCATCGGCGAAAGCGCCGTGCACCAGAACGATGGTCGGACTTGCCGGGGCGGACATAGCGTTCCTTTCTCCAGCGCACGACGAGTGGCGCTGTGGCCGACCCAGTCTCGGCCGGACACCCATGCGCGCGCCCCTCCGCACGGGCCACAAATGCCTCTGATCAGGACACGGCCTGCTCCATCACCGGCTCCGCCCTGGCGGTCGACCGGAAGCGTTGCTGGTATTTGCTCGGGGAGACGCCCAGGCGCGCCACGAACGCGCGGCGCAACGCCTCGCTGGTGCCGTATCCCGCGGCCATCGCGGTCTCCGTCACGCTGTACCCGGCGTGCAGCATGTCCCGGGCCGTGCCGAAGCGGATGAACGCGACGTACTCCGCGGGGGAGCGTTCGAGTTCCGCCCGGAACAGCCGGGTCAGATGCCGGACGCTGACCCGCGCGTGCGCGGCGAGGGTCTGCACGGTGTGCGGGTAGGCCGGATCCGCGCAGATCAAGTCCACGACTCCGCGCACCAGCGGGCTGCGCGGCACGGGTCCGCTCAGCGACGCGGAGAACTGGGATTGCCCTCCCGCGCGCTGCATGTAGACCACCAGCGCCTGCGCCACGTTCCGCGCGACGTCGGCGCCGTGGTCCTCTTCGACGAGGGCCAGTGCGAGATCGACGCCCGCCGCGACCCCGGCCGAGCTGTAGAGGTTGCCGTCCCGCACGAAGATGGCGTCGGGGTCCACCTCGATGGACGGGTAGCGCCGCGCGAGGTCGGCCGCGAATTTCCAGTGCGTGCTCGCGCGTCTGCCGTCGAACAGGCCCAGTTCGGCCAGCACGAACGCGCCACTGCAGATGGATGCCAACCGCCGCGTGTTGCAGGACAGGTGCCGTGCGGCCGCCAGCACCGCCGGCGTCACGAATTTGCCCGGCGGCAGCTCGCTTCCCGGGATCACCACCGTGTCGAAACGGCCCGCCTCGGCGGCCGCGCAGCTCACCTCGACCCGCGCGCCGATCGAGGTCTGGGCGTCCTTGCCATCGGCCGAGACCAGGACCACCTCGTACCCCGCCACCGATTGATTCGCCTCTACGAACACCTCCGCGGGCCCCACGAAGTCGAGCATCTTCACGCCGTCGAAGACCAGAATGCCCACCCGTTTGCTGGGCGAGGCGGCGAAGTTGTGGGACATGTCAACAGTATTGTGGAGGCGAGCCTCCAGAACAAGTGATGTGCCGGACCTCGCACACCGATTGGTACGGTGAGCGCATGGGACGGCCGCGACAGTTCGACGAATCGAGCCTGCTCGACGCCGCGACCGAGCTGTTCTGGTCGAAGGGTTTCGACAGCACGTCGGTGGAAGACGTCTCGCTGGCGACCGGCGTCGGGAACGGGAGCATCTACGCCGCCTACGGCAGCAAGCGCGGCCTGTTCTTGGCGGCGTTCGAACGCTATTGCGAGCGCCGCGCGCGTCTGGTCCGCGAGGCCATCGGTTCGGCGGGCGGTTCGGCGCGCTCCGCGGTGCGCGCGCTGTACCAGGCGATCATCGAAGACTGTGCCGCGCAGCCGGATCGGCGCGGGTGTCTGATGATCAACAGCATCGCCCAGCTCGCCACCCGGATCCCCGAAGTCGCCGGCATCGGGACCCGGACCACCACGGCCATGGAGCAGGGCGTCGCCGACCGGCTGCGCCCCGCCATGCACGACGCCGGAGCCGGCGACGAAGCCACGCTCTCGGCCGTCAGCGCCAATGTCGTGATGGTCGCCCAGGGCCTGATCCAATTGAGCCGTTTGGGGTTTCCCCCGCAGCGCTTGCACGAGATCGCCGACGTGTCTTGTGCGGCGCTGCCGCAGGCTTGGGCCGATCAGCCTGTGCGCTGACCGGGTCCAGGGCGCCGACCACCGACGCGCACGCCGGTACGCGCACCGTGCCAACGTCGCGGGTCAGGGCGGCGTACCGGCCGCGCGGCCGTTCGTGACGCGGAGCAGGTCGAGCTTCCCCGCGTCGTCGCTTCCGTCCGCCGCCGTGTAGGTGACCATGCGAAGGTCGGCGCCTGGAACGACGAGGACGTCGCAGTCGAGGGTGATGTCGCCGACCTCGGGGTGCCGGATCGTCTTCCGGTCGGACGTGTGCTTGGACGCGGTCGCCGTCGTCCAGAGCTGCGCGAAAGCGCCGGACGCGGTGCGAAGATCCCGCACGAGGCGATCGAGCCCGGCGTCGGCGGGATACCGGGACACCGCGTCCTTCAGATCGGCGACGATCGACGCCGCGAACGCGCCTTCCGCGCGGTCGGACCGGAAGGGACGGACCGAAGCCCGCGCCGCGCCGGTGCCGAAAACGGCACGCGCGAGGTTGCGCTCGGTGGCGGGGACCGTCGAGGGGTCGCCGTGCAGGGCGCTCCACATGCCGTTCCACCACACGAGTGTCCAGTCGGCGGCGAACACCCCGATCGGGACGTCGCCGAGACGCGCGGTGAGCCGTTGGACGCCAGGGGGCACGTGCGTGCCGATCGTTCCGTCCTGCGGCGGCAGCAGACCGGCCTTGCGGTACAGCTCGTCGCGCTCGCTCCGGGACAGCTGCAGAGCCCGCGCGAGCGCGCCGACCACCTGCGCCGACGGATTGCGGGCGCGACCTTGCTCCAAGCGCAGGATGTAGTCGACCGACAGCCCGGCGAGCTGCGCGAGCTCCTCACGGCGCAGTCCCGGGGCACGCCGGCCGGCCGTCACCGGGAAGCCGGCGTCGACGGGCGACAGGCGGTCGCGCCAGGCGTGCAGCAGCGCGCCGAAATCGGAACGAGAACGAGCCACGCCTCCATTCTGTCTGCCGCGCGCCGCGGCCGCCTGGGTACCGGCAGTCCTGGTGACGGGCACGGCACTGGTAGCCGACAGCCAGGGCGACGACCATCGAAGACGACCGATCGGGCCCACAGTGCAGGAGGTTCCATGCCGTCGACCATCGTGATGACGGGGGCGAGTCGCGGGATCGGCCGCGTCGCCGCGGAGCGCATCCTCCGCGCGTCACCGCAGGCGCATCTCGTCGTCGCCGCCCGCGGCTCCACCGGCGCACGACTGGCCGCCGAACTGGGCGCCGGCGGGCAGCGGGTGTCGCACGTCGAGGTCGACCTCGGCGCACCGGACAGCGTGCGTTCGGCCGTGGCCGAGATCCGCGGCAGGCTCGACCGGGACGAGCTGCCGCCGCTGCGCGGTTTCGTGGGCAACGCGGGAATGCAGTACACGAACGCGCTCACCGAGGGGCCCGGCGGATTCGAGTCCACCTTCGCCGTCAACGTGCTCGCCAACCATCTGTTCATCCGCCTGCTCGAGGATCGCTTCGACGCCCCGGCCCGGATCGTGATCACCGTGAGCGACACCCACTTCGGCGACTTGCGGCACAACTTGGGTATGGTGCCCGGCCCGGTCTGGCAGCCCCCGGACGTCCTCGCTCGCCCAGGCGCGTTTCCCGAGCCGCGTACCACCGCCGCCGGACGCACCGCGTACTCGACGAGCAAACTCGCCGCCATCTACCTCGTGCACGAGTACGCACGCCGCCTGCGGTCCGGGATCGAGGTCATCGGCTTCAACCCGGGGTTCGTCCCCGGCACCGGCCTCGCCCGCAACGCGGGTCCGGCGTCCCGGTTCGCGATGCGCCGCATCCTGCCGGTGCTCACCCTCACGCCGTTCGCGACCAGCCGCGCGGCCGCCGGGCGCTACCTCGCCGACGTCGTCGTCGGCGCCACCGCCGCGCCGACCGGCGCCTACGTCGACCGCGGCCGGGTGGACCGCTCGTCGGAGGAGTCGTACGACCCGCGGCGCGAAGCCGAACTCTGGGACGCCCTCGAGCGTTTCATCGCGCCCTACGCCCTCTGATCGGGGGAGCGCCGCGCTGCGCAGACAGGCTTTCAGCGCGGCGGATTCACGTGGGCGTCCATGGGACCCCCTTTGCTCGATCCCGCGTGGGCGGAACCGGCCGCGTGGTCCGCGATGAGCCGGCGCACGTCGTCCGAGCCCGGAAGCCGGAACTGCTCCATCAGCGTCAACGCGGACGACCAATACGCGCGTGCGGGTTTCGAACGTCCGAGCAGTGCCGCCGCGCTACCCAGACCGCGTAAGGCCCGTGCTTCCTCGATGCGGCTGCCGCAAGCCCGTGCCGTTCGCCGCGCCGCGCCGAACCGCGCCGACGCGTCGGCCGGATCGCTGTGCAGATGTAGCTCGCCGAGGCAGTTGAGCGCCATGCTCATGTCGAGGTCCAGACCGAGCGCGTCGAATTCGGCGATCGCGGGTTCGAGGTGCTCGGCGGCTTCCTCGGCCTGGTTCAGCGCGGCCAGCGAGCAGCCGATCTCACGCATCATGATGGCGGCGTTGCGGCGCATGCCGTGCCGCCGATAGACCGCCAGCGCGGCGCGTGCCTGCTCGACCGCCTCGCTGTACTGCCCGCGCAAGTAATGGATCCAGGCTTGGTGTCCCCGCGTATGACTGGCGCCGATGTCGTCGCCCAATTCGGTGAGCAGGGCCAGCGCGTGCCGATAGTGCCGGGAGGCGTCGTCGAGGTCGTGGCGCATGGCGAAGGCCAGACCGAGATTGTTGGAGGTGGTCGCCTCCCACCAGCGGTCGTGCGAGCGGCGAGCGCACTCGAGCGCGTCCTCATGGGTCGCTATCCAGGGGTCGCAGCGGCGGGTGTGGAAGAAGTAGCCGCGCAGGATGTGCGCCAGGTGGCATGCGTATTCGTCATGTCGATGCGCCCGGGCGGCACGGGCGAGGGCGACCAGGGTGGTCTCTTCGGCGTCGAGCCATTCCAGCGCAGCGGCGGGGTCGGTGAACCGCGCGGCGACCTCGTCGCCGATCTCTCCGGGCAGTGGCACCCGGTTGCGATGCGGTGCGATCAGCGCGTCGGCGGCGTCGGCGGTTCGGAGGTAGAGCGCGAGGACCCGCCGTAACGCCGCGCCGCGTTCGGCGTCGGAGAGTGCGGTGGCTTCGTCGGCGGACAACTCGCGCAGCAGATCGTGGATGCCGTAGCCCTCGCCGTCTCCGGCGACGAGAAGATGCCGGTCCCAGAGGGCGTCGAGCTGTTGCCTGCCCTGGCGTACGGATGTGCCCGCCAGCGCGGCGGCTACTTCGGGGGTGTACCGCCGGCCCGGGTGCACCGACAGCAGCCGGAACAAGTGGCGCTCGGATTCACCGAGTTCCGCCAGTGCCGTACGCAGAACCGTGGCGACACTGCGGTCCCCGTCGGAGAAGGTGTCGATGCCTTCGGCATGGGCGGTGAGATGCTCGAGCACGCCGCGGAACCCGAGGTGCGGTTTGCGGCGGTACATACTCGCCGCGATGTGAATGGCCAGGGGCAGATCGCCGCATCGTTCGACGATCTGCTCGACCTCCTCGACGGGGACAGGGTCGTCGTCGGGTACGGCGTTCGGCGTGGCGGTCTGCCGCAACAGGTCTCGGGCGTCGGCACGGGGCAGCGGATCCAGGTCGATATGGACCGCGGCATCGACGGAGGCGAGCCGATGGCGCGTGCTGACGATCACCGCGCAGCCGGCCTCGGACGGAAGCACGGACATGACCTGATCACTGTGCCGCACGTTGTCCAGCACCAGCAGGATGCGTTTGCCCCGGGTGCGCCCGCGATACAGCGCGGCCCGATCCGCGAGCCCCACCGGCATCGCCTTGGCGTCGACCCGCAGATGCCGCAGCAGCCATTCCAGCAGGTCCTCCGGGCGCGTCGGGCTGACACCGGTCGTGTCTCCGCCCAGATCGCGGTAGACGCATCCGTCCGTGAAGACGGGCATCAGCTGGTGGGCGGCGTGCAATGCGAGTGCGGTCTTGCCGACCCCGGCCATACCCCGAATCAGGCAGATCCGCGCGGAATTCCGGTGCGCCTCGTCCCCCGCGAGCACCGCGAGCATCTCGGCGAGCTGAGACGCGCGGCCGACGAGCCTGGGCGCGGGCGGCAAGCCCAGCTCGGCCAGTGACACGGGCTGTGCCGCGCTATGCGCCTTCGGCGCGGGCGCTTGCGCGAGCAGGGCACCGCCGGTGGCCAGTTCGCGCTCACAGGAGGCGATGAAATTCGGGGAGACCGGTCGCTGTCCGGCCTCGATGCGGCTGATCACCGACTTGTCGCAATGAACGAGATTGCCGAGCTCGGCCTGCGACATGCCGCGAAACTCGCGCCACCGCCGGAGTTCCCGGCCGAAGGCTCGTCTGCTCGCGGCCGGGCCCGCTGCGTCGGCTGCCTCTCGCGGACCGCGGTGTGGCGGGTGGTTCGGCGGGGTTGCGGGTTGCGATCCGACCGCCATCACGCAACCCCTCCCTTATCGGATCAGCCGACTGGAAACTGGCAAACGCCAGGCGCATCAATTGTCGCGAACCGCGCTGCCGCAGCCAAGAGACGAAGGCGAGAGAACCGGTGCCCCAGATAATGACCATTCGCCGTCGGCACGATACGACGACACGGGATGATACCGACGGCAACTATCAGAGCTTGTCGTGCCCTTCCCTCGTCCTGCCGCTCACGTCGGTGCTGCCGGAGCCCGCGACGGGCATCGTCCGGCCGCGCAATCCCGAGCTGTCGCCGGTCGCCGCGCGACTGCGCGCGCTCACGCGACGGCTGCGCGAGCAGATGCCCACTCCGTCCGCCGTCTCGGCGGAATTGGCCGCCGCCGGAGCCGAGCTGGGCGCGCTGATGCCGGCCGGCGTTCCGGTGGTCGCCCAGGTGGAGACCACATCCGAAGTCGAGGGAAGCATCGACTACGACCACTACTTCGGATTCGTGCGGGTGGCCGAATTGCCTCGCGACGTGCTGGCCGCGCAGATCGTGGTCACCGGCGCGGCGGTGCTGGCCGAGATGTCCACCGCCCCGATCGCCCTGGACGAGAGCATCAGCGCGCTCGACGCGATCGGCGAGATGCTGGGGTGGTGCGCGACCACGTCGGTGGCCGTGCGCGAGACGGCGTCCCGCGTCGCGGGCAAGCCGTTCGCCGATGCCTCCGTCGAGGTGCGAGCGGAATACCGCTGGATCATCGGGCATCACCTGTTCAACCTGTCGACTGTCTTCTGTCTCGCGGAGATTCAGCGTGCGCAAGCGCGTGCGGTGGCCGGGGACGACGGCGCGACCGCCGATGCCCTTCTGGCCGCCGCGCGCTACTTGCGGGCGACCACTGCCGCGATGTGGTTCGCCGGCGCCTTTCCCGCGGAGCTCTATCTGCGGCACGTCCGCCCCTCGATGGCCGTGCTCAGTGGACGCGAGACCGGCTTCTCCGGCACGCAGAACCTGGACTACCACCGGCTGCGCCGGGCGATCGATGGCTTGCGCATCGCGCTGGCCGCTACGCCGGTTCGCGAATCGACGGTGGTGCGGGCCGCGCACGCCGTATTCACCGAAATCGAGATCCAGGACGTCGAACACCACATCCTCATCGCGGCCGCCAAGGTCGGGGGAACCGAACCCTCGTTGCTCTCGCACGCGAATCGCGCCGAGCTGCCGAGTCACGTGGACTTGGTGCCCGCCGTGGAGGTGCTCCGTGACCTCGCCGAACAGCGCAGGGCGAACCGGGAGTACGAAGCGTGAACGCCTCCGGTGAGCCCCTCGAGTTCGATCCTGATTCCGTTCGCCGCGCACCTCGATCGGTCTGGCACGACACGTTCCAGGCGACCGTGAACGGACGCCAGTACGCCATCTTCCGTAGCGGCGGGAAGTCCTTCGCCGTCGCGCGGTTCTGCCCGCACAAGGGTGCCGACCTCGCCCGCCGCGGCCTGCCGGATTTCGGCCTCGGCGTCGTCACCTGCCTGGCCCATGCGCATGCCTACCGGCTCTCCGACGGCGGGTGCACGAGAGCCGATACCTGCAAGGTCCTCCCGGTATTCCCGGTGGACCCGACCCTGCCCACCGCAACAGATCTGGAGGAAACCACGTGAACACCGAGAATCCGACGCCGCACTTCCTCGGCAAGACCATCCGCTATGCCGTCGACGACGCCGTGTTCGAGCGGCATCCGTCCTACCGGGTCGGCGTCCTCGTCGCCCGCAACGTCCGCAACGGCGAGTCCCAGCCACCGCTGGTCGCGGCGTTGCAGCGAGCCTGCGCGGACCTGCGGGAATCCATCGATATCACCGCCGTCGCGGCCGATCACCGCATCCATCCCTGGCGAGAGGCATTCCGTGCCTTCGGAGCTCGGCCGAGCGACTTCCGGCCGTCGGTGGAGGCGCTGGCCCGCCGGGCGATCCGCGGCTCGCTGTCGTCCCTCGGCCGCCTCATCGACATCGGGACCGTCATCAGCCTGCGTCATCTCGTTCCCATCGGCGGCCATGCGCTCGACGACGTCGACGGCGACATCATGCTGCGTCTCGCGACCGGCGGCGAGACCTTCTCCGCCTTCGGTTCGACGACCTCGGAGCGGCCGATCGCCGGGGAGGTGATCCTCGCCGAGGGCAACACGGTCCTCACGCGCCGCTGGGTGTGGCGGCAGTCGGAGCACACGGCGATCAAGCCGGATTCGCGGAATCTGCTCTACAACGTGGATGTCCTGCCGGATCTGCCGGACGTGGACGCGATGGCGATCGCGGTCGAACTGGCGAAACTGGTCGCCGAATACGCCGGCGGCCAAGTGGCGATCGATCTGCTCGACGCGACCCACAGATCGACCACGCTGACCTTCTGACCGTCGCCGTGGGAGGCGCCGGTATCGCGGTTCCGGCGTCAGCGGAACAGGGCCGGATCGCCCCACGCGAGAGCGGGCAACTTGGAGCGGCGGCCGCCGACGAGCATCGCGCCCGCCAGCATCGGGCCGGCCACGGTATCGGGCCGATACGCGAGGAGCCGCAACCGGAGGACGCCGGTCACTTCGTACCGGATGTGGCTCGGGTCGCCGTGCGTCGCCCGGACCTGCTTCTGCGGGTCGTCGTCGAGGAAGACCTGGAAGTAGCCGATCTGGCCTGCGTCCTCGGCATCATCGAGGACGCCGACCGTCGCCTCGAAGAAGCGGAATTCCCGGCCCAGGTTGTACTCGATCGCGCTGCGTGGATCACCGCAGAACATCGAGCAGCGGTGCACGATGCTGGCGCCGTAGTGTTCGCCGTTCAAGTCCGCGCTGCCGAAATAGAGGTCGGGCCCGCGGGTGACCGGCTGCAGGGCGGCGGTGAGCAGTCGCTTTCTCGGGGGAGACGAGGTGGTGGTGGACGCGCTCGGTGCCCGCGTCCGGTTCGCGAAAGGCGAGCCGACGAACCGGGCGCGCGGCGGCATCGGGTGCTTCGGTATGCCGGTGAACGCGATCAGCAGATCGGCGATGCCCTCGAGCGTGAACTCGTCCACTTCGTATCGAGTGGTCGAATGCGCGGCCAGAAAGGTGGGAATTTCCTCCACGGATCGTCCCGGCAACACCACCGGGAGCACGCGCCTGGTTTCTTTCCGTAAGTTCCTGGTGAGATTGTCCCGGATGATAGCGGCCTCGAACTGGGCTCCGCGCCCTTCGTCGGCCGGTGCCGCGCCGTCCGCGCGACGTTTGTATTCGGGTGAGGCGATGATCAGAATGAAGTCGGCTCCGGTGAGCTGGTCGATGGCCCACAGTGACCAATCGCGCCGCCCGTCGTCATACCAGACGTCCAGGTGTGCGTCCACGCCGGCCGTTTCGCGGAGGAATGTGCAGAACTGTCGCACCGACTCTTTGTGCTCGTCCGAATCGTGTGAATAGGAAACGAACACCCGGGGTGCGGCCGGGTCGCCGTCGGGCGCGGTATCGACCGCCTGGCCGTCCGTGCTCATCCGAGCACCTCCTCATCGAAGTTCCTGCGCGCGACCCGAACTCGTGCCCGCGGAATCGCGGCCCGGCGATAGGGCGTGTCCGCGCTCGACGAGAATAACTCGGGACGTCCGTGCCCGGCGGCGCCGGGGGCGGTATTTCCAGGCAGACCATACCCCGGAAATAAACAGACCGCTCCGGATGTGCTTCGTCTAGCGAATTTTTTGCCGGAAAGGGGCGGCAAAGGCGGGTCGATACCCGGGTGACCACGTGGAACACAATCGACTTCGAAGCGGTATCCATCGTTTGTTCAGAAATCTAAAAAAGCGAAATGATGAGGATCGGTCCGCGTCGCTCTATGATTTGCCCCGGCGAGCGCTTTTCGGCTGCTCCCCGTTCAGTCGACAAAGCTGGAGTCTTCGTGAACTTCGTCAAAGAAAAGCCTGTGTGGGTTGCCGTATTCGGTGTCGTCGCCCTCGTGGTAGTCGGGCTCGCTAATCTCGACGGCGCGTTGTCGTTCGTCGACCGGATCCGCGGTGATGAACCGTCCGCGCTGCCACCGGCCACCACGACAACGCCTCGGGTGCCCGCGATCGCACCATCGGCGACGAATACCCCGCAGCCCACGTCGACCACGTCGTCGGCCGCGGCGACCTCGACCTCCACCGTCCGGCCGTCCCCGTCGGCGACGTCGGCCGCCTTTGCTCCCTCCAGCGACGGGTGGTACGACCTGGTGGAGTATCAATCGGTCAGCTGGGCGAACGGATTCGACCCGGTCGATCCCATCCGGATCGGCGCAATGTCCTTTCCGAGCAGCATCGTGGGGTACTACCCTTCCAGCGCTTCCGATCCGATGAATCGGGCCACGTGGACGATCGGCGGGCAGTGCGATCGGTTCTCGGTCTGGATCGGCAAGGATTCTGATTCACCGTCGTCCACCGGGGTCGGGCGATTCGTCGTGCGGGTCGACGACCAGGACGCGTTCACCACCGAGAAGTCGATGACCGATCCGGCCGAAGAAGTGAATCTCGACATCTCGGGGAAGATCCGCCTGACCCTGTTCGACGCTCGGCGCTCGCAGGACGCGAAGAACGCGTGGGGCCGTCCGCGGGTCCATTGCTCCGCACCGCCCGGGCGGAAACGCTAGTTCGTCCCGGTCTGGACGTTCGCCACCCGTCTCAGAGGTAGGGGAAGCAGTCGATATCGCGGTGCGTGAAGCACGGCTGCTCGACCGGTCGCAGCCAGCGGGCAGGGACTCGGAGTGGTTCCACCTCGGGCAGGCGCACCGGCCGGTCCTCGCCGTCGAACAAGGTCCCGCGCACTCGGAACATACCGACCGGCAAACCGAGATCCTGGGCTTGTTCGGGGGTCAGCACCACCGCGATGCGCGAGTTCGCGGTGATCCGCAAGCCTTCGACGGTGATCGGATCGCTGGTGTGATCGATGCCGGTGACGGTGAGCCGGAACCGGCCGCCGCGCAGCCAGGACCATGCCCAAGTGAGGGAGCCCGGCTGGTCGCAGTCGGGGTACCGACTGCGTGGCAGGCGCTGCGGGACCAGCACCATATAGGTGCACCCGACCTCGATATCGCGGGTCCGCATACCTTTCAGCGTGACCGCGGCACCGGCTCCTCGCAAGAAAACCGGCAAATCATGCGTGCTACCTCGGGGCGGAGCCGAAGGTCGCTTTGCCGCCGATCCGTCCGAGGGCGGAGTTCCGCAGGTGCGATCGGGCCGCCTTCCATCGGCTCAGCACGGGAGCGAGGGGGCGCGGGTCGACGCCGTCGAGAACCTCGGTGAGCAGGCGGATGGGCTCGGCGCACGAGTCGTAGCGCTCACCGGGGTCCTTCGCAAGCGACCGATGCAGGATCACGTCGACTTCGGGCGGGATCCAGCGGTGGCGGGCGGCCAGCCGAGGAGGCGGTTCGTGCAGCTGCGCCTCGGCGGTGGCCATGAGGCTCGCCCGGGAGAACGGCGTGTGGCCGGTGAGCAACTCGACGGCCGAACAAGCCAGCGCGTACTGGTCGGTCGCGGAGGACACCGTGTCCGCTCGCAGCAGTTCCGGCGCGGCGTAGGGCACGGACACGACGACGAACCCGTGGCTGGCCAACGGCGGCTCGGGCCGGTGCAACCATCGGGCCGAATCGAAATCGGAGATCTTCACCGTCGCCGGTTCGTCCGTGCCGACCAGAACGTTCGCCGGTTTCACGTCGAGATGGACCACTCCGTTGGCGTGCGCGAAGTCCAACCCCGCCGCGACGTGGGTCAGCACGTGGAGCACCTGCCGCAGGTCCGGGCGCCGACGCGGCGACGGCACCAAGGTCGACACCGTCGCGCCTGCCACGTACTCGTGGGCCGACCACAACCTGCCGTCGGTTTCGCCGTGCGTGTACATCCGCACGATGTCGGGGTGCCGCAGCGCCGACAAGATGTCGAACTCGTGCACGAATCGAGCGCGGGCCTCGGGCGACCGGCTGTCCTCCGGTCCCAGGATCTTCAGCGACACCAGTCGCGACCATTCCGGGTCCTCGGCCAGGTACACCTCGCTGCTGCCCCCGTGTCCCAGCCGGGCTCGCACGACGAATCCCGCAAACTGGTCACCTGGTTCGAGCGGCACCGCCCCACCATAGTGCGCCGACCTCGGCCGTACGCCGCTGTTCGCTTTCGTTGTGCCCAACGGCACTGCGTCGTCGGGGGAGTTACCGGATGGCGCCCGCCGTTCGATGACGGGCAGCCCGTCGGCCTGACGGTCGTGACCCGTCAGGCCGGCGGGCGGAATCGGTCGAGCGTCAGACGAGGGTGACCTTCAAGGTGTAACCGGCCGCCCCGCCGTCGGCGGAGGAGACGACGATCTGGTAGTCGTTGCCGTCGGCGACGAGGTCGGCGTGCGGGACCTCGTTCGCGACCTGCGGCCCGATCAGCGGAGCCACCGAGACGCGGGCGTTGCCGCTCACGTCGAAGCTCAGGCGCTGTCCCGGCGCCGTGGCGATGGAGTAGCTGTCGGACTTGCCCTGCGCGACGTTGCCGGTGGCTTCGGTGCTGTTCTGGCCCGGAGCGATCTGCAGGCGTTGCACCACGCCGGGAACCCCGGGAATGCCGGGTGCGGCCTGGGCCGTCGAGACCCCTCCGGCCGCGGTGAAGCTGACGACGGCGAGCACCGCGGGCACGGTACCCACCAACGAACGAAACAGTCGAGATGCGGTCATGGGCATCATCTTTCCTCAGCACGCCCGCGAGAACGCATGCGGCTGCGAAAAACCGGTGGGCGCGTCCGCTGCTCGCGTCGTCTTCGGCGACGAATTCTGTCGGTGCCTCGTGCCAAACTGACGATGTAGTCGCCTGGCCAGAGGAGAACGAAGTGGCCGCCATTGATGACCGCCCCGAGGTGAGACTGGTCGCGCATTGCCGTCGTTGTCACGGTTGGCTGCTGTCCCCGCAATCGGTCGCGGAGGGGATCGGACCGACGTGCGCGATTCGGGAGCGCGCGGAGCTGCGCGCCGAATCCGCACGGCAGCCGCGCGAGTTGACCTTGTTCGACGTCGCGGCGTGAACCGACTGCTGCGGTGAATCAGGTTGTCGCCACGAGGATCTGCTCTGATTCGGCCGGGCGCAGGCCGTCGGTGCGCTCGGCGAAGTAGCGGGCGGTCAGCTCGGCGGAGGAGATGTGCCGGACTGCGGCGAACCCGGCGTCTCGGGCCAGCCGCACCATTTCGCCGGGCCGGAAGAAGCTGAGGAACGGCGTGCCGGATCGGCGGGCGCCCTCTTCGGCGAACCGGCGCATGCGCTGCTCATCGTGGTCGACGAGTTCGAGCGGCAGCAGGAACGTGGTGGCCAGGGTGGAGCCCGGCGCGAGTGTCGACAGTCGCCGCAGCGTCGCGATGTTCGCCTCGCGGGTCAGGTACATCGAGACACCGGCGGAGGCGACCAACGCCGGGCGAGTGGGGTCGAACCCTGCTTCGATCAGCCGCTGCCACCATGCGTCCACCTCGAAGTCGACCGGCACCAACCGCAGCCACGGCGGTATGCCGAACCCGAGTTCGGTGAGCCGCCGCCGTTTCCATGCCTGCGGGTCGGGCTGATCGACCTCGAAAATGGTGAATCGAGCGGCGAACTCGGGCCTGCGCTGCGCGAAGGTGTCCAGCCCAGCGCCGAGTACGACGTACTGATCCACGCCGCGCTCGGCCTGGTCGGCGAGGAGATCCTCGAGAAACCGTGCGCGTGCGACTATTCCGGCGCGCATCGGTGCGGTGCTGCGCGGCTCCATGTCCGGGCGCTCCCGCCAGCCGTCCTCCGGCGCGGCCAGGCGCAGGCCGACGTGGTCGTCGAACACGTGCGGGGGCGCGTCGTCCAGGACGTGCATCGCGCGCCACAGTGCTACCCGGACCGCGGTGCTGTCCGGGGCGATGGTCTCGTGTGCCACTGCTTACTCCTTGCCCGGTGCCTGCAGGCTCCACGTCCGTCCGTCCGGGTCTCGGACGGTCATCTCCTGGGTCCCGTAATGGGTCGGCTCGAAGCCGGTGACGATCTCGACGCCCGCGCCCGGACGTTCCTCGGCGCTCGCCACCTTCAGCACCAGCCGGCTGCGTGCGGGCTGCGTCGCCGGGACCTCGGCGACGAAGACATAGGGGCCGTCGCCGTTGCGGAACTGGCCGGAGTGGTGGTCGGTCTCGAACTCGACCGTGAATCCCAATCCCTGCAGGAACTTCGCCATCCGGCCCCAGTTATGGGTCTCCAGGAACACGGCCTCGATGCCCTCGGTGGTCATTGTCGATCCTCTCCTGACGGTGGGTTCGGTTGGTCGTCCAGGTAGGCGCGCAGCGCGGCGGTCACCAGCGCCGACAACGACATCTCCGACTCGATCGCCCGAAATTTGACCTGCTTGATCAGTTCGATCGGCAGGTAGACGTTGAACTGCTTGACTTCCTCGCCCACCGGGCAATGCTAGCAAGTTAGCATGCTAGCCACCAGGGTCTCACTGTGAGCGACCGGCCGGACTCGGTACGTAGGGGGAAAGGGAAGGGACCTGCTTCCACAACTAATTGTTGTGTCCTGCGGTTGATCTGTTGTTGGCCTCCGCGCCCACCGATCGGCTTCAATCCCCTGACCACACAACGTGGTTCAGGCGGGAGCAGGTGTCGGATATGTGCGGTGCGAACCTCGGAAGGTCGTTCGGATGGTTGTGGGCGGCCTACGCCGTCAGCGCCTACGGGACCGGGCTCGGGTTCGGAGCGTTCACGGTCGTCGCCATCACGGTGCTGAACGCAGGCTCGGCGCAGGTGGCGGTGCTGTCGTCCGCCGGGCTGGCGATCGGGGCGCTGCTGGCGGTTCCGCTCGGGCCGTGGATGGAGTTCCGGGCCAAGCGGCCGATCATGATCGCCATGGACGTCGTCCGGTTCGCGGCGCTGGCGTCCGTACCGCTCGGCTACTGGCTGGGTGTGCTGACCTTCGCGCAGCTTCTGCTGGTCGCCATCGTCACCGCGGCGGCGAAGATCGCGTTCACCGCCGCCAGTGGCGCCTACCTGAAAACCGTCGTCCCCGCCGAACGGCTGCTACTGGCCACCAGCCGATTCGAGTCCACCACCTGGTCGGCCACCGTCGTCGGACCGCCCGTGGGCGGCGCCGCTATCGGGCTGCTGGGGCCGGTGACGACCGTTGCCGTGGACGCTGCGAGCTACCTCCTCTCGGCGCTCGCCCTGACCGTCATCCGGGAGCCCGAGCGGCTCCCGAATCCGCCGACCACCCGGACGCGCCGGTGGGGCGACATCGTCGAGGGATGGCGCTACATCCTGACCCACCACACGCTGCGGCGACTGTTCTTCAACACCGTCCTGGTCAACGGCCTGATCATGGCCGCGGAGCCGCTGCTGTCGGTGCTGATGCTCGCGGAGCTGCGGTTCCCGGTCTGGGAGTACGGGCTGGCGTTCGCGGTTCCCTGTATCGGCGGCCTCATCGGGTCGCGACTCGCCCGACGGGTCGTCTCCCGCTACGGCGAGCAGGCGGTGCTGCGCGTCTGTGGCACGCTCCGAGTCTGCTGGCCCCTCGGCCTCGCGTTCGTCCAGCCGGGCGTGACCGGGCTCGTGATCGTGATGGTCGCCGAATTCGGGCTGATCCTCTGCGTGAGCCTCTTCAATTCCGTCTTCGCCGCCTACCGGTTGCGCAACACCGATGCCGACCGCCACGCCCGGGTGCTCGCCGCCTGGTCGATCACCAGCTCCATCGGCATCGCCGTACTCACCGTGTCGTGGGGCCTCCTGGCCCAACTCACCGGCCCGCGTGGGTCGATCGCCCTGGCCGGGCTCCTGCTCCTCGCCACGCCGCTCCTGCTGCCGCGGCGTCCCGCCGAGCGCTCATCCGGCTTGCGGGAGGGCAGCGGGATCGTCCAGCGCACTGATGAGCGGGGCCAGTCGCCGCAACTCCTCCAGATGCGTGGCGCCGAGGAGGGCTAGCGTTTCCTTGCCCGCCTCGGTGAGCGTGAGATGGACGACGCGGCGGTCGTTGCCCTGCCCACGTGTGCGGGCGACGAGGCCGAGCTGCTCGGTGCGATCGATCAGTTGCACCACGCTGTGGTGGCGGGCGCACAGGTATCCGGCGATCTCTCCGACGCTGGGCCCGTCCGGACCCGCGTGCCCTCGGATCGCCAGCAGCAGCTGATGCTGGGTGTCGGTGAGCCCGACTTCGGCTGCCCGGCGCTCACTCCAGCGCAGGTGCTGCCGAAGCCCGCTCCGGAGCGCCAGCAGCCGCGCGTACTCCTGGTCGGTGGGGTGGGCAGGCGAGGGCATCGACCCTTCCATCATGTGGTGATAGTATCACGGCATGATATACGAGTGAGTGGCGACTACCCGGGCCGTGTTCCGCGACCGAGCGCAGGCCGTCCGGCTCGAGAGCCTCGATTCGCCACTACGTCCGAAGGTGGTGGAGAACATGAGTAGTGAAACCATGATGAGTCGGCATCCCGACATCGTGGAGTTGCGGGAGAAGTACGAGCGCGCTTCGGAAGCGCCGGACGCGCAGGCGGTCACCGGGCTGCTGTTCTTGACCGGGCTATATATCGCGATCTCGCCGTGGGTTGTCGGGTTCAACGGGTTCTCGACCTTGACCGTCAACAATCTCGTCTGCGGTATCGCTTTGGCGATGCTGGCCCTGGGATTCGCCTCGGTGTACGGGCGGACGCACGGCATCGTCTGGGCCGCGCCACTGATCGGCCTCTGGTTGATCGTGTCCCCGTGGGTGGTCAGCGGGAACGTCGACACCACATCGACGATCTGGAACAACGTCGTCGCCGGCGCGCTCGCGCTGCTGCTGGGCCTGGGCTCGATGGTCCTCGGGATGAGCCGCACCGGGCGGCTCACCGGCGAGGCGCCTCGCGCGGACGACACTCGGATCCGGCGACCGTCCGGACTGGGGCCGGAATCTTCCACGCGGTGAGAGGAAGTCGTACCGGCATCGGCCGGGCGTGGCGTGCAGCCGCTCGCCCGGCCGATGAAGCCCTGACCGGGCGCGGCGATGTGCAAGGACGCGGCGACCGGCACGGCGAACGAAACCGCCCGTAACCGAAAGTTCCTATATCGGGACGCCGTTCGCTCCCGCTAAGATGAGCGACGCTCAGTTTTGGTTGCGGGGCGGGAGGTGTGGTGCCGCCGAAGGCTGTCGGCCAACGTCGTCGTCCGACTCAGGAGCGGGCGAAGGCGACGAGGGAGCACATTCTGGATACGGCCGCGCGGTTGTTCGGGGAGCGCGGTATCGCCAACACCTCGACGAACCGGATCGCGGCGGAGGCCGGTGTCAGCATCGGCACGGTCTACCGGTACTTCGCGGATCGGGCGGTTCTGGTGGACGAGCTGCTCGAGCGGTTGCTCGAAACGGTGGAGCGGCGCTTCACCCAGCGCGTGTTCGACCTGTCGGGCAAACCCGTCCCGCGGATCGTCACCGACATCCTGGAGGTCATCAGCGAGGAGTTGGTGGCCAATGCGAAGTTGGTGCGCGCGCTGGTCGCGGGCGTGCAGTTCTACAGCAGCGGGATCCCCGAGTTCGAGCCGCGGCTTCGCCTGCTGGTCAAGGTGTTGCTGATCCAGGTGCTCGGTCCGGGCGACGATCACCGCTACGACGTGATGACGTTCGTCATCATCAACACCGGCTTCGCGGCAGTGCTGCGCGCGTCGGCACTCGAGGTCGACAGTGGTGCGCGCAGGGAGGCGATCGAGATGACCGGGCGCATGATCGGGGCATGGATGGAGGCCGAGGTAGGCGCCGCGGCCGTGTGAAGTGCCCGCGGCAAAAGTGAGCACCTGACCATGTATGTGGGGGCGGGAGCTTTCCGAATCGGCGAGCAGCTCACTATCTTTCCTGGTCCGAGCCCTTTCTCGCGGGCGTACGGAGGGTGTCCGAAGGGGAGTAGCAGCTGAGTTGTCCTGCGGTTTACCGTTTGTGACGGAGCGGATAGCAGTGGTGCTGCGGACGCTGGAGGTCGGCGCTTCTCCGTATCGAGCGGCGAATCCGACGCCACCGTGGCTCGACGGCGACGAGGAGGTCACCCGTGACGATCGGCAGAATCGCCCACTTCGAACCGGCTACAGCGCGGCCGGTGCGGTCACCTTTGCGCGACACCGACGCATGGACCAAAAAGATTGTCGGGCACCTGAAGGATTCCGCCGTGCTACCGGGCGGCCCGGCCGACGCGACGATCCCCGTGGTGGTCCGGATGTGCCTGGAGTGGGCGGGTCAGCGGGTGAGCGCGCAGGCTTCGGCCGACCGCACCGAGGGGCTGCTGACCGCGGCAGCGGGGTGGGCTCGGCAAGGGATCTCCATCGACGCGATCCTGCACGCGGTCCATGTGGGATTCGAGTTCGGGCTGGAGATGCTGTTCGCCGAGAAGGGCGCCTCGGACCGCGTCGACATAGTCTCCGGCACTGCCACCACGCTCGAATTGCTGAGTCTGATCACCGCCACCATCAGCAAAGCCTATGTGCGGGAATGCAAAGCCGGTGCGGCCGAAGACCGAACCGCGGTACTCACATTGACCTCCGCGCTGCTGGGCGGCCATGCGACCTCGGCGATGGCGCGCGAATGCGGCATACCGATCGCGGATACCTACATGGTGCTCGCCGTGGCGGTACCGGCGCATCCCGACGAAAGCCTTCCCCAGCTCGACGGCCAAGTCGTCGCGCGGCGCAAACTCCGCCGCCTGCAGTCCAGCCTCGCCGATCTGTTCGACGGCCAAGCCCTGTCGCTGCTCTCGGTGGACGGAGGAACGATCCTCATTCCCGCCACCCGGTCCGTCGCCCCCGACCTGGACGCCGTGGTCGGCAAACTCTCGCACGCGGCGCGCGTGCCGATCACGGCCACCGTCGTCCCCGCCGAACCGCACCAGGTCGCCGCCGCCGCTGTGCAAGCCCACGAGTTGCTCGACACGGTCGAGCAACTCGGACGCGGACCCGGCCTGCACCGGTTCACCGAGCTGGCGCTCCAGTATCAGCTGACCCGCCCCGGCATCGGCCGCGACGTACTCGGCACCCAGCTCGCGCCGCTGATGGATTATCCGGACTTGGTGGAGACGCTCCGGATTCACATCGGCAACGAATTGAATCGGCAGCGCACGGCTCGGCGGCTGAATGTCCATCCGAACACCGTCGATTACCGGCTACGACGAATCGCGGAACTCACCGGCCTGGACCCCTCCGACGCACGAGGACTGTGGTACCTGCACTCGGCACTGATCGTCTGGACCAACGGCGGCGCGGAACGTCCACAGGCCGAGACTCGGCGAATGGCCGCGCGCTAGTGCCCAGCCGCTCGGCACTCGACAACTGACGTCGCAGTGCGAACAATCTCCGCTCGTGTGACATACGCCGCGGACGCTCATGGAGGTGCATGCGGTGACAGATCGAGTGCCCAAAGGACGTTTGGCCCGAGGTGGCCGGCTGGGCCGGCTGGCCGCGGGACAAGCCGTTCGTGGTGTCGGAAACCGGTTGTCGATGGTCGGCAGAACCGAGGAAGCCCGACGGGTACTCGCCCAACGTTCCACGCTGACAACGGCGCAGCAGCTCGTCACGGTGCTCGGCAGCATGAAAGGCGCGGCGATGAAGCTGGGCCAGATGTTGTCGGTGCTGGACGTCGACCTCATTCCGCCGGCCCATCGCGAACTGTTCCGGACCAAGCTCGCCGAATTGTGCGACCGGGCTCCGGTCGTGCCGTTCGCGGCGATGCTGAAGGTCATCGAGGACGATCTCGGGCCACCGGCGCGGATCTTCGCCGATTTCGACGAGACACCGATCGCCGCGGCGTCGATCGGGCAGGTATACCGGGCACGGCTGCACAACGGACGCGCGGTGGCGGTCAAGGTCCAGTACCCCGGCGTGGAGGAGGCCATCCACGCGGACATGCGCAATCTGGAAGTGCTCAGCAGGCTGTGGAAATCCATCCTCCCGAGCGCGGCGGACAGCGCCGTGCTGGAGGAGATCGCCCGCAACATCGGAAACGAACTCGACTACCCGCGCGAAGCCAGGACCCAGCACCGGGTGGCTTCGCGCTACCGCGACCATCCGTTCATCATGGTGCCCGACAGCATCCAGGAGCACTGCACGAGACACGTTCTGGTGACGGAGTTCGTCGAGGGCAGGACGTTCCAGCAGATCCAGGCTCTGCCCGAGGCGGAGCGCGATCGGTTCGGCGAGTTGATCTACCGCTTCTACATCAGTTCGCTGTTCCGCGACAACGAGTTCTGCGGTGATCCGCACCCCGGAAATATTCTGCTCGCGGACGACGGCCGGCTGGCGTTCGTCGATTTCGGACTCTACGACCGCATGGATCCCGTGCATGTCGATTTCGAGCGCGCGTGCCTGCGGGCGGCCGGGGAACACCGCGCCGAGGACCTGTACGAGGCGTGGGTGGGCCGCGGCATCATCGATCCGGAGGCGGGCGTCAGCACACAGGAATGCCTCGACTACGTGTGGGCCGCGGCGGGCTGGCATCTGCTGGACGAGCAGATCACCATCACGCCCGACGTCGCGACCGGAGCCGTGATCCTCGCGATCGACCCGCGAGCCGCCGAATTCCGCGGTATGCGGCATCAATCGCTGCCGCCGGAGCACGTCTTCTCCCGCCGCGCGGACCTGTTCACCTTCGCCGTGCTCGGCCGATTGCGAGTGACCAACAATTGGCATCGCCTCGCCCGTGAGTGGCTCTACCACGAGCCCCCGGCCACCGAGATCGGCCAGGCGATAGCCGAGTGGCGCGAGCACCGGTGAACCCCTTGTCGTCGCAGGACACCCACCACGGTCACGGC
This sequence comes from Nocardia sp. NPDC019219, assembly GCF_040632645.1. Taxonomy (NCBI): domain Bacteria; kingdom Bacillati; phylum Actinomycetota; class Actinomycetes; order Mycobacteriales; family Nocardiaceae; genus Nocardia; species Nocardia sp. NPDC019219. Next base: position 81,246 of record NZ_JBEYCG010000018.1, on the reverse strand, counting down.
AACACCGAACGTGGCATGGCGGCGGCGACCTCGCGCCGCGAGCGTAGGCCGAGTTTGGTCAGGATGCTGGACACATGGGACTGGATCGTGCGGCGCGACAAGAACATCTGCGCTGCGATATCCGAATTGGAGCAACCCTCGGTCACCAGCGCGGCGACCTTGCGCTCGGTCTCGGTCAGTGCGGCCCAGCCGGTTTTCGGGCGGTTGCGTGGACCGCGCACCCCCAGCCGGATACCGTGTGGGCGCACGCGCGCGGCCGCACGGGCGCTGTCCCACGACGCGCCCAGTCGACCGTAGATCCCGATCGCCGTCGCCAGCGCGCGGCGAGCCTCGGCCTCTCGTCCCGAAGCGGCGAGCAGCACGGCGGCGTTCTCGTGCGCCTGCGCTTCGTACAGCGGCCATCCGGACTGCTGGAACGCGTCGGCGGCCGCGACCAGGGTTACCGGATCGGCTGCCGCCAGACCTCGGCAGAGCAGGGCGGTTCCGGTGCGTCCGGCGGTCTTCTGCCGCGCCAGCAACTCGTCCGCGCCGGCGACCACCGTGCGCGCCGCGGCGTCGTCCCCGACCTCCGCGGCCAGCCGAGCGATGTCCGGGAAGATGTAGTGCAGGGTGGACGCGGTCAGACCGTCGGCCAGCCGATGATGGGCGTCGACGAGTAGGTCCAGCGCTCGCTCCGGGTGGCCGCGGGCCTCCTGCGTCAACGCCTCGACCCAGGGACGCAGCTGGGCGTAGCCGGTGCTGCCCAAGCGGTCGTCCGGCACGGGAATGTCCGCGGGGTCCGGCAGGCACGTGCCGCGGTGGATGCCGATCAATGCCGCCAGGCAGTGCGCGACGGGCGCGTACCCGAGGACGTCGGGCGCTTCCACGCTCGCCGCGCACTCGGCCAGCGCGTCGTCCCAGCGGCCGTCGAGCAGGTACAGCCGCGCTTTCGCGAGCAAGTTGGCGGACAGGTAGACGCCGTGCATCCGGCGGTTGTGCCCGATGGCAGTCTTCAGCGTCTCTTCGGCGTCGGCGAGCCGATCGAGTTCGATCAAGCAGTGCGCGTACAGCACGTACGGATCGAACTGGTCCGATCCGGTGCCGTCTTCGAAGATCGTGCGGATCCGGGTGCTCAGATCCAGCGCCTCGTCCAGAAAGCCCTGGGTGTAGCGCACCGCGCCCAGCGCCATGAGGCCGTATCCGGTCGCGAGCGGGTTACCGGTGCTCCGCCCCATCGACACGGCCCGCAGGCCGGCGGCCTCCGCCGCCTCGAAACGCTCCAGGAAGAAGTTGTCCAGTCCACACATGCCCAGGAGCCGGCCTGCGTCCTCGGCGCGGAGATTTGTGGTGGACAGCGCCGTCTCGGCAACCGCGACGGCGTCGGCCAACCGGCCCTGGGACTGGCAGGCCTGGACCAGCAGCCAGGTCAGTTCGGCATCGCGGTCGTCTTCCGGTCGAGCCCGCAGCGCGGTGCGGACCACGGCTTCGGCCTCGGCGGCGCGGCCGTTCCACAGCAGCGCCCGCGTCTGCCAGCGGATCAGGAGGTTGCGGCCGGCGCCGTCGAGTTCGGTCGCGGCCGCGGCTCGGCTCAGCAGTTGCACCGCCAGCTCGGGTGCCCGCACAATCAGCTTGCCCGCGACGGCCACCAGCCACTCCGAACTCCTCCGGTCCAGCTCGTGGCCGCTCGCCGACAGGTAGTACGCGACTCGTTCGATCGGCGCGTCGGTAACTTGCAGGGCCTGCCCGGCCTTGCGCAGCAGATCCGAACGCAGTGAAGCGGGTAACTGGTCTGCCAGCGCAGTACGCACCAGGTCGTGGCGAAACACCAGCTCGGAATCCATCCGTGTGAGCAGCCCGCCGTCCACCGCCTCGGTGACCGCCCGCCAGACGTCGAGAAGTGGGGTGTCCAGTACCGCCGCCAGTTCCCCCACATTGACGACGGGTCCCAGGGCAGCCGCCATCGGCAGCACGTCCCGAGTGCGACCCGACAGCAGTTCCAGCCGCTGGATGATCGCCTCCGCCAGCGAGGCGGACGCGGGTTCGCCGGCGTCCGGCACCGCCGGAGCGGCGATTTCGGCGATCACCCCGATCGCCTCCGCACGCAGCAGTGCGGCCACCACTTCGGTGATGTGAAGCGGATTTCCGCGCGCACCGGCCACCATGCGTAGCAGCGCCGGGCCGGGGGAAGCGCCGACCAAGTGCCGCACCAGCCCCGCCGCAGCCGGGCCGGGCAGCGCGCCCAGCCGGATCGTCGGGGCCTGGCGTTCCTCGAGTTCGGCCGTCAACGCGGCGAACCCCGGATCCGGCGGCAGCGGCCGGGACGCGAGTACCAGCAGGAGCGGTTGCGCGTCGACGAGGGCACAGAGCCGCCGCAGTACCGACAGGCTCGACGTGTCCGCCCAATGGATGTCGTCCACGATCAGCGCCACCGGAGCGACGGCGCACCAAGCGTCCACGCGCTCCACAATGGCCTCGGTGACGGCGAACTCGTGGGTCGCCGCGGCGTCGCCCGCGCGATCCGCGCTGTGCCGCAGCGGGCGACTCGGATCCGGACCGCCGCACGGCGCGGTGCCCTCGACGGCGAGCCAGGAGCGCACCGCGGCGAACGGCACGTCGCGCTGCAGTTCCCTGGCGGCGCCGGTGCGCACTCGCAGGCCCGCTTCCGCGAATCGGGTCGCGGCCGCGTCCAGCAGTGCCGTCTTCCCGATGCCTGGCTCGCCCTCCACGAGCACCACCGCGCCCTGTCCCATCGCGACTCGACGGGCCGATGCCACCAAGTGCTCCAGCTCGGCGTCCCGACCGAGGAACACTGTCGCGGCGGACTTCTGCATGTGGGTGAGCTTAAGCATTTCCCGGCCGGGAGCGGCGGCGCTGCCGGGAACGACCGTACGGATATTTCTTCCCGGTTCGACGGATGTTCTCGGAGTCCAGCTGCCATACCGTCCCGAGGGCGTGCCCGACGACGCTCGGGCGGGCGCAGCATCATCCGGCAAGCAGAGGAGATACGCGTTGGCGTCCACAGCTTCCACTCCGGTACTGGAGATCCTGCGGGGGATCGCCCGCATCGGTGGTCACGTCACCAAGGAGACGCTGTCGCGGCGTCGGGCTCGGACAGCGAGCGATATCCCGGTGACCGCCCGTGAGGTGACCGTCGAATGGCTGACCGCCGTGCTGTGCGCGAATCACCCCCGCGCGGAAGTCGAATCGTTCGAGACCCAGGACGTGAGCGCGGGCACGTCCACCCGCTGGAAGCTCGGCGTGGCCTACAACGCCGCGGGCCGCGCGGCGAACCTGCCGGAGCGTTTGTTCGCCAAGACCACCGCGGACTTCAAGCAGCGCCTCACCTTGGACCTGGCTGGAATCATCGGCGGCGAGCCGGGATTCTTCACCCATCTACGGTCGGCCCTGGACATCGAGGCGCCCCGGGGCTACCACAGTGCCGTCGACTATCGCTCGGGCCGGTCGATCTCGTTGCTCGAGGACATCGGCAGCACCAAAGGCGCGCTGTTCTGCACGCCGCAGACACCGATCGACCATGCCCAGATGGCTGATCTGTTGTGCACGATGGCGACCTGGCACGCCCGCTACTGGAACGACGCCGAATTGGCGCGGCATCGGTGGCTGAAGCCACCGCAGGCGCATTTCGCCAATCTCGACCGGCTGATCGGCATGTCGAAACGCGCACGCGTGGGAGCCCGGCGGGCAGCGTCGGTGCTACCGGAAACACTGGCCGGCGACCACGATCGGCTCTATCGCGCGCTGCAACGATCCCTGGAGATCGCGGGCACCGGTGCGCAGACTTTCTTGCACGGCGACAGCCACATCGGCAATACCTACATGACTTCCAGCGGCCGGATGGGATTCACCGATTGGCAGGTCGTTTTGCGAGGCAGCTGGGCATATGACGTCGCCTATGTGATCGGCTCCGGTCTCGCCGTGCCCGACCGGCGGGCCTGGGAGCGCGAGCTGCTGGCCGTCTATCTCGACCGCCTCGCGGACTGCGGCGCACCGGCGCCCGATTTCGACGCGGCGTGGCTGGCCTATCGGCAGCAGGCCCTGTACCCGTATTTCATCTGGTTGGCGACTATCGGCCACAGCGCCATTCAGCCGAAATACCAACCGGACGAGATCAGCCTCGGCATCATCGAGCGCACCGCCAACGCGGTACTGGACCTCGACGCCGTGAACGCCCTGGAGGAGGGGTAAGCCGCGCAAATCGTCAGTACTCGCTGCCGCACGTTCGAATACACACGGTGACGGCGGGCGTGGGCGTGCGTGACCCGCGCTCAGACCTTGCGGTTCTCCGACTTGATCATCCACGCCAGCTTCTCCAGCGACTCGATGATCTGGTGCAGCAGATCGCTGGTGCTGGGGTCCTCGGCGTCCACGTCGTCGTGCACGTCGCGGATGGTGTCGATCGCCGCGTAGGTCCGTGTGGTGATCAAATCGACGACGTCGGCGCTGTTCACCTCTTGGGCGGGGAACGGCGGGAGGCTCGTCGTCGCGGCGATGGTGTCGGAGCGCCCGTCGGGCACGAGGTCGAGCGCGCGCATCCGCTCGGCGATGGTGTCGCTGCTCTCGCGGGCCGCGTCGACGAGCTCGTCGAGCTGCAGATGCAGGTCACGGAAGTTGCTTCCGACGACGTTCCAGTGCGCCTGCTTCCCTTGCAAGTGCAGTTCGATGAGATCGACGAGCACGCGCTGCAGACTGCCCGCCAGCCGGGACGAGCCGGTGAAGTTCCGGACATCGTCGGCTAGACGCCGGTTGGTCCGCTGCTGAGCCCGAGGTGCTGCGGTCATGGTTGCACTCCTTTCGAATCCTTCGGTGGGTACAACCTCGACATAGATTGGAATCATTCCAGATTTCACTGTAGCCTGGGTCACTCCCAGCACCTGTATGACCCGCTCCGCCGGGCGGTGGTCGGTCGCTGCTCTACGGTGCCGCAATCGCGCGTTCCCGGGTGCGAATCTCGCTGTTCTTCCTGGCTGCTTTCGGTGCGATCTACTACGTGACGCAGCATTGGCCGACGCGGCCTGCGCTCCAACCTCGCAGCGTGGGCACAGCTGCGTGCCCACGCTGGCTGACGGCAGCGGTACGAACCGCGCGGTTCGTGACCTGCGGTCCGTAAATGAATTCCTGCAACGGCGACTGCGGTGGGATGACCGGCGCGATCACCGCTGACCACCCTCGCCAGCAAACCTTTCGCAGGCGGCGATGTGTCGCGATCTGGCAGACGTGTCAGCAATCGGTCCAGGTCAGAGTGTGTTTCACTGATGGCCTCCGTGTGTGCGAGTGTGCTCCAACACGCGGCACGAAAAAGTGTCACGACTGACGGGAATAGGTGCGCGAGAGGGGACTTGAACCCCTACGTCCGTGGACACCAGAACCTAAATCTGGCGCGTCTGCCAATTTCGCCACTCGCGCTTGATGGTACGACCGTCCAAACTCTACCGGGCCAATCGGTCATAGCGAAGCATTGGGTTGGCGTGGCGTACTGGCCAGTAACCCCACCTGGGATTATAACGATTTGGCAAACATCAATATGAGGGGCACTCATGTTTCGTACGCGTTGGTAACCCGATGGACCAGCGGCTTCAAACATGAGGCAGAGTCATGTTCACCACTATTCTGGTACATACGTACCGAAATACTCCTAAGTAGCGGCCACGCCCGGGGGCAAACGTGAGGATTTCCTCATGATTCTGTGCCATCCTCGCCCGTATCAGGCCGATCACCCGCGATCACTCGTGAACCGGTAGGGACCGGCGTGTCGCCGAGGCATGTCGCATGGAGAAGGAAGTCGAAGCGTCTTGACGATCAACGAGAGCACCAAGACCGAATCCGGACAGAGCACGAAGGTGGTTGCCGCCGCCGGGAAGGCCGCGTCGGGCGGGGCGCGGTCGCCGCTGTTGGATCGTCTGCTCGGCGGCGTGCCGTACGCGCTCGCCTTCGGGGGACAGGGTGCCCAGTGGCTGAGCGAGCTGGAGGAGATCGGGCGCGACAGCGCGCTGGAGCCGGAGCTGACCGCACTGGTCAACGAGGCGGCCACGCTGCTCGAGCCGGTGGCGGCGCAGTTGCTGGTGGTGCGTCCGGTCGGCTTCGATCCGATCGGCTGGATGCTGGAGAACGAGCTCGCCGACACCGAGGAGGGCGAGACCTCCGCCGCTCCGGCCGAGCCGGTGCTGCGATCGGCCGCGGTGTCCATGCCCGGCGTGCTGCTGACCCAGGTGGCGGCCGTGCGGGCGCTGCGGCTGCAAGGTCTGGATCCGGCCGAGCACGCGCCCGTCGCGATCGTCGGGCACTCGCAGGGCCTGCTCGCCGCCGCGGCGGTCGAAGCCGGTGGCGCGCGGGACGCCGAGCTGCTCGCGGTGGCCCAGATGATCGGCGCAGCAGCCGGTTTGGTGGCGCGGCGACGTGGGCTGATGCCGGTGGGCGAGCGCTCGCCGATGGTCGCGGTGTCCAATGTCGATCCCAAGCAGCTGCGCACCGTGGTGGCCGAGGTGTGCGAGGGAGCCGATCCCGCCGCGAGCGTGGTGGTCTCGATCCGCAACGGACGTCGGCGCGCGGTGCTCTCCGGGCCGCCCGCGCAACTCGAGCGGGTGCGCCAGCGGTGCGCGCAGATCCACGACGAGCAGGCGCGCGAGCGTGACGCCAAGGTGCGCGGTGGCTCGGTGTTCGCGCCGGTCTTCGAGGACGTGGCCGTCGACGTGGCGTTCCACCACCCGGCGCTGGCCGACACCGTCGACCTGGTGAGCAGCTGGGCCGCCCAGTGCGGGCTGGACACCGAGCTGGCGGGCCGGTTGGCGCGGCAGATCCTGGTCGATCCGATCGACTGGGTGGAGGCCGTGGAGGGCGTGATCGCCGCGGGCGCGCAATGGATTCTGGACCTGGGTCCGGGCGACCTGCTGTCCCGCGTCACCGCGGGCACGTTGAAGGGCACCGGCCTCGGCATCGTCGCGGCCGCCACCCGCGCCGGGCAGCGCAGCCTGCTCACTCCCGGCGCCGCGCCGGAGCCTGCGGCCCCGTGGTCGGCGTTCGCGCCGCGCCCGGTGCGGCTGCCCAACGGGCGCATCGTGGTCGAGACCGCCTTCACCAAACTGACCGGCCGCTCGCCGATCCTGCTCGCTGGCATGACCCCCACGACGGTCGACGCGAAGATCGTCGCGGCCGCGGCGAACGCGGGCCACTGGGCGGAGCTGGCCGGCGGCGGCCAGGTGACCGAGCAGATCTTCGCCGACCGGGTGGCCGAGCTGAAGAAGCTGCTGCACCCGGGTCGCTCGGTGCAGTTCAACTCCTTGTTCCTCGATCCGTACCTGTGGAAATTGCAGCTGGGCGGCAAGCGGCTGGTGCAGCGCTCGCGTGCGGCGGGCGCCCCGTTCGACGGCGTCATCGTGACCGCGGGCATTCCGGAGCTGGAGGAAGCGGTCGCGCTGATCCACGAGCTCACCGAAGCGGGCATCGCGCACGTCGCCTTCAAGCCGGGCACGGTCGCCCAGATCCGGGCCGTGCTGCGGATCGCCGACGAGGTTCCGGACTACCCGGTGATCATGCACATCGAGGGCGGCAAGGCCGGTGGCCACCACTCCTGGGAGGACCTCGACGACCTGCTGCTGGACACCTACGCCGAACTGCGCAACCGCGCCAACGTGGTGGTCTGCGTCGGTGGCGGCATCGGCACGCCCGAGCGGGCGACGGAGTACCTCACCGGCCAGTGGGCGGAGCGGCACGGTTATCCGGTGATGCCGCTGGACGGCGTGCTGGTCGGCACGGCGGCCATGGCGACGCTGGAGGCCACCACCGCGCCGGAGGTCAAGCAACTGCTGGTGGACACCCCCGGCACCCCGGACTGGGTCGGTGCGGGCACCGCGTCCGGCGGCATGGCCTCGGGCCGCAGTCAGCTGGGCGCCGACATCCACGAGATCGACAACGCCGCCTCGCGCACCGGCCGCCTGCTCGACGAGGTCGCGGGCGACGCCGACGCGGTCGCCGCACGCCGCGACGAGATCATCACGGCGCTGAACTCCACCGCCAAGCCGTACTTCGGCGACCTGGCCACCATGACCTACCAGGACTGGCTGGAGCGCTACGTCGAGCTCGCGGTCGGACTGGACCGCCGCAAGGACTTCGACTGCGGCAGCGACCTGGGCGACGCGATCGCGGAGGCCACCCGCTCGGTGTGGCTGGACATCACCTGGCGCGACCGGTTCGCGGAGATGGTGCGCCGCACCGAATCCCGGCTGCATCCGGCCGATCGCGGCGAGATCCCGACGCTGTTCGCGAGCGACGACGACTTCGAGGACCCGGTAGCGGCGCTGTGCGCCCTGAAGGACGCCTACCCCGCCACGGCGCAGACCCTGCTGCACCCGGCCGACGTCCCGTTCTTCATCGCGCTGTGCAAGACCCCGGGCAAGCCGGTGAACTTCGTGCCGGTGGTGGACGCCGACGTGCGCCGCTGGTGGCGCTCGGATTCGCTGTGGCAGGCGCACGATCCGCGCTACTCGGCCGATCAGGTGTGCGTCATTCCCGGCACCGTTTCCGTCGCGGGCATCACCCGGGTCGACGAGCCGGTCGGTGAGCTGCTCGATCGCTTCGAGCAGGACACCGCCTACTCCCTGGTGCGCGCCGGCGTGACGCCCGCCCCGGTGGACGCGCGCCGTACGGCGGGCGTCACCAGCGGCCCGATCGACGCCGTGCTCGCCGCCCCCGACGTGCAGTGGGCCGGACGCACCACGATCAGCCCGGTGCACCGGCTCGGCGACCTGTCCGAATGGGTCGTCGACGGCAAGGGCGCGGTGCACCCGCCCAGCGGCGCGACGCTGGCCGAGACCACCGGCCCCGAGCCGGAGCACGCGTACCTGGAGCTGACCGTTCCGCTGCTGGCGGGCAACGCGGTGCGCATCCGGATCACCGTGCCGACCTCGATCTACAACGGCGGCGCTCCGGTGGTCACCGAAGCAGACGCCGACGAGGCCATGTCCGCGCTGCTCGCGGTCGCCGCGGGCCAGGATCTGCCCGAGGTCAAGGGCAAGGTCGCGCATGTGAACCTGGCCTGGACGCCGGATCTGATCGCCGACCACGCCGGGGTGACCGGCTCCGGCCTGCCCGCCACGCTGAGCACGCTCGGCCGCACCGTGCCCGACGTGCTGGTCGGCGCCTGCTGGCCCGCCGTGTTCGCGGTGCTCGGCGCGACCCGCACCGCGCAGGGCGAGAGCGTCATCGAGGGCATGCTCGACCTGGTCCACCTGGATCACCAGGTGCACCTCGCCGGTGAACTGCCCGCCGAGACCAGCGTGCTGGCGGTGCGCGCGGAGGCCGGGGAGACCCTGGACACCGACCTCGGCCGCGTCGTCGAGGTGCACGTGCGGATCACCGCCATGCTGGACAAGCCCGAGACCGGGATGTCGATGCCGGTGCTGGCCACCCTCACCGAACGCTTCGCGATCCGGGGGCGTACCGGCGCGGGTGAACTCACCGATCCGCCGCGCGCGGCGGGCACGGTGTCCGACGCGGCCACCGACACCCCGCGCAGGCGCCGTCGCGACGTGACGATCGTGGCGCCGCGCACGATGCACGCCTTCGCCGCTGTCTCCGGCGACCACAACCCGATTCACACCAGCGATGCCGCCGCGAAGCTCGCCGGGCTCGGCAGCCCGATCGTGCACGGCATGTGGCTGTCGGCCGCCGCGCAGCACGTCGTGTCGGCGGTGGATCCGGCCGCTTCGGTGCCCGCGCGGACGCTGACCGCGTGGACCACCCGCTTCCTCGGCATGGTCCGCCCCGGTGCGCAGATCGATGTGCGCGTCGAGCGGGTCGCCGTCGACGCGGGCAGCGAGATCGTCGAGGTCTCCTGCCGGGCCGAAGGCGAACTGGTGATGACCGCGACCGGTCGCACCGCTGCGCCGAAGACCGTCTACGCCTTCCCCGGGCAGGGCATCCAGCGCAAGGGGATGGGGCTGGACGCCCGCTCCCGGTCGAAGGCCGCCAAGGAGATCTGGGACCGCGCCGACAAGCACACGCGTGCCGCACTCGGCTTCTCGATCCTGGCCGTGGTGCGCGACAACCCGACCTACCTGAAGGCGCGTGGCGTCGAGCACCGGCACCCGGACGGCGTGCTGCACCTGACCCAGTTCACCCAGGTCGCCATGGCCACGCTCGGTGTCGCCCAGGTGGCGGAGCTGCGCGAGGCCGGCGCGTTCGTCGAGGACGCGCTGCTCGCGGGCCACTCGGTCGGTGAGTACAACGCGCTCGCCGCCGTCGCCGGAGTGCTGCCGCTGGAGGCGGTGCTCGAGGTGGTGTTCCAGCGCGGGTCCGCGATGCACGAGCTGGTGCCGCGGGACGCGCAGGGACGCAGCGACTACCGGATGGCCGCGATCCGGCCCTCGCAGATCGGTCTGCCCGACGCGGAGGTCGTCGGCTTCGTCAAGGAAGTGGGCGAGCGGGTCGGGGAGTTCCTCGAGGTAGTCAACCTGAACCTGCGCGGGTCGCAGTACGCGATCGCGGGCACGGTGGCCGGACTCGACGCGCTGGAGGAGGAGATCGACCGCCGCCGTGCCGAATTCGGCGGCAAGCGGGCGTTCATCCTGGTCCCCGGCATCGACGTGCCGTTCCACTCGACCGTGCTGCGCAAGGGCGTTCCGGAGTTCCGGCAGAAGCTCGAGCAGCTGTTGCCGGTGGATCTGCGCCCGGAGACCCTGGTCGGCCGCTACATCCCGAACCTGGTGCCGAGGCTGTTCTCGCTCGAGCGGGCGTTCGTTCAGGAGATCGCGGACCTGGTGCCGTCCGAACCGCTCGCGCAGGTGCTGGCCGACTTCGACAGCTGGGCCGCCCGTCCGACCGAGCTGTGCCGCGTGGTGCTGATCGAGTTGCTCGCCTGGCAGTTCGCCAGCCCGGTGCGCTGGATCGAGACCCAGGACTTGCTGTTCACCGATCCCGCCCAGGGCGGCCTCGGCATCGAGCGGTTCGTCGAGATCGGTCTCGGCGCCACGCCCACGGTGGCCAACCTGGCCTCCCAGACGCTGAAGCTGCCCGCGTTCGGCGGCGCCACCGTCGAGGTGCTCAACATCGAGCGCGAGGCGGCCATCGTCTACGCGACCGACACCGACCCCGCGCCGGTGGACGAGCCGGTCGAAGAGGTCGCGGCCGCCGCGGCTCCGGCAGCGGCCGTCGCCGCCGCCCCCGTGGCCGCGCCCGCCCCGAGCTCGGGCGGCCCGCGTCCGGACGACATCGCGTTCACCGCCGCCGACGCCACCCGCGTGCTGATCGCGCTGTGGACCAAGCTGCGGCTGGACCAGATCGGCCCGGTGGACACCATCGAGGGCCTGTGCGACGGCGTGTCGTCGCGGCGCAACCAGCTGCTGGTCGACCTCGGCTCCGAGCTCTCGCTCGGTGCGATCGACGGCGCGGCCGACGCCGACATGGGCGCGCTGTCCGCGACGGTGGAGCGGCTCGCCCGCACTTATCGTCCCTTCGGCACGGTGCTCACCGACGCCATCGGCGACCATCTGCGCAAGGTGTTCGGCCCGTCCGGCAAGCGTCCGGCCGCCATCGCCGAGCGGGTCACGAAGGTCTGGGAACTCGGTGACGGGTGGGCCAGCCACGTGACCGCCGAGGTGTCGCTGGGCACCAGGGAAGGCACCAGCGTGCGCGGCGGCGACCTGGGCGGACTGGTCTCCGGTGCGCTGAGCGACGCCGCCTCGGTCGACGCGGCCATCGACGCGGCCGTGCAGGCCGTCGCGGCCCGCCGCGGTGTCGCGGTGTCGCTGCCGTCGGCGGGCGGCGGTGGCGGTGCGACCGTCGACGCCGCCGCGCTGGGTGAGTTCACCGAGCAGATCACCGGGCGTGACGGCGTGCTGGCCACGGCCGCGCGCGTCGTGCTCGAACAGCTCGGCCTGTCCGAGCGGGTCTCGGCGCCCGAGGCGACCGACGACTCGCTGGTCGACCTGGTGTCGGCCGAACTCGGTTCGGACTGGCCGCGTCTGGTCGCGCCCGCGTTCGACGCCCGCAAGGCGGTCCTGCTGGACGACCGCTGGGCCACGGCGCGCGAGGATCTGGCCCGGCTGTGGCTGGCCGACGACTCGGGCAGCGCGAACGGACCGGTCACCGGATTCCTGGGAGCGGGCGAAGCCGTTGCGGCACAGGCCAACTGGTGGCGCGAGCGCGCGAAGCACGAGGCGCGTTCGGTGCTCGCCGGGCTGTACGAGCGCATCGCCGAGGCGGCGCTGAGCACCGAAGAGCCGGGCCTGTGGTCCTCGGACATCGCGGTGATCACCGGCGCCAGCAAGGGATCCATCGCCGCGGCGGTGACCGGCAGGCTGCTCGGCGGCGGCGCCACGGTGGTGGTGACCACCTCGACGCTGAACGACGAGCGCCTCGCCTTCTACCGCAAGCTGTACCGCGACAACGCCCGCCACGGCGCGGCGCTGTGGGTGGTGCCCGCGAACATGGCGTCCTACCAGGACATCGACGTCCTGATCGACTGGATCGGCTCCGAGCAGGTCGACAGCGCGGGCGGCGCGAAGATCAAGATCAAGGACGCGATGACGCCCACCCTGCTGCTGCCCTTCGCGGCGCCGCGGGTGGCCGGTGATCTCGCCGACGCGGGCGCGCGCGCCGAGATGGAGATGCGCGTGCTGCTCTGGTCGGTCGAACGGCTGATCGGCGGTCTGTCGAAGCTGGGCGCCGAGCACGATGTGGACGGGAAACTGCATGTCGTGCTGCCCGGTTCGCCCAACCGCGGCATGTTCGGCGGCGACGGCGCCTACGGCGAGTCGAAGGCGGCGCTGGACGCGGTGGTCGCCAAGTGGCGGGCCGAGAAGTCGTGGTCGGCCCGGGTCACCCTGGTGCACGCGCTGATCGGCTGGGTGCGCGGCACCGGTCTGATGGGTCACAACGACCCGATGGTCGAGGCGGTCGAGAAGGCGGGCGTGCAGACCTGGTCCACCGCCGAGATGGCCGACGAACTGCTCAAGTGGTGCACCTCGCGGGCCCGTCAGGTCACCGTGACCGGCCCGCAGCAGATCGACCTGACCGGTGGACTGGCCAGGGCCAAGCTGGATCTGCCCGCGCTGGCCAAGCAGGCCGCGGAGCAGGCGGAGGAGGAGACCGACGCCGACCCGGGCCGCACCATCGCCGCGCTGCCCGCGCCGCCGACCGTGACCTCCGCGCTGCCGGTGCCCGAGTGGGGCGAGGTGACCGCGGATCCGGCCGACATGGTGGTCATCGTCGGCGCGGGGGAGCTGGGCCCCTACGGCTCGGCGCGCACCCGCTTCGAGATGGAGGTCTCCGACGAGCTGTCGGCCGCGGGCGTGCTGGAGCTGGCCTGGACCACCGGCATGGTCACCTGGGAGAACGACCCGAAGCCGGGCTGGTATGACGCCGCGTCCGGTGACTACGTGCCCGAGCACGAGCTGGCCGAGCGCTATCACGACGCCGTGGTCGCCCGCTGCGGTGTGCGCCGCTACGAAGACGACGGCGCCATGACCGACAATTCGGCCCCCTTGATGACCTCGGTCTTCCTCGACCAGGACCTGTCGTTCACGGTGGGCGGTGAGGCCGAGGCGCGCGCCTTCCATGCCGCCGATCCGGAGCACACGGTGATCACGCCGGTCGAGGGCTCCGGTGACTGGACCGTGACGCGCAAGGCAGGCACCGAGATCCGCGTGCCGCGCCGGGCCAAGCTCTCGCGCACCGTCGGCGGCCAGATCCCCACCGGCTGGGACCCCACCATCTGGGGCATCTCGCCCGACATGGCCGCTTCGGTGGACCGGGTCGCGCTGTGGAACATCGTCTGCACGGTGGACGCGTTCGTCGGCTCCGGGTTCAGCCCCGCCGAGCTGCTGAGCTGGGTGCATCCTTCGCTGGTCGCCAACACGCAGGGCACCGGCATGGGCGGCATGTCCTCGATGCGCTCGCTGTACATCGACAATCTGCTCGGCGAGTCGCGCCCGAACGACATCCTGCAGGAGGCGCTGCCGAACGTGGCGCTGGCGCACGTGGTGCAGTCCTACGTCGGCAGCTACGGCGCGATGGTGCACCCGGTGGCGGCCTGCGCCACCGCCGCGGTGTCGGTCGAGGAGGGTGTCGACAAGATCCGGCTCGGCAAGGCCGATCTGGTCGTGGCCGGCGGGTACGACGACCTCGGCATCGAAGGCATCGTCGGCTTCGGTGACATGTCGGCCACCGCGGATTCCGCGGCCATGAGCGCCAAGGGCATCAGCGACCGGTACTTCTCCCGCGCGAACGACCGCCGCCGCGGTGGTTTCATCGAATCGCAGGGTGGCGGAACGGTCCTGCTGGCGCGCGGCAGCGTCGCGCTGGAGATGGGCCTGCCGGTGCTGGGCGTGGTCGCCTACGCGCAGTCCTTCGCGGACGGCGTGCACACCTCCATCCCGGCTCCCGGCCTGGGCGCGCTGGGCGCCGGTCGCGGCGGGAGTGAGTCCAGGCTGGCGACCGAGCTGCGCAAGCTGGGCGTGACCCCGGACGAGATCGCCGTGGTGTCCAAGCACGACACCTCGACGGCCGCCAACGACCCGAACGAGTCCGAGCTGCACGAGCGCCTCGCCACGGCCATCGGACGCTCGGACGGAGCTCCGCTGTTCGTCGTCTCGCAGAAGACCCTCACCGGGCACGCGAAGGGCGGCGCGGCCGCCTTCCAGCTCATCGGCCTGTGCCAGGTGCTGGAGCAGGGCGTGATCCCGCCGAACCGCAGCCTCGACTGCGTGGACGAGAAGATGCTGGCCTTCCCGCACCTGGTGTGGCTGCGCGAGCCGTTGCGGCTGGGCGATCGCCTTCCGCTCAAGGCCGGTCTGGTCACCTCGCTCGGGTTCGGCCATGTGAACGGTCTGCTGGCGGTCGTGCACCCGGAGGCGTTCATCCAGGCCATCGCGCCGGAGAAGCGGGAGGAGTACCAGCGTAAGGCGCAGGAGCGGCAGCTGTCCGGGCGCCAGCGGTTCGTGGAGGCGATGTGCGGCGGCGCGCCGCTGTACGAGCGTCCCGCGGATCGCAGGCTCGGCGGGGACGGCACCCCGGCCAAGCGGGCGCGCGAGCTGGAGGCCGACGTGCTGCTCTCGCCGGACGCGCGCCTGGCGCAGGACGGCGCCTACCGGGCCAAGGGCATCGGATGCGCGTAACCGGAAGGGCGGCGGGGCAACTCGCCGCGCCGGGTCCGCGCGCGGGCTCGTCGAGCACGTCGTAGGCTGCCCGCCTATGACGATCCTCGGTATCGGCTTGGACTTGGTGACCATCTCCGAGTTCGCCGAACAGCTCGAACGCGCTGGAACAACCATGCTCCGGGAAAGTTTCACCGCGGGAGAGCGGCGCTACTGCCAGAGCAAAGGGACCGACCCGGCGCGCAGCTACGCGGCGCGGTGGGCGGCGAAAGAGGCGGTGCTCAAAGCCTGGGCATCGTCTCGGTTCGCCCGCCGCCCGCAGATCGGGGACAACCCCTATCCGCTGATCGAAGTGGTCAACGACGCGTGGGGCAGGCCGAGCATCAAGCTGCACGGCCTGGCCGCCGAATTCCTGCCCCGGGTACGGGTTCACCTGTCGCTGACCCACGACGGCGACACGGCCGCCGCGATGGTGGTGCTCGAGGACCCGGGCGAGTTGGCCGACCTCATCGAAGGCCGCGACAACGCCGGGTGAGCCGCGCGGTGGTCCCGGTTCCCGCCGGGACCACCGTCATCGTTCGCTGCCGGTGCGCGATTCCTTCTCCGCGACGAGCAGGTAGGCGACCATCAGCCGCTTCAGTTCGGCGACCGCTTCCGCGCTGCTCTGCTCGTCCTGCACCGAGAAGTTGAGCATCGAATAGACCACGTGCACCAGCACTTCGGCCATCATCGTGCGCCGCGCCCGCGGGGTGCGCGGGGTGAGCGGTCGCAGCATCTGCGACACGACCTCGGCGAACTGCTTCTCGTGGATAGCGCCCGTGGCCCGGGTGGACGGCGTGGACTGCATGGCGAGCCACACTTCCCGCCGGGACGGGTCGGTCATCCAGAGGTTGGCCAGGTGGTCGACGAACTGGTTCATGTGCCGCAGCCAGTCCAAGGACGGGATCTCGCCGTGGAAGTCGGCCAGCTCCTGGGAAACGGCAACCAGGTCTTGGCGGTTCAGCTCACAGACGATGACGTACTTGTTGGCGAAGAACTGATACAGCGTGCCGATCGGCACCTCCGCCCTGGCCGCCACCTCTTCACAGGTGAAGGACTCGAACCCGACCTCGACGAGCAGTTCCCTGGACGCCTGGAGTAAGGCGTCGAACTTTCGTTTGCTGCGTTCCTGCGTCGGCCGGCGTCGCGGCATGAGCTCCTGTGGGTCGTCCTGCAGCTCCAACGCAGGGTCCAGACGGTGCTTCGACCTGGCCTCCGCGCGTACTTCCACGCATCCAGGCTAACGGTAGGGACAAGCGTGCGATACGCGCATCCGCCGTTCGCGTCCCGGCGACTCGATTTCCGCTACCCATCCGTAACCGATGTGGTGCCGAACACTTACCGAGCGCGCGTGCATCGCGACGTGTGTTCCGAGCAGGGGAATCCATGGGGCTCATGGCTTTCGGCAAGCCCGTGAGCTCGGTCAATGCACAGAGGGAAGGCGTGATCAGTGGTGGCTGAATCTGTGGTGACTCTCGGCGTTTCGACCGAACGCGGTGCCGTGCACGCGGTGGCGCTGGCCGACGGCAAGAAGCTGGCCGACCGGGTGCTGCTGCGCCGGGTGGTGCGAACGGACGGGGACGGCAAGGCGGAGGTGGCCGCGGCGGTGGAGACGGCGCTCAGCGCGCTGACCGCCGGGCTCGGCGCGGAGCGGGAGGTCGGCGGCGTGGCGGTCGCCTACCGGGACCCCGCGGAGCGGCGCGCCATCGTGACCCGGCTGGCGGCCGGTCCGTGGCACAGCGCCTCGATGGTGTCGGTGAAATCGGCCCACCTGAGCGTGGCGAGCATGATGACCTGGCTCGACGCCTACGACAACCTGCTGATCTGCGAGGTGGTGCCTGGGTACCACGCGTTCACCCTGGTCGATCGCGGCCGCCGCCGGGTGCTCGCCGCGGTGGGGCAGGCGGGCCGGGCGACGCCGCGGTCGCTCGGTGTGAGCGTCGCGGCCACGGGGGAGCAACTGGAGGCGGCCGCCGCGCGACCCGACGCGGTGGCGCTGATCGGTTCGGCGGGCGCCGGGTCGGCGGTGCTGACGGCGGTCGAGACGTTCGGGGTGCCGGTGATCCCCTGCACCGTGGGGGCTTTCGCGTCGGCCGCCGGTGCGGCGTTGAGCGCGCGGCTGGAGCAGGACGGTTACGCCGGACCGGTGAGCGAGCCGCAGCGGGGGCGCGGCGGGGTGGCGGTGTTCGCCGCGGCCGGTGTGCTGGCCAGCGGAATGGTCGTCGGCGGGAGCTACCTGCTGAACGATTCCGCACAGCCGTTGCCGACCGTCGTCGCGGCGGACGCCCGGATCGAGGGCACCGGTGCGGGCCACGCGACCGAGCCGGTGCCGCTCGCGGACACCGAGGCGGACGGGTCGGTCGGCTCCGCCTCCACGGCTGGGGCGCAGCTGCCCCAGCACGGCTGGGGTGCTGCCCCGCGGAGTCTTCCGCTGCCGTTGGTCGCGGCCGACGCCACGGACGGGCCGGCGGCGGAGGCGGAGGGCACTGAGCCGCTGGTACCGGGTACCGGGCTCCCGTCCGATCGCAAGGTGGGCGCGCCCGACGGCGCGCTGCTGTTCCCCGGTGAGGCGCCGCCGCCCGCCGCGTTCACCCCGGAAGCCGCCGACTGGTGGGACGAGCATCTCCGTCTGATGGCGCAATGGGCCGCCCAGCAGGTCTGGCAGGCCTGAACCGAGCCGCAGGACGACCTCGGCCCGGTGTCCCTGCGGCGCCGGGCTTTTCGTCGTCCGCGCTACACCGACAGGTCGCGACGCAACTTGGCGACGTGCCCGGTGGCGCGGACGTTGTACTGCGCGACGGCGATCTTGCCCGCTTCGTCCACCAGGAAGGTCGAGCGGATGACGCCGACGACCGTCTTGCCGTACATGGTCTTCTCGCCGTACGCGCCCCAGGCGGTGAGCACGGTGCGGTCGGGATCCGACAGCAGCGGGAAGGTGAGCTGTTCCGCGTCGCGGAACTTGGCCAGCTTGGCGGGCTTGTCCGGCGAGATGCCCACCACGTCGATGCCCGCGCCGTCCAGGTCGGCCAGATTGTCGCGGAAGTCGCAGGCTTGCTTGGTGCAGCCGGGCGTGCTCGCGGCGGGGTAGAAGTACACGATCACCTTGCGACCGCGGTAGTCCGACAGCGAGACGTTCTTGCCGTCGGCGTCGGGGAGCGTGAAGCCGGGGGCGGTGTCGCCCGGGGAGAGTCGTTGGTTGGTGGTCACCTCCAGCACGGTATCCGAAGGCGGTGACCGGAGATCCTCGCGCGGCCGGTTGGCGCGGCGTGGCGGCGGATAGACTCGTCCGCGAGCCCCGGGTGCCGCACGGACGGCCGGACATGCGGCGTGATCGTGCACCGGGTGCGGCAATCGACAACAGGAGGGTGGAACGTGGCAAGGGATACCGAGCGGATCGAGCAGGAGATCGAGGCCGCCCGCACTCGGCTGGCGAGCACGCTCGACGAACTCGCGGTACGCGCGGACCCGCATCGCATCG
This sequence comes from Nocardia sp. NPDC019219, assembly GCF_040632645.1. Lineage (NCBI taxonomy): Bacteria > Bacillati > Actinomycetota > Actinomycetes > Mycobacteriales > Nocardiaceae > Nocardia > Nocardia sp. NPDC019219. The sequence continues at coordinate 62,643 of NZ_JBEYCG010000018.1, read as the reverse complement.
CGGACGACACCAAGCAGATCGTGGTCGGGAAGCTGAACGAGCCGAAGGTGAAGTACAGCCTGATCGGCGCCGCCGCACTGGTGGTCGGGCTGGTGCTGCTCAAGATCTTCCGCTGAGCTGGAAATACGACGACACCCGGTGTGGCATCGCCCACCGGGTGTCGTCGTTTCGCGGTCGGTTCAGACCGTCGGGCAGGCGAAGCCGTCGCCGTCGGGATCCAGATGCGGCCCGAAGCCGGGTTCGCCGCGGAACAGCGGCGCACGGCCGGCGGCACGGGCGTCGTCGCAGTTGGCGAAGGCGCCACCGGCCGAACCGGTCTGCGACAGACCGGCCGAGCCGGTCGCGGCGGAGCCGGTGTCGACGGCCGAGGAGCCGGTTCCGGCGGATCCGGACGGAGGGGCGGCTAGGGCGGCGGGAGCCGCGAGAAAGGTCAATCCCGCGACGGCCGCGCTGACGGAGAGCCGGCGAACGTTCATGTATTCCTCTGTGTGGTTGCTGCGGTGGATGGGCGTCCGACCGGACGCCGCATCCACTGTTGTGACGGGCCGCTCTCTTGTCAACCTCGGGGGGATGGAACTAGGGCATTAGGGGATCGCGCCCATCGTCGTCGCTCAGGCGGTGGTCCCGGCGCCGCGGATGTGCTCCGCGGGGATGTTTCCCATGCGTCCGGCCTGGTAGTCCTCCATCGCTTCGATGATCTCGGCGCGAGTGTTCATCACGAACGGCCCGTACTGCACCACCGGTTCCCGGATCGGCTGTCCGCCGAGCAGCAACACTTCCAGCGCTCCGGTCCGATTGTCTTGGCGCGCATCGGCTGTCACGCTGATCGCGTCGCCGCGTCCGAAGACCGCCAGCTGTCCTTCGCGCAGCGGCCTGCGTTCCGCGCCGACGCCACCGCTGCCGGACAGCACGTACGCCATCGCCGTAAACTCTTGCGGCCACGGTGTTTCGAGGATCCCACCGGGCGTGATCGACGCGTGGGCGTAGGCGATCGGGGTGTAGGTCGATCCGGGACCGGTGAATCCGCCGACCTCCCCGGCGATGAGCCGCACCAGCGCGCCGCCGTCGTGCGAACTCACCAGGGTCAGTTCGCGTGCGCGCAGATCTTGATAGCGCGGCGTGGCGAACTTGAGCGCGCGCGGCAGGTTCACCCACAGCTGGATGCCGTGGAACCACCCGCCCGAGGCGACCATCGCCTCCGGCGGCACCTCGTCGTGCAGGATGCCGGAGCCCGCGGTCATCCACTGGGTGTCGCCTTCGCCGATGACGCCGCCGCCGCCGTGCGAGTCGTGGTGCACCATGGTGCCGTCGAGCATGTAGGTGACCGTCTCGAAGCCCCGGTGTGGATGCCAGGGCGCGCCTTTCGCCTCGTGCGGTTCGTAGGCGACCGGGCCCATCTGGTCGAGCAGGATGAAGGGATCGGCCGTGCGCAGATCCATGCTGGGGAACGGCCTGCGCACCTCGAATCCCGCGCCCTCACGTTGGGTGTGCGCGGTGACCACGCTTCGGACCGGCCGCTCGCGCAGGGTCGCGTCGGGGCGGGGCAGGCGGGGCAGAACCATGATGTCGGGAACGGTCACGGCGGGCATCGGAACCTCCTGAGGAGTTGGTGTCCATGTCAACCAACCGCGACTACACTTCATTCCCATGGTCCGGTGGTTGAGTGACGACGAGCAGGCGACTTGGCAGGCCTATGTGCGGCTGCGCCAGCGTTTGGACGGGGCGATTTCCGCCGGGCTGGCCGAGGACGGCCTGTCCCTGGCGGACTACGAGTTGATGGTGGCGTTGTCCGCCGCCCCGAACGGCTGTCTGCGCGCCAAGGAACTGGCCGCGGAGGTGTGCTGGGAGAAGAGCCGGTTGTCCAAGCATCTGGCCAGGATGGATGCGCGCGGCCTGGTCGAGCGGCGGCCCGCCGAGGAGGATGCGCGCGGCATCATCGTTCAGCTCACGCCGGAAGGGCGGGTGGCGCTGGAGCGAGCCGCCCCGAATCATGTCGATCTGGTCCGTCGCGTCTTCGTGGAGCCGATGACGGCGGACGAGGCTCAGGTGCTGCGCGCGCTGGCGGACAAGGTGATCGCCGAGGTGGAGCAAGTGACCGAACTCGGCGCGTGAGCGGCGGGATGGCGCCGAGCTACCCGGCGTCGGTGCCGTTTCTTCGCCGCCGCCACCACCGGCGGCGGGGACGAACTGTCACCTCGTCGGCCTGCGCTGGGGAAGGCGCTGCGCTCCGGCTGCTCGACTGCTCGCGCCTCGGCCGCGCGGCCCCGCGCGCGTTCCGCCACTGCTCGACGATCTCGTCCGCGTTCACCGGAGCGATCGGCACGAACGGTCCTTCCGGCATCCGCAGCCAGTCCACGATACGTTTGTTGAGCTCGCTCACGGCCGCCCGCACCTGGCGTTCGCTGGTCGCGTCGCGCACCTCGTCGGGCAGGTGCTCGATATCCCGTCGCAGCAGCAGCGACGGTGGCAGCAGCGCCTCGCTGCCGACGCCTTCGCGGCGCAGATATCCGCGCAGCCACCAGTCCTCGTCGTAAGCCGTGCCCGCCCCGGGGATCGGTTTGCCGGTGCCAGGGAGGTTGTCGAATTCGCCGCGCTCGGCCGCCTCGCGGATCTGCTTGTCGACCCACGATTCGAAGGTCTGCTTCGGCGGCTTGCGCTCGGTCATCGTGACGGCCGGGGCGGCGGGTGCATGGCACCACTCTACGGAAGTTTGTAGTAGACGTGGAAAGTATTGTGTCGCAACTATTTTAGAAACAATCAGGACCACGGCCGGATCGGCGGCTTCACCCAGAGCAGCTTCTCGTCGGTGTGCTCGCGCCGGGCAGCGGGATGCCCCGGATGGCGGGCGGCCCAGTCGTCCTTCTCCGCCAGCAGCCGCGCCACCGTTGTCCAGGTCTCGTCGGTGCTCGGCGGATTCGTCGCGGCGGCCCTGGCCAGTTTGCGCCGGACGGGCGCGGGCATCGCGAGCACCTCGGGACCGGTGATGCCGCGGTGCCAGAGATAGCTCGCCAGCCGTCGCGCTTTCTCGGCGCGGCTCTTGGCCGCCGCGTCGTTGTGTGCGTAGTCGGTCACGGGATGTCCACGGGGTCGCAGGTGCCTCGACCATAACGGACGCGGCCGGACGTCGTCCGTCGACGGCCTGCGCCTGGCCGAGGAGCACGGAGCTGCGCCCGGCCGCCGGGCCGGAAGGGCCGGAAAACGCCGGCAGCCTCCCCATCCGTGGATGGGGAGGCTGCGTGGCGGTTGTGGCTCAGTACGCGCTGTTGACGTTGTCCATCGAGCCGTAGCGGTGCGCCGCGTAGTTGCAGGCGGCGACGATGTTGGCCACCGGATCCCAGATGTCGAAGGGCGTGCCCGCGACGTGGTAGGCGGCGAAGGTGGGGTCGATCACCTGCAGCAGGCCCTTGGACGGGATGCCCATGGCGGCGTTGGAGTCCCACAGGTTGATGGCCTGGGGGTTGCCGGTCGACTCACGCATGATGTTGCGGTGGATGCCCTCGTAGGTGCCGGGGATGCCGTTGGCCTGCATGATGTCCAGCGCCTGGCGGATCCAGCCGTCCAGGTTGTTCGCGTAGACCGGCGGGGCCGGGGCGGGCATCGGGGCCGGGACCGGCTCGGGGGCGGGAGCGGGAGCCGGAGCCGGAGCCGGAGCGGGCATCGGCGCCGGGATCGCCTCCGCGACCGGTGCGGCGGCCTGCTCGGCGACCGGAGCGGGCGTGGCCTCCGGCTGCTGCTCGGCCACCATGGCGATGCGAGACGGGACGCTGTCATCGGCAACGGACGCCGCGGAGCAGGCGGCCACGGCAACGACACCGGCGGCGGCGACCGCGACGGTGACGGTTTCGCGGAACGAGGGGCGGCGAAGGGTGGAAAGGCGTCTGTCAGGCATTGCGAATCGGTTCCTTGATCGGGGACTTACTCGATCCGGCCGCGGTTGGGCAGCACGGATCCTGCGGCGTACGCTCGTGGACGCGCGCCGAAAACGGCCATGTGCTGTTGTGTGGTTTTGTTGTGGGGGACGTTCACGTCCCCGGAACGCGACGCGGTTCGTGCGGCGCCGGATCGCCCTCGCTGGGGCTCGGCCGCGGTGTCGCGCGGGACTTCGCACCTCGATGCGAAGAGACGGGCGGAAGTAGGTTCGCGGGTCCGTTGCCGGATTCCGCTCCGCTGATCACTGGCGGGCAACTGCCTGCCGTGTGATCGTTACCGAATCGGTGTCTATAACTCCTCGGGCTGACCAAACTTCAGGTCGCTTTGTGACCTGATTGCAGAATGGTCACGCTTGGTTAACAGAGGGTGAACGAATCTTGAATGGCAGATGCTGTCGATCTTGGAAAGCCCAGGACGCGGTAGCCGAATCGTTATCCAAGCTGGGAGTTTGCTGCTAAACCTCTTGTGCTGTACATCACAGAACTTTTCGGCCGAATAGCTGGATTTCGGCCGCCTCGGGGGCGTACCGCTGTCCGAATTGAGACCACTGGGGCTTCTGGGAAAAAGCCCAGGTCACGGTCATGTCACGGCGGCTGGGCGCGCGGGGATGAAAAAACCGTGCCCTTGCCGACGAATACGGCAAGGGCACGGTTCTCGTGTTGTGCGCCATCAGGGACTCGAACCCCGAACCCGCTGATTAAGAGTCAGCTGCTCTGCCAATTGAGCTAATGGCGCGTGCTCCGTGTTCCGGTGCGGGACAAACCTTAACAGGCCAGGGCCGCAGAAGTGAAATCGTGCCCTGACCGGCGGTGATGCGATGCGCTCCCGCGCCGGTAACGCGGGGGATCGCCAGGGTGATCTACAGGTGGTAACGCTGCAGTGACGGACAAGGTGTTCACATTGGCGCGAACGTGACGCACTGGCAGAATGTCCGATTGTGGTTCCGACCGCCCGCGTACACGGCGGGGTGAGCGGCGTGGCGGTCGGGAGACTTTGAAACGGGGTTGAAATGAGTGTTGGTCCAGGTCGGCACAAGCGCAAGCCGGCCGCACGTTGGTTGCGCACTATCGCGGGACCGGTGATCGTCGTCGCGGTCGCCGCACTGGCATCGACGGGATGTTCGGCGTCCGACGCCAAGGATGCGGCGCAGGTGGCCATCGACCGCAACCCCATCACGGAACTGATCAAGCCCAAGCTGCTGTCGCCGGTGAAGGACGGGGAGGTCGGCGTCTCGCCGGGCGTCCCGCTGGCGTTCAAGGTGGAGGATGGCAAATTCACCAACGTGACCTTGGTCAGCCCGCAGGGCAAGGCGGTGGAGGGCAAGCTCGCCGCCGACGGGCGGTCGTGGGAGACCACCGAGGTGCTCGGCTACGGCAAGACCTACCGATTGAAGGCCGACGCGATCGGGCTCGGCGGCGCGAACTCGGCGACGCTGAGCTTCACCACCAGTTCTCCCGGTAATCAGACCAAGCCCTACCTGGTCCCGGGCGAAGGCGAGGTGGTCGGTATCGGCCAGCCGGTGGCCGTCCAGTTCGACGAGAACATCCCCGATCGGAAGGCCGCGCAGTCGGCGATCAAGATCACCACGGAGCCGCCGGTGGAGGGCGCGTTCTACTGGGTGAACAATCGCGAGGTGCGATGGCGGCCGGAGCATTTCTGGGCGCCGGGGACGAAGGTCACCATCGACGTGAACGTCTATGGGCGTGATCTCGGCAACGGTCTGTTCGGGCAGGACAACATCCACTCGTTCTTCACCATCGGCGACGCCGTGATCTTCACCGCCGACGACAACACCAAGCAGGTGACGGTCGAGCAGAACGGTCAGGTGATCCGCACCATGCCGACCTCGATGGGCAAGGACAGCACGCCCACCGACAACGGCATCTACATCGTCGCCGACCGGCACGAGAAGATCATCATGGATTCCTCGACCTACGGCGTGGCGGTCAACTCGCCGGACGGGTACAAGACGCCGGTGGACTTCGCGACGCGACTGTCCTACAGCGGTATCTTCTTCCACTCGGCGCCGTGGTCGGTCGGTGCGCAGGGCTACAGCAACACCAGTCACGGCTGCCTGAACCTGAGCCCGGCGAATGCGCAGTGGGTCTTCCAGAACGCCAAACGCGGTGACATCACGATCGTGAAGAACACCGTGGGTGGCACCCTGTCCGGCGTGGACGGCTTGGGTGACTGGAACATCCCGTGGCCGGTCTGGAAGGCGGGCAACGCGGACGACAATCGCTGAGCCACAGCGGAACAACCAACGGGCCACCGGAGCGAATCCGGTGGCCCGTTCGGCGTTTCGGGGGCGTCAGGGCAGCATGTCGCAGCCCAACTGAGCGTCGCCCAGGATCGCGATCGCGCTGCCCGTGGCGGCGCACAGCAGCTTGCTGCCCGCCGAACCGCTGCCGGCGGAGCCCGTGGTGGCCAGGCCGCCGGCCGAGCCGCTCGACGCCGAACCGGACTCGGGCAGCGGGGGTAGCCCGATGCCCGCGACGGCGGTTCCGCTGGATCCGGTGAGGAGGGTGGCGCCGACGAAGGCCGCGATCACCGCAGAACGCATCACGAGGTGTGTCTTTCTGGTCGAACCGGGAGAGCGCCCCAGCGACGCCGTCCCCTGTGCACCGCAGTCTACGGAGGCGGGGCAGATTCTGGAGGGTATTCGTTTCACATTGTGCCGACGCGGGAGCGGCGAAGGGATTGTGGCGCAACGAAAAAGCCCGGGTGACTCCGATCTCTCGGAGCCACCCGGGCTGGTGGGGTGAGCGACGGGACTCGAACCCGCGACAGCCAGGATCACAACCTGGTGCTCTACCAACTGAACTACGCTCACCATCGCCGGTAAGAACCGGCGGGCTAGATATTAGCGTGTCAACCCGCCCACTCCCTAATCGGCGTCTGGCGAGCCGTTGACCTGCGCCGATTCGGTCCGTTGTGTGGCGCTCTCGGAGACCTCGGCGGCGACTGCGGCGATTTCGGTGGTGGACGGACCGGGCGGCGCGACGAACACGGTTCGCCGGTAGTACTCCAGTTCCCGGATGGACTCCTGGATGTCGGCCAGCGCGCGATGGCTCAGGCCCTTCTCCGGCTGGCCGAAGTAGATGCGCGGGTACCAGCGGCGGCACAGTTCCTTGATCGAGCTCACGTCGACCATCCGGTAGTGCAGGTGGGCATCGAGCAGGGGCATGTCCCTGGCGATGAAACCGCGGTCGGTGGCGATCGAGTTACCGGCCAGCGGCACGGTGCGCGGGGTGGGGATGTACTCGCGGATGTAGTCGAGCACGCGCTGCTCGGCCTCTTCGAGGGTGACGGTGGAGCGGCGGACCTCGTCGGTCAGCCCGGAGCGCGCGTGCATCTCGGCGACCACCGCGGGCATCGCGGCCAGCGCGTCGTCGTCGGCGTGGATGACGATGTCCACGCCCTCGCCGAGGATGTTGAGATCGCTGTCGGTCACGAGTGCGGCCACCTCGATCAGCTTGTCGCTGTCCAAGCGCAAGCCGGTCATCTCGCAATCCATCCACACCATGTATTTGTCGGACACCCGTGCAACATTAGCCGGGCGTGGGACCGGCGCCTGCGGTACGGCGCGGCAACCGTGTGGCAGCTGATCTCGCCCCGAAGCCGACCGGCGGGGATACAGTTCTCCCAGATCGGCACCCGGTGTTTTAGGTGCAGCAGCAAACATCGGGTAACGCAGTTCCGGCGGAGCCAGGACGGAGGACGCGCGATGACCACTCCTCAGGAGAAGGCGGCCGCGGCGCGCAAGGCGGCCGACGAAGCGGCGCGCATCGCGGCGGAGGCGGCCGCGGCCGCGGAGGCCGCGGAACGCGAGCTGGCCGAGCGGACCGCTACCGGAGCCGGTTCGGCAGCACGAGACGAACCGTCCATCGACGGAGAAGAGGCGTCCGCCGCGCAGGCGATCGCCGCGGGGTACGCCTTCGAGGGCGCTGCGCTGGAACTGGGCGCCGTCGTGGTCGATGGGACGGTGGATCCGGATGCGCGCGTGCGCATTCCCCTGCGGATGATGAACCGGCACGGTCTGGTGGCCGGAGCAACCGGCACGGGGAAGACGAAAACCCTCCAGGGCATCGCGGAGCAGCTGTCGAGCGCCGGGGTTCCGGTGGTGCTGGCCGACATCAAAGGCGACCTGTCGGGGCTGGCCGAACCGGGGCGGTCGGACGAGAGACTCGCGGCGCGATGCGCGGAGACCGGCGCCGCGGACTGGGCGCCGACCGGTTTCCCGACCGAGTTCGTCTCGCTGGGTACCACCGGGACGGGACTTCCGGTCCGCGCGACGATCAGCTCCTTCGGCCCGGTGCTGCTGAGCAAGGTGCTCGAGCTGAACGAGACGCAGGAGTCGACCCTCGGCTTGATCTTCCACTGGGCCGACCGCAACGGGCTCGCGCTGCTGGACCTGAAGGACCTGCGCGCCGTGATCACTCATCTGACCAGCCCCGAAGGCAAGGAGGACCTGAAGGGCATCGGCGGCGTCTCCGCGGCCACCGCCGGGGTGATTCTGCGCGCGCTGGTGAATCTGGAGGCGGGTGGCGGCGACACGTTCTTCGGCGAGCCCGAACTCGACCCGGCCGACTTGGTGCGCGTCGTGGACGGGAAGGGGGTGATCACGCTCTTCGAGCTGGGCGCTCGGGCGGCGCGGCCGGTGCTGTTCTCGACCTTCCTGATGTGGGTGCTCGCCGACTTGTTCCAGACGCTGCCCGAGGTCGGCGACGAGGACAAGCCCGTGTTGGTCTTCCTTTTCGACGAAGCCCACTTGTTGTTCGCCGACGCTTCGAAGGCGTTCCTGGATCAGGTGGAGCAAACCGTCAAACTGATCCGGTCCAAAGGGGTGGGTGTGTTCTTCTGCACCCAACTGCCCACCGACATCCCGAATCCGGTGCTCTCCCAGCTCGGCGCGCGTATCCAGCACGCGCTGCGCGCGTTCACCCCGGACGATCAGAAGGCGTTGTCCAAGACCGTCCGCACCTATCCCCGGACCGGCGTCTACGACTTGGAGCAGGCGCTGACCTCGCTCGGCACCGGCGAGGCCATCGTGACCGTGCTCTCCGAGCAGGGCGCACCGACGCCGGTGGCCTGGACCAGGCTGCGGCCGCCCCGGTCGCTGATGGACGCCATCGGCGCGGACGCGATCCGATCGCGGGCCCTGTCCAGCTCGCTGGCCTCGAAGTACGCCCGGACCATCGATCGGGAGTCGGCCTACGAACTGCTCGCCGCCAAGGTGGCCGGGGCATCGCCGGAGCCGGAGGCCGCATCCGTGCCCGGCCGCGCCGCGACCCGTGCGGAAGAGGATTCCGCGGCCGAGCGGATCATGAACAACCCCGCGGTGCGCGGCTTCCTGCGTTCGGCCGCCGAGGCGGCCGGCCGTCAGATCACCCGCAGCCTGTTCGGCACCAGGCGCCGCTGAGTGCGGCGGTGGTGGTCGCTGACGCTCAGTTGCCGAGCTTCTTGTAGAAAGCGCCGGCGATCGGAGCGGTGACCGCGCGTGGGCCGTATTGCCCCGCCACGCTCATTCCCTTGCTGATCAGGCCGGGGACCACGCGCATCTTGTTGCGGGCGAGCGCGTCGATGGAGACCTTGGCGGTGTATTCCGAGGAGACCCACATGAAGTCGGGCACCATCCGGTCGACGATGGACGCTTCGGCAGGATCGGGAGTATCGGTGCGGACCGGTCCGGGCGCCAACAGCGTGACGTGCACGCCCGAGCCTTTCAGCTCGCCGCGCAGCGATTCGGAGAAGGTGTTGGCGAACGCCTTGCTCGCGGCGTAGGTGGCGTTGTTCGGGATCGGCATGTTGCCCGCGGCCGACCCGCTGATCAAGATGCCGCCGCCGCGCCGGGCGAGCATGCCGGGCAGCACGGCCAGGGTCAGATCGTGCACGGCGACGGCGTTGAGCTCCATCTGCGCGCGCTCGTAGGCCGGGTCGAGTTCCGCGACCGCGCCGAAGGTCGCGATGCCCGCGTTGTTGCACAGCACGGCGATGTCGCGGCTCGCCAGTTCGTCCACCAGCACACCGCGCTGCTCGCGGTCGGCCAGGTCGACCGGGCGCACCTCGGCGGTGATGCCGTGGGCCAGGGTCAGCCGCTGCGCGAGCTCGGTGAGCAGCTCCTCGCGGCGGGCGACCAGGATCAGCGAGTAGCCGCGGGCGGCGAGTTCGGCGGCGAGCGCGGTACCGATGCCGGAGGAGGCGCCGGTGACGACCGCGCGGTTCTCGGAGGTGGGGGAGGGCAGGCTCACCCGGTGCAGCCTAGGCGATCCGGCGCGGTGGCCCGCCGCACGATCCCCGGCGAAGTCTCCGCGCCGCCCGATCACAGCCGGGCGGCGAGCCGGGTGCCCTGGTCGATGGCCCGTTTGGCGTCGAGTTCGGCGGCGAGTTCGGCGCCGCCGATGAGATGCAGGCTGACCCCCGCCGCGCGCAGCGGGGCCTCCAGGTCGCGCACGGATTCCTGGCCGGCGCAGACGACGATGTTGTCGACGGGAATCAGCTGGGGCCGTTGCCGTTTCTCGCCGAAGCTGATGTGCAGGCCGTTGTCGTCGATGCGTTCGTAGTTGACGCCGCCGAGCTGCTCGACGCCCTTGGCCTTCAGCGCGGCGCGGTGCACCCAGCCGGAGGTCTTGCCCAGGTCCTTGCCGAACGGAGTCGTCTTGCGTTGCAGCAGAACGACTTCCCGCGCCGCGGGAGCGGGTCTGGGCGCGGTGAGCTGCCCGGGGACCTGCTCGTCGTCGGAGGTGACGCCCCACTCTTCCTTCCACTCGTCCAGCTTGAGCGTGGGATGGCCTTCCACGGTCAGGAATTCGGTGACGTCGTAGCCGATGCCGCCCGCGCCGATCACCGCGACGCGCTTGCCGACCGGCCTCTCCTCCCGGACCAGCTGCGCGTAGGACAGCACCATGGGGTGATCGATACCGGGGATGTCGGGGATGCGCGGCTGCACGCCGGTGGCCAGCACCACCTCGTCGTAGCCTCCGGCGATGAGTTCGTCCGCGCCGACCCGCTTGTTCAGATGCACTGTGACGCCGGTGCGCTCGAGCATCCGGTTGTAGTAGCGGATCGACTCGCTGAACTCCTCCTTGCCCGGGATGCGGCGGGCGATGTCGAACTGGCCGCCGATCTTGTCGTCGGCCTCGAACAGGTCGACGCGGTGGCCGCGTTCGGCGAGGTTCACCGCCGCCGAGAGACCGGCCGGGCCCGCGCCGACCACCGCGATGCGCTTGCTCCGGCGGGTCGGCAGCAGCTTCAGTTCGGTCTCGTGACCCGCGCGCGGGTTGAGCAGGCACGACACGGTCTTGTGCTGGAAGGCGTGGTCGAGGCACGCCTGGTTGCAGGCGATGCAGGTGTTGATCTCGTCGACGCGGTCCTGCGCGGCCTTGTTCACCCACTCCGGATCGGACAGGAACGGACGCGCCAGCGAAACGAGGTGGGCGTCACCGCGAGTCAGGATCTCCTCGGCCACCTCCGGCATGTTGATCCGATTGGACGCGCAGACCGGTATGCCCACCCGCGCGGTGATCTTCGCGGTGAACTCGACGAAGGCGGCGCGGGGCACCGAGGTCACGATGGTGGGCACGCGCGCCTCGTGCCAGCCGATGTCGGTGTTCAGGATGTTCACCCCGGCGGCTTCGAGTTCTTGTGCCAGCGCGACGATCTCGTCGAAGGTCTGCCCCTTCTCCACCAGCTCGGCCATGGACAGCCGGAACACGATGATGAAGTCCGGGCCGACGGCGGCGCGGGTGCGGCGCACGATCTCGACCGCGATCCGGCGCCGGTTCTCCGGCGATCCGCCCCACGCGTCGGTGCGCTTGTTGGTGCGCGGCGCGAGGAACTGGTTGATGAAATAGCCTTCGCCGCCCATGATCTCGCAGCCGTCGTATCCGGCGAACTGAGCGAGTTTCGCGCAGCGGGCGTAATCGTCGATGGTGCGCTCGATGCCCTTGGCCGACAGAGCGCGCGGCCGGAACGGGTTGATGGGCGCCTTGATCGATGACGCCGACACGCTGCCCGGCATGTAGGAGTAGCGGCCCGCGTGCAGGATCTGGATGGCGATCTTGCCGCCATGGGCGTGCACCGCTTTCGTGATCGTGCGATGCCGGTACGCCTCGGTTTTGTTGGTCAGCTTGGCGCCGAACGGCAGCAGCCAGCCCGCGCGATTGGGCGCGTAGCCGCCGGTGATGATCAGGCCCGCGCCGCCGCGTGCGCGTTCGGCGAAATAGGCGGCCAGTTTGTTGGTGTCCCAGGCGCGGTCCTCCAGCCCGGTGTGCATCGACCCCATGACCACTCGATTGCGCAAGGTCGTGAAGCCGAGATCGAGCGGCTCGAACAGATGGGGGAAGGAGCTCATGGGTGAGGTCGCCTTTCTCCGTCAACCGCGTGCGGGGCTGATGCGCGCGGGTGCAGTGCTTGCAGAACTTCGTCGCACCATTCGACGAACCCCGACTCCACGCGAATGCCCGCGCGCAGGACGAGGTACTGGTGCAGGGCTGTCCCGCCGAGCCGGTCGGGGGCGGGGAAGTCGCGTTTCTCGATGTGCCGGTACAGCTCGAGGCGCTGGGCGTGCTGGTCGCGATGGCGGGCCACTTCGGCGCGCAAAGCGGTGATGTCTCCGTACGCGGCCGCGCGGATCTTCACCGCGAGCTCGTTGCGCGGGGTGCCCGAATCGCTCGGTGCGGCGATCCAGCGCGCGAGTTCGGCGCGGCCGGCCTCGCTCACCGAGTACACCTTCTTGTCCGGCCTGCCTTCCTGCGCCACTGATTCACCGTCGACCCAGCCGGATTCCTCCATGCGTTTGAGGACGCGATAGATCTGCTGGTGGGTCGCGCTCCAGAAGTAGCCGATGGACTTGTCGAAGCGGCGCGCCAGCTCGTACCCCGAGCCGGCGCGCTCGGTAAGCGATACCAGCAACGCATGCTCGAGTGCCATGCGGTGAGGATAGCCGTGACATCCGGTACTATGCAACTAGGTGCATAGCAGGCCCTGCGTGAACCAGGGTCCGTTGCGATTTCCGCCGCACTCGCGACGGTCGCGCGCATTAAGCTGCGCGGCATGACCGAGGTGAACGCCCGGGCGACAGTAGGACAGGCCGCCGGGCGCGGGCAGGTGGTGGCGTGGGGGCTGTGGGACTGGGGGTCTTCGGCATTCAACGCCGTGATTCTCACGTTCGTGTTCTCGGTGTACCTCACCGACAAAGTCGGCGACGACCTACCCGGCGACGTCTCCGCCAGCGCGTGGCTGGGGTGGGCCTTGGGCCTCGCGGGCCTGATCGTCGCGTTGACCGCGCCGATCAGCGGACAGCGGTTCGACGCGTCCGCGAAGCGCAAACGCTCCCTCGGCGCGCTGACCGCGCTCACCATCGCGGCGATGACGCTGATGTTCTTCGTGCACGACGACTATCGCGACCTGTGGCTCGGTCTGGTGCTGCTGGCGTTCGCGTCGGCCTGCTTCGAGCTGGCCAATGTGCCCTACAACGCGATGCTGCGGCAGGTCTCCACGCCCGCGACGGTCGGCCGGGTCTCCGGATTCGGCTGGGCCATGGGCTATTTCGGCGGCATCTTCCTGCTGCTCATCTGCTACTTCGGCTTCATCGCGGGAGAGGGCGACAATCGCGGATTGCTCGGCGTGCCCACCGACCAGGGACTGAACATCCGCTTGGTCGCCGTGCTGGCCGCCGTCTGGTTCGCCGCGTTCGCGTTGCCGGTGCTGTTCGCGGTCCCGGAACTGCCGCGCACCGGCGCCGATCCCGGCGCGGCGAGCGCCGGATTCCTCGGCTCGTACCGGGTGCTGTGGCGGGACCTGCGCGAGCTGGGGCGCATCGACCCGCGCACGGTCGGGTTCCTGGTGGCCAGCGCAGTGTTCCGGGACGGTCTCGCCGGAGTGTTCACCTTCGGCGCGGTGCTCGCCGTGCGCGTCTACGGCATCGCCGACTCCGATGTGCTGCTGTTCGGCATAGCGGCCAATGTCGTCGCGGCGCTGGGCGCGATCGTCGCGGGGCGTTTCGACGACCGGAACGGCCCGAAGGTCGTCATCGTGGTGTCGCTGTCGGCGATGCTGGTGTGCGGGCTGGCGCTGCTCGTGGTGTCCGGACCGCTGATGTTCTGGATCTTCGGGTTGTTGCTCACCGTTTTCGTCGGTCCCGCGCAGGCGGCGGCGCGGTCGTTCCTGGCCCGCCTCGCGCCGCCGGGCCGTGAGGGTCAGCTGTTCGGCTTGTACACGACCACCGGGCGCGCGGTGTCTTTCCTCGCGCCGAGCCTGTTCGGCGCGTTCGTCTGGCTGTTCGACGCCGACCGCGCGGGCATCGCGGGCCTGCTGATCGTGCTCGCGGCGGGATTGGCGATGCTGCTGCCGCTGCGGTCGCCGGAACCGGTCGCCGTCGTCCGTGGCGACGCCGAGGGGCCCCGCCCGGCCGAGTGAGGCGCGCACGCGGCCCGGATCAGCGCCGCCCGGGTGGCCGCCAGCCGCCCATGCCGAGGGCGATCAATCGCATCTGCTGGACGGTGCGGTCGATGATCGCCTGTGCGTCGCGCGGCGCGGCCGACACATAGGCGGCGATTCCGTCGGTCACCGTGGTGACCATGAGATCGGCGGCGATCTCGAGGTCGCGCGGCGTCCAGGAGTCCAGGGCCCGGATCCGGGACAGATCGGCGACGAGCTCGCGCACGATCAGCTGGATCTCCCTGGCGATGGCCGTGCGCAGCGCCGCGGACCCGCCGTGGCGCTCCCTGGTGAGGAAGCCGAACAGCTCACGCTTGGGGCCCACCTGTGCGAATACGAAGCGCACCGTGTCCGACAGGCTCGCGTCCGCGTTGCGGCGGACCTCGCGCAGCGCCAGTCGCAGCGCGGTGACGCCGTCGTCGACCAAGGTGGCGCCGAGGTCCTCCAGCGACGCGAAGTGCCGGTAGAACGCCGTCGGCACGATGCCGGCCGAGCGCGCGATCTCACGCAGGCTGAGCGCGGCGAATCCGCGCTCGGCGGCCAGCGCGAGGGTGCCGTCCAGGAGTGCCTGCCTGGTCCGCTCCTTGCGCTCGCCTCGGGTAGCTGCCTGCTCATTCATCCCGGTGAGCATACATCCGTTCACCATTTGACCTATCCGTAGATGTAGTTCGAGTCACATGTTTCGCCGGTTGACACCTGGCCCGGGTCATCGGTCACACTAGTTGAGTGTACAGACGTGCACTGAAAACAGGTCGCACGTCGTCAGCCCGACAAGAGGCACGGAGAACTAATGGTGGATCTCATCAACCTGGTGCAGACCCTGACCTCGCCACACCCGCTGGACCGGTATCTGGAGCTGGTCCGCCCCACCCTCACGGTGCGGGACATGCGGGCCGAAATCACGCACGTCCGCCGCTCGGCGCCGGGTTCGGTCACGCTCACGCTGCGCCCGACCCGGCAGTGGAAGGGCCACGCCGCCGGGCAATACGTCCAGATCGGCGTGGTGATCGACGGTGTGCGGCACACGCGGTGCTATTCGCCGGTCAATCCGGAAGGCAGGCGGGATCGCCACATCCAGCTGACCGTGAAAGCGCATCCGGGCGGCCTGGTCTCGCAGTACCTGTACCACCACGCCACCGCGGGCATGGTGGTCGACCTGACGCCCGCCGACGGCGTGTTCCGGTTGCCCGCGCCGCGGCCGCAGCGTTTGCTGCTGATCAGCGGGGGCAGCGGCATCACGCCGGTGCTGTCCATGCTGCGCACGCTCGCCGCGGAGGACCATCCGGGGGAGGTCGTGTTCCTGCACTACGCGAAGTCGCCCGCGGTGCTCCCGCACCGAGCGGAACTGGACGCGATCGCCCAGCGGCACCCGAACTTTCGCATCGAGCTGCGTTATCCGCACCGCACCCGCGACGTGACGGGCGTGGATCCCGCCGCGCCGTGGGTCGACCTGCACCAGCCGAAGGGCAGCGGATACTTCGACTACGACGAACTGGAGCGCGTCGCGCCGTGGTTCGCCGACGCGCAGACCTACGTCTGCGGTCCGCAGTCGCTGATGGACGCGGTGCGCACGATCTATCAGGCCGAGCAGCTGGAGGACCGGCTGCACACCGAGGAGTTCACACTCTCGCTCGCCCCGGCCGACGCCGCGGACGCGCAGGGCACCGTCGACTTCTCGGCCAGTGGCGTGAGCGCGCCGAACAACGGCGCGACGCTGCTCGAACAGGCCGAATCCGCCGGGCTCAGTCCCGAGTACGGCTGCCGCATGGGGATCTGTTTCTCCTGCACCGCAGTGCGCCGCTCCGGGTGCACGCGCAATCTGCGCACCGGCGAGACCGACAGCGACCCCGACCAGCCGATCCAGCTGTGCATCAGCGCGCCGGTCGGCGACGTCGAGATCGACATCTGAAGAACGAAGGGGAGCCAATCATGACCATCCTGACCGAAACCGAGCACGGACCGCTGGTCCTGAGCCCGGACCAGATCGACGAACTCGGCCGCGAACTCGACGAGCTGCGCGCCGCGATCGTCGCCGACCTCGGCGAGCGCGACCGGGAATACCTGTACTCGATCATCAAGGCGCAGCGCGGCTTCGAGATCGCCGGCCGCGGCCTGATGTATCTCGGCTTCCTTCCGCCGTTCTGGCTGGCCGCGGTGGCCGCGCTGAGTGTGTCGAAGATCCTGGACAACATGGAGATCGGCCACAACGTGATGCACGGCCAGTACGACTGGATGCGCGAGCCCGGCCTGAACTCCCGGGTATTCGAGTGGGACACGGTCTGCCCGGCCGATCAGTGGAAGCACTCGCACAACTACCTCCACCACACCTACACCAACATCCACAACAAGGACCGCGACATCGGCTACTCCATCCTGCGCATGGACGAGGCCCAGGAGTGGAACGTGCTGCGGCTCGGGCAGCCGCTGTACGCCTTCGTGCTCATGCTGCTGTTCGAGTGGGGCGTGATGGGCCACGACCTGGAAGTCGAGAACATCCTGGCGGGCAAGAAGAAGTGGCCGGAGGTCAAGAAGCTGCTGCTCGGCCAGTGGCGCAAGGCGGGCAAGCAGGTGCTCAAGGACTACCTGGTGTTCCCCGCGCTCACCGGACCGCTGTTCTTCCACACCCTGGCGGGTAACGCCACCGCCAACCTGGTGCGCAATGTGTGGGCCTTCGCCATCATCTTCTGCGGTCACTTCCCGGCCGGCGTACAGACGTTCACCGAGGAAGAGACCGAGAACGAGACCCGCGGCGAGTGGTACATCCGGCAGATGCTCGGCTCGGCCAACATCACCGGGAGCAAGCTGTTCCACATCATGTCCGGGAATTTGTCGCACCAGATCGAACACCACCTGTTTCCGGACCTGCCCGCGAGCCGTTATCCGGAGATGGCGCCGACCGTGCGCGCATTGTGCGAAAAGTACGGCTTGCCGTACAACACCGGCCCGCTCGGTAAGCAGATCGGCTCGGTGTGGAAGAAGATTTTCAAGCTGGCACTGCCGCCGCGCTGGGTCGAGAGCGAGCCGTCTCCCGGTGTTATCGTGATGCGACAGCGGAAGGCTAGCGAAGCGGGCGTGTGAATGATCGGGAAATTCGAAAGCAACAAAGACCTCATTCAGGAATTGACGTCCTCCGGCGCCCGGCATGTCGGCAATATCGCCAACATCATCACGGGCACCGTCGCCGAAGTCACCCGGGAGATCGGTGAGTGGATCACCGACGCGATCGAGATGAACGAGGCGGCGGCCGCGGCGCGCCGGGACGCGGCGGCGCAGCGCGATCTCGATCGTGACCTCGGCGACGAGGCCGAGGTCCCGGTCACGAAGCCGCAGGCGGATACGAAACCGCAGGCAGCGGGGACGGAGAGTTTCCTGGACGCCGAGGTCGTCGAACCCGAGGTCGACGAGCCGCGCTGATCACCACACCGGCAGCCTGCGCCGATGCGCGATGACGTCGGTGATCAGATCCTGGTAGCCGTCGATCAGCTCGGCCAGCCTGGTCCACTGCAGGTGGGCCGCGTCGCCCGCCTGCGCGGGCTGCGGCCCCGCCGTGACCTCGTCGCCCAAAGTGTGACGAGCCGCAACCCATTTCGCGGCGATTCGATCGATGACCGCGCCGAGGGTCTCGGTATGCAGGGATGCGCCCTCCCGGTGCTGCACGTTGGCCGCGACCCAGGCGTCGATCCGTCCGATCCATTCGGCACGGCAGCCGTCGATGTCCTCCACTTGCTGGCTGCACGCCGCGACGCTGGTGCTGGACGCCCCCGGCGCGTGCGCTCGCGTCAGCGTGCGCTGCCGCCGCTCGTGGCAGTCGACGAGCTGCCGCGCGGCGTGCAGCACGCTGTGGCGGTGCTGGTTCTCACCGGGCTCGCGGATCGCGCGCAGCAGTGCGGCGGGCGGTGGTAGCTCTTCGGTTCCGAAACTGCGCTGAGCGTATTCGGTGGGCATGGGCGTACCTCTGCGACCTGACGACTCCGTGGATACGCCAGGGCCGAGGGGGATTTCGGGGAGGGGCGCCCCTCGGCTCCGGCGCAGTCCCGCAACCGGATGTCGTCCCACGGTCCACCAGCACGGCAGAGAAACCGGGAAATCCGCGACGATGCGAGAGAAGACGTCCGAGAAAATCGGGACACTTTCAGGAAAGCGCGGTAGCCGAATCCGCGCAACACTCTGCTCTGCGAATCCGGGAGCTGCCGGGAAATCGTTATGTTCCGTTACGGATCGGTCAACCGGCGCGGTTCGTCGCCCGGCGTTCTCCCATTCCTCGAGCGCATGAGCAGCAACTGATTCGCCGCGAGCGCTGCGCGCTGCCGCCCGATCCGCTAGCCTCGGTGTTCGTGCCCGCCTATGTGTCATCGCCCGAGTTGACATTCGGCTTCATGTTCGCGCTGGAAGACCCCGAGCGAATCGCAGAGGTCGTGCGCAATCTGATCGTCCGCAAAACCGTCTCGGTCTTTCGTCTCGCCAGGCTGTCGGACGACGACGGCCCGCCGGAGCGCTACGTGGTCAACTGGGCGGTCATCCCGCAGATCTCGATCACCACCGCCGCGCCGGATCACGAGGAGTTGCGGGCCACCCGCACCATGCTGGTCAACGCCTTCCTGAGCGAAGACGGCGAGGTCAGCCTGTATTCGGCGCAGTCGAGCGGGCCTGCCTGACCGGGCCGCCCCGGATGGCACGCATCCGGGACGGCCGCACTGCTCAGCCGACCGGGACCGGCGCGTCGAGTCGTCCGGACCGGGCGAGCGCGAACAGCCCCGCCGCCGCGGCCGCGCCGACGGCGACGAGTACCGCCCACGCCAGCGCGCTCATCCCGGCTTCGCGCGTGGCGTCCAGCAGCGCTCCGATGCCGAGGTTCCCGAGCAGAATGCCGATGCCGACAATGGTGTTGTAGAGGCCGTAGTGCGTCGCCACCAGGCGGTTGCCCGACAGCGCGACCACCGTGTCCATCTCGAACGGAAACACCGCTGCGGCACCGATTCCCAGCGCCGCGGCGGTCAGCAGTAGTGCGCCGATCGCAGGCCAGACGCCGAAGCGGGTGCCCGGAATCGCTACCAGTGGCGCGAACGCCGACGCGAGGATCGCCAGCCCGGCCACCAGGCTGTGCGCGCGTCCCCATCGCCGGCCGAACCACCGGGTGATGCGCAGCTGCCCGGCGATCGCGATCAGTCCGGACAGGACGAAGACCGTCGTCATCAGCACGGTCGCCGAGTCGCCCGCGATCCGCGCGGCGTGCACGGGCAACGCCAGGTAGACCTGGAAGGCCAGCACCGAGGAGCCGATCATCGCCGCGGCGAACAGCAGGAACGGGCGGTTGGCCAGCACGACCCGCCAATCGTCCAGCACCGAGCCGGTTTTCGGCTCGCCCGCGTGCTGCGGGAGCGCGCGTAACTGGGCCAGCGTCAGCACGCCGAACACCACCGCGGCGCCGGTGGCGGTCGCGCGAAAGTCGACGGCCATCAGCGCGAGCCCGACGATCGGGCCGACCAGGATGCCAGCCTGGTAGAAGACGTTGAACACGGCGAACGCCTCCACCCGCCGGTCGCCGGAGTCCGCCGCGAGATACGCGCGCACCGCGGGGTTGAACAGCGCACCCGCGAAACCGGTCGCCGCCGACGCGACCAGCAGCGCCGGCAGCGTCTCCGCGACCGCGAGCAGCGCGAAACCGCCCGTGCGCAGCAGGCATCCGGCCACGATGAGCGGTTTGTAGCCGAGCCGATCGGCCAGCGTGCCGCCGAGCAGGAACATGCCTTGCTGGGCGAAGTTGCGGATGCCGAGCACCAGCCCCACCGCCCACGCGGCCAGCCCGAGCGGGCCGGCCAGGTACCCGGCCAGGTAGGGCATCAGCATGTAGAACCCGGTGTTGATGGCGAACTGATTGACCATCAGCATGCGGCTGGGACGATCGAAGCCGCGGAAGGCGGCGATCAGGTCGGTCATCGCGTCCCCTCCTCGCGTGCGCCGCCACGGGGATCGATGACCGTGGCGCACCGGGTCCAGGACTCCGCGACGGCGTCGCCCGGATGCGCGATGTGGCGCGGCGCGGCGGGCGGGGCGGCGCCGAGCAAGCCGTGCGCACGGCAGTACTCGTCGTTGTACACGGTGTCGAAGTAGCGCAGCGGACCGTCGGGGAAGACCGCGGCGATTCGCGTGACCGGGTCGCTGGTGCGGGCCAGCCAGCCCGCGACCAGGGCGACCGCGCCGACGCTCCAGCCGCCTGCGGCGTGGTGGGTCGCGGCGAGCCTGCGGCAGGCCCACACCGCCTCCGCCGGCGCGACCCAGTGGACCTCGTCGAACGCCGGATAGTCGACGTTGTCCGGGTGGATACTCGACCCCAGCCCGCGCATCAGTCGCGGGCCCGCAGGCTGCCCGAAGATCGTGGACGCCACGGTGTCGACGCCCACCAAGCGCAGGTGCGGGAAATACCGGCGCAGCGTGCGGCTGATCCCCGCGGAATGCCCACCCGTGCCGACCGAGCAGACCAGGACGTCGATCCGTCCCAGCTGGGCGACCAGCTCGAGCGCCAGGGTCTCGTAGGCGTCGCGGTTGTCGGGGTTGCGGTACTGGTCGGGGCACCACGCTCGCGGGTCCCGGGCCAGCAGTTCGGCGACGCGGTCGCGCCGCGCCTGCTGCCAGCCGCCGGTGGAGTGCGGCTCGGTGACCAGCTCCAGCCGCGCGCCGTAGGCGGCGAGCATGCGGCGCATGAGCGGCTCCAGGCCGGGGTCGGTGACCAGCGTGACCGGGTGGTGATACACCATGCCCGCCAGCGCCAAGCCCAAACCGAGGGTGCCGCTGGTCGATTCGATGATCGGAGCGCCCGGTGCGAGGTCGCCGCGGGCCCTGGCGCGCTCGACCATGTGCAACGCGGGCCGGTCCTTCATCCCGCCGGGGTTGGCGCCTTCGAGCTTGGCCCAGAAGCCGCGGCCGTCCGGTCGCGTTGTGCTGTCGAGTGGTTCGGTGATCCAGAGCACCGGCGTGTTGCCCACCATGGTGTCCGGACGCGGGCAGCGCTGAGCGGCGGTCAGGAGACTCGCCGGGCTCACGAGCGGAGCCGGGGTAGCCGGTTCGCGCGGAGCGGGTTCGGGCACAGCCGGGTTCTGCAGCGCAGAAGTCATGAGGAATCGTCGATTCTGTGCGGTCGCTGGGTACAGCGACGGTGTGAGTGCGGACGTCGCACGAACACCGGCCGGGCCCCGGCAGGCTCCGGCCTGACGCTGACCGATCAGTTCCGATCGATGCCGAATCGCGTGAGTTTGTCTCTGCCCGGCCACACCGGGAGGGCCGCGACCGGAGGCGCCCGCACGCCGCCGCCGAGCCAGGCCGCGGGCGCCGCCAGGAACAGCGGCACCGCGGCGACCAGAAGCAGCACCAGCAGCGCGGCAGCGCGCGGCAGGGCGGCGAGCACCATGTCGGCGGGTACGTGCCGGTCCGGCTCGGCGGCGTGCTGATGGCGGTCGAGGAGGATCGCCGGAGCGGCGGGGGAGGCCATGACGGGACCGGACGCTTCGATGTGCGCGTGCGGCGCGACGGCATGGGTGAAGACGTGGCACTGCGGCACCGCCATGGCGACCACCCAGACGGTGTACGCGAGAGCCACGAGCACCCGGGCAACCGGTAGTCGCAGCGCGCCGAACGTCACGGTTCCCGATGGTACAAGTCCGGCACCGGCACGATCGGCCGGTGTGCGCGGCAGCGCGGTCGATTCGATTGCGGCTCAAGCCCGGCCGTGCGCCACAGCCACCCTCCTCGAACCCTGTTCGTTGGCGTGTCGGTATCAGATGGTGCCGTTCTCGAACGGCCGAATACGGGACAATCAGGACACCTACTGGTTGTGGCTTGGATCACAGCAACCGTAAGGAGCATCGCTCATGGAACTCGAGAAGCCCGTCGTCCCGTCCGACCCCATTCGCGTGCGCGGCGATCTGGATCCCGCGCTGTCGCGGTGGTTGTGGCTGGTGAAGTGGCTATTGGCGATACCGCACTACATCGTGCTGCTCTTCCTGCACATCGCCTACGCGGTGCTCACGGTCGTCGCCTTCTTCGCGATCCTGATCACCGGCAAGTACCCGCGGGGGCTGTTCGACTTCAATGTCGGCGTCATGCGCTGGGGATGGCGGGTGACCTTCTACGCCTTGTCGGTACTCGGCACCGACAAGTACCCGCCGTTCAGTCTGCGGGCGAACGCCGACTACCCGGCCGACTTGGAGATCGACTACCCGGAGACGTTGCATCGCGGCCTGGTACTGGTGAAGTGGTGGCTGCTGGCCATTCCGCACTACCTCATCGTCGGCGCGGTGGTGAGCGGCGGCGTCGCGTTCGCGGGCGGCGACGGTGACGACTGGGGCGGCGCCTCCATTTCGCTGCTCGGCGTCCTCCTGCTCGTCGCGCTGGTCGCGTTGCTGGTCACGGCGCGTTACCCGCAGGGCCTCTACGACTTCGTGATGGGCGTCAATCGCTGGATCATCCGCGTGCAGGCCTACGCCGGTTTGATGCGGGACGAGTACCCGCCTTTCCGGCTCGACCAGGGCGCTCGCGAGTCCGACTGAACTCGATATTTGCCGGATCCGCCCGCCCTGTCAGCGGGCGGATTCGCGCGCTCGGGGCCGGAAAGGGTTCGGCGCTGTTTCCGGAAAAGGCCACACCCGGCAGGCATCGGTGTTAGAAACACTGTCACTTCAGATTTTGGAGCGCTCGCGCACGACGAGTAAGGATCGCCATGACCGTCGCCGAGATGACTGTTTTCGAAACACTCGAATCGAACGTGCGCGGGTACTGTCGCTGTTGGCCCGCCGTCTTCGACACCGCCAGCGGCGCGTGGTTACGCGACGAGAACGGCAAGGAATACCTGGACTTCTTCGCGGGCGCGGGCTCGCTCAACTACGGCCACAACAATCCGGTGCTCAAACGCGCACTCCTGGACTACATCGCCGAGGACGGCATCACCCACGGGCTCGACATGTCCACCGTCGCCAAGCGGCGGCTGCTCGAAGCGTTGCGCGACAATGTCTTCGTCCCCCGCAGCCTGGACTACAAGGTCCAGTTCCCGGGACCGACCGGAGCGAACGCGGTGGAGGCAGCGTTGAAGCTCGCCCGCAAGGTCACCGGGCGGCAGACCGTGCTGAGCTTCACCAACGCCTTCCACGGGATGTCGCTCGGCGCGCTGGCCGTCACCGGGAACGCCGCCAAGCGGTCGGGCGCCGGGGTGCCGCTCGGGCATGCCATGCCGATGCCCTACGACGGCTACCTCGGGATCGCCGACGACCTGCTGTGGATGCGCAAGGCGCTCGACGACCCGTCGTCGGGTTTGGATCTACCGGCCGCGGTGATCGTGGAGACGGTGCAGGGCGAAGGGGGCATCAATGTCGCCCGCGCGGAATGGCTGCGTGGGCTGGCCGAGTTGTGTTCGTCCCGGGGGATCCTGCTGATCGTCGACGATGTCCAGATGGGCTGCGGCCGCACCGGGCCGTTCTTCTCCTTCGAGGTCGCCGGCGTTGTGCCCGACATCGTGACGTTGTCGAAATCGATCGGCGGCTACGGCCTGCCGATGGCGCTGGTGCTGTTCGGGCCGGAGCTCGATCAGTGGGCGCCGGGCGAGCACAACGGCACCTTCCGAGGCAACAACGCGGCTTTCGTCACCGGACGAGTAGCGCTGGAACATTATTGGTCGGATTCCGCGCTGGAGGCCGCGACCGCTGCCAAGGGTGAGCGGATCGCGCGGGCCCTGAGCGAGCTGACCGCGGCCTTCCCCGGTGTCTCTGCTCGTGGACGTGGCCTGGTCCACGGCGTCGTCTTCGAGGACGCATCGCTGGGGGAGAAGGTCGCGCAGGCCGCCTTCGACCGCGGTCTGCTGGTGGAGACCTCCGGATCGGCCGATGAGGTGGTCAAACTGATGCCGCCCCTGACGATCGCCGAGGACGAGATCGACCACGGCATCCGGCTGCTGGCCGGAGCCATGGAGACGATCTGCACGTGAACGCTGGTCGAACGTGTTGCCGAACCATCCTGGCCGCCATCGTCCGCTGACCGACGACATCGGCTCCTCGCCCGTGAGGGCCCAGCGGCGGGAATGTCGACAGGGGAGCCCGGGGGATTCGGGGTTATCGGGCCGTCGGCGGTGATCGAAACTCGGTTCGATTTGGGACAACCTTCGGCGCGCCGTCCGCAGCGGCGGTGCCGGGTCGGGGGTATGCGTCGGTGGAGCAGCAGCCGGCGCCGGCGCTAGCCTGTCAGTCGATCGGGGTGTCGGTCGGCTGCTGCTCGGGTCTTTTGTCGCAGGCCTGCGGTGGTCGAGGTGGCGGCAACGTGTGGTCTTGCCATAGCTGGTGAATACGCGCATTGCGCCCGGACCCGAAGTGCGAAATCTTCGAAGGTTAGGACATTCGGATCCTGACGAGAACCAATCCAGGCGAATGTGGGAACTGCTCGTGAACTGCTCGCGGTCGATGTCGTGCGTCGGCGCCTCCGGCGGCTTCAGCGCGTTCGCCGTTCCCGGAACGCGGAGAGCGCCGTGACGCGGGCCGGGGATGAGGATCTCGCCGGGTTCACCGAGCGGATCGCGGATGGGCTGCGTGCGGTGGCCCCGTCCGGATGGCAGCGGCTGGAGGCGTGGTTCGCGATGACCGTGGTCGCCGAATCGGCGCTGCTGGTGGTCGACGATGGTTTCCGGTCGTTCCGGTGCCAGGTACCGGATGCGGTGTGGAATGCGGTGCGCCGACACCGGCAGGTGGCGGCAGGGGCCGCCGGCGGGCCGTGGTGGCGGTTGCTGGTGCGCATCGATGCGGACGGTGTAGCGGCCGTCGCCGATCACGGTGCGGTGCCGTTCCCGGGCGAGCAATTGTTCGCACCGGAAGCCTATCTCGCCGACTTGGAACGCTATCCGCGGGATCGGCTGCCGGTTTGGCTGGCGGCCTACCTCGGTCGCGGCGAACGTCGAACACGGTCGCCGCGCGCTGCCGCGGACGCGATGCGTGCGGACCGGCGTGCGGGTTTGCGGGCGGTGGCCGTGGACAACGAACTGCCGGAGCTGGCCGTGTTGTGGGCACGGTGGGCTGTGCTGGCGGCAGCCTTCGTGGCGGTGGGGTCGAAGCAGGGGCCGCGAATCGGTCCGTCGGTGGGAATCTTCGAAGGCGGGGGACGCAGTGGTTCGACGTTGACCCTACTGCCCGGTGACCGGGCTGTGCTGTCGGGTGGTGTGTGGGACGCGCCAGTCCTGGACGCCGCGTACAACGCGGGCGCTGCGATGCCGGATTTGTTCGCGGGAGCGCCGGCGTGGGTGGCCGATCCGGTGCTCAACCCGCGGGCGACAACCGGTCTGCTGTCGTTTTGTTACTGGTGGGAGGCCGGTCGGTGGTATCGGGGTGAGTCCGCGCCGATACCGGAGTGCGCGCCGGCGCTGCCCGCGGTGTGGACGGTCGGCACCGTGGCGGGTGTCGTCGGCAACCTGCTGGACGACCGGTCGAGCGGTACGTCGGCCGCGGCCGAGTTGTTGGTGTCGGCTGCGCAGGCCGGTGCGGTGACCCGCGAGGCCATCGCGCAGGCTTTCGGTGACGCCACCGACATCGATGGCGCGATGTTCCAGTTCGTGCTCGCGGATCTGGCAGCGAACCACGCGGAGGGGATCGGCGAAGCGGATGCGCTCGACCTCGTCCGGGATCACATCCGACGACGGGGTTATGAGACGACGGGATACCCGCTGTCGAGGTTGCGAGCTGATCGCATCAGCGTGGGATGGGTGGTGCGTTCGCCGGTGCCGGACGGCGAAATTGCCCTGGACCGGGCGGTCTTCTATGTCGCCGACGATGGTGTTGTGGAGCGCTCGACCACGTCGGTGCCGTTGTCTGCGTTCGTCACCGGTTTCGAGCGACGGTTCAGGCTGCGCGGGAACGGCCGCAACACGCCGGAGGGGGTCACGACGTGAACCAAGTCCGGTTGGATCCGGACAGCCTGCGAAATCGGGGAGCGCGGCTGGCCGAGCTCGGGGACCGCGTGGGGCAAACCTATGCCAGACTGCGCGATTCCTTGGCGCAGGCTGAAGGCAGTTGGGGCGACGACGATCTGGGTGTCGCGTTCGCCCGTGAGTTCAAGCCGCAGGCCGACAATCTGCTGGCCGGCGTACGGGCCATGGAGGAGAGTCTGCGCGGCACGGCCGCCGGAATAGTGGACGCCGCTAGCCAATTCGAAGCGCACGACAGGTTCGGCGCCAGCCGGGTCGGCACTACAGCCGCCTCCCTGGCCCCGATCGGCGAGCCGACGCTGCCCTGGCCGGAGGGCAGCTCGTCCTCGCCCGCAGGCCCCCAGGGACCCGTGACGGCGGATCCCCCGACGACCTTTCCGGCGGCGGCGAACCCGGCGTATCCCACGGATCGGGCCGACCCCGCCGAATCACCCATCCCCGGCGGGTCACGGACACCGGATGCGTCCGTGGGACGCTCCACGCCGGAGGGCGGTCGGCAGCGAGGTCCCTCGGATCGGGCAGCGGGCCGAGAGGGGAATCGGGGAGCAGACGGACCGGGCAGCGGCAACTCCGGCAAGCCCGCCGCAGACCCCGGTCGTTCTCCGGCCTCCACGACGGCCCCTCCGGCCGCCGCACGCGCTTCAGCCGCTGACTCCGGTCGCCGTCCTCCGGCCTCCGCGGTGTTCCCTCCGGCCGCCACCCGGGATGCACCTCCTGCCCCGGGCGGGCGGCAGGCCGGGGCACGCTCACCGGGCGGTGGGGGACGACGAGACACCCCGTGGTCCGGGCAGCCACCCAGAACGGCCGGACCACCCGCCGGTGCCGAGCCGAGACCCCCTGGCCCTCGGTTCGGTTCGCCGCCGCGGAGGCCGAACCCCACCGACGAATCGTCGGGGGAGCGCGATCGGCGTCGCTCCGGCGCACGGCCGGCCGCCGATCCCGTGGTCGGCTGGCTGGCGCGGATGCTGGCCGAGCACCACGACGTGCGGGTGGCCGGATTCGATACCCCTGGGTTGCAAGTGCCGGTCGTGCGCGAATTCGTGGCCGCTGTGGACCAGGTGCTCACCGACTACCCGGTGATCGCTCTCGACGTCGTCGCGGTGGCAGAACTCGATGCCGGATCGGGGCCGGTGCGGTGGAGTCCCGACCCACGCGATACGCGGGGTACCAGCGCAGGCCGGTCGATCACCCTCGACCAGCGGACCGCGCTGGATACGAGGCGAGCGACCGGCACCGCGGAGTCCGAGGCCGAGTCGGCGGAGCCGGCAATCTACCTGGCGACGCTGCGCGAATTCGGCCGGGCACTCGACTGCGCCGGTGGCGGTCTCGCTCGCAGGCAGGCGCAGCGCGTCCTGATCGCGGAGTACCTGCGTCTGGAGGCGGGACGCGACAGCACACTCGCCGAGGTGGTTCGCGGTTACCGGCGCTGGCGCGCCGTGTTGGCCGGGGACGCTGCGGACGCGGGCGAGTTCGACGTGAGCCGGGCGCTCGGCGCCGCGTTCGCCGATGTCGTGCTGCGCGGCGACGAGGCGAGCCGCCAGGCGCGAGCACTGCACGCGGTACTGGTCGACGCGACGTCGCGGCGGGGGTAGGCGGTGCCGGTGGACGGTTCGTTGTCGCTGAACCCGGTCGTGGAGCTGCGCCGCTTGTTCGAGGGTTTGCCCAGCGCGGTGCGTCGCCCGATCGAGTTGGTGGTCTTCGGGGGAGACCTGCCGCGCGCCGATGTGTCCAGGATGCGCTGGATGGCCGCGGAGTTGCGGGCCAAGGCCGACGCCATGAACGAGCACGCGGAGGATGCCGGAAACATACTCGCGCAGGAGGATTCGCTCGGCAGCCTGGGTGACCGAGTGCGCGAGACATTGCATCTGCACCAGGAGGGCGCGGCCAGGCTGCGGGAGGAAGCGCTGGCCTTGGCCGATCAAGCTCACGGGGCCGCCAACGATGCGGAGAAGACGCTGTGCGTGATGTTCGCGTTCGGCGTCGAACTGGCCTGGCGCATCATCAGCACATTGGCGGCAGCCGCCGCGGCCGGTCCGGCCGGGCAGGTTGCGGCGGCTCCCGTGGTGGAGTCGATGTTGATCGAGGGCCGAGGCAGGGTCGCGCTGATGCGCGCGGGCCTGGAACAGGCATACAAGGCGGGCGCGGCGAAGACGGCGACCCGACTCGCGGCATTGGGGCCGCACCGGTTCGTTCTCGCGGTGGGCACAGCCGCCGCGCTGCCCGCGGGTGTGGATCTCGGGGTACAGATCGCGCAGGTCGAGTCAGGCGACCGGACCGCGACCGTCAAGGGCCCGAACGGGGAGAACCCGAGGGGTATCGATCTGACGTCGGTCGAAGCCGCAGCAGTGTCGGGCGCCGGAGGCGCGGTGGGCGGCATAGCCGCGGGCAAGGTCGCGCCCAAGCTTCTTCCCCGGCTGCAGACCAGCCGCTCGGCACTCGGACTGGTGCAAGGGGTCACGGGCGCGGTGTCCGGTCTGGGTGCGGCGGCATTGGTCACGGGCTGGCCGGAACACTTCGAAGACGTCCTGGCGTCGCTGCTCAGCGGCGGATTCGGCGGAGTCGTGGATGTCCACCGTGGCGTCCACCCGGATCTCGGTTCCTCCCTCGCAGAGGTGGTCGACGGCGGCGGCGCCTACGTTCCTCCGGATCCATCCACGGTGAGTCTCAGCAAGGATGCCGTGCTGGGACTGGCGGGGGCTCCCCAGGGTGTGAAATCGCTGACGCCCGCTCCGCCTGCCGGGCCGGTGGACAGCACCACCCTGCAGCTCGCGACCTCGGCCGTGCCCGGCCACGCTACGGATGCCGGAGGATCGGAGCCTGGACGGAACCTGGTTTCGTCCGGACCACCGGAAGCGACGGGTGATGGGTGGCACCAGCCGGATGAGGCCGGGGACCTGGCACAGCGCCTCGCCGATTCGGAATCGGGTGAGCAGGCTCCGGCCCCAGCGGACCACACGGACGGTGGGACGGGAGCGGATGGGTCACCGGGTGAGCCTGCGCGGCAAAGCGACCGGGCAGCGGCAGACCATGCCGGCGATCGAGAACCCGGAGTAGACCTTCCCGCCGGTCGCGATGAGACCTCTGGCGGCGGCGCGCGGGCCGGTGCGGACGTGCCGGGTGGTAGTGGCGCTGCGCAGACCGGTGATCTCGCGCAGGCCGATGACGAGGTGCAGAATG
This sequence comes from Nocardia sp. NPDC019219, assembly GCF_040632645.1. Lineage (NCBI taxonomy): Bacteria > Bacillati > Actinomycetota > Actinomycetes > Mycobacteriales > Nocardiaceae > Nocardia > Nocardia sp. NPDC019219. The sequence continues at coordinate 33,146 of NZ_JBEYCG010000018.1, read as the reverse complement.
GCGCTCACGCGCAGGGCCGTGATGGCGCGCAGGGCCGTGACGGTGCGCAGGGCGGTGATGGGCACGAGGGCAGCGGTGGGCGAGCCGGTGACGTCGGCAATGCGCGAACCGGGGACAGTGGGCAGACGGGTAGTGGCGGTGTGCAAGCCGACCGTGCACAGGCCGGTGGTGCGCACAGCGCCGACGGTGGAGGCAATGCGCACGCCGGTGGTCCTGGCCCCGGTGCTGGGGGTGCGCAGGCTGCGGGGGGTATGGCTTCCGCTGCGCTGGTGTCGAGCGCGGGTGGTGAACACTCCGGTTCGGAACCGCCGCACTCGCCGGCCCCGGGCGGGGACCACGCGCGTGCGGCCGGTGGCGGCCCGCGCGCCCGGGTTCCGGCCAGCGACGGTGTGGCTGGGCACGAGCCGGCGGTCGCGCGGCCGGGACGGGGGCCGGGGAAGCTCGATCCGCCGGTGCAGGTGGGCGAAGCGTCGGGCCGCCACGGTGCGGGTCCTGACGGCCTCACCCGGGTGACGGCGCCGAAGTACGTCGACGCACCGCCGGTGCACGAGCCACCGGCTGTGGCGCAGTCCGAGGACGCCGTGCCCGCTGACGTTCGCCCGTCCGTGCACGACGGACCCGACCGCCCGGCGGCGGAGCTGGTAGCGGAGCTAGCGGGGTTGCCGTCGGCGGATCCGGCGACGAAGCAAGACCTTACCGCCGACCAGCAGACGCGATTCAAAGTTGCGGCGAAGAAGGCGCTGGCGTTGTATCGGCTGCGGCACGAGGAGCTGGCCGCTGAGTCGTGGGAGCAGCGCAGGCACGCGATGGAGCATGGTGATCGGGCCGAGTCGCTGCTGCGGTACATCGACGCGATGCGCGAGGGTACCGGGAAGACGCCGCGGTGGAATCAAATCAAGGCGTTCCTGCTCGGCGAGCACGGGTTCATGCGCCAGATGGGCACGGGCCAGGGCAAATCCATGGTCGGTGCCCTGGATACGTTGCGGCAGTTGTCGCGCGGGGAGCCGGTGGAGCAGGCGAGCGGAAAGCCGGTGCGGGTGCACCATGTGATCACCACGACCGAGGTGCTGGCCAACGAGGGGGTCCGGGAATTCGCGCCGATGCTGCGCAGTCTCGGGTACGAGGTCGCGCGCTGGGATCCGCACAACCCGCCGGGCGAGACGGAACGCCCGACCGTGTACTACATGACCTACGACGAGCGCGCGACCGCCGAGCTGTTCGACCGGCCGCCGCCGGGGAAGACCGCGACCATCGATGAGGCGGATGCGGTGCTGGTGCACAACCAGACGGTGCACTACCAGTCCGACGGACAGCGGGAGCTCGCCTCGGAGGTGGAGGCCGCCGCGGTGTACCGGGTGCGTGACTTCTTGAAAGCCATGTTGCGCAGCAGAATCACGACGGCGGAGGACCTGTCGGTGCATCTCGAGGAAGCACTCCACGACGGGCCGCTGTCGGTGGCGGAGGGCGGGGCGGCGCGGCCGCTGTCGGCGGAGGAAGTCGGGGCGGCACGGACGCTGACAGCGCGGTTGCTGCGCGAGCAACCCGAGCGGTGCCTCGATACGGTGAGCAGGTTGTGGGAAAGCCACGCCGGGCGGGCATTCACCGCCGAGGAAACCGAGATGGCCCGTGCCTTCTTGGACGTCAGAGCGGGCCGGTTGAAATTGAATCGGGACTTTCAGATCTTCGGACAGGATGCCGAGAAGAAGATCCAGATTCTCGACGAGTACGGAAAGCCGCGAAGCGATCCGAAGATCGGCACCGAGAGCCGGTGGTTCGGAGGCCGTCACAAAATGGTCGAAGCGATGTTCGGCGCCCCGGTGTATTCCGATGGGACGGGATCGAAACAGGTCACCGTGGAGGACGTCCTCGGCGGATACGAACATCTGCATCTGATGTCGGGCACGCTGGAACGGACCGCGGCCGAGATCAAGGAGAACTTCCCGGTCGAGGGTGGTCTGGCGAAGGTGGAGGACTTCGGGCGTTCGAAACTGGCGGGGGAGGAGGATCGGATATTCCTCACCGAGCCGGACAAATTGCGGGACGCGGTGACTCGGGTACAGCAGTTGCAGGCCGAGGGACGGCCGGTGCTGGTGATCTGCCCGTTCAATGATCTGGCGCGGAAATTCTCGCTGATGCTGACCAAGGCGGACGTGGAACACACTGCGATCGATGCCCGGTGGTTCGCCGAGCACCGCGACAACAATGCCGCGGAGGAGCACTTGCTGTCGGTCAAGGACACCGCGGGTGTCCGGGGCGCGGTAACCGTCGGCACGGGCATGCTCGGCCGGGGCTTCGACGTATCGATCAGCGACGAGGTCGACCGGTTGGGCGGGGTGCACGCGCACATGCTGGGGCGTTCGCCGACGAACCCGGACGAGGATCATCAGTGGTCGGCGCGGGCCGGGCGCAACGGCCGCAACGGCAGCTTCTGTTTCAACGTCGCCGCGTCCGACCGCCTCTACAGCGACGCGCAGGAGCATGGTGCGCGCGTCGCGGTCACCCACTATCGGACCGCACTGGCCGAGCACGCCGAAGCCACCGCGGAATACACCGAAGCCGTCCGCCGGGTGGGCGGTACGGATGCGGCCCGACCAGGTGAGGCCGTGCAGGCGGCGCGGACGAAGGTCGCGGCCACCGCGGCCGACGTCGCCGCGGCCGAGCGGGAGATGCGCAGCCTGACATCCACCCTGCAGAACGACGCGGCCGACCGCATGTATCTGGAGCGTGCGATGCGCCGCGCCAATCAGGCCCACGCGCCCCCGAGCGCAGTTGTTCCCGCCGCCCCCTCGTCCCAGACCACTGTCGCTCCGGGCACCCTCCACACCGAGCCGGGCACTGCCCATATTTCGGCTGATGCCGGACAGACCGGGGCAGACACCGGCCCGAGCAGGTCGGACACCGGCCACGCCGGAGCGGATATCAACCGTGCCGCGATGCGGGCTTTGCACGCCGGTCCTGATGCCGTCCAACCGCACCTGCGGGGGGACCGGTTCGCACGGCTGGCCGGGTGGCTCGGGATCCCGGCATCGGTCCAGGCGGCCGCGGCTGTGTTCGACAACGACGATGCCGACGACCCGTTGAGCCGACTGCTGGAACGAGCAGGCGTCTCCTCCGCCGCCGTGGAAGCGCTGAACCAGCACCTCGACCACGCCCCGCCCGCGGCGGTGCTGCGGGCGGACACCCTTACCGACGAGCAAGCACTGAATCGACTGACGCCGCAGCGCAACCGGCTGGCCGCCGAACTGGGCTGGGAACCCGCCCAGGTCGCAGGCGCGGAGGGGGTGCGCCAGGTCGGCGCCGCAGTCGACACGGCCCGCGCAGAGCTGGCGGTCCTGCTGGACGTTCCCGTCACCGAGGTGAACGCCGCCACCGCCCGCGATGTGCTCGCCGACGCGGTCGCACGCCTGCTCGCCCGCACCGAGATCGCCGACGACCCGGCCACCGAACTTCTCGTTCTCGCCGCTTCCACCTATCTGGCCGTCGCCGCCCTGCTCGACCTCGCCGTCGCCATTCACCAGCGCAGCCCGAAGAGCTGCGTCAACAACGGCGTGACGATGATGCGGGTGCTGTACCCGGACAACGAGCACGCCTACCACCTCCCGGACGACATGCCACTGCGGGGCCACGACGCCGAAGCCACGGAGCGGGCCTTCGGCGGCGCCTTCCGGGCATTCCGGTCGCTGGACGAGGCCGCCGAATCGCTGGAAGATCGGCCCTGGGGTAGCCAGGCCCTTGTCTACAAGTGGATGAACAAGGGGGAAGTAGAAAGTCACTTGGTGCTGCTGGTCAACGCCAGTGACCGGGCGGAGGCCCCGAACCTGGTCGTCCTGGACATCGCGGCCGCCCCCGGACAGGCTCCGATAACCGCGGCGGATCTGGCGGCCCGGCCCGCGCTGCTGAAAAAGGCGGTCCCGTTCCAGCAGTGGCGGCGTGAGCAGCAAGCGTTCATCGACCGACTGACGGAGGCCGATCGCCGCGTTTTCGCCATCGAGTTCGACCACAAGGGCGAACCCCTCGTCCGCCTTTCCGCCACACGGCGTTCTGCTGTCGCCTCCCAGGACCCAGGACTCCCTCCACCATCGCTCTGGTCGAGCCGTGCCCCACCGCTGCGACGGAACCAGTTCGCACTCGCCGGTCATCGCCCGGTCGGCGACGGCTCGTTACCGGGGAACTCCGACGAGCCGGAAAGTCGCGGCACGGGAGCGGACTCCATCGGCCACTCCGGCGAGGACAGTGATGGCGAACCACACCTCGCAGATGAGGGCTCGATCGGCGGTCGATCACCCGAGGCGATTTCGTTTCTTCCTGCGGGGGATCTCGCCGCTGAGCAGATGACAGGGCCTGTTGTCGTTCCCGGGCAGCTTCTGCTCACCGAGGAGCATGCCGTCGCACTGTCGGACGCTCTGACCGAACGCGATCAGGCAGTCCACCGGATCACCGAACAGCTGCGCGAATTGGAGCACGCGCTCGCGCCACTGGTCGGTGAACCGGGAACGGTGGACATGGTGTCGCTGATGGGTGTCCGCGATCAGCTGAGTGCATTCTTGGGCCGGCGGTTGGTCGAATACGCCGAAACCGCAGAGGGACAGCGTGATCAGATGATCGCGACCCTGCGTGAGATCACTGCGCACCCGAGTCTCGACGAGCAGGATATTCGGGTGCTTGCCGAGATGGTCCCGGTCAAGCGCAATAAACTCATCGCGTCGCTTCCCGGGGTGCGAGATCGCTATGCCCAGGAGTTACGCACGGCGGCTCTGGTTCGGCTTGCGGAACTGGATTCGCGTCGAGCGGAGTTCTTCCGAGCCGATGACGCGATACGGCGTTTGCAGCGCGGAATCCAGGGCCGGCTCGACCGCGCGGCGGAAGTGCTTTATGACCGCGGTTCGCGCAGGACGATCCGGGGTTTGCTCGACGGCATCGACGCGATGCGGTCCGAAATATCGGCGGCGCGTCGGCAGATCAGCGTCGGCTGGCAGGATATCCCGGAAAATGAACTTGCACCGTTGCTGTCGGAGATCACCCGAGGTCTGCGTAGCAGAAAAGATGCAGTCGAAGCGGTAGCCGCCATTGCCGCGCCCCGGCCCATCACCATGATCGTTGATGACGCACTGAGGACTGTCGAAAAGTCCGCGGTAAGCATATTCGCCGAATCGTCGATACGAGGATTCGTGTTCCGGGATCACGATGCGAGGAACGTCAGGGCTCTGGCGGACGCCATTGCCCGCGTGCGCACCATGGTGCGTATTCCCGAGACCGCCCCCGATCTGTACACCCGAGTAGCAGACGAGTCGGCGGAGCGCCGATCCGATTTCGGCACCTTCGTGGATCCGGCCGACACACTGTATCTGCACTTCACCCCGAACATTCGCGCCATCGCCACAGCGGGCATGATTCGGTCCGGCGCACACGACGAGGTCGTCAACACCACGGCCGCCCATTCCGTCGGGGTGCATTTCATCAAGCCTGGGGACTGGCAGGGCACGGAAGACTTCAACATGTACGTCGGATACGCCGGACTCCGCCGCACACTCAGTGGCACTGTCTTGCCCGACCCGCTCGGCGCGATCGTCGTCCTGCCGCTCGGCGCGATCACGGAGACGACGCCGTTACGCAACGAAGCCAAGACGACCGCATCGGACGAGGCTCATCTGGCCAGCGACGCCACGTTCCGTCCATTGAACGGGAGTCCCAGATACGCCTACCCCCTCGACGACGCCTACGTCATTCCTTGTTACAGCGACCTGCAGGTCTCTCGGGAGCAGCGTCTGATCATCGATCCCGATACCGGGGAACGAATCGTGCGACCGGTTGCCGAGCCCATCCGCGACGCCTTTCGCCGCGCCGGATACGACGAGGCTTGGATCGACCGGCATGTCATCGAGCTACCAGAACGCATCGCAGCGGACCCCGACACTCGCGCCCTGCACGGGGAGTACGACCGTACCCAAAGGTTGATCCGGCATGCCCAGGACGAGATCAAGCGGCGGATGGCCGAGGATGGGACGTACACGGATCGACTGGTCGTCCCATTGACCACCGAGCACGGGCGGCAATGGGAGACCCTCGATCTGCACGGCACAACGCGGGCGGGCTACTACTCGACATTCGATCGCGCCATCGAACGGCTGATCGTCGCCGACCGGCACCCGCCGGTCAGTGGTGCGGAGAAGCCGGAGGGCAAAAGCACCCAGTGGAATCAAAGCGGCCGGCCGCGTGATTCGCGTCCGGAGACCGCGCCACCTGCCGACCGAGCTACAGCGCCCGGAGAGCAACTCCGTGCGGCGGTGGCGGGGCAGTCGAGTGATGGCGACTCCGAACAGCGTGCCCGGCCGCGCGGCCCGGACGGTCTCATCGGCCGCCGGCCATCGCTCGATCCGGAAGGTGGCGCCGAACGGAGAACGGCGGAGGCCGGTACACCGGGATCGGACGGTCCGATCGATGCCGGTGAGCTCGGTCGGCTGCTGGCCGAGCACGGTGTCGTGGTGGGACGTGCGGCGGCGGCGCGGGTATTGGGTTCGGACGTGTCGGGTGACCCGGATGTCGTCGAACTGTCGGTTCCGGAATGGCTGTACCGGCGGTGCGCGGCGGAAGACTGGGCCCAAGCCGACGAACAGCGCTCGGTGCTGGCGCGCGGGCGGTTCCGGATATCAGTGGGTTGGCCCGGCGTCGGGACCGATCTGGTGTCGCACGAAGATCTGGCAAACCGGTCGTGGCAGCCCGCCGAGGGAGAATCGAAGGTCGCCCTGCTCGCCGATGTCTATGCCTGGATGCAGGAGACGCAGGACCGGGCGGCTACCGATTGGATCAAGAATCACCTGCTGAGTCCGGCCGCTCCGCCGTTGCCCGTCGCGGTGATCGCGCGCGAGATCGACGAGGTCACCGAGATGCTGCGGGCGCGGGTGCCGCGGGAACAGCTCACCGATCCGGAGATCCGGCGCGGGATACGGCTGGCCGCCGAAGGACTTTTCGCCAACCGGACGCTGTACGGTCATCCGGACGTCGGCCGCGCCAACCACCTCCACGACGACGCCTTCGAACTGCGGGAATTCGGGGTGACAGCCCTGTACCACAACGGCATGGGCGTGGCCGAGGACCTGCGCCACATCGTGGACAACGGTGTCCTCCAGGGGGCCGACCTGCGCGAGATCGTCGCGGCGCTGGCCGCCGACGCGTGGAGCGATCTCGTCTACGGCGGCGGTCGGCGCAGCGACAACCCCGAGGGCTACGACGAGTTGCGCTCGGCGCAGTTGCTCCATGAGCGTGCCTTGTCGCACGGCTGTGACGCGAGCACAGCCCGGATGCTCGGATTCGCCGTGCACGGCACCAGTTTCGACGAGCGGGCCGGTACCCAGATGATCGCCTCACCCGTGGCCGTCGAGGAGATGCGGCAGCGCTGGGGGGCGATGACCGACGGCGAATTCGACGCCGCGCTGCGAGTTGCCCGGTGGGTCGCCGCCGCGGACCTGCAGACGTTGTCGGAACCCGACGCGGTTGTGCAGAGCATCGAATTGGCCTTCGAGGACCTCATGTCGCGCCGATTCGACCCGGCGCGTGTCTTCGGGCGAGTGCTTTCCGAATGGGGCACTCGAATCCACAACGTCGACGAAGCGCTCCGGCTCGCGGACCGGTTCGGGCGCATGCCGCCGGAAGGCGGCCATGTCACCGTGCGTCAGGCCTTCGTGAACCGCCTGCGCGGCGGTGCCGGCTTCATTCATCCCGACAGCGGATACCGGCCGCCGGACGGGTGGTTGCTGGCCAACCGGGACATGCGCCGCGACCACGCCGCGAAGTTGCGGGAGATCGCCGATCGGTTGGCGATCGACTCGATCTACACACTGATGGACGCCTACCGCGACGCCCGCGCGCACGCGGCCGAGATGCGGGACAAGTACAGCGGTTTCCATTGGCAGGTGGTTGTCGGGCCGGGCGCTCACATGTCCGACCCCGCGATGCTGGCCGCCACCGTCGCGGCTCGATTGCCCGAATCGGATTCGTCGGGGATGTCGGACGGCGTGATCGACGCGATACCGCGGATCGCGGAGATCGCCCGCTCCCGGACCGGGGATGCTCCTGTGATCGTCGTGACCTCCGCACAGGACACCGACGGCCGGCCGCGATTGGTCGCTCAGTTCGACTACACCCGGCCGGACGCCACCGACCCCGATCCTGGTGTGACCCTGACGGAACTGCGCAGCGAGCTGTCCGAGGCGGACTGCCGCATCGACATCGAGACCGCCGATCCCGTGCCTGCGGGCCAGGTCTGGCATCGACTGCGCTTCGACTTCACCAGACAGCGGATTCTGGTGTGCTGCCCCCAGTGGGGATTGGGCGGAACCGGCATGGCCACGCTGACCGTGGGGCTGTGCCAGGCACTGGCGGAGGCCGGGCACGCGGTGACGGTTCGGACAGGAGAGGTGGGACGCGCTCCCCGGATCCAGGGTGTGCAGGTGATCGGCCACCGCGAAAGCGGGCCGTTCGCTCTCACGCGTGAGCGGATGCTGTCCAACTGGGACGAACTGCCGGAATCGATGGATCTGGTGATCGTGCACGATGCGGGCGACGGTCTCGCCGCTGCGCTGGCTGCCGAGGAGCGGTACCCCGCCGCGAAGCTCGTTCGCGTCAACCATCTGACGCCGATGCTGTTTCACACCCTCGGCAACAATCCGGAACGTGGCCGGGCCAAGCTCGCGGCCGATGTCTATCTGGCGCGGCGTGCACATCTGGTGGCAGGGCTGGGACCGGTGCTCGCTGCCGACGCGCTGTCCTCGGCGGTCATGGCGGGGCACGGCTCGGTGCACGAACTGCAGCCGGGTCTGTTGCCGGCCGAACAGCCGCCGGTCCCCGCGCCGGGGGACCCGGCCCGAATCCTGTTGTTCGGACGTGCGGACGACCCGTTGAAGGGGGTTGCGGAGATCGCCCGCGTGGTGCGGCGGCTTCGGGCCGGCGGGCGAGACGTGCGGCTGGTTGTGCGCGGTTATCCGAGACGCGGTGTCGATTCGGCCCGCGCCGAATTGGTCAGGCTGGTCGGCCACCCGGACGCGGTCGAGGTGGCGCCGCGGACTTCGGATCGTGCGGTGCTGCAGGCGGATATCCGTTCCGCGACGGTCGTGGTGATGCCCTCACGCGCTGAGGGTTTCGGCTTGGTGGCCGTCGAGGCGATCGAGCAGGGGGTGCCGGTGGTGGTGCCGTCGTCCAGCGGAGTGGGCAGGTTCCTCACCGAGCTGGGCGAGTATCGCGAGGAGGCGGAACGGTTCAACATCGTCGAGCAGCATCTCGGTGCGGCGCCGCAGATCGACATCTGGGTTGCTGCGCTCGGCTCGGTACTCGACGATGTGCCTGCGGCCTGGGCTGCCGCGGGCCGGCTGCAGCAACTGCTGCAACCGTTCACCCGCAAACGCAGCGCGAAGATGCTCGTGCATGCCGCCGTGAACGCCGATCCACACCCTCCCCGGGACATCCGGTCGTCTCGCGCCCAGGTGTCGCTCGAAAACGGGCATGTGGTGGTACGCGGTGAAGGAACCGACTACGAGCTGATACTCGACGTGGCCGACGCGATGGAAACCGATCCCGCGGTACGGCGGGCCGTCATGGGCTACACGGTCGTGAAGTTCGCGCCGACGCGAGACCCGCTGCCCATCCGGCTCGCGGCGGCGCCGGTGGACGAGTGGCTCTTCTGTCGGTCCGCGAAAACCGCCGCGCGACTTCACGGTTCGCGCGCTGGCATCCTGCAGGCATTCGTGGCGACGGTGGCGGCGCAGGGATTCGGCGCGACCACCATCGACGAGGTCTGCCGGCGCGGGCGGATCTCGCCGCACGCCTTCCTGGACCACTTCCTGACCACGTCCAGCGCTCTGGCCAAGGCACACCGGGAGGCCCTGAGCAACCTGAGCCAACTGGTCGTCGACGAAGTGGCTGCCGTGCCTGCGTCCGACCGCGCCGCCCGTGTCACCACCGCGGTGGATACGTATGTGAGCGCCCTGGCCGCACGCCCGGCCACGGCGCGCCTCCTGCTCGTCGAGGGATTCGCCGCGGATCCGGGGACACGCGCCGAACTCGAGGTGGGCGTGGTCGAGGAGATCGCCGCCACGCTCGCGACCGTGTTCGAGGACTCGAACACGTCGACCCCGCGACGCCGCGCCCTGGCGGCGGCGGTCCGCGGCGTGCTCGCCGACTGGGCCGCGACCGGCGACGCCACCGCCGTGCCTGACCTTCGCCGAGGACTCCTCGATCTGCTCCGAAAGGGCACGATGGCCCCGGCAGTGGGCTCGGCGGCCGGCGACCCGGCCGATGCTGCCGGCTCGGCACGGGAACAGCGCAGCGGCTCGGCGGGACGGGCGGAACCCGAGGAGCGGGAGCGGATCCTCACACAGCTGATCGCGGTCACGGCCGAGCAGGGTTACGCCGACATGTCTCCGGAGACCGTTCAGCGGCGCGCCGGAGTATCACCTCAGACGTATCAGAACTTGTTCTCCGACAAGCGAAACGGTTTCGAGGCCGCCTGCGCGGCGGCCGTCGAACGGGTGCGGATCGCCGTCCGGGCCGCGATGCCGGCCGCCGTGCCCGACGACCCGTCGGCACGGCTGCGGGCCGCCGTCCACGCCTACCTCACCGCCCTCGCAGCGCATCCGGACGAGGCCCGCGTGCTGCACTTGGACCTGTTCGCACCCGGCCCCGGAGCGCACCGGCTGCACGACCGGCACCGGGCCATGCTGGCCGCGCATTTCGACGACGTGGTCGCGGAGGGCGACGCCCGCACCGCCCGGCTGCTCGCCTCCGCCGTCACCGGTGTCGTCACCGATCGGATCCTCTCCGGCTGGAACACCAAGACCGGAAGCCGACGGTCCGCCCAAGGCGAGTCCGAGCGGATCGCCGCCCTGCCCGGATTCGCGCCGGTGGTGGCGGCCGCGGTCGGATCTCTCCTTCCCGGCATCGGCGGGACCAGGACCGCCGACAGTGGCGCTCCCGGGCACCAGCCCACCGGACCGGACCGGCCGGACAGCCACATCGGCAGCCGCCCCGAGGAATCCACGCCTCGGCCCGGCGGCCCGCCACGGGACCTCCCGGCGCAGCAGAATGAACCCGCCTCGGCCAGGTACCGCGAGGATGCGGGCGGCGCCGGCCTCACCAGACCGTCTCGTGATTCCCAACCCGATGCGGTGCCATCCGGATCGGAGGCGGTCGTCCCGGTCCTCGGCCCCGGTCCCGTGCCGCCCGGTTTCCGGCACGCACAGCGGGGCTTGCAGCGGCAGAACGAGGCGGCGTTTGTCCTCGCTCGGGCCGGCTTCCGGGTCGAGCAGCACCCTGACGAATCCGGCGCGCGGCTGCCCGACTTCCGTATCGAGGGTCGGATCTTCGACTGCTACTCGCCGACTACCGGCAAAGTCAGCAATATCTGCTTCGAGATCCGCCGCAAGGTGTATGTGAAACGCCAGGCCGATCGGATCGTGGTGAACCTGACCGACTCGGCCGTGGACCCGGCCGAATTGAGTTCGGCACTGCGTCGGCACCTCATCCCGAACCTGCGCGAAGTACTGGCGATCGACCGGCACGGTACTGTGCTGCGGCTGGCGCCGGGACCCGTAACTGTCGTCGTCAGCCCGACCGCCACAGACGACCAAGGATTCATCGGTAGCAGACCGCGAGAGCGGGCCGGTGAACCGGAGTCCGATATCGAGACAAGCGAGCAGAACCGGCCGACGCCGTGGACTACGGCGAGGGCACAGCCGGATGACCCACCGATTCCACCGGTGTCGCGCGGCAATTCCGCGCAAGGCGAGGGCGGGACGGGGCCCGGCGGATTCATCGGGAGCAGACCGCGCGACCCGGGTGATTCCGCAGACAGGCCCACGCCGTGGGCGCGGCTCGGCGGCGAGGGAGAAACGGCTGGGATGGTCGGGGCCGACGCGGTGGAAGACCCCGCGGTACCCGCGCCGGCCGGTGTCGTGGAGTTCTTGCTCGGGTACGTCACCCGGAAAGACACGTTCTACTGGTGTCAGCTCGATCCGGACAGCCTCTTCGCCGACTGGGGCTGGTCGAGTGACGAACGGCTTCCCGACGACGTGCCGCGCAGCTGCATCGACATGGTGGTGGCCGCCGCCGTCGCCGCCGGTGCACTCGGCCGCGAGCAGGTCCCGGCGATCTACAACTGGAACGATCCCGACGACTTCGCCCAGCGCTGGGTGCGCGAACTACCCGACCTCCTCGTTCCGTCCGGACGGCAAACCCTCTCCGACCCAGACACTGGGCCACGCCCACAGCGGGGTGACGTGGTGATGTGGTTCGGCGCTGGTGAGCCGGGCGGACCGGAGCGGTTGATGCATGTCGCGGTGGCAAACGGCAATGCCGATGGCAGGGCTGACTCCGCCTCCGTGCTTTCGTTCGGCGCCGATTGCTCCTGGCTGGTGTCTCAGCCGCGCCGCGGCGCGACCAAATTGAGCGGGGTCGAACTTACGACGATCGCGGCCCTCAGCGAAACCATGCTGGCGAATTGGTCACATACGGTACGGGTCGAGTTCGGACCCGGCTTGTGGACGCAGCCCTCGGCGACCGGCGGGGAGCTGCACGTGCCACCGAGCCGGGAATCGCGGGCCTTCCTGCCGTTCAACAAGAAGAATTGGCGGCGTGAGTTCCAGGGCTTGGCCGAATGGGTGCAACGACGGCCCGACGCACAGCGATTGATTGCCAGGTTCGACGAGTGGGAGCGGGCCGAGGATGCCGCGGGTGCGCCGACGCGACTGGCCGAGCTGGTCGACGCCGACGTGTCGGGCGCGCTGATCGAGGAGACGCTGCGGTCGCCCACCGTGCTGCCGATCGAGGGGCACCCGCAGGTGGCGGTACGGATGGACCGGGACGGCGAGCCGACCGGCCTGATCGTCGCGAGTATGGGCGGGCACGGCCGTGTCCTGCGCGAGTTGTTCACCGAACGCCCGGACCTGCTGGACACGATCCCGCGCGACGGTGGCCGCCTGCGGATCTCGTACACCGCCGTGCGGCTGCGGTCCGACGGCGAGGTCCGCGACGAGCATCTGCGGCCCGACGACGCCGATCCGAGCCGGAGACTGGTCCCGGGCCGGCTGCTGCACGAGTACCTGCGGCTGTGCAGCGTGGGAGCGCTCGACAAGCCGGGAACCAAACCTGGGAAAGCGTCGAAGCGACCGAGTTTCGAGCAGTGGATAGCGGCGCTCCCGCCGAGGGTGTTCAAGGGCCCCGGTGACACCGCCTACACGACGACGTCCAGCGGCCACCTACTGACCGACCGGGCGGTCGAGGAAGCGTGCAGGCCAACCCGGGCCGACGACCCCGACGATCCGCACGGCGCCCTGGCGGCGCTGCGCCGAATCGTCCTCGAAGCCCCCCGAGATATCGTCCGCTCCACACCGATCACGGAACAACAGGCGCCGTTGACCGAGCGCTCGAGCGAAGTGCTCGACCTCGGTGGCATGTCAGCGCGTGTCACGGTCGGTAAGGACCCATCGGGCCGGTGGCGTCTGCTCATGCAGCCGTACGCACCCGAGTACCCGGGCGATGTGCTCACGCAGTGGTGTGCGCAGCTCGAGGCGGGCAGCCGCCGCCGTTTGCTGAACCTCATCCGACGGCAGCTGAACGGCCGAGTGGTCGGCTCGTCCACAAGCCTCGATGCCGGACCGAGCGGCTATATCGGCAGCAGGCCGGAGGACTCCTCCGCTGCGGAGCCGCCGAGCCGGCCGACCACGAACGACGGCTCTCTCGGCAACCGCCCACCGGGTTCCGCACCGGAGCCGGACGGTCGGCGGCCCGTCGAGGAAGATTCAGCGGTCCGGGACGACGCCTCGATGCCGGACCCGGTGTATGCCACGCACCAGGAACTCACTGACTGGGCCGCCCAGCTGTCGGATGGTGCAGTACAGCGATTCCTCGCCGAAAGGCAGGCTGAATCGTCGGCTCATATGGCAGCCGTGCATCGCGGCCGACCACCCGCGGTCGACGTGGCCATCGGGACGGCGCGAGCACAGATCGCCTTGGCGACAGAGCGATGGCGGCGGCTCACCGACAGCGGTGCCAGACCGTCGATCGCCGATGCCCAGGCCGCAGCCGACGCCGCGACCGCCGTCTTCCACCTCATCGGAGCGCTCCCGATGGCAGCGACGCCGCTATCGGCGTCCACCGACGATCCCGATGGTCTGCTCGACCTGCTGACCCGATTCCCGGAGCGGCTGCTGATGGCCGCCGAGCGGGGCCAGGCAGCCGGGGCCGACGCAGGGGACTGGGCGCGACGCGCCGATGCTTTCCTGACCGAACACCGAGGCGGCGACTGGGATGCGGAACTGATCCGGTCGCTGCGGTCGCTGCCCGCGGAGGCAGGAGAATTCGCGCACGCGCTCACCGGCTCGGATCGCGCCTTCGGCGCGGCGGCCGCGCAGTACATTCCGGATGCCTACCGCGCGGCACTGTATTTCCTCACCCGAACCCGAGATGTCGATCAGGCGGTGGATCGGCTTCGCGAGGTGGACCACGCGGTCGCGGCAGCGGTGGATCGTCTCGGATCGTCCCGGCCCGCCGCCGACGCGGGCTTGTCGCTCCTCCAGCTGCGCATCGATATTCACGAAGCCCTTGCCTACGCGGCCGACGCGGCGGCATCCGAGATGCGGTCCAGCACTCTTCGCGGGCTCGAGAAGAATCCACTGTTGCCGCAGAGGGTGACCCGGGTCGTCGATGATCTCACCGTCCTGGCCCGCCACGGTTCGGAAACGCCGAGACCTATCCGGCCCGCCTATGCCTCGCATCCGGTGACGTCCGAGGAACCGTTCACCGACGACGACTATCGGGAAGCCATCGGCGCGAATTTTCATCCTCGGGTGCTCGGCGTACGCGACGGGCAATTCCTCACGCTGCAAGGCACGTCATTCGAACCACTACGGACCGGGGCAGAAGGGATTTCCTTTGTCATGGACCGGTGGGGCCGGATGGTCGGTGAGAACGAACACGCCCACATCATGCACGTGCTGGCTGCCATGGGGGACGAGGCGGCCGCCTGGGGGGTGGTCTACACCGACGAGGACGGCCGCCCGGTTGGGCAACTGTATCCCTATGCATTGGGCGGCCTGTCCGACCCGATGTGCACAACCCAGTTACGCGATGTGCTGATACGAGCAGGATTCGACCTCACCGACACCAGTTTCAACAACGAATCCCTCGGTCGGCTGTGGCAGGGCGAATTGCCATCGCTGCCGGATCTGTTCACTATGCGCAAGTGGGGCCTGCTGAACAGCATCGAGGCGACCTTCGGCGTGTACGACGACCGTTTCTGGGTGCGGACCGATCGCGAAGACATCACCCAAAGCCCCGATGAGGTGCGGGTGCCGCTGACACTCGGCCCATTGCGCCGAGCGCCCGGACACGTCGATGTAGTCGTCTATCGTGAGGGCGAACACATCATCGTGCAGTACCGCGACTGTGACCCAGGTGCCGAAGCCGAACAGGTTTCACCGGTGTTCAGGGCCTTTCACGAGCGGATGACGAGGTGGGTATCCGAGTCCGACGGTGTCATGTTCCACCCCGATACCGATGATGTGGTCGCCACATTCGTTCAGCCACAAGATCCTCCGGGTAGCTTCCGAGACCGCCCCGACGGCATCATCGGCAGCCGCCCACCGGACTCCCCAGCCGATTCGAACGATTCACCTCGCCGCGTATCCGCGGTGTTCGCACCTGATACACCTGCGTCAAAGGTACGTACTTCGCTGGCGGAGTCGTTGACTTCTCTCACAGCGGCCACCACCTCGGTCCCCACCCAACTGGTCGATGTCGCCGCGTCGCTGGTGAACTACGGTCTGGCCGCCGCGGCCGGCGACAGCGTCGAAGTTTCGCTGTCGAGCAGAGACGACGACAACGGCATCACGGTCCTCGGAACGCTGTCCGGATCGACCGTGGTCCGCGCCCGTCGAGCTCTCGAGTCGGAGTTGCTGGGCAAAGGGTTCGGCACGTTCGAATGGCGGGCTCGGGCAGGTGAAACGGAGTCCTGGTCGGTGCACCTGTGGGTAACTCGAAAAAGCATCGTAGCCGTAGACTCCGCGCAGTTCGCGGGGCTGGCAACGGATTTCGGTGCAGACCAGGTGAGTTCTGCGGTATCCGCAGCGGTCGGGCGGGCATCACGGCGCTGGGGTGGCCTGAAATACACCGGCGCGCTGGCGGTCGAGGCGCACGATGGGCGGCTGCGAGTGCGAATGCTGGCGACCGTTCCGCTCGAGGGTGTCGCTTACGAGCCCCCCACGCTGTTCGACGAAACCATCACGCCGCCCGGCCCGCACCGGCCCGGCGGGTTCATCGGAAGTCGGCCGCCCGACATCTCGGACCCGGCCGATCCCCAACACCGAAGCAAGCAGACCGCCGGGGCATCCGGGTCCGTTCCGAAGGCCCTCGCCGAAGCCCTCGAGATGGTCCGAAGTGTCGACTGTGACCCGGCCATCGCGCCGGACGCGACGCGTTTCGTCATGAAGTGCTACGAGGAATACCGGCAGCGGGAACAAGAAACCGAACAGGCAGTCCGCCGGCGTCTCCTCGAGGACGAGCACGCGGCTACACCCGAGCTTGCCGCGCAGGAGGCTCGCGAATACGTCAACAGCCCCGCGATGCGCGGGACCATCCGAAAGTCGGCCGCCGAACAAACTCGCAGACTGGTCTTCAATATCCAGAAGCGTGCCAAGCGACAAAAAGTGAGCCTCCCCGACCGTCTTGCCCAGCTCTACCGGCTAGGCGCGACTGCGAAGAGTGCGAAGGAGGTGCCGTGGCCGAAGTCGGCGACGCCTGCCGACGGTCCCCCGCGCACCAGCACAGACCGGCCCGGTGGCCGGATCGGTAACCGCCCGTCGGAGTCCGCGCCCGAGCCAGTCGGTCGGCGGCCGGTGCACGAGGATCCCGCGCTGCGTGTCGAACCCGCGATGCCGGATCCCGTTCATGCCGAACCAGAGGGCGTCGAGTCGCCGGAAGGCGATCGCCCATCCGGGCTCCTCGGGAACCGTCCCCAGGATCAGTCGACGCCGTGGTCACGCTCGACCAATCGGACCGGCGCGTCCGACCCGGCGGATTCCACCCATCGCCCCGAGCCGTCGGGTACCACTCCGTGGTCCCTGCCGACCGACAGCTCATCGTCGGAACAGGCGAGGTCGCTCGAACAGGCCGACGAAATCATGAGAGGACTCGACAAGGTCGCGGAGACGCCCGATGTGAAGCAGATCCAGGCGATGCGGGGACGCCCGGGTGTCACGATCGACTTGCTGACCTTCGAGGACGACATACAAGTCCTCCGGGAGGTCTACGACGATGTCGATCAGGCCATGGCGGAGTGGACGAAAGCGATAATCGGCAGATCGATGGGCGCGCCGATCGCCGAGGTGCGACTGCAGCCACCGGTGTACCACGTCCTCTTCCGGGATTACGTGGCCGAGGGAGCGTTCGACAACCCCCGCGCAGTCGACATGCTGGGCCTCTTCGCGGCGATCACCGGCAAACCGAGCCCCTTCGCCGCCGTCTTCGTTCGCGACGTCAACGGCCGCAGAGTGTGGCAGGACCACCACCTCCATCGGCAAGACATCGTCGAGATCGGACGGCTGGTGAAGTCCGTTGGGGACTCGCTGGCACGACTGGCATTTCCCGAGTCGATCTCGAGGACAGTGCTCGATACGCAGATGGCGGCTATGTCCGCGTTGCAGAAGGTGGCGCAGCACGCCCCTGAGCATCCGCTGTGGACGGCCGGGCTCGACGATGAAGCACAGGCCAAGACCAGATTGGTCGCGAACTTCGAGCTCGATCACCCCTATATCGAGCTGTCCGGGCTCATCAGTCCTCATATCCCGGAGAGAACGGTACGGGAAGTCCTGGGGAAATTGGATGACCTGCTCGGCAGATATCAGTACGCTCCCGGTTTCCGCAAGCTCATGACCAACATCCGCGTCTTGAAGATCGATTTCTTGGTGGGGGCGCGCGCCACTGCCCGCGGTCTATGGACGAAGAACGTCGAGACCGGCAAGCTTTCCCCTGCCCGAACTATATTGACAGTCAGTTTGCAGTATGCATCCGATCGGAAGATGGCTCTCGCGGAGGGCGACCGCCGTCGCCTATATGGATTGCATCCGAGCAGTGCGCAAACATATGCGGACGATGTCTGCCACGAATTCGCCCACGCTATCGATCACGCCACCCACTTTGCGCTCAGCGATGATCTTGTCACTGTACTGAAAGACGCCCACGGAATGTTGCAGAGATACGGTTTGACCGAGAGCTACGGGGAATGGCGCAGTCGCCTGCCCGCATACGCCTTCGAAGATTCGACCAAGACCAGAATTGATCCACGCGAGGCCATCGCCGTCGGATTCGCCGACGCGGAGATCAACGGCATTATCGTCGGCACGCCGCAGTGGGTCATCCACGAGTACGTCACAAAACTTCAACCGCCGGAGATAAGGCCGCTACACGTCGACGCGTATCAGCGGCATCGTCCCGAAGTGTGATCGGCATACCCGGCCTCCGCGCGCTCGCCATCACCAGCGGAAGATCCACCGAGGGCCACCCCGCGGTCCGGATCCTCGGGTCGGCGAGGGGGGCGGAATCGAACCGAGCGGATGACTGCTGCTCGATCGCGTTCGCTGTCCGGCCGAACTGAGCGCAAGCCCGGCATGACTTCGCGGCAGCAGGTGTCGATCGTTCCCGGCGACCTGTTGTGCTGCCGCAACTCGCTCGCGAAGTCCTCGGCCGGCGCTCGCTGGATCGTCCCCTGCAGAACGTCCACAGGCCGAGTTGCATGGTGTTTGAGCATTGCGCTCGGTGGGTAATACCCCTGTGACCCGGCGTATAAGCAGGTCACAGGGGTGGTTGCGCCCCCGGCAGGAATCGAACCTGCGACCTAGGGATTAGAAGGCCCTTGCTCTATCCAACTGAGCTACGGAGGCAGCGGGTTCCACGATGGCCGACATTGGCCGTGCTGTCCAGCGCGTCGATTATAGCGACCGTCCAGGTGGCTGGGTTCTTAGCGTTAGCAACGTTTCAGCCATCCCGAGACAGTAGGTGACGCGCCGGTGGTGATCCGCGGCCAGGATATCGGTACAAACCCGACCGGGCCACGGAATACTCGCCGAACTACGCTCAGTCGTATGTCGTCCGTCCCCACCTCGTCCGCCGCTCCCCGAGCCGAGGCTGCCCGGTCCGGGGCGACGTTCGCGACGGTCACCGCGCTGGCCGGCGCCATCGCGGCGGTGGTCGCGGCGCTCGTGGTGGGGCTGTCGGCGGCGCAGGCGCTGAGTCTGCTCGGCATCCCCGACCCGGGCGCGCCGACCACCTACGGCCTGCCCGCGATCCGGGCGCTCGCCGATCTGTCGGCGGCGCTGACGGTCGGTTCGCTGCTGTTCGCGGCCTTCCTCGTCCCACCGCAGCGCAACGGGCTGCTGGACGTCGGCGGGTACCGCGCGGTGCGCCGGGCGTCCAACTTCGCGGTGCTGTGGGCGTGCTGCGCGGCGCTCTTGGTACCGCTGACTGTTTCGGACACCACGGGGCAGCCGGTGGGGCAGGTGTTGCGGCCGGATGGTCTGTGGCGGGCGATCGGTCAGATCGAGCTGGCCGGGGCCTGGCGGACGACCGTCGTCTTCGCTCTGATCGTCGCGGTCGGTTGCCGGCTCGCCCTGCGCTGGGGCTGGACCCCGGTTCTGCTCGGCGCCGCGATCGCCACCATGATGCCGCTGGCGCTGACCGGCCATTCCTCCTCGGGCGGGTCGCACGACGTGGCGACCAACAGCTTGATCCTGCACCTGGTCTCCTCCGCGGTGTGGGTCGGCGGCCTGTTCGCGGTGCTGGCGCATGCCGTGCGCGGGGGCGCGTACACCGACGTCGCGGCGCGGCGCTTCTCGCTGACCGCCACGGTCGCGTTCGCCGTGATCGCCGTCAGCGGCGTGATCAACTCCTGGGTCCGGGTGCCGCTGGACGAGCTTTTGACCAGTACCTATGGCAGGTTGGTGCTGGCCAAAGCCGTGGCGTTGGCGATACTCGGCGTGTTCGGCTATCTGCAGCGCCGCGCCGCGTTGCCCGCCCTGGCGGCCGATCCCGGCGACCGCACGGCGCTGATCCGGTACGCGGGCGTCGAGGTGCTGATCTTCGCCGCGACCATCGGCCTGGCGGTGGGGCTCGGTCGCACGCCGCCGCCACCGCCGGATTCCGTCCCGACTCCGGTCGAGGTGGAACTGGGCTACGACCTGGCCGGGCCGCCCGGCGTCGCCCGCCTGCTGTTCGACTGGCGGTTCGATCTGATCTTCGGGACGTTGTCGATCGTGCTCGCGGTGCTCTACCTGCTCGGCGTGCGGCGCCTGCGCGCACGGGGTGACGTGTGGCCGGCCGGGCGGACGCTCGCCTGGCTGTCCGGCTGTGTGGTGCTGCTCGTCGCGACCTCCTCCGGCGTCGGCCGGTACTCGCCCGCGATGTTCAGCGTGCACATGGGTGCGCATATGGCGTTGTCGATGCTCGCGCCGATCCTGTTCGCGCTGGGTGGTGCGGTGACGCTGGCGCTGCGCGCGCTGCCACCGGCGGGTCGCGGCGGCGTGCCAGGTCCGCGGGAATGGCTGCTCGCCGCGGTGCACAACCCGGTGTCGCGTTTCCTGACCCACCCCATCGTGGCCTCGGCGATCTTCGTCGGCGGGTTCTACGCGCTGTACCTGGGCGGCATCTTCGACGCCTACGCCGACTCGCACGCCGCGCACCTGCTGATGAACCTGCACTTCCTGCTCAGCGGCTACCTGTTCTATTGGGTGGTGATCGGCATCGATCCCAAGCCGAGGCAGGTGGAGCCGCTGACCAAGCTGGCCATGGTGTTCGGCTCGCTGCCGTTCCACGCGTTCTTCGGCATCGCGCTGATGAGCATGACCACGGTGCTCGGCGGCTGGTTCTACCGCGGTCTCGGTCTCGGCTGGAACGGCGATCTGCTCGGCGACCAGCGCACCGGCGGCAGCCTCGCCTGGGCCAGCGGTGAAGTGCCCCTGGTGGTGGTGATGCTGGCGTTGCTGATCCAATGGTCGCGCAGCGACCAGCGGCTCGCGCGGCGCACCGACCGCGCCGCCGAACGCGACAACGACGCCGCTCTCGCCGCACACAACGCGATGTTCGCCGAGCTGGCCAAGCGAGATGGAGAAGTGCGTAAGTGAGTGAACGCGCCACCATGGTCTCCCCACACAGACCGGCCGGGCGGGTGGAACGGTCGCACGTGCGATCGGCACGCAAGCGGCTGGCGGGCCGGATCCGCAAGACGCCCGTCTTCCACACGTCCGTGGCGAGCCCGTCGGGCCCGGTGCCGGTGACGATGAAACTCGAGCACCTCCAGCACGGCGGCACGTTCAAGGTGCGCGGCAGCCTCAACGCGTTGCTGGAGTCGGGCGAGGGCGTCGATGAGGTGGTGATCGCCTCCGGCGGCAACGCGGGCATCGCGGCCGCGCTGGCCGCGGCACGGCTGGACAAGAGCTGCACGGTCGTCGTCCCGGAGACGGCGCCGCACACGAAGGTCGCCGCGATGTGGTCGCACGGCGCCGAAGTGCTCTGGCACGGCACCACCTACGCCGAGGCATTGGCGCACGCGACGGACCTGGCCACCGAACGCGGCGCGCTGTTGTTGCACGGCTACGACCTGCCCGCGGTGGTCGCGGGCATCGGCGTCGTCGGGCTGGAACTCGAAGAGCAGGTGCGCGGGCGTCCGCCGGTGCTGGCCGCGGTGGGCGGGGGCGGACTGGTGGCCGGGATCGCGGCCGCGATCGGGCGCCGTCAGCAGGTGATCGGGATCGAGCCCGAGGGCGCGGCGGTCCTGCGCGCAGCGCTGGCCGAGGACCGTCCCGTCGACATCGTCGGGTCCGGAATCACGGTCGACACCCTGGGGCCGACGCGGATCGGTGACATCGCGCTCGACCTCGCCCGCAGGCACGACGTGCGGTCGCTGCTGGTGAGCGACGACGCGATCACCGCGGCGCGCGAGTATCTGTGGCGCGAATTCCGCATCCTGGTCGAGGTGGCGGGCGCCGCGGCGCTGGCGGCCGTGCACAGCGGCGCGTACGTTCCCGCGCCGGACGAGCGACCGGTGATCGTCCTCTGCGGAGCCAATACCGACGTGGCGGTGTTCTGACCGCGCGAGCGTGAAAGCTCGTTTTTCACATTCAGGGGAGTTGTGCACATTCCGGGAACGGGTCGCTCGGCTTTCGCGGAATCGGCGCACCCTGGAAGTGCCTCCTGGAGGGGGAGGAAATCCGGGCAGACCCGGATCCGAATGTGAAGGGGCGTAATCATGTACGAGGCGAACGCGACCGTGATCGGAACGATCGCCACCCATCCGGTCAAGCGCGATCTGACCAATGGCGAGCAGGTGGTCACCTTCCGGCTGGCGAGCAATTCCCGTCGGCTGGATCACACGTCGGGGCAATGGGTGGACAACGGAACGTTGTATCTCACCGTCAGCTGCTGGCGCAGGCTCGTGGCCGGTGTCGACGCGTCCCTGCGGCGCGGCGATCCGATCATCGCCTACGGCCAGCTGCGTTCGCACGAGTACCGCAGCAAAGACGGCGTCGAACGACGGGATCTGGAGATGCGCGCGACCGCGGTGGGACCCGACCTGTCCCGCTGCACCGCGCAGGTGACGCGGTGGTCCGACCTGCCGTCACGGAATACTTCCGAGGCTTCCAGCGCTGAAGGTCGGGTGCCGGTCGGTGACGCGCCGGGGGAGAATGTCGCTACCGCCGGTTCGGCGCCGGCTCGCGGCAGCGCGCCCGAGCCTGTCGACGCTTGATCGCACGACCGGTCTTCGTCCTGGCGGCAGGGTAGCTCTGCTTCGTCCGCTCATCTCTCGCACCGATAGGCTTCACACTTATGGCTGAGTTCATTTACCAGATGAAGAAGGTTCGCAAGGCGCACGGCGACAAAGTCGTGCTCGACGATGTCACCTTGAACTTCCTTCCCGGCGCCAAGATCGGCGTCGTCGGCCCGAACGGCGCGGGTAAATCCAGCGTGCTGAAGATCATGGCCGGACTGGACCAGCCGAACAACGGCGACGCGTTCCTCGCCGCCGGCGCCACCGTCGGCATCCTGCAGCAGGAACCTCCGCTCAACGAGGAGAAGACCGTCCGCGGCAACGTCGAGGAGGGCATGGGCGAGATCAAGGTGAAGCTGGATCGCTTCAACGAGATCGCCGAGCTGATGGCCACCGACTACTCCGACGAGCTCATGGAGGAGATGGGCAAGCTCCAGGAAGATCTGGATCATGCCGACGCGTGGGATCTGGACTCCCAGCTCGAGCAGGCGATGGACGCGCTGCGTTGCCCACCGCCGGACGAGCCGGTCACCAACCTCTCCGGTGGTGAGCGCCGCCGGGTGGCACTGTGCAAGCTGTTGCTGAGCAAGCCGGATCTGCTGCTGCTCGACGAGCCGACCAACCACCTGGACGCCGAGAGCGTGAACTGGCTCGAGCAGCACCTGGCCCAGTACCAGGGCGCCGTGCTCGCGGTCACCCACGACCGGTACTTCCTGGACAACGTCGCCCAGTGGATCCTCGAGCTGGATCGCGGCCGCGCCTACCCGTACGAGGGCAACTACTCCACCTACCTGGAGAAGAAGGCCGAGCGGCTCGAGGTGCAGGGCAAGAAGGACCAGAAGCTGCAGAAGCGGCTCAAGGAAGAACTCGCCTGGGTGCGTTCCGGTGCGAAGGCCAGGCAGGCCAAGAACAAGGCCCGTCTCGGCCGGTACGAGGAGATGGCGGCCGAGGCCGAGAAGATGCGGAAGCTGGACTTCGAGGAGATCCAGATCCCCGCGGGCCCGCGCCTGGGCAACGTGGTGGTGGAGGTCGAGCACTTGGACAAGGGCTTCGGCGACCGCCAGCTGATCAAGGACCTGTCGTTCACCCTGCCCCGTAACGGCATCGTCGGCGTGATCGGTCCCAACGGCGTCGGTAAGACCACGCTGTTCAAGACCATCGTCGGGCTCGAGCAGCCGGACAGCGGCGAGGTGAAGGTCGGCGAGACGGTCAAGCTGAGCTACGTCGACCAGAACCGCGCGGGCATCGATCCGAAGAAGACGGTCTGGCAGGTCGTCTCCGACGGCCTGGATTACATCGAGGTCGGCCAGCAGGAGATGCCGTCGCGGGCCTACGTGAGCGCATTCGGCTTCAAGGGCCCCGACCAGCAGAAGCCCGCGGGCGTGCTGTCCGGTGGTGAGCGCAACCGGCTGAACCTGGCGATGACCCTCAAGCAGGGCGGCAACCTGATCCTGCTCGATGAGCCGACCAACGACCTCGACGTAGAGACCCTCGGCTCGCTGGAGAACGCGCTGGAGAAGTTCCCCGGCTGCGCCGTGGTCATCTCGCACGACCGCTGGTTCCTCGACCGCACCTGCACCCACATCCTCGCGTGGGAGGGCGACTCCGACAACGAGGCCAAATGGTTCTGGTTCGAGGGCAACTTCGAAGCCTACGAGGCCAACAAGGTCGAGCGGCTCGGCCCGGAGGCGGCCCGCCCGCACCGGGTGACGCACCGCAAGCTGACCCGGGGCTGATTTCACCGCGGAGTGGGTGCACGGGCCGCACCCACTCCGCCCCGGCAACTCTCCGCGCCCGTCCCCGTTCGATATGGGCGACGGCCGGACCGGATGTCGGCGAGTCGATTTCGCCGTGTGCGAACCCGCTGCCACTGCGGGCGTGCGTACGGCGTCGGGGCGGCTACTGCCTGGTGTTTGCTGATGTGCCGTGGGAGGCGGCGAAGCCGGAGAGCAGAGCCGGAAGGGGAATCGAACGCTCGCGGGGGGACGGCGCGAAAAGTCTTTGTCGCGAACGCGGAACAGGAGTGACACCTACCCGTGCGTAGCTCGCTAGGGTGGGAGACGTGAATGCGCAGGCGCAGTTCGAGCAATCGGTGGCTTCGGCCGCCGGCGCGGTGGTCGAGCTGACCCGAGGTACCGGTGCGGCGCCGCTGCCGCCACGGATGCGACCTGTAGCGCTCACCTGACGTTAGCGGGTCCGATTCTGTGTTGTGGTCCGAGGTCGTCGCCTGCGACCCCGGCACACGAGCGGCGAATTCCGCGGTCGTGGTGAACACCCGGATGTCGAAAGGGATTTCACCCACGCGTCATCGGCGCACAGATACCCTCGGACCGGCGTCACTTTGTTACGGAACCGATATCCGAGGGAGTTGGCGAAAAATGACCGTCTCGTCCGAATTGTCCAGCGCGGCGTGGGCCGCGGGTTTGCCGCAGTCGCTGCGCGGCGAACTCGCTGCGCTCGAGGAGGCGTACTTCCGCCACGTCGACGCGGGCGATGTGGACTGTGCGATCACCGGCATCACCCAGATCTTCCGCAGGCACCTCGAGCTGGCGGTGACGCGCCGCCCCGGTCGCGCGCTGGTGCGGGTGTATCACCCGGATGACGGCTCCGGAATCGGTGCGGCGGTGCAGATCGTCACCGACGACATGCCGCTGCTGGTGGAGTCGATCAGCTCATCGCTGAGCCGGATCGGCGTGAGCGTCAGCGAGATCATCCATCCGATCTTCGAGGTCGAGCGGGACGAGCAGGGACAGCTCACGCACGCCGCGGCGCACGAGGTGGACGGAACCGGCGCCGCGGGCCTGCGCGAATCCTGGATGCACGTGCAATTGCACCCGTCGACGAGTGCGGCGCTGCTGGCCAAGGTCGAAGCCGCGGTGCCGGACGTGGTGGACGACGTGCGCCAGGTGATCGGCGACACCGAAGCCATCGAGGACGTGCAGAGCAAGCTGGCCGACGACCTGGACCTGGCCGCGCAATCCGGGTCCGCGCCGTTCGCGCCGACCGAACTGACCGACACCGCCAAGCTGCTGCGCTGGCTGGCCGGGGGGAACTTCACCCTCCTCGGCTACGCGCGCTACCGGCTGAACACCGACCAGGGCCGGGAGATGTCCACCGTCCTGCCCGCCACCTGCCTCGGCGTGCTGCGGCCGGACGTGGGCACCGACTTCCACGTGCCGGTCAACGGCGGTGACCGCCCGCTGCTGACGCTGACCCAGGGGCTGGTCCCCGCCACCGTGCATCGTGCGGTGTACCCGTACTTCGTCAGCGTCGCCGACTTCGACGCCGACGGGACGGTCGTCGGTGAACACCTGTTCATCGGTGTCTTCACCGTCACCGCCGTGCACGAGAACGTCCTGGACATCCCCGTGATCGAGCGCCGGGTCCGCTCGGCGATCGAGGAGAGCGGATTCGACCTGGATTCGTTCTCCGGCCAGGCGATGCTCGAGGTCATCCAGTCCTTCCCGCGCACCGAGCTGTTCTCCGCCGACGGCGAGACGCTGCGCCGCACCGCCACCGCCGTGCTCGGCGTGAGCCTGCGCCGCCAGGTGCGCCTGTTCCTGCGCGCGGACACCTACGGGCGCTACGTCGCCTGCCTGGTCTATCTGCCTCGCGACCGATACACCACCAGGGCGCGACTGGAGATGCAGGACATCTTGGTCCGTGAACTGGGCGGGGTGTCCATCGACTACTCCGCGCGGGTGGGCGAAAGCGACTTGGCGCGGGTGTATTTCACGGTGCGCATGCCGGAGGCCGAACTCGGCGTTCCGCGCCGCACGACGCCCGCCGCCGACACGTCCGAGCCCAACCGGCTGCGTTTGCAGGCTTTGCTCGCCGAGGCCATCCGCACCTGGGACGACCGCTTGAACGACGAGGTGAGCACGTCGACGGTGCTCGATCCCGCCGTGGTCCAGCGGTACGCGGAAGCCTTCCCCGAGGGCTACAAACAGGATTTCGCCGCGGCCCGCGCGCTGGCGGACATCGTGCGGCTGGAGCGGCTGCGCGACGGACGGATCGATCAATATCTGTATCGGAAGCCGGACTCGGCGCCGGGTTCCTGGCGCTTCACGCTGTATGTCGGCGGCAGCGGTATCTCCCTGAGCCAGGTGCTTCCGCTGTTGCAGAGCCTCGGCGTCGAGGTGGTCGACGAGCGGCCGTACCAGCTCGAGCTGGAGGCAGCCGCCGACGGCGGAGCCGGCGGTGAGCGGTGGATCTACGACTTCGGCCTGCTGGCCCGCCCGGAGCTGCTGCGCAGCTCGCTCGATCGGGATCTGGACGCGGAACTGCTCGAGTCCTCCAAGCGCGCCGATGTGCTGGAGGCGGAGGTGCGCGGGCTGCGCGAGCGGTTCGTGGAAGCCTTCGAGGCCATGTGGTACGGGCGCGCGGAGGCGGACGGTCTCAACGAACTCGTGCTGCGCGCCCGGCTGCCGTGGCGGGCCGTCTCGATCCTGCGTACCTACGCGAAGTACCTGCAGCAGGCCGGTTTTCCGTACAGCCAGGCCAATATCTGCCGGGTGCTGCTCACCTATCCGGATATCGCGCGCCTGTTCGTCGACTTGTTCGCGGCGCGTTTCGATCCCGACACCGTCTCTCCCGAGCGCGCGGAGGAACTGGATGCCCAGGTGCGCGGGCGGATCGACGAGGTGGTCAGCCTGGACGCGGACCGCATCCTGCGCGCGATCCTCGGTCTGATCAAGGCGACGCTGCGCACCAACTACTACGTGACCGACGTGGAAGGAAACCCGCGCGACTACGTCTCGGTGAAGGTCGAACCTCGGGAAATCGCCGAATTGCCGAAGCCGAAGCCGCAATTCGAGATCTTCGTGTACTCGCCGCGGGTGGAGGGCGTGCATCTGCGCTTCGGACCGGTGGCCCGCGGTGGACTGCGGTGGTCGGACCGGTTGGAGGACTTCCGCACCGAGATCTTGGGCTTGGTCAAAGCGCAGGCGGTGAAGAACGCCGTGATCGTGCCGGTGGGCGCCAAAGGCGGGTTCGTGGTCAAGCAACCGCCCGCGGCCACGGGCGATCCGGTTGCCGACCGGCAGGCGTTGGGCGCGGAAGGCGTCGCGTGCTATCGCACGTTCATCTCCGGCCTGCTGGACGTCACCGACAACGTGGACCGCGCCAGCGGGCAGGTGCTGCCTCCTGCTCGGGTCGTGCGGCGCGATGGTGACGACACCTACCTGGTCGTGGCCGCCGACAAGGGCACGGCGACGTTCTCGGATATCGCCAACGACGTGGCGCAGAGTTATGGCTTCTGGTTGGGCGACGCGTTCGCTTCGGGTGGTTCGGCGGGTTATGACCACAAGGCCATGGGGATCACCGCCAAGGGCGCGTGGGAGAGTGTGAAGCGGCACTTCCGCGAGATGGAGATCGACACTCAGACCCAGGATTTCACCGTCGTCGGTATCGGTGACATGAGTGGTGACGTGTTCGGCAACGGGATGTTGTTGTCGGAGCACATTCGCCTGGTGGCCGCGTTCGACCACCGCCACATCTTCCTGGATCCGGATCCGGATGCGGCGCGTTCCTATCGGGAGCGGCAGCGGATGTTCGCGTTGCCCAGGTCGTCGTGGGCGGATTACGACACCTCGCTGATCAGCCCCGGCGGCGGTGTCTGGGACCGCACGGTGAAGTCGGTGCCGATCAGCCCACAGGCCAGGGCGGCCCTCGGCCTGGGCGATGACGTCGTCTCGCTGTCGCCGCCGGAACTGGTCCGCGCGATCCTGCTGGCCCCGGTCGATCTGCTGTGGAACGGCGGTATCGGCACCTACGTCAAGGCGAGCACCGAAACCAACGCCGACGTGGGCGACAAATCCAACGACCCGGTTCGCGTCAACGGGAACCAGCTGCGGGTCAAGGTGATCGGGGAGGGCGGCAACCTGGGCGCGACGGCGCTGGGCCGCATCGAGTTCTGCCGCAACGGCGGCAAGATGAACACCGACGCGCTGGACAACTCGGCGGGCGTGGACTGCTCCGACCACGAGGTCAACATCAAGATCCTGCTCGACGCCGTCGTCTCCGGCGGTCAACTGTCGCCGGACGAGCGCAATCCGCTGCTGGCCTCGATGACCGACGAGGTCGCGCAGATGGTCCTGCGGGACAACGTGGCGCAGAACTTCCTCATGGGAATCTCGCGCACCGAGGCGACGCAGATGCTGAGCGTGCAGATGCGGCTGATCGAGGATCTCGAAGAGCGGCGGGGCCTCGATCGCGAACTCGAGGCGCTGCCCTCGGATCAGGAGATGAAGCGCCGGCTGGAGGAAGGCTCCGGACTGGCCTCGCCGGAGCTGGCCAATCTCCTGGCGCATGTGAAGCTGTCGCTCAAGTCCGATCTGCTCGATTCCGACCTGCCCGACAGCCAGTACTTCGCCACCCGGCTGCCGGATTACTTCCCGACGCCGCTGCGCGACCGATTCGGCGCGGCGATCAAGCGACACCGGCTGCGGCGGGAGATCGTCACCACGATGATCGCCAACGAGATGGTGGACTACGGCGGCATCACCTACGCGCACCGGCTGAACGAGGAGGTCGGCGCCACCACCACCGACGCGGTGCGCGCCTTCGCGGCGGCGAGCGGAATCTTCGACCTGCAGGAGAGGTGGGCGCGTATTCGCGCCTGCGACGCGCCCACCGCGGTGCGTGACCTGCTCGAACTGGAGACCAAGCGCACCCTGGACCGGGCGTCCCGCTGGCTGCTGAGCAACCGGCCGCAGCCGATCGCGGTGGGTTCGGAGATCAGCCGGTACCGCGCCGACGTGCGGGCTCTCGCCCCGAAGGTCCCGGGGTGGCTGCGCGGACATCACGTGTTCACGCTCACCGACCGGTCCGCCGAGTTGATCGCCCGTGGCGCGCCGACCGACCTGGCCACCGAGGTCTTCGGCCTGCTGCACCTGTTCCCGCTGCTGGACATCGTGGACATCGCCGACATCACCGACCGGGACGGCGACGAGGTCGGGTCGCTGTACTACGCGCTCAACGATCACCTCAAGATCGACTGGTTGCTGCAGGCGGTCAGCCACCTCGAACGCGGTGATCGCTGGCATGCGCTGGCGCGGCTCGCGTTGCGCGACGACATGTACGGATCGCTGCGCTCGCTGACCCTCGATGTGCTGTCCGGCGGCGACCCCGAGGAGACGGCCGACGAGAAGATTGCATACTGGGAGTCGAAGAATCAGTCCCGCCTCGGCCGAGCCAGGGCGGCGCTGTCGGAATTGTTCGAGTCCGGAACCCACGATCTCGCCACGTTGTCGGTTGCAGCGCGGCAAGTGCGGAGCATGGTGAGCGGGGTGGGCGCTCAATCGGAGGTACCACGTTGACGAGTTCGGTGAGCGGCAGCGGAAAAGCGTCGGGCAGTCTCGTGCTGCCCAGGCGTTTCCACGCCAAGGTGGACGTCAGGTGGTCGGACATGGACGTGTTCCAGCACGTCAACCATGCCCGCATGGTGACGCTGCTGGAAGAGGCGCGGATTCCGTGGCTGTTCGAGGACGGCCGCCCGACCGCCCCGCTGCGCGAGGGTTGCGTCCTCGCCGACCTGCGGGTCCGGTATCGCGGTCAGCTGCGGCACGAGGACACGCCGCTGGATATCGCCATGTGGATCGAGCAGTTGCGCGCGGTCGACTTCACCATCGGTTACGAGGTGCGGGCGGCGGGCGCGCAGCCCGATTCGCCCGCGGCCGTGGTCGCGTCCACGCAGATCGCGGCGTTCGACATGCGGGCGCAGCGGTTGCGCAGGCTCACCGATGCCGAGCGTGATTACCTGTCCGAATGGATGGAGTGAGCGTCGGCGCTGGTCGAACACCGACGGCGGAGCGGCCGTGATGACGGAACAACGAGTGCTGCATGTGCCCGATCCGGCGGAGCGAGAGAATCTCGCGACGTTTCTGACCAGGGCCGTGCGGCTGGACCCGGCGACGGTGGTGCGTCTGCGCCGCCGCGGGGAGAAGTACGTCGCGGCCTGGGTGGCGACGGGTTTCGAGGCGTTGGCGATGCGCACCGTGGTGGCCGAACTCGGCGTCGACGACGTGACGGTCGGCGCCGATCTCGTGTTGGCCGGTTCGGCGAGCGGCAGCCCGATCGACCTCGGATACTCGATGGACTCCGCGTGGCGTGGCGCGTTGCCGCCCACGGACGGGTTCGCGCACGTCGATGACGTGCCCGCGCGCACCCTCGTCGACCTCGCCGAGCAGGGTGCGCAGCTGGCGAAGGAACACGGCAGTGGCCATGGCCCACCGGCCTCGCTGCTCGATCAGGCGGTGCTGACCGTGTCCGGCGCGGGCACCCGGGTGGAGGTGCCGATGCGAGTCGTCTTCGCGCTCACGGCGATGGACTTCATCCCGCATTCGGGGGAGAAGGCCGACCCCCGCCGCATCCCGCCGTCCGAGATCGTGCGCGTCCGGGCGACGAAGACGTGGCTGCGGCTCGACGCTCGCTACGGTTCGGTGGCTCGCCGTCTGGGCGGAGCAATCCCGCTGCTGCCGCACTGACCGCGCGGATCCGACGAACGTCGCCGGATCACGGACTGAAATCCGAAGTAGCACAAACGTGCACGGGTGCGATCGATAGGTCGGGCGGCGCCGTCGGCAGGAGGGGACGGCGCCGCCTCAGTGGTGGAACCGGTTGTGGCGCAGATTCGGGGCGTTCACGAGACGCCGAGCACGCGCAGGAGTGCCGTTGTCGCGGCGGCCGCGACAATGACCAACAGAATGGGTCGTCGGAACCACGCCACCGCTCCGCCGACGAGAACCCCTGCGGGCATGGCGTATCCGAGGTCCGCGGTGCCGAGCGGCAGGGTGGTCACGGCCACGAGGGCGGTGAGCAAGACGACAGCGCCGATCTCCAGCAGACGCACCACCCGCGCCGGAAGGCGCACTCGGTCGCGCAGCGCGGGCCCGGCCCAGCGATACGCGTAAGTGCCCGCGGCGAGTGCGACGATTCCGGCCGCCAGCATCACGCCGCTCCCAGCGCGGTCGCGGGTTCGGGCTTCTCCCGCGCCGCGACGAGCACTCCGGCCAAGGCGAGCAGGACGGGCAGCCCCGTGGGCAGAAAAGGAGCGCTCAACAGCGCGATCGAGCTGCCCGCACCGACCGCTGCGAGCGTGGTCCGATCGCGCAGCGCGGGCAGCACCAGCGCGAGCAGGACTGCCGGGAACACCGCATCGAGGCCGAGCGCCGAGGTGTCGGTGACTACGGACCCGAGTATCGCCCCGATGGCAGCGCCGCCGGGCCAGGCGAGCAGCACACCCGCGCCGGTGATCCAGTAGGCCGCCCGCCTGCGTGGCGCGTCGGGCTGTGCGATGGTCATCGCGACGGACTCGTCGTTCATCAGATGAACGCCGAGCGAACGGCGCCACCCGGTCCCGACCGCGTCCGGAACCGACAGTCCGTACGGCACATGCCGCGCGTTCACCAGCAGTCCCGCCAGCACCGCTGCGATCGGACTGCCACCCGCGGCGACTATCCCGAGGAAGAGGAACTCCGAGCTCCCCGCGAGCACCACGCACCCGAGCAGGACGGGCAGCCAGGCCGGGAAGCCCGCCGCGACCGCGGTCGCCCCATAAGAGATCCCGATGACACCGACAGCGAGGCACACCGCTCCGATGCCGGCCAGTTCGTCCCGGCCGAGTGTTCGCCATATCGAACGCATGTTGTTTATGGTGAACACGGCGGAGTGCTTCGTCAACCCGGTTTCTGTCCCGGTTCGGCCGGGCAAACGACGTCGCGACAGGGCCTACACCACAAACCATCCAGCAGCCCACCCCGCCGACAGCCCCCGAACGCAGGGCATAATCACGG
This sequence comes from Nocardia sp. NPDC019219, assembly GCF_040632645.1. NCBI lineage: Bacteria > Bacillati > Actinomycetota > Actinomycetes > Mycobacteriales > Nocardiaceae > Nocardia > Nocardia sp. NPDC019219. Next base: position 551 of record NZ_JBEYCG010000018.1, on the reverse strand, counting down.
CAGCAGAACACGTAAACAACCCTGGGGACGCAATCGGACGGCACAACTACGGCAAACAACCAGGCGGACCAACGGCGACAACCTGATCGGGATAGCGCAACCACGGCCGAACCAAGCGGACGGCGCAACCGTGGCACCGTCAGTAGGCGGCGCAAGGCGTAATGGCGTACCGCGCGGCACTATGGCAACGCGCGCAGGTGGGTACACCGTGGCAATGTCGGCAGGCGGCGCAACAGCGGCAACGCAAGCCGCGGCACCATGGCAACGTCAGCAGGTGGGGTACACCGTGGCAATGTCGGTAGGCAGCGCAACAGCGGCAACGCAAGCCGCGCGCACAGCTACGGGAACGCGAGCAGGCGGCGTCACCCGCTGAAACGTGGTTGCTGGCGAAACCGCCGGACGCAACCACACGGCCCGATCACAGGTTTCCAGCGAAGCGAGACCTAGCATCGTCCGTTCGCGGCCCGGCTCGCGTCCGAGCGGCCGCCGCGTCCGCGACGAAGTCGCCAGCGGCGGTCCGAGCGCGGCCCTGATCGCGGCGGAACCCGCAC
>NZ_JBEYCG010000017.1:98455-200898 GCF_040632645.1 Nocardia sp. NPDC019219 | reverse complement strand
GCGCCCATTCCTGCACTGAGATCACCCTTCCGATCGTGGATGGGTGGCCGATTTTCAAAGAGCGCCGGTGGCCGGATTTTCGAAGAGCGCTGACACCCACCAACTGGTGGCGGTGGTCAGAGTGGTTCCGTACACAAAACCTACAAGAGTGTCACGACATTCCGCGAGAGCGATACCGAAGCCTGGCTCGGTGATCATCTCGCTGAGCATCTCTCGATGACGCTGCGACTCGATGTCCGGCCAAACGAACGGGGGCACCGAGAACGCTTCGTCATACAGCTCACAGATCGCATCGAAGTGGTGCCGTGCGTCGTCCGCGGTTCCGAGCCGGACCGCTGTCGCATCGTTCATGGACCAACCATAGATACGAACGGAGAATGACTTCATGGCCGAGGACTACACGGCGGATCACTGGTGGTGGCGTCCGGGATGGAAGCAGGGCAAGTCGTTCTACACCTGGCACATCACCTTTGACGACGATTCCCCAGCTGGGCAGCTGGCCCAGGTCTTCGCGCCGACTCTTTCGCAAATATCCACTATGGATCCCGTTGCGCGCGAGGGACTGCACATCACAATCCAGGGCATCGGATTCACCGATCAGGTGACAACGGCGGATATACGGCGGATCAGCGAGGCCGCCGAGAACTACCTGTCCCGGCGTGAGCCATTCGACGCCCTGATCGGACCACCACGCGTCGACCGGGAAACCATCGGTATGCCGATTGCGAACCCTGAGTGCTTCATCGACATCCGCGACGATCTGCAACGCGCCATCGCCGATGTCTGGGGCAGCGATCAGGTGCCCGAGCGCGGCGACCGCTTCCATCCCCACCTGTCGCTCGCCTACTCCACTGGCGTGGCGTCGATACCCGACCTTCGCGACCTGCTCACGCGAAATGAACTCGATGACATACAAGTCTCCCAGGCGGTGACGGCGGTATCGCTCATCGCGCTGAACCGGGACAACCATCGGTACGGATGGCGCGAGATCACCAAGATCCCGGTGGACGCGGTGATTCCGGCGCATGACATGGCAGAACACTGCGCCGGAATCACCGAGACGTATCAACCCGGCAAGGTGATCAACCTGAACCGGTGCCAGCCGCTCAGTACCCATGCCTCCATGTCCCGACCACCGCCGGAGGTGTGCACGGCACCTCGAGAGGTTTCCGAGAGCGATCGAACCGCTCAGAACCCGAGCTTGCCCAACTGCTTCGGATCCCGCTGCCAGTCCTTCGCCACCTTCACGTGCAAATTCAGGTAGATCCGGGTGCCGAGGATGTGTTCGATCTGTTTGCGGGCGTTGGTGCCGACCTCTTTCAGCCGGGAGCCGCCCTTTCCGATGACGATGGCCTTCTGGCTGGGGCGCTCGACGTAGAGCAGGGCGTGGACGTCGAGCATGTCCTCGCGGTCCTCGTAGGGCAGGACCTCCTCGATGACGACGGCCAGCGAGTGCGGCAGTTCGTCGCGGACGCCCTCGAGCGCGGCTTCGCGGATGAGCTCGGCCATCAGCGTTTCCTCGGGCTCGTCGGTGAGTTCGCCGTCCGGGTAGAACGCCGGGCCCTCCGGCATCTTCGAGGCGATGACGTCGACGAGCACCTCGACCTGCTCACCCTTGACCGCCGACACCGGCACCACGTCGGCCTCGGGGCCCAGGAGCTGGGAGACGGCGAGCAGTTGCTCGGCGACCTGGTCGCGGCTCACCTTGTCGATCTTGGTGACCACGCCCAACAGCGTCGTCTTCGGCGCCATCTGCTTGATCTGCTGCACGATCCAGCGGTCGCCCGGCCCGATCTTCTCGTCCGCCGGGATGCACAGCGCGATCACGTCGACTTCCGAATACGTGTCGCGCACAAGATCGTTGAGCCGCTGGCCGAGCAGGGTGCGCGGGCGGTGCAGGCCGGGGGTATCGACCAGGATCAGCTGCGCGTGCTCGCGGTGCACGATGCCGCGAATCGTATGCCTGGTCGTCTGCGGGCGCGAAGAAGTGATCGCGATCTTCGCGCCGACCAGTGCGTTGGTGAGCGTCGACTTGCCGGTATTCGGGCGACCGACGAAACAGACGAAACCGGAACGGAATTCGCCCTTGCCCTGTGCCTCAGCCACCGCGGACCTCGCCGGAGTCGGCGCTCACCGCGTCGGCCGCGTCCGCCGAGTCGTCGACGACCTCGAACACCGCGCCGTCGCGATCGGTGAAGATGATTCGCGCCTCCGGCGACACCTCCCGCACCGCGGTCACACCGAAGTCGGACAACCGCCCGCCGACCACGACGGCCGCCTCGAATCCCTCCGCGCCGCTGGACAACGCCGCGGCCACGGCGGCTTGCAGCGCCGTCAGCCGCAGCGCGGTCAGCGTGACCTCGCCCGCGGCGTAGGTGCGTCCGTCGGTGTCCCGGATCGCCGCTCCGCTCGCCCCGCCGGTGCGGCCGAGCGCGCCGCGGGCCAGCACCACCAGCTTGTTGTCCTCGGCGTCCAGTTCGGTCATTCGCTGTCTCCGTCCTCGTCGCGATCGGCAGGGATCTCCCGCTCCGATCCGTTGGCCTTGCGCTTGCCATTGGGATTGTCCCCGTTGGGCTTCCCGGCGGGGACCTTCTCGCGCGCTTTGCGTACCACCACGGTGTTCACCCGCATCCGGCCGCGCGCGTCCGGGCCGCCCTCACCGCGCAGCACCAGCCCGTGCGCCTCGATCTTCGACCCGGGCAGCGGCACCCGGCCCAGCTCGTGTGCGAGCAGGCCGCCGACGGTGTCGACGTCCTCCTCCTCGATCTCCAGCCCGTACAGCTCGCCCAGATCCTCCACCGACAGCCGGGCCGACACACGGTAGTGACCGTCGCCGAGATCCTCGATGGGCGGGGTCTCGTCGGTGTCGTACTCGTCGGCGATCTCTCCGACGATCTCCTCGAGCACGTCCTCGATGGTCACCAGACCCGCGATCCCGCCGTACTCGTCCACCAGCAAAGCCATGTGGTTGCGCCTGCGCTGCATCTCGTCCAGCAGGCTGTCCAGCGGTTTGGAGTCGGGCATGAACACCGCGGGCCGCATCACCTCCTGCACCCGCACCTTGCGGCTGCGCTCGGCGAACGGCACGAGATCCTTCAGATAGACCACGCCGAGGATGTCGTCGACGTTCTCGCCGATCACCGGGATCCGCGAATGCCCGGAGCGCACCGCCAGCGACATCGCCTGCGCAGCGGTCTTGTCCGCTTCGATCCAGACCATCTCCGTGCGCGGCACCATCACCGCGCGCGCCGGTGTGTCGCCTAGTTCGAAGACCGACTGGATCATGCGCCGCTCGTCGTCGGCGACCACACCGCGCTCACCGGCCATCTCGACCACCTCGCGCAATTCGATCTCGGAAGCGAAGGGGCCGTTGCGAAAACCCTTACCCGGGGTGATCGCGTTACCGATGAGGATCAACAGCCTGCTCAGCGGGCCGAGCAGCGCACCGATGAACTGCAGCGGCAAGGCCGCCGCCAGCGAGATGGAGTACGCGTGCTGCCTGCCCAGCGTGCGCGGGCCGACACCGATCACCACGTAGGACACCAGCACCATCACCAGCGCGGTGATCAGCAGCGCCCAGTTCCTCCCCCAGACCGTCATCAGTCCGGCCGCGAGCAGCACCGTGGCGCCGATCTCGCACAGGATGCGCAGCAGCACCATGAGATTCACGTAGCGCGCCCGGTCGTCGACGACCCGGCTCAGCCGCACCGCGCCGGGCCGGTCGGCCCGCACCATGTCGTCCACCCGGGCGGGCGAGATCGTGTTCAGGGCGGAATCGACGCCGGCGAAAACCCCACCCACGAAGATGAGCAGGACCGCCAGCAGGACCAGGGTCAGGGAATTCACGCGGGACCCAGGGAGTCACCCGGTGTGGTGAAGCCCGCCTTGCCCAGCAACCGCGCGTCGCGTTCGGCCAGCTCGGCGCGCCGCCGAGCCTCCCGCAGGCTCTCGTACCACTCCTCGAGCAGCCGGGCCTGCAGCGCGAACATCTCCTTCTCCTCCTCCGGCTCGGCGTGGTCGTAGCCGAGCAGGTGCAGGACGCCGTGCACGGTGAGCAAGGCGAGTTCGTGATCGAGGGAGTGCCCCGCCTTGCGCGCCTGTCCGGCGGCGAACTCCGGGCACAGCACGATGTCGCCGAGCATGGACGGGCCGGGTTCGGGGCTGTCGGGCCGCCCGCCCGGCTCGAGTTCGTCCATCGGGAAGGACATGACGTCGGTCGGGCCGGGTAGGTCCATCCAGCGCATGTGCAGGTCGGCCATGGTGTCGAGATCGACGAGCACCATCGACAGCTCCGCGGCCGGGTGGACGTCCATCCGGGCGATCACGAACCGTGCGACGCTGACCAGCTCTTCTTCGGGTACGTCGATGCCCGACTCGTTGGCGATCTCGATGCTCACCCGAACAGCCTACGATCCCGGCTGCCGCGTCGGCGGAGCGGAGCCCCGCCCGGCGAGACGAGTTATCGCCGGTCCGACCGGCTCGCCGCGCGGCGCTGCGCGCGATTGCCGCCGTAATGCGGGGCGACCTGCGGCCGGGTTTCGGCTTCGAAGCGGTCGTAAGCGTCGACGATGTCCGAGACCAGCCGGTGGCGGACCACGTCGCTGCTGGTCAGCTCCGCGAAGTGGATGTCATCGATCTCGGTGAGGATCTCGCTGGCGGCGCGCAGACCGGACCGCGCGCCCGTCGGCAGATCGACCTGCGTCACGTCACCGGTCACCACGATCTTCGAGCCGAACCCGAGGCGGGTGAGGAACATCTTCATCTGCTCGGCGGTGGTGTTCTGCGCCTCGTCGAGGATGATGAACGAGTCGTTCAGGGTGCGTCCGCGCATGTAGGCAAGCGGCGCGACCTCGATGACACCGGCCGCCATCAGCTTCGGAATGGCCTCCGGATCCATCATGTCGTGCAGCGCGTCGTACAGCGGCCGCAGATACGGATCGATCTTCTCGTTCAGCGTGCCGGGCAGGAAGCCGAGCCGCTCCCCCGCCTCGACCGCCGGACGCGTGAGGATGATCCGGTTGACCTGCTTGGACTGCAGCGCCTGGACCGCCTTCGCCATCGCCAGATAGGTCTTGCCGGTACCGGCGGGACCGATGCCGAACACGATGGTGTTGGCGTCGATCGCGTCGACGTAGCGCTTCTGGTTCAGCGTCTTGGGCCGGATGGTCTTGCCGCGCCGGGACAGGATGTCCAGGCTGAGCACCTCCGCGGGAGACTCGCTGGAGCCCTCGGTGAGCATCGATACGGTGTGCCGCACCGCTTCGGGAGTCACCACGCGGTTGCGGCCGGTGAGCGCGACCAACTGCTCGATCACCCGCTCGGCGAGCGCGACGTCGGCCGCCTTGCCGGTGAGGGTCACGGAATTGCCGCGGACGTGAATGTCCGCGTCGAGCAGCGCTTCCAGTTCACGAAGGTTCTGGTCGGCCGAACCGAGGAAGGGGAACACGGATTCTGGAGCGAGTTCGATGCTCGAGCGCACGGTGCGCGCTGCCGGACCCGAACCGTTGTCGCCGGCGCCGATGCCTGCCGCTGGGGTGGACGGGTCGCCGATCTCGCCTTGTGTTCTCAAAAGTGGCTATAGCCTGCTTTCCGGTCTCGACTGCTGTATTGAGAAAAGTTTAACGCGCCCCACCGACACCGCCCAGCGAATAAGCCGCGGGCAGAACCGGCCCTCACGGAATTCCCCCACGCCGCCGCGCCCAATCCTCGGTGAAGTCACGAAAGCGTCGCACCGCGTCCGGCGGCGTCGCCGCGGCGGGCCAGACCAGCCCGACCGCGCGCGCGGCGCCCGCGTCCGCCAGCGGCACCGTCACCGGGCCGGACAACGGCCCCGCCGACAAGGGATCCTCCTGCGGCAGGATCGCCACCCCCAGACCCGCCGACACCAGCCCGGCCACGGTGACGAGATCACTCGACTCGAACGCGATGCGCGGCCGGATGTCCGCCGCGGCGCACAGCTCGTCGAAGATGCGCCGCATACCGAACCCGTGGTGCATGGTGACGAACTCCGCGTCGGCCGCCTCCGCGAGCCGCACCTGCCGCCGCCCGGCCAACCGGTGATCCGGCGGCACCGCGAGAACCAGGGGCTGGCGCAGCACGACCCGCCAGCCGACGCCCGCGACGGCGGGGCGCGGCGAGACGATGCCCAGATCGGCCGCGCCTTCGAGCACCCGCTCGGTTACCGCCGTGGCCGCCCCTTGCCACAGGGTGACGGTGATCCGGCCGGAGACGCGCCGGAAACCGCTGATCAGCTGCGGTACCAGGGAGCCACCGAACGAGTGCTGGAACGACAACCGCACGACGCCCCCGGCCGGGTTGGCCCGATCGGCGAGCGCCTGTTTCGCGGCGTCCAGCTCGGATCGCGCGCGGCGGGCGTGCTCGTAGTAGATCCGGCCGTACTCGTTGAGGATGATCCGTTTGCCGTGCCGGTCGAACAGTTCGACACCCACCCTGCGCTCCAGACGGGCCAGCATGCGCGACAGGGTCGGCTGCGCGAGGTGCAAGCGATCCGCCGCCGCACCCACCCGCTCCAGTTCGGCGAGTGTCGTGAACCACTCCAGATCCTCTCCGAGCACCATCCCACCTCGCTATATGCGTCCAGAGAATCAACTTCCTCGCCATTATTCATTTCCTTCGAGATGCACCGGCTGACGATGCTGGAGGAAGGAGGAGCCATGACCACGACCCGGATCGAAGCGGCGAGAGACGTCGCGCACGAACGCAGGATCACCATCGCGCTGTTCGCGGCCGGTCTGACGACGTTCGCCTCCATGTACAGCGCGCAAGCTCTGCTGCCGAGCCTTTCGGCCGCCTTCGGTGCGACGCCCGCGCGGGCCGCGCTGGCGGTCTCGCTCACCACCGGTTTCCTCGCGCTGGCGATCATTCCGGTGAGCGCGCTCTCCTCACGGATCGGCCGGACCAGGGTGATGATCGGTTCCGCCGTCGCGGCGGCGGTGATCGGGCTGCTGCTGCCGCTGAGCCCCTCGCTGGATCTGCTGCTCGCCGGACGCGCGGTGCAGGGCATCGCGCTGGCCGGCGTGCCCGCGGTGGCGATGGCCTATCTGGCGGAGGAGATCGGCGGGGACGGGTTGGGCGCCGCGATGGGCGTCTACGTGGCGGGCACCACGATCGGCGGGCTGGCGGGGCGGTTGATCCCGGCGTTCGCCCTGGACCTGGCGTCCTGGCGGTGGGCGCAGGCCACGGTCTCCCTCGCCGCCGTAGCCTGCACCGTGTGGTTCGTCCGCTGGTTGCCGCCCTCGCGCGGCTTCGTCCCGCGACCCGCCGGATTCCGGACCGTGCTCGGCGACCTCGGCAGCCAGCTGCGTCAGCGCGGACTGCTCGCCCTGTTCGGGCTGGCGTTCGTGCTGATGGGCGGGTTCGTCTCGATGTACAACTATCTCGGCTACCGGCTGACCAGCGCGCCGTTCGGATTGCCGGAAGCCCTGGCCGGGCTGGTGTTCGTGCTGTATCTGGCCGGAACGGCGGCCTCGGCGGCCGCCGGCCGGTTGACCGATCGGATCGGCAGGTCACGCGTCCTCGCGATGTCGCTGGTCGTGACGACGATCGGGCTGGGGACGACGATCCCCGACCACATCGGCACCGTGATCATCGGCGTGCTGCTTTTCACCGCGGGGTTCTTCGGGGCGCACACCGCGGCGAGCGCATGGGTGGGCGCGATGGCCGAGGGCAACCGCGGCGCGGCGTCGTCGCTGTACCTGTTCGCCTATTACCTCGGCAGCGCACTCGTCGGCGGAACGGCCGGGATCGCCTACGCTCGCGCCGGGTGGCTCGGCCTGGTCTGCGGTATCGGATCGCTGATGGTCATCGCGGCGCTACTGCTGTGGGTGTCGCATCGAGCGCACCGCGGTGCGGCGACAGGGGGTACCACCGGTAGCGCGCCGGAAGCGGCGCCCATCGAGGTTTGATCCGGCCGCAGCCCTTGCCGACGGCCACTCCGGGCGTCGCGGCGCAGCGCCGGTCCCGGTGGCGGGGTGCGGATCGCCGTGCGGTGTACGGCATGCGCGGCGCGTGCTCCCGAGCGCAGGACGGATTCGGCACCTCGGCAGCGACGCGAGCCAACCTTGCGGGTGGCGCGCGGCTCTCACCAGCGCGGGGTCAGAGCGCCGAGCGCGCCGAGCGCGACCGCCGCCGCGGTGGAGGTTCGCAGCACCGTCGGACCGAGCAACGTCACCTCCGCTCCCGCATCGGCCAAGGCGGTGAGCTCCGCGTCGTCCAGCCCGCCTTCCGGGCCCACCACGAGCACGATCCGGGTCGCGTCGGCGAAGGGCAGCGTGCTGAAACGGGTGGTGCCGGATTCGTGCAGCGCCGCGACGATCGCGCCGCCGGACTTCGCGTCGCGGATCAACTCCAGCACGTCCTTGGTGCGGTGTAGGTCGGACACGTCCGGGATGTAGGCCCGGCGGGACTGGCGGGCGGCCGAACGGGCAGCGGCCCGCCATTTCTCGACACCTTTGGCCGCTTTGCCCTCCCAGTTCGCGACACAGCGCGCGGCCTGCCACGGCACGACGGCGTCCGCGCCCGCCTCGGTCATCAGCTCGACCGCCAACTCCGAACGATCGGATTTCGGCAGCGCCTGCACGACGGTGACCGGTGGGGCGGGCGGAGCCGCGAGCACCCGGTTGCGCACGGCTAGATCGAGCCGGTCGCGTTGCGCGGCGACGACTTCCGATTCGGCGAGCACGCCCCGGCCATCGGAGAGGGTGATCGGCTCGCCGACCCGGATGCGCCGCACCGTGGCGGCGTGCCTGCCCTCCGGGCCGTCGAGCACCGCGACCGCGCCCGGCTCGGGCACCTCGTCGAGGTAGAAGACCGTCGCGGCCACCTAGCGCCCGCTGAACGAGGCGCGCAACCGCGCGAACAAGCCGCTGTTGTGCTCGGACTGCGCCGACATCACCTCGGCGCGCTCCCGCTCGCGCAATCCCTTGTACTTGCGCAGCAGTTCGGTCTGCTTGCTGTCCAGCTTGGCCGGGATCACGATGTCCAGGTGCGCGAGCAGGTCGCCGCGCGCGCTGGAGCGCAGCCGCGGCATGCCGTGCCCGCGCAGCACCGAGATCTCGCCGGGCTGGGTGCCCGCCGGAATGGACAGCTCGGTCGGACCGTCCAGGATCGTGTCGATCACGACGGTGGTGCCCAGCGCCGCGTCGACCATCGGCACCCGGATGGTGCAGTGCAGATCGTCACCGTCGCGGACGAAGACGTCGTGCGGCTGCTCCACGATCTCGACGTACAGGTCGCCCGCATGGCCGCCGCCCGGGCCGACCTCGCCCTGCGCGGCCAGCCGTACCCGCATGCCGTTCGCGACGCCGGCGGGGATCGGCGCGGCGATCTCGCGGCGCGCCCGCACCCGGCCGTCGCCACCGCACTTGTGGCAGGGGTCCGGGATGGTCTCGCCCGCGCCCCGGCAGGTGGGGCACGGACGCGAGGTCAGCACCTGGCCGAGGAAGGACCGCTGCACGGACTGCACTTCGCCCGCGCCGCCACAGGTTTCGCAGCGCACCGGCTTGGAGTTGCCGTTGGTGCCGGAACCCTGGCAGATGTCGCACAGGATCGCGGTGTCCACGGTCAGGTGCTTGGTGACGCCGACCGCGCACTCGGCCAGGCTGAGCCGGGTGCGGATCAGCGAATCGGCGCCCGGCTGGACGCGGCCGCGCGGCTTGCGCGTACCGGCCGATCCGCTCATGCCGCCGAAGAACGCCTCGAACACGTCGCCGAGCCCGCCGAAGCCCGCGCCGTTGAATCCGGCCCCGCCGCCGCCGGATTCCAGCGGGTCGCCGCCCATGTCGACGATGCGCCGCTTCTCCGGATCCGACAGCACCTCGTAGGCGGTCGACACTTCCTTGAACTTGGCCTGCGCCGCCTCGTCGGGGTTGACGTCGGGGTGGAGCTCACGCGCCAGCTTGCGGTAGGCCCGCTTGATCTCCTGGTCGGTCGCGTTCTTCGCGACGCCGAGCAGTCCGTAGTAGTCCCGTGCCACTTGAGTTCTCTAGTCCTTGGTCGTTTTCGACAGTGCCGCCGGTGCCCGCGACGCGTGCGAAGCGCGCCGGCAACAGCATTAGTCTTGTGCACTCAACTTTATCCGGCCGAAGGGTCGAGCGTAGCAGTGGCGTCGCCGGGAGACGTCAGGTCAGCGCTCGGCGAGGACCTCGCCGATGTATCGGGCGACGGCCGCGACCGACGCGATGGTGCCCGGATAGTCCATCCGGGTCGGGCCGAGCACCCCCATACCCCCGAGCACCGCGCCGGCCGCGCCGTAGCCGGTGGACACCACCGACGTGCCGCGCATCTGCTCGACCTGCGTCTCCTCGCCGATGCGCACCGTCACCGTCCCCGGCTGCTGGGCCGCGGCGAGCAGCTTGAGCACGATCACCTGCTCCTCCAGCGCTTCCAGCACCGCGCGCAGCGACCCGGGGAAACCGAAGTCGGCGGCGTTGCGGGTGAGGTTGGCGGTGCCGCCGAGCACCAATCGCTCCTCGGGGTGTTCCACGAGGGTCTCCACCAGCACCGTGGCCACCCGCACCAGCACGTCGCGCAGCCGCACCGGCGCGTGCTCGGGTAGCTCGGCGACCGCGGCCGAGGCCGTGGCCAGCCGTTTGCCGTCCATCGCACCGCCGAGCATGCCGCGCAGCGCGGCCAGGTCCTCGTCATCGATCACCGCGCCGAGTTCCACCAGACGCTGGTCGACCCGGCCGGTGTCGGTGATCACCACCAGCAGCAGGCGCGCGGGATTCAGCGCGACCACCTCGATATGCCTCACCGTGGACGCCGAGACGGTCGGGTACTGCACCACGGCGACCTGCCTGGTCAGCTGGGCCAGCAGACGCACGCCCCGGCGCAGCACGTCGTCGAGATCGACACCGGATTCCAGGAATTCCAGAATCGCCCTGCGCTCGGCCGGCGACAGCGGTTTCACCTCGGAGATCCGGTCCACGAACTGCCGGTAGCCCTTGTCCGTGGGGATGCGGCCGGAACTCGTGTGCGGCTGTGTGATGTAGCCCTCGGCCTCGAGCACCGCCATGTCGTTGCGCACCGTCGCGCTGGAAACTCCCAGGTTGTGCCGCTCTACCAGCGTCTTCGACCCGATCGGTTCCTTGGTCGCGACATAGTCCGCGACGATTGCGCGCAGGACCTCGAAGCGCCGATCCTCGGTGCTCGACATCGGCCGCACCTCCTCGCATTGGTCTCCGGTTGCGCCGTCTCCGGCGCCGACGTCCCGTGGCCACCATTAAGCGCAGGCGAATCACGGTTCGTCTGTCGACCACAGTCTAATTGTCGGTACCCGAATCCCTCGCCCGCTACGCCTGCCCGCGACGCGGGAGCAACGCCGCGCTCAGCGCGGGACGGCGGCTTCGATCACCGCTGCCACGGCGTCGGGCCGGGAGACCGGAGACGCGTGCGAGGCGTCGATCTCACTGGTTCGAGCCCCCATGCGCTGGGCCATGAAGCGCTGGGAGGACGGTGGTATGACCCGGTCGGCGGCCGAGACGAGAAACCAGCTGGGGGTGCCGGACCAGGACGGCGGTCCGGAGGGTTCGAGGTTGGCCTTCACGGCGATGGAGTGCTGGTGGGCGATCATGTCGGCCGCGGTCGCCGGGCCGACGTCCTGAGCGAAGACGGCGTTGAAGCTGTCGGGCGCGACATAGCCGTCCAGGTTCTTCCCCGCGACGCCGGTGACGTCGTCGACGATCTTCACCTGCAGGGCGGGCGGGAGCAGCCTGCTGCCGGGGAAGCGGATCGGGTCGAGCGCCTGCTGGGCCACCTCGCCTTGCACCGGCGCGAAGGCCGCGATGTAGACGAGCGATTCGACTTTCGGGTCGCGCACGTTGCTGATCACGAAGCCGCCGTAGGAGTGCCCGGCCAGCACGACCGGGCCGCTGATCGTATCCAGCGTGCGTTGCACGGCGGCGGCATCGTAGGCGGGCCCGCGCAGCGGATTCTCCGGCGTCACCACGCGATAGCCGCGCTCGCGCAACGCGGCGGCGACGCCGTCCCAGCTGGTCGTGTCGGCGAAGGCGCCGTGCACGAGCACGATGGTGGGCAGCGGCTGCGCCCACGCGGGCCCGGCCGACATCGTGGCGGCGAAGGCCAGGGCGAGCGCGGCCAGGGCGCGGCGCAGGCAGCGTCTGTTCGTCATGGGGTCTCGGCTCCTCGGTTCTGCACGAAGTCCAGTAGATCGGCGTCGAACGCCTTCTCGTAAGCGCCGCACAGGCCGTGCGGGGCGCCGGGATACACCTTCAACCGCGCTCGCGGTAGCAGTTCCGCCGTCTTGGCGCCCGCGGCGGCGAGCGGCACGATCTGGTCGTCGTCGCCGTGCGCCACCAGCACCGGGATGTCGATGCTCGGCAGCTCGGCGGTGAAATCGGTCTCGGAGAACGCCTTGACGCAGTCCAGCGCGGCCTTCAGCCCCACCTGCATGCCCATCAGCCAGAAGTGGTCGCGCAGCCCTTGCGAGACCTCGGCGCCCGCGCGGTTGGCGCCGTAGAACGGGACCGACAGGTCCTTCCAGAACTGCGATCGGTCGGCGGCGACGCCGGCGCGGATGTCGTCGAACGCCTGGATCGGCGTTCCTTCGGGATTGGCGTCGGTCCGCAGCATCAACGGCGGGACCGCGCCGAGCAGCACCGCCTTGGCGACCCGCGACGTGCCGTGCCGGGACAGGTATCTGGTCACCTCGCCGCCGCCGGTGGAATGCCCGACCAGGATCGCGTCCTTGATGTCCAGCTCGTTCAGCACCGCGGCGAGGTCGTCGGCGTAGTGGTCCATGTCGTGCCCGTCCCACACGTCGCCGGAGCGGCCGTGCCCGCGCCGGTCGTGCGCGACGGCGCGGCAACCATGGCTCGCGACCAGGTGCATCTGGTTGTCCCAGGCGTCGCCGTTCAGCGGCCAGCCGTGGCTGAACACCACGGGACGGCCCGAACCCCAGTCCCGGTAGTAGATCTCGACGCCATCGGTGGTGGTGATCGTCGGCATGGCGGTTCCCTTCGATCCGGATGGATGGTCGGATTGCGTGTCGCCGGGCATCGCCGGAGGGTTCTGGCCGAGGCCGCCGGACACCACCGGACGTTCGCGCGGTCACGCCGCCGCGCCTCCTCCACCGCACCCGGAATCGATCTTGGTCGTCGTTCGACAGCGTAGGACGGGCGGCCGCCGGAAAAACGACTCTGCGTGCACGATCTTCGGCTCAGAATGCACGTCCTGATCGACCGGGCCCGTGCGAGGATTGCCGAATCTGTCTCATTTGCGACGGAGGCTGTGATGACGGTCGTGTTCGATTCGGACACCATCGCGCCGCACGAGCGGGCGGAGGCGGTGGCCGCGGCGGTACAGCAGGCATCGGTCCCGTCCCACGTCGTGCTGGACGGGCCGGACGAGTGTGTCCACGCCAGGTTCGACGTGTGGCGGTTCGGCGAGGTGAGCGTTCTCCGCGCCCGCACTTCGGGCATCCAGCTGATCCGGACGCCGAAACAAGTGCGCACCTCGCCCGCGCCGGTGCTGGCGATCGCGGTACGGCAGGCGGGGGACGGACGCTACGAGCAAGGCGGCGTCCAGCGCGTCGTGCGGCCGGGCGAGTTGCACATCGTCGACCTGAACGCGCCCTTCGACTTCCGCAGGCACGGCGACGGGGCTTCGACCTGCCTGCACGTGCCGCTCGATCAACTCGGCCTGCCCGCCGAGCTGATCAGCCAGGCCGCCGCCGTAGTCCGGGACAGCCCGCACTACCGGCTGGTGGCCAACCACATCGTCCAGCTGACCGCCGAGGCCGACGCGCTCAGCGCCGACCCGGCCGCCGCGTCGTCCGGCTGCGCCAGCATCGAGTTGATCCGGGGACTGCTGTTGTCGGCGGCCAGCGACGACGCCAACGGCTCCGTCGTGCCGTCCGACATCCAGCTGTCCCGGATCCGCGCCTACGTCCGGCGCAACCTGGCCGATCCCGAGCTGGGGCCGGAGCAGATCGCCAGGGCGCACAACATGTCCGTCCGGCAGCTCTACAAGATCTGCGCGAACGCGGAGTACCGCCTCGAACAATGGATCATCGGCCAGCGGCTGGAGCGGGTCCGCGGCGATCTGGCCCGTCCGGACCAGAAGCACCGGACGATCGCGGTGATCGCGCGCCGCTGGGGTTTCCGCGATCCGTCGCATTTCGCCCGGCGTTTTCGCGCCGCCTATGGGCTCTCGCCGCGGGAATGGCGCGGGACCGTCCTGGCCGTGGACGAGCCGTAGCGGTCAGCCGCGCTCGCCGGCTCTCGCCTGTTTGCCCGCGAGGGCGTCGAGACCGAGCATCGCCAGCAGCGACTCGCAGTCGGCGGCGTTCTCCGCGTAGCTGGCGACGGTGCGGGCGGCGACGGCGCACTGGCGCGCGTTCTCCGCCTTCTCCGCTGCTCGCGCGACCGCGAATTCGCCCGGTTCATGGATAAGGGTGATGTGTCGTGCCGACGCCATAAGTCTCCTTGGGGGTTGGTCGCAGACTACGCGGACGGGCGGGGGCGCGTTACAGGAACGAGACACGTAGGTCCGCCCAGTCACCGATTCGTGATGGGACGCCGGGCGCGCACGCCGCACCGGGATCGGACGACCCGAGACCGCGCCCAGCCCTCGACGCGCGGACCGGCCGCGTCGTCTCGGCAGCCGGGGCGCGCGGCGAACCTGCTGGTCAGTCGAGCAGTTCGCGGACGACGCCGTCAGCAAGGAGGCGACCGCGGTCGGTGAGGACCAGCCGGTCGTCCGCGGTGCGCAGCGCGAGGCCGTCGGCGACCACCCGGTCGACGGCGGGGCGGGCCGAAGAGGCCAGATCGGCCAGCGGCAGACCCGTGCGCAGCCGGACGGCGAGCATCACCCGCTCGGTGTAGCGCTCCTCCGCGCTGAGCGCCTCCCAGCCCGCGGCGGGCAGCCCGCCCGCGCCGACCCGATCGGCGTACCGCGCGGGATGCTTCACGTTCCACCACCGCACGCCGCCGACATGGCTGTGCGCGCCCGGTCCGGCGCCGAGCCAGTCACCGCCGTCCCAGTAGCCGAGGTTGTGCCTGCATGCCGCCGCGTCGCCCGCGGCCCAGTTCGACACCTCGTACCAGCCCAGACCCGCCGATCGCAGACGCGCGTCGATCCGTTCGTAGCGGGCGGCGAGCACGTCGTCGTCCGGCGCGGGGAGCTCACCGCGGCGCACCCGGCGGGCCAGCGCGGTGCCGTCCTCCACGATCAGCGAGTACGCCGAGACGTGGTCGACGCCCGCGGCGAGCACCGCGTCCAGGCTGGCGTCGAGGTCGGCGTCGCGCTCGCCCGGCGTGCCGTAGATCAGATCCAGGTTGACGTGCTCGAATCCCGCGGCGCGCGCCTCCCGCGCGGCGGCCACCGCGCGGCCCGGGGTGTGCGTGCGGTCGAGCACCTTCAGCACGTGCGCGGCAGCGGATTGCATGCCCAGCGACACCCTGGTGAATCCCGCCGCACGGATGCGCTCGAAGAACTCCGGGGAGGTGGACTCCGGATTGGACTCGGTGGTGACCTCGGCTCCGGCGGCGAGGGTGAACTCGGCGCGCACGGCGTCGAGCACCGCCGCGAGGCCGTCACCGCCCAGGAGGGATGGCGTTCCGCCGCCGACGAAAACGGTGGACACGTCCGGCGTCGGCGTGGGCAACGCGGCGAACTCCCGCGCCGCGGTGGCGAGCTCACCCCGCAACGCCGTCAGCCACGACTGCGGCGACGCCGACGTGCCGAGTTCCCCCGCGGTGTAGGTGTTGAAGTCGCAGTAGCCGCACCGCGTGGCGCAGAACGGCACGTGGACGTAGATCCCGAACGGGCCGTCGCCGAAGTCGTGCAGCACCGGCGCGGCGGTGCCGGTGCTCGCGGACAGGGCGGAAGAACTCACCTGTCCAGTGTGAACGCCGCCGCGACCGCGCCGACGCCCGGGACTCGGCTAGGGGCGAACGGGTCCCGGTTCTCCGCTCGGACCGTTCGCGGTCGCCGCCGCCGCACCCGGCGAGCGGAGACGCGACGGCCGCACGGCCGAGTGTCCGGCGCCACCGCTCCGGGCGCCCTACCCCGGCGGCTGCCCGATCGGCTCAGTCCCCCACGACCGGGGTGTTCTGGTTGGCGGTGAGCACCCAGCGCCCGTCCTCCTTGGACATCACGTACAGCGGGCTGCCTTCGCTGTCCAGCACGCCCTCGGGGGTGAAATAACGCTGCCGCACCTTCACCGCGGCCACGTCCGGGCGGATGAACAGCACGTGCTCGACCTCGTAGGTGGCGGTGCCGTGCGCGGTGGCCCCGGGCAGCACCTGGGCGGTGAACTCGGCGATGGCGGCGCGGCCGAAGAGTCGTTTGCCGTGGCCGGTGGTCCAGATCGCGTCCTCCCGGAAGAGCGCGGCGAATTCGTCGACGAGTTCGTTTCGCTGGGCGTGCTGGACGCTCGCGACCACCGCGCGGATGGCCTCGAGTTCGGCGGCGGTGTCGACAGCTGTGGTATTCATGCCGCCGAGCGTGCTACCTAGACCCGACTCGAGGTCAAGTGGCGTGTGCGGTGTCACACCCGATGCGGTGGTGGTATCACGCGCCCGGCCGCGGCTCGGACTATGACTGCCGTCACAAACCGGGTCGAGCGTCCAGGGCATTTCCCGTCAAAGTGCGGGAAATACTGGACGTGGGGTCGGAAGGCCATCGCTGACGTGGCACAATGGCCGCATGCGCGCTTTGGAGATCCGACTTGTGGCACGTCGCCACGTCGATTACAAGCGCGTCTGTAGCGCCTGCTGTCTGCCCGGTTCCCTCCGGTAGCTCAGCGCGCCCGATCCCCGGGTCCCCGGCGATCCCCGACTTCCTCGGCCCGCTGACACCGCAGGCGTGAGTCAGCCCCTCACGCCCTCAGCAGGATGTACCACCCACCCCGCAGGAGCGACCCCATGACGTCGAGCACCGACGCCGGTCCGAACGATCAGCCCACGCCCGAATCCCAGCCCGGGCACCGCGCGCGTCCCGACCGCCCGGCCTCCGAACGCCGCGTCCGCCCGGACCGCCCGCGTCCCGAGGCGACCTCCACCGGCCCGCGCGCCCGCACCGGCAAGCCCGTGCGCCGCAAGGCCGAAGGCCAGTGGGCGCTGGGCTACCGTGAGCCGCTGAACCCGAACGAGCAGTCCAAGAAGGACGACAACCCGCTCAACGTCCGCGCCCGCATCGAGAACATCTACGCCAAGACCGGCTTCGACGGCATCGACAAAGGCGACCTGCGCGGCCGGTTCCGCTGGTGGGGTCTGTACACCCAGCGCGAGCAGGGCTACGACGGCACCTGGACCGGTGACGAGAACATCGACCTGCTCGAGGCCAAGTACTTCATGATGCGCGTGCGCTGCGACGGCGGCGCGCTGAACCTCGCGCAACTGCGCACCCTCGGTCAGATCTCCACCGAGTTCGCCCGCGACACCGCGGATCTGTCCGACCGGGAGAACGTGCAGTACCACTGGATCGAGGTGGAGAACGTCCCCGAGATCTGGAAGCGGATCGAGGCGGTCGGGCTGAAGACCACCGAGGCGTGCGGCGACTGCCCGCGTGTGGTGCTCGGGTCCCCGCTGGCGGGCGAGTCGATGGACGAGGTCATCGACCCGACGCCCGCGATCGAGGAGATCGTGCGCCGCTACATCGGCAAGAAGGAGTACTCCAACCTGCCGCGCAAGTTCAAGACCGCGATCTCCGGCCAGCAGGACGTGGTGCACGAGATCAACGACGTGGCGTTCGTCGGCGTCGTGCACCCCGAGCACGGCCCCGGCCTGGACCTGTGGGTCGGCGGCGGCCTGTCCACCAACCCGATGCTCGCCCAGCGGGTGGGCGTGTGGGTGCCGCTGGACGAGGTGCCGGACGTGTGGGAGGCCGTCGTCTCGATCTTCCGCGATTACGGCTACCGCCGCCTGCGCACCAAGGCGCGCCTGAAGTTCCTGATCAAGGACTGGGGCATCGAGAAGTTCCGCCAGGTGCTGGAGGACGAGTACCTGAAGCGCAAGCTGATCGACGGCCCCGCGCCCGAGCAGCCGACCAAGCCGATCGACCACGTGGGCGTGCAGCGGCTGCGCAACGGGCTCAACGCCGTCGGCTTCTCCCCCATCGCGGGCCGGGTGTCGGGCACCGTGCTGACCAAGGTCGCCGACGCGGTGGAGCGGATCGGCTCCGACCGCGTCCGGTTCACCCCGTATCAGAAACTGATCGTGCTCGACGTGCCCGACGACAAGGTCGACGCGCTGATCGACGAGTTGGAACCGCTCGGCCTGCAGGCGCGGCCCTCGCTGTGGCGGCGCAATCTGATGGCCTGCACCGGTATCGAGTTCTGCAAGCTCTCCTTCGCCGAGACCCGCAAGCGGTCCCAGGCACTGGTGCCGGAGCTGGAGGAACGGCTGGCGGATCTGAACGCGCAGCTGGACGTCCCGATCACGATCAACATCAACGGTTGCCCGAACTCTTGCGCCCGCTCGCAGATCGCCGACATCGGGTTCAAGGGTCAGCTGGTCGACGACGGCACCGGGAATCACGTGGAGGGCTTCCAGGTTCACCTCGGTGGCAGCCTCGGCTTCGACAGCGCCTTCGGGCGCAAGCTGCGCCAGCACAAGGTGACCACCCAGGAATTGGGCGACTACATCGACCGGGTGGTGCGCAATTTCGTCAAGCAGCGTACGGACGGCGAACGGTTCGCCCAGTGGGCGGTCCGCGCCGACGAGGCCGACCTGAGATAAGTCTCGACGGGAGATCAACTGTGACAACCCAACTCGCGGAAAAGCTGTCCGAGGACGAGCTCCGCGCCATCGCCGCGCGCGGTGCCGCCGAACTCGACGGCGCCTCGGCGACCGAACTCCTGCGGTGGACCGAGGACACCTTCGGCACGAACTACATCGTGGCCTCCAACATGCAGGACGGGGTGCTCGTGCACCTGGCCGCCGGCATTCGCGCCGGCGTGGACGTGCTGTTCCTGGACACCGGCTACCACTTCGCCGAGACCATCGGCACCCGGGACGCGGTGGAGGCCGTGTACGGGGTGAACGTGGTCAACGTCCAGCCGGAGCAGACGGTCGCCGAGCAGGACCGGCTGCTGGGCAAGGATCTGTTCGCCCGCGAGCCGAACGAGTGCTGCCGGTTGCGCAAGGTGGTCCCGCTGCAGAAGTCGCTCGCGGGATACAACGCCTGGGTCACCGGCATTCGCCGGGTGGAGGCGCCGACCCGGGCGAACGCGCCGCTGATCTCGTTCGACGAGGCGTTCGGACTGGTGAAGATCAATCCGATCGCGCCGTGGTCCGACGACGAGATGCAGGACTACATCGAAAAGCACGGCATCCTCGTCAATCCCCTGGTGGAGGAGGGGTATCCGTCCATCGGCTGCGCTCCGTGCACCCGGAAGCCGGAGCCGGGAGCAGATCCGCGAAGCGGCCGTTGGGCCGGCCTCGCCAAGACCGAATGCGGGTTGCACACAGCATGACCGAGTCAGGGCCCGGAGGAGGCAGCCTGCGTAACCACGTAGGGCCCCTCGGGCATGCGAAGAAGGACACAGCATGACCGAGTCAGGGCCCGGAGGAGGCAGCCTGCGTAACCACGTAGGGCCCCTCGGGCATGCGAAGAAGGACACAGCATGACCGAAACCATTCGAAGCGAACGTTCGCTCGGCATCAGCGATTTCGACACTCTCGCCGCGCTGGAGTCCGAGGCGATCCACATCTTCCGCGAGGTGGCGGGCGAGTTCGAGCGGCCGGTGATCCTGTTCTCCGGCGGCAAGGACTCCACGGTCCTGCTGCATCTGGCGCTCAAGGCGTTCTGGCCCGCGCCGCTGCCGTTCGCCCTGCTGCACGTGGACACCGGGCACAACCTGCCCGAGGTGCTGGAGTTCCGGGACAAGGTGGTGGAGCGCTACGGCCTGCGCCTGCACGTGGCGAAGGTGGAGGACTACCTGGCCGACGGCAGGCTCACCGAGCGCCCCGACGGCATCCGCAACCCCTTGCAGACGGTCCCGCTGCTGGACGCGATCAGCGAGCACCGGTTCGACGCCGTGTTCGGCGGCGGCCGCCGCGACGAGGAGCGCTCGCGCGCCAAGGAGCGGATCTTCTCGCTGCGCAACGCCTTCGGCCAGTGGGACCCGAAGCGCCAGCGCCCCGAGCTGTGGAACCTCTACAACGGGCGCCACGCGCCGGGCGAGCACGTGCGCGTGTTCCCGCTGAGCAACTGGACCGAGCTGGACATCTGGCGCTACATCGCCCGCGAGGACATCGACCTGGCGAGCATCTACTACGCGCACGAGCGTCCGGTGTACCTGCGCGAGGGCATGTGGATGACGCCCGGCGTGTGGGGCGGCCCGCGCGACGGCGAGGTACTGGAGACCCGGTCGGTGCGCTACCGCACCGTGGGTGACGGTTCCTCCACCGGCGCCATCCTTTCCGACGCGGCCGACAACGAGGCGATCCTCGCCGAGGTAGCCGCGTCCCGACTGACCGAACGCGGCGCGACCCGAGGTGACGACCGCGTCTCCGAAGCCGCGATGGAAGACCGCAAACGAGAGGGTTATTTCTGACATGTCCGACCTATTGAGGCTGGCCACCGCCGGTTCTGTCGACGACGGCAAGTCCACTCTGGTCGGACGCCTGCTCTACGACACGAAATCCGTTCTGGCCGACCAGATCGACGCCGTCACCCGCGCGTCGGTGGACAAGGGTCTCGCCACACCGGATCTCTCGCTGCTCGTGGACGGGTTGCGCGCGGAACGCGAACAGGGCATCACCATCGATGTCGCCTACCGCTACTTCGCCACGCCGCGCCGCTCCTTCGTGCTCGCGGACACCCCCGGGCACGTGCAGTACACCCGCAACACCGTGTCCGGCGCGTCCACCGCGCAACTGGTGATCCTGCTCGTCGACGCGCGCAAGGGCGTCATCGAGCAGACCCGCAGGCACGCGGCGGTGCTCGCGCTGCTCGGCGTGCCGAAACTGGTGCTCGCGGTGAACAAGATCGATCTGGTGGACGACGCCGCCGCCGTGTTCGCCGCCATCTCCGCGGAGTTCAACGAGCTCACCAGCACGCTGGGCTGGTCGAGCGAGGATGTGCTGGAGATCCCGGTCTCGGCGCTGCACGGCGACAACATCGCCACCCGGTCGGACAAGACCCCGTACTACGACGGTCCCTCGCTGATCGAGCACCTGGAATCGGTGCCGGTCGATGCCGACAGCACCGGCAATCACGCGCTGGGCCTGCGGTTCCCGGTGCAGTACGTGATCCGGCCGCGCACCGCCGAGTACCCGGACTATCGCGGCTACGCCGGGCAGATCGCGGCGGGCGCGGTCGCCCCGGGCGACGAGGTCGTAGTGCTGCCCTCGGGTATCCGCACGACCGTCGAGCGGATCGACACCCCCGACGGCGAACTCGCGGTGGCACAGGCCGGACGCAGCGTCACGCTGATCCTCGCCGACGACGTGGACATCTCCCGGGGCGACATCATCGCGTCGACCGCCGACGCGCCCGAGCCGGTCGACGCTTTCGACGCCACCGTGTGCTGGCTGGGCGACAAGCCGCTGCGCCCCGGCGCGCGACTGCTGCTCAAGCACGGCACCCGAACCACCCAGGCGATCGTCGGCGCGCTGCTGGAGCGCTTCGACGAGCAGCGCCTGGCGGCCGATCCGAGTCCCGAGTCGTTGGAGCTCAACGACATCGGGCGCATCTCGGTGCGGGTCGCCGAGCCGATCGCGGCCGACGACTACCGGGTGAACCGGCACACCGGAAGCTTCCTGCTGATCGACCCGGCCGGTGGCAATACGCTGGCGGCCGGTCTGGTCGGCGACGTGCTGACCGCCGTCGAGGTCGGCACCGGAGTCTGACATGGCCGTGCGGCGAGCTCTTTTCGGCACTCCGCCGGTCTCGCGCGCCGGCGCCCCGGCGTCCCGGCTCGACCGTCCGGCCGTGCTCGACCGGCGCGCGGCGCGGCCGCCCGCGCTGATCGCGGTGGCGCACGGCAGTCGTGACCCGCGCTCGGCGGCGACCGTCGCGGAAGTCGTCGGCGCCGTGGCGGCGGCGCGTCCGGACCTCGACGTCCGGACGGCGTTCCTCGATCTCACCGCCCCGTCGGTGGAGCAGGTCGTGGACGCCGTGGCCGCCGACGGGCACACCCATGCCGTGGTGACGCCGCTGCTGCTCGGCAGCGCCTTCCACGCCAAGGTGGACCTGCCGGGCCTGCTCGCCGCGGCCCGTGCCCGCCATCCCGGGTTGGGCCTGACCCAAGCCGACGTCCTCGGCGTGGACGCCGGACTGATCGGTGCGCTGCGCGACCGGGTGCTCGCCGCCCTCGACGGGCACGCCTCGGCGGATCGGCGCCTGGGCGTCGCCGTCGCGGCGGTCGGCTCGTCCTCGGCGGCGGCCAACGCGCGCACCGCCGAAGTGGCCGCGCGCCTCGCGGCCCGCACCGGTTGGCGCACCGAGATCTGCTTCGCGACCACCCAACCGTCGGTGACCGAAGCGATCGCACGACTGCGCGCCCGTGGCGCGCACCAACTGCTGGTCGCCCCCTGGTTCCTCGCACCCGGATTGCTGACCGATCGCCTCGCCCACGCGGCGCCGCGAGCGATCCACGCCGACGTGCTCGGCGCGCATCCCGCTTTCACCCGGGTCGTCCTGGATCGCTACCACACGGCAATCGCGCAGACGCGCGCGCTCTCGGCCTGAGCGTTCGGCCTCGACCGCTCTCCGGGAACCTCGGAGTCGTCCGCGAGCACACTCCTCGTGCTAGGAACATGGCATGGTCGAGTCGTTCCGCACCACCTCCTGCGTCAGCCACGGACATCCGGAGTTCACCGTCGTGTTCACCGAGCCGCAGTTGCCCGGCATGGAGAACTGGCTGCTGTCGTATCTGGAGTCCACCGTCGCGGCGGGGACGCGGTACCACCCCGGCGAGACGATCCGGATCGGCTGGAATCTGGTCCGGGTGCGTGGCCGCGACGACGGCACCCTGGGCCTGGCCGAACGCACCGATACGCAGACCTGGGCCGAGCAGGTCGACCGCACCCTGCGTGACGTCTGGTATCAACGCGAAGTGGCGGCCGGAGTCGGTTTGACCGATCGGCTGGACTTTCCCGGCGAGGATCAGCAGGCGATCGTCTCGTCGTGCGGACTCGAATCGCCGGTGCTGGTCCTGACCCGCGCCGCGACCGACGACCCGGAGTTCTCCGGCTGGTCGGTCGAGTGCTTCGAAGACCACGCGCACCGCTCGTCGTACTACACCACGCTGCTCGAGCTGGCCACCGCCATGCCTTTCGCGGTGCAGTTCCTCGCGCTTCCGGCCACGACGACGGTGCTGATCGAAAGCCCCGAGATCACCCCCACCGGCGCCATCCGGCCGCACATCGTGGATGCCGACGGCGTGGAGATGTGCCCGATTCCCGGCTCCTACCTGGACTATCTGGTCAACGGCGCACCGGCCGACTAGTCGTCGGGTCCGAGCAGATCCGTCACGACGGCGTGGGCGGTGCGCACGCCCCACTCGTCGCCCATCTGCCGCGCGGTGTGCGCCGCGGCGATCACCGCGTCCAGTTCGAACGCGACGGCATCGGCGGCACGGCCGTCGAGATGACCCTGCTGCTGGGCGCGGCGAATCTCCTTCACCAAGAACGTGAGCCAGTCCCGCCGGTCTTCGGCGATGGCGTCACGTACCGGTCCCGGTCTGCTGTCGAATTCCGCGAGGGTCGCGACGCGGAAGCACCCGCCGGGAAACGCCGGCTCGGCCACCTGACCGAGCCAGCGCTCGACCAGGGCGCGCAGGCGCGGTAGTCCGGCGGGCTCACTCAGGCTCGGCGTGATGACCTCGTCGATGAAGACCTGCCGCGCGGTCTGCACCGCGGCGAGCTGCAAGCTCTCCTTGCTGCCGAAAAGGGTGGCGATACCGCTTTTGCTCAGCCCCAGATCGGCGGCCAAGCGGCCGATGCTCAGGCCGGTGAGGCCCTCGACGGAGGCCACCTCGGCGGCGCGGCGGGCGATCGACGCCCGCGCCCGGGCGCCTTTGGCCACCCGCTGGTCGGTCTCGCGCGGCCGGCCACTCGCGGTGACGGACTCGGTCATGCACTCATTCTTCCACTTCGCTGTTGCACATACGAACGTATGGTCGTACTTTAAGTGAACGAACGATCGTGCGTTTTGTTTCCCTCTTCCTAAGGACTTCCCCATGACCGAGGCGTCCGTGCGGCTGGACAGCCCGCCGACCGCGACCGCGGCTACCCGCACCTTGCTGATCGCTTGCGGCGCGGCCTTCATCGCTTTCCTCGACCTCTCCGTCGTCAATATCGCCTTCCCCTCGATCGCCCGGGACTACCCCGACACGGCCACCACCACGCTGACCTGGATCGTCAGCGGATACGCGGTCGCTTTCGCCGCCCTGCTCACACCGGCCGGACGTTTCGCCGACGCGCTCGGGCGCCGCAGGCTGTTCCTCGGCGCGCTGGCCGGTTTCGCCCTCACCTCGTTGCTGTGCGGACTCGCTCCGACAGCGGGCTGGCTCATCGCGGGCCGGGTGCTGCAAGGCGCGACAGCGGCGCTGATGGTGCCCTCGGCCCTCGGCCTGGTGCTCGCCGCCACCCCGCGGGAGAAGATCGGCGCGGCCATCGGAGCCTGGTCGGCCGCGGGCGGGTTCGCCGCGGTGGTCGGTCCCGCACTCGGTGGCGCGCTCGTCGAAGGATTCGACTGGCGGGCGGTCTTCGTGATCAACGTGCCGGTGGCACTCCTGCTCATCGCGGCGGCCCTGCGCATTCCGGCCGTGGACGGCCGTCCTTCCGGCGGCGCGCTGCCGGATCCGCTGGGCACACTCGCGGTGGCGCTGGGTCTCGGCGGGCTGGTCGCGGGCGTCACCGAGGGGCAGCGCTGGGGCTGGACCTCGGCGGGGACGCTGTCCGCGCTGATCGGCGGCGGACTGCTGGTCGTCGCCGCGCTGGTCCGCTCCGCGCGTCATCGCGAGCCCGCGATCGCCGTTGACCTCTGGCGCAGCAGCTCCTACGCGCTGGCCAACGCGACCTCGTTCGTCTTCGGCGCGGCCATGTTCGCCTGGTTGCTGTCGGGACCACTGTTCCTCGACGCGATCTGGGGCTACTCGGTGCTCGGCTCGGCGGGCGCGATGACCATCGGGGCGGTCGCGTCGATGATGACGGCGACCGTCGCGGGCCGGGTCGCCTCGCCCACCGCCCGGCGATGGCTGGGTGTGCTCGGTGCGGCGATGTTCGTCGCGTGCACCGTGTGGATGAGCACGGACGCCTTCGGACCCACCCCGGCCCTGTGGTCGGCGTGGATTCCGGCCGGCGTGCTCGGCGGTGGCGGCATCGGCTTCGTCGTCACGGTGCTGGGCACCGCGGCCGCGAGTTCCCTTCCACCGCAGCAGTTCGCCGCCGGAACCGGGATGAACCTGACCGCGCGGCAGGTGGGCGGCGCGCTCGGCGTCGCCGTGCTGGCCGCCGTGTTCGCGGCGCGGCCCGACGATCCGCTCGGCGCGTTCCACACCGTCTTCGCGGTGTGCGCGGGCATCGCCGCCGTGGCCGCCTGCTTGGCGGCGCTTCCGACCCGCACTCCCGCATTCTCCGCCGACAACCAGGAAAGATAATGAGCGACAACAGTATTCGTACCGAAGCGAACGACCCGCTGCTGCTGCCGCCCGCGGAACAGCGACGCCTGCTCGCCGACGCGCCATGGCAGCGCTACGCGGTGCTCGGCGACTCCATCGCGCAGGGCGTCGGCGACCCGAGCCCGGGGTACGAACCGGTGGGCTGGGCCGATCGCGTCGCGAGCGTGCTCACCGCGGTCCGCCCGGGTCTGGCCTACCTGAACACCGGCCGGATCGGCGCCACCTCCGCCCAGGTCCTCGCCGAGCAGCTGCCCGCCGTGCTCGAATTCCAGCCGGATCTCGTGCATCTCAGCTGCGGCGGCAACGACCTCTTCCTGCCCGGCGGCGACCTCGCCGAGCTGCGGACGAACCTGGACACCCTGTTCGCGACGTTGACCCGCACCGGCGCGCAGGTCGTCACGTTCACCCTGGCCGACGTCTGGGAAGTCGAGCGCATGGCGCCTATGCGCCCGATGCGCGAGCGGATGGCCGCGCTCAACGATATGGTCCGCGAACTGGCCGCCCGCTACGACGCACTCCTGCTCGAACTCTGGGACCACCCGCTGCGCCTGCGGCCGGACCTGATGAGCGCCGACCTCATCCACTTCAGCATGAGCGGCCACGCCGTGCTGGCCTCGGACATGGTGCGCACGTTGGCCGGTCACGTCCTCGCGCCGCGCTGACGGCGACGAAAGGGGGGAGGCAGCTGCGGCAGCGGATGCCTCCCCCACGTTTCGAGGCGGGCGTCCACCGAGCTGCCACGCTCCGACGGTCAGCGCGACAGCGGCACACGGGGAGCGCCCGAGGATTCGCGCGGCCCCATGGGTTCGTTGCGCAACCTCGTGAGAACCGGCCGAGGGGCACGCCTGGCTCGAAGCATCGACGCTCCGCAAGCGAATGGAAGCAGTGTCGTGCGACCGCATCGGTCCATCGCACGGCCCAGATCAGACCGACCGAAGGGCGCACCCGGCTCGGAGCATCGACGCTCCGCAAGCGGATGGGAAGCAGTGTCGACGTCTCGGAAGATTTTCGCGACCGAATCGGTCCATCGCACGGCCCAGTTGAGACCGCCGAGGGGCGCACCTGGCTCGGACGCTCCGCAAGACGGACCCCTGCCCGTGCGTCCGCAGGATCGGCACTTCGCGACCGCCGACGCCCGTCGGCACTGCCCGCGGGACCGCCCTGCATGCCCTGCACTGGTCGCCCGTCACGGTGCCGCGTCGGGTCGATCGTCCGTTCCGTAGCGGTCGAGCAGTTCGGCGCCCAGGCGGGCCAGCTCGGCGCGGACCTCGGCAGGACCGAGGACTTCGATCGAAGCGCCCCAACCGGCCAGCTGCTGGGCGAGCATCCAGGCGGTGGGCGCGGTGACGCGGACGCGGACGCGGCCGTCGTCGGCAGGACCGTCCACGACGCAGTTCCTGCCCTGCTGGTCGCGCAGAATCGGCAGCAGGCGTTCGGAGATCAACAGGGTGGCGGCGGTGGTCGCGCGCCGCCGTTCCATCTCCTCGACCACCTGTCCCCAAGCGGCGGCGAGATCGAAATCGTCCGGGCGGTGCGCGGGTTCGCCGGTGACCAGCGCCTCGGCGATCCGATCGACGCGAAACGTCCGCTGCCCCTGCTCGGTCCCGGCGACCAAATACCAGACGGCGTCCTTGTCCACCAGTCCCCACGGGTCGACCAGACGCTCGGACCGCTCGCCGGTGCGGTTCGCATAGCGCAGCCGCACCTTGTTGCGCTGCACGACGGCGCGTTGCAGCAGGGACACCACCTCCGGCAGCGGGCGATCGGTCGCGCCCCAGCGCGCCGGGTCGATCACCACGGCATCGGCCGCCGCTTCCGCATCCCCTCGGAAGGTCTGCGGCAGCGCCCGGACCAGCTTGCGCAGCGCCGACCGGGCCTCCGGCGCCGCGCCCGCGGACGGACCGGCCAGGAGGAACAACGCGCGCGCCTCCCCTGCCGTCAGCCCGCTCAGATCCGTGCGCGCACCTCCCACCAGCGACCAGCCACCGCCGCGCCCGGGCTGCGGATACACCGGCACCCCGGCCGCCGAGAGCGCCTCGAGGTCGCGGCGCGCGGTGGCGACCGAGGTCTCCAGCTCCGTGGCGACCTGCGCGGCCGTCACCCGTCCCCGGCTCTGCATCATCAGCAGGATCGCCACCAATCGGTCCGCTCGCATGCCCTGATTCTGCCGTTGAAAGTGCTCATTCGGTGCGCACTTTGCCTCGGATGATGGAGACAACAACGAAAACAACGACTCGAAGGAGAACCCCATGTTGCGCGGAATGGCGACGAGCACCTTCTACGCCGACGACCTCGAGGCCGCCAAGGACTGGTACACCCGGTTCTTCGGCATCGAGCCCTACTACCACGTCCCGGGCGGCTACTACGAGTTCCGCATCGGCGACTACCAGCACGAATTCGGCATCGTGAACCGCGCCTACGCTCCGGCCGGAGCCCGCAACGCCCCCGGCGGCGCGATCGTCAACTGGCACGTCGACGACCTGCAAGCCGCCTTCGACCGGCTGCTGGAACTCGGCGCGACCGTGTACGACCCCATCACCCCGCGCGGCGACGGCGAGGGCTTCGTCACCGCCGCCGTGGTCGATCCGTTCGGCAACGTCCTCGGCCTCATGTACAACCAGCACTACCTGGACATCGTCGCGAAAACCGGGACCGCCTAGGCCGAGGAGAAGGCGACGTGCTGCCGGATCCGGCTGGCCGGACAGCACGCCGCACACTCCGACTGTTACCCGACCGCTGGGCTTACCGGCATCCTTCCCCGGCGGTCGGATCGCGGCTGCGTCGCCTGGTCAGGGGCGGAACCAGCGCTCCAGGACGGTGGCGACGCCGTCGTCTAGAACGTGGCCGGTCACTTCGTCGGCGAGGTCGCGGATGTCGCCGGGCGCGTTGGCCATCGCGACCGAATGCGCTGCCCAGCGCAGCATCTCGCGATCGTTGTATCCGTCGCCGATGGCCAGTGTCGCCTCGTCCGGCACACCGAGGGCGAGGCGGAGTTGTTCCAGCGCCCAACCCTTCGACACGCCCTGCCGGGAAACGGTGAGCCACGGCCCGAACTCGCCGTGCACCCAGCTCGCACCGGGCACTCGCAAGGAGCGCAGGGCGAGCAGCATCTCCTCCAGCGAACCGTCCGGCAACCAGCCGTTCAGGCGCGGAGTCGGCTCGCTGCTCAACGCGTGATGGTCGACGAGCAGGTACTCGCCCAAGGAGAATTCGCCGGGGCCGGCCCCGGTGGCCCAGGTACCGATGCCGACCTTCTCCACGGCGAAGATCATCGCCGGGAACAGCGCGCGCAACGCGGTGATCGCAGGCGCGGGGTCGAACGATTGGATCGCGACCGGTTCCCCTCTGGCCACGTCGATGTGCACGGCGCCGTTCGAGCACAACGCGTGGCCCTCGCGCAGACCGAGTTCGGTGAGCACCGGGCGTGTGGTCAGCAGCGTGCGTCCCGTGGTCACCACGACGTGCGCCCCCGCCGCCACGGCCGCGCGCACAGCCTCGACCACCCGCGTACTGATCGGTGTTCCCGTGTCCAGCAGCGTCCCGTCCACGTCCAGCGCGATCAGCTGGGGACCCCCGGATGCCATCAATCCATTGTGCCTCGGCGTCACCGCGTCGAACAGCGAATCCGGCGCA
Organism: Nocardia sp. NPDC019219; assembly: GCF_040632645.1. Classification (NCBI taxonomy): domain Bacteria; kingdom Bacillati; phylum Actinomycetota; class Actinomycetes; order Mycobacteriales; family Nocardiaceae; genus Nocardia; species Nocardia sp. NPDC019219. Next base: position 171,650 of record NZ_JBEYCG010000017.1, on the reverse strand, counting down.
ACGAGACCCCCACGCGCGCCGAATGATTCACCGTCCGAACGGTCGCCGCTAACGACCGCGGCCTCCGCCTCCGCCGCCCGCCGACGAACCGCCGACCGAGCCGGACCGGCCCCGCGACCCTCCGGACGACGAAGCCCCCGAGGAATTCCCGCCCGAATGATTACCCGCCGACGAGGCGCCCCCCGGACGCCCGCCCGATGCGGATCCACCGGACGAGGGTGACCCACCGGCCGACGAATTACCGGCTGCCCCCGCGGAGGACGACCCGTGCGTCGAAGAATTGCCGGTCGACCCACCCGACGCCGAACCACCCGTAGACGAATTACCGTCCGACCCACTCGAAGACGAACCATCCGACGCCGAATCACCGGCTGACCCGCCCGAGGACGAGCCGTGCGACGACGGATTGCCATTCGACCCGCCCGAGGAGGAGCCACCCGGCGAAGAATTGCCGGTCGCCCCACCCGAGGACGAACCATGCGACGACGGATTGCCGGTCGACCCACCCGACGACGAACCGCCCGGCGAGTCATCGGACGCTCCGTTCGCGGCGGAGTCACTCGTCGAACCACTCGACGCGGTCCCACTACCGACGCTACCGCCTGACGTTCCCCCGGCATCGCCGGACGAAGCGCCCCCGGCGTGCGCACCTCCCGAGGACGACGAACTCGCCCCGGAGGAGCTTCCCGGCTCCCCCGATCCGGCACCCGAGGAATCGGGCGTTCCGGTCGAGGAAGTGCCCGCAGCGCTTCCCGGCAGGGTCCCACCGGAAGCCGGGCCGGGTTCCGCAGGCGTCGATCCATTCTGCGGCACGGGAGCGTTCGGCCCCGGCGTTCCCGGCGCGGGCTGGCCGGGCAAGCCCGGAACCTGCCCCGGCAGCGGTAGACCAGGAGTCGAAGACTGCCCGGGAACGGGCGGCTGCGCGATGTCTCCGGGCACGGGACGCGGCGCGAACGGCAGCGGGTTCACGAAGTAGGCGGGATCGCCGTATCCCCGGTAGCGCAATCCGCCCGGCGCGCAACAGTTTCGCGGGTCACGATGCGAGCCGGACCGCGACTCCGCTACCGAAGGACCATAACCGGCGCTACGCGGAGCCGGTGTGATGAACCGGGTGTACGCGGAGGTCCGCTGCGCGAGAGCCGCCCGGCCCGCGTACCAGGCGCCGGGCGCGGACACCCAGGACCAGGCGTCGGCGAGTTGCTCGTCTCCTACGTCGACCAGCAGGCTGCCGGTCGGCGCGCCGAGCTCCGGCAGACGCTCGAGCAGCGGCGACAGTTCGGGAACCGTCGGGCCGCCGAAGACGGTGGCCGCCGACATCGCGACCGCGGAGACCACCGCCGCACTGGAGAACACCGCGACCCGAGGCGCGGTGGATCGGCCGTCCGATGCGCCGAGCGCCATGGTGCGTGCTGCCATGAGGGCGGCTCCAGCGGCGATCGTCTGGCCGGGGTCCGCCGAGATCACCAGGGGGCGGCCGAGTTCAGCGAGCGTCCGCGCCACCTCCGCGGGGCGCGACGCGCCGCCCACCAGCAGGACGCGGCTGATATCCGACAGGGTGACACCCGCCTCCCGCACACAGTCGCGGACCAGTTGCAGCGAGTCCTGCACATGTGCGGTGCGCAGCCCGTCGATGTCGACGATGGACGTCATCGACAGTCCCGCGGACGACACGCCGGGGGCGTACCGCGCGATCATCGACCCCAGCGGCCTGCCGCCGAAGTCGTAGGACCGCCTCGGCTTTCCGATCATCGGATGGTTGTCCCAGTCCGGACCGACACGCACGATACTCACGTCGAGGCTGGTGCCCCCCAGGTCGTAGATCAAGACGAAGCCGGTTTCCAGCGGGCCCTGCTCGTGCTCCAGCCATTCCGCGGCCGCGACCGGTTCGGGCACCAGGAGCACGTCACCCGACCCGGATAGGTCCAACGCCTGCCGCAGCAGCGCCACCTGCTTGTCGGAATACATTGCGGGATACGTGGTCACGACGCCCGCTTCGGACGCGCCCGGCTGCGCCGCCCGCAGCTCGCCGACCACCGCGGCGACGAGATTGGCCGGTGACCAGATGCGGCCGCCGACGATCACCGCTTCCGGATCCCGGCCTAGGTCGGCGAAATCCGTGACCGCCATGTCGAATCGCGGAATCCCGCCCAAGCGCAGTCCACCCGCGCTGTCGAAGGTCACCGCGGTGCGCCGAGACCGCACCGTCGGCCGTGGTAGATCCGCGCTGACCGAAGCCGCCACGGAGTTCACTGCACCGATGCTGAAACCCAGACCTGTCGTCATTCGCTATCCCGTCAACGCACCGTGACCACGTCCATCACATGGCGTTCCCCTGTGGCCGCGGTCGTCTTCCAAACAGCCACCACAGGTTAGCTGTTTCGCGTCCACGCGTATGCGCAATTGATACGGATTGTTCGCCCGAAAGCCATTGTCGTCCGAAATGCCAGGCAGATGCGAGTCGATCGGACCGTCCAGCCGGCTCGACAGCGCGAATCAGTCTGCGATATCGGCCATTCCGCTATCACACAGCGATCTCGAAATCGCCGAGACAATCAGACTCCAGGCCGGTTTACCAAGCGAAACCACACCGCGCGACAGGCACCGACCGGTCGGTAACCGAATCTTTGCCCTCGTGCAGCACACCCACTTCTCGGCCAAATTTATGACACATCAACTAGATGTCCGATATTCGCCAGCATCGCCGTGCGCCTCCGGCTTGACTCGACAGCGGATCCCACCACGGAGGCGGGATCGCGAGAGCGGAAAGGGAATTCGACGATGGCAACACGGTTCGCGGAGCAGGTCGTCCTGGTCACCGGCGCGACGTCGGGTGTCGGCAAAGCGGTGGCGCTGCGCGTCGCGAGCGAAGGCGCCGCGGTGGTGCTCGGCGCCCGGGGCAAGGACGCGGGCGAGCAGGTGGCCGCCGACATCCGCGCGGCAGGCGGGCGTGCGCTGTTCGTGCCGACCGATGTCACAGTGGAGCAGGACGTGGCCCGGCTGACCGACGCCGCGCTGACCGAATACGGCCGCTTGGACGCGGCGTTCAACAACGCGGGCGCGGTGTGCGCCTTCGGTCCGGTAGCGGACATCGATGAGGCGGGGTGGCGCGCCGATCTGGAACTCAACCTCACCAGTGTGTTCTACGGCTTGCGGCATCAGGTGCCCGCGCTGGCGGCCTCCGGCGGCGGCGCGATTCTGAACAACGCGTCGAATCTCGGTGTGGTCGGCATGGGTTCGGTGGCGCCGTACGTCGCCGCCAAGCACGGGGTGGTCGGCTTGACCCGTGCCGTGGCGCTCGAGGCCGCGGATCAGGGTGTGCGGGTGAACGCATTGGTATCAGGTGCGGTCGATACCCCGGCGTTCCGGAATTCCATGGGCGCGACGCCCGAAGGAGAGGCGGCCATCGCGGCGCTGCACCCGGTGGGCCGCATCGCGACACCGAAGGAGATCGCCTCGTTCTGCGCTTATCTGCTCAGCGGTGAAGCCAGTTTCGTCACCGGCGCGGCCCTCGCCATCGATGGCGGTTTCACCGCACGGTGACCCCGCACATGGAACCGCCTCGAGATACCGGCGCGGCCGGGGTATCTCGAGGCGGGGTCCGTCAGGCGCGAGCCAGCAAGCGGCGGACTCGGCCGGGGCGGGCTCCCACCGCTCCCCCGGCGCGGACCGCGGGCTGGCGCAGCCGCACCAGCCGATCGAATTCCGCGGCGGACCCGGCGGGTTCGGGCAGGCGACCCGCGTTGAAGTCCGCGGCCAGCTGCCGCACCGTCTCCTGCGCACAGGACTTGTTGGTGCCGATGAAGCCGGTGGGCCCGCGCTTGATCCAGCCGGTCACATACGTCCCGGTGACCACGGCGCCGCCTGGATGTTCCAGCACCCGGCCCTCCTCGTTGGGGATCACCGCGGCCTGCTCGTCGAAGGGCAAGCCCGGCACCGCGACGCCGCGGTAACCGACCGAGGTGAGCACCAAGCCCGCGTCCAGCCGGTCGGTCCGCCCCGTCGCGACGGCGCGGACGCCGCCGTCCGGACCGGTGACCAGCTCGGTGCGGCCGACCTCGAGGCCGGTCACCCGATCGGTGCCGAGGATCTCGGTGGGCGCGGACAGATAGCGGAACACGATGCGCTTGCGTTCGCCCACCGGCCGGCTGCGCACGCTGTGCAGCAGCCGCAGCTTCTGTTCGACATGGAAAGGCAGTTCCGCGCCGAGTTCGGGCAGTTCGCCCTCGACCACGACATCCACATCGCAGCCGAGCAGGCCGACGAATTCCGGCACGGTGAAAGCGGATTCGAGCGGGCCGCGCCGGCCGAGCACGACCACTTCCTCGACCTTGCTCTCGCGCAGCGCCCGCAAGGCGTGGGGCGCGATGTCGGTACCGGCCAGCGTCGCGGGGTCACTGGTCAGCACGCGCGCGACGTCGAGGGCGACATTGCCGTTGCCGACGATCACGGCACGCCGGGCGGACAGGTCGAATACCCGGTCGGCGTAATCGGGGTGACCGTTGTACCAGGCCACGAAATCGGTGGCCGACACGGTGCCCGCCAGACCCTCGCCCGGGATGCCGAGTTTGCGATCCGACGACGCGCCGACCGCGTAGATCACGGCGTGGAAATGGTCGAGCAGTTCGGCGTGCGAAACATGCGCGCCGACATCGACGTTCAAGTACGAACCGAACCCCGGCTGCGCCGAGATGACGTCGAACAGCTCGCCGACCTTGCGGGTCTTGTCGTGGTCCGGGGCGACGCCGTGCCTGGCCAGCCCGTAGGGCACCGGCAGCCGGTCGAATACCGTCACCGACACGTCGGGCTGGGTCAGCAATTCGTCGGCGGCGTACATCGCCGACGGACCCGATCCCACGATCGCCACCCGCAGCGGCGTGCGCTCGGTGTGGATCCGTGCCGCGGGCACCGGTCGCGCCAGCAGGGGGCGCGGCCGCGCCTGCCGGTAGAAATCGGCGTTGATCTCGATGAACGGCTTCTGCTCAGCGGTCAGCTTCTGCGCTGACACGATGGCGTCGACCGGGCACGCGGTGGCGCAGGCGCCGCAGTCCACGCACGCCCGCGGGTCGACGTACAGCATCTCCGCCGTCCGGAAGTCCGGTTCGTCGGGCGTGGGATGGATGCAGTTGACCGGGCAGGCGTACACGCAGGACGCGTCGCTGCAACAGGATTGGGTGACGACGTACGGCATACGACTCAGGCGACCTTGCTCACGGCGCGCAGCGGCTCGGACCGGTACCGGGTGCTCGGACCGTCGATCCCCAGCGCCTTCCAGACGGCCTTGGCGACCGGGTTCATCAGCCCGATGTCCTTGGCCAGGGCGCGCACGTCGCAGAAGTAGTCGCTGAAGACCTGCTTGGCCTCCTTCGAGCCGTAGAACAGCTCCTTGCGGACCTTTTCCGGGATATCGAACTCGGTGAAGAACGACCGCGGCGGCGTGACGATCGCGCGGCCGAGGATCCACATGACGATCGGCATGGCCAGCGACAGGATGAACTTCTGCGCGGGCTTGGCCTCCGGCACATGGTTCTTCAGGAACTCGTGCGCGAAGGAGATGTGCCGCGCCTCTTCCGCGACGTGAATGGCCATCACGCCGCGCATGATCGGGTGCACCTCTTCGCCGGAGCGCAGGATCTGCTTCTGGATGTGGTCGATCGGCTCCTCACCGGCCAGCACGGCCATGAAGAACAGGTTCGGGAACCAGGCGGCCACCGGCGCGCCCAGGTACTTGAACTTGCTGACCAGCGGGCCCATGCCGGGCACGTCCAGCCCGATCCGGTTGACCATTTCCTGGAACATCAGGGTGTGGTTGTGCTCCTCGATCATCTCGTGGGAGCAGTACCGGAACTCCGGCGAGCCGTTGGGCAGCCCGAAGTTGTGGATGACCATGCCGCTGATCAGGATCGACTCGAATTGCAGGCCGACCTTGGCGATGTTCGCCTGCCGGTACTTGCCGACCGCGATCTTCTGTTCCTTGCTCAGCGCCTGGTACCAGGGATGGCGGGCCACGGTGTCGGCGGACACGGGCAGGATCCAGCGCTCCTCACCGGCGTCGGCGGCGAAGTCGGGGTTGTCCCAGTCGATGTCCTCGAAGGGATCGAAATGCTTGTTGACCGATCCCTCGGAGAGCAGCAGCAGCTTGGCGGCGTACTCCTGCGCCTTCTCCAGATCAGGATCGACGGCTGGTGTCACGGCTGCGGACATCGTCGTCACTGCCTCTCGTCGATGGAACCGTTTAACTGTATCCCATAGTTACACCAACGGAGAGTCACGTCAACCCAGCAGTTGCTAGGGCCGTCCGGCGATGCGCGCCCTCATCACGCGCACCGCCGGACGGCCCCTGTTCATCGCAGCCCTGACCGGGCGCCTAACTCACCAGCACCCCGTCACCGGCCGCCAGGATCGAAGTTCCGAGACCGAACACCGCCGACATGCTCGTCACGACAACCGCCCGGCCCAACCGGCGCCGGGTCCGGCGCGACAGCATCAGGGCGCGTGTCGTGGCACGGCGCCGTACGCGGCGGCGCCTGGCCCGACGCTGCTCGGCCACCGCTTCCGCCACGAGCGCCGCCCTCCGGCCGATGATCGCGGCGCCGTCGGCGGTGGTCCGCTCGGGATCCGCGGCAGCGATCACCGGCCTGGCCAGTTCCGCGGCGAGCACCTCGGCCACCTCCGCCGGGCGCGCCGCCCCGCCGACCACCAGGACCCGGTCGACGTCGGCCATGGTGACATCCGCGACGCGCAGGCAGCGGTAGACGAGTTCGAGCGACGCCCGGACATGGCGGACGCGCAGTTCTCCGGCGAGCGTGTCGGCGACGGACTCGGACACCGAGGACGAGGACAGACCCTGCCCGGCATGCTCGGCGATCAACGCGCCGAACGCGCGCCCACCGAATTCCGTCGAACGCAACGAGACGCCGACGATCGGGTTGCTCGGACATCCCGCGCCCACCCGGACCAAGGTGACGTCCAGCCCCGCGCCGCCGAGATCGTAGACCAGGGTGAGCCCCGGCATCAGCGGACCGCGGTCGGCTTCCAGCCAGGCCGCCGCCGCGACGGGTTCGGCGACCAGCGCGGCCTGCGTGAGGTGGACGCCGTCGAGTGCCGCGCGCAATGCGTCCACCTGCTCGTCGGCGTAGCGGGCGGGGTAGGTCACCGCGATGCCGAGCCCGGCGTCGCGGCCCGCCTGGTCCTGCAGCACCTCGTCGATCAGGCACTTGGCCACGGTGGCGACGAGGTCGGCCGGCGCGAGCGCGCGATTGCCCACCCGTGCCCACGTACTGGAACGCTGCGTGAGGTCGGCGAATTCGGTGACCGCGCGGCCGTGCCGGGGAATCATGCCGACCCGGGCGACGCCGGTGCTGTCGAAGGTCAGCGTGGTGCGGCGCGTGATGGTCTGCGCCCGCTGCGTTTTGCGTCGCCCCGGCGGAGCCTTGGCCGAACCTTCCTCCGCCAGAACGGAAACCGTGTTCACCGTACCGATGCTCAACCCGAGACCAACCGCCATCGCAATCCACCCGATCGCCGTGCCGATTTGCTTCGAACGCGTTTAGGCAACCACTCCGCGATCTTCGTGCCAAGTCCGGACACCCGATTGTCCGCAAGCCGCCTGTGCCGCACCGCACCGTTTCCGCGATCTTCGGCGCGCTCACCTGGCCGAGCAGCGTTGCACATGCCGTCCAGTCGGGTTTCCTTGCGACACGCGAGGATCGATCGTGCCCGGTGGAGGTTTGCCGGGTTCCGGCTGTCGCGGGAGACCTCGCCCATCCATAGCGCTCCACATGCGGAGACTCCCCTTGGCCAGACTCCACTGAGCGGTGCCGATGATTTGCCGATCGGCATCGAACGCCGGACCGACGGCAACCACGGACACCAGCATCGCCTGCCGAGCCCGGCACGATCGTCCCTGCGGCTGCCACATCGCCGCCCGGACGGCAACCGCACCGCAGCTCCGGCACAGACCGTCGCCACCCCGAATGCCGACGAGCGCAGCAACCTTTCAGCGCCGCGCTCGTCGCACACCAGGACGCGGTTACCCCGCCGAACGCCTAGTGGGCGGGGAGCTCGGGGATCCGGGTGGCGCGGACGTACACCGTCTCACCGTCCGACAGCCGCAGCGCTTCGGCGTCACCGCGGGTCACCTGCGCGGCGAACAGGTCGCCGGTGGCCGCATTGCGCAACTCCACGCGCACCTCGAAGCCGAGGTGCACCACGCGCTCGACCGTCGCCCTGGTGACACCCGCGGACTCCGCGGTGCCCTCGTGCTCGGCGAGCGCCATGCCGGGATCACGGCCGACGCGAATGTCGTGCGGACGCACCAGATGTCCGTTGAGCCGGGCCACCGCGCCGAGGAACGACATGACGAACTCGTTGGCCGGCCGGTCGTACACGTCCTCCGGAGTGCCGATCTGCTCGATGCGGCCCTTGTTCATCACCGCGATCCGGTCGGCGACGTCCAGCGCCTCCTCCTGGTCGTGGGTGACCAGCACGGTGGTCACGTGGACCTCTTCGTGCAGCCGGCGCAGCCAGGTCCGCAGATCGGCACGGACTTTGGCGTCCAGCGCGCCGAACGGTTCGTCCAGCAGCAGCACCTGCGGATCGACGGCGAGCGCGCGGGCCAGCGCCATGCGCTGGCGCTGACCACCCGACAGCTGGGCCGGGTAGCGATGCTGGAAGCCGTCCAATCCCACGATGCCGAGCAATTCGTCGACGCGCTTGCTGATCTCGCTCTTCGGGCGCTTGCGGATCTTCAGCCCGAACGCCACGTTGTCGCGCACGGTCATGTGCTTGAACGCCGCGTAGTGCTGGAACACGAAGCCGATGTCGCGCTTCTGCGGCGGCACCCGGGTGACATCGCGTCCCGCGATGCTGACCACGCCGGAGTCCAGCGACTCCAGTCCGGCGATCGAGCGCAGCAGCGTCGACTTGCCCGAGCCCGACGGGCCGAGCAGCGCGGTGAGCTCGCCGGAGGGAATGTCGATGGTCACGTCATCGAGGGCCGCGAACGTGCCGTAGTTCTTGTTCGCGTTGGTCACGGTGATCACTTTGCGCCCCGCTTACGTTCGAGGATGGTCATCAGCAGAAGGGTGACGAGGGCGATGCCCATCAGCAAGGTCGCGGCGGAGTAGGCGCCGAAGGTGTTGTGGTCGTTGATGTACCGGCCGTGCACGAGCAGCGTCAGCGTCTGCGACTTGCCCGGCAGCGCGCTGGACACCATGATCACCGCCCCGAACTCGCCGAGTGCGCGGGCCACGGTGAGCACCACGCCGTAGGTCAGGCCCCACCGGATCGCGGGCAGCGTGATCCGCCAGAACGTCTGCCATTTCGACGCGCCCAGAGTGGCCGCGGCCTGCTCCTGGTCGTCGCCGATCTCGTGCAGCACCGGTTCGACCTCGCGCACCACGAACGGCAGCGTGACGAAGATGGTGGCGATCACCATGCCCGGCAGGTTGAAGATGACCTTGAAGCCCCACTCTTCCAGGCCGCCGAACCAGCCGCCCGCGCCCCAGAGCAGGATCAGCGACACGCCGACCACCACGGGCGAGACCGCGAACGGCAGGTCCACGATGCCCTGAACCAGGTTGCGGCCCGGGAACTTCCCACGGACCAGCGCGAGCGCCGTCACGATGCCGAAGACCACGTTCACCGGCACGGTGATCGCCACGATCAGCAGCGACAGCTGGAACGCCGAGATAGCCGCGGGCGTCGTGATCGAGTCGGCGAACGCGCCGACGCCGCGCTCGAAGGTGCGCCAGAGGATGATGATCAGCGGCAGGACCAGCAGCACGAACAGATAGCCGAGCGCCACCGTTCGCAACGAGATACGGGTCAGCGGATGCAGTTTCATCGCGCCCGCTCCGTCCCGCGAGTATTTCCGCGCCCCGGCGACGCCGGGCGCTGTGCGCGATCGTGTCTCATCGAGCCGCCTGCTCCTTGCGCGCGCTGCGTTCCGCGAGCAGCCGCAGCACCAGCAGCGTCGCGAACGAGATGGCCAGCAGCGCGACCGACACCGCCGCCGCGTTCACCGGCCGGTCGATCTCGATCTGCTTCTGGATGTACTGGGAGGCCATCTCGGTCTTGCGCGGGATCGCGCCGCCGATCAGCACCACCGAACCGTACTCGCCGATCGCGCGGGCGAAGGCCAGTCCGCCACCGCTGATGATCGCCGGCGTCAGCGCGGGGAGCACGATCCTGCGAAAGGTGGTCCAGTTGTTCGCGCCCAGCGAGAGCGCGGCCTGCTCCACCTCGCGGTCGGCCTCGATCAGCACCGGCTGCACCGAGCGCACCACGAACGGCAGCGTGACGAACGCCAGCGCGACTACCAGGCCCGGCTGGGTGGCGTTCAGGTGGATGTCCACCGGACTCTGCGGACCGTACAGCGAGAGCAGCACGATGCTGGCCACGATGGTCGGCAGCGCGAACGGCAGGTCGATCAGCGCGTTGACGACACCCTTGCCGGGGAACCGGTCGCGGACCAGCACCCAGGCGATCAGTGTGCCCATCACCACGTTGATCACCGCCACCACCACCGAGACCAGCACGGTGATGCGCAGCGAGTCCAGCGCGGCAGGCGCGGTGACCGCGTCCCAGAAGCCGGACCACCCCTCCTCGAAGCTCGTCACCGTGAGCGCCGCCAGCGGCAGCAGCACGATGATGCTCAGCCACAGCACGGCGGTGGCGATGCCGAGCGGCCCCACGGAGCCGGTCACGCGCAGCCACGACCAGTTCCAGCGGCGGCCCGCGCGGGCTGCCTCGGAGACGCCGGGACCGTCTTCCAGCACGGTCCCGGCGTTACTGCTCTTCGTCACGATCGTCCAGTATCCCGTGTAACGAGGGTCACCCGGTCACTTGGTCGCATTGTCGTAGATCACCGCGACCGAGCCGGTGTTCGGGGTGAACAGCTCCTTGTCCACCGTCTTCCAGCCGCCGAGGTCGGCGATCGTCCACAGCTTCTGCGGCGTCGGGAAGTCCTTGGCGTAGTCGGCGGCGACCTTCGGGTCGACCGGGCGGAAGCCGGCGGCGGCCCAGGCCTTCTGCCCCTCGGGGGTGAAGAGGAAGTCGCGGAACGCGACGGCCTTCTGCTGGTTCTTGCTGTTCTTCAGCACCGCGACCGGGTTCTCGATCTTGAACGTCACCGGCGGGACGAAGTGCTCGATCTGATCGCCGTTGCGCTCGGAGAAGATCGCCTCGTTCTCGTAGCTCAGCAGCACGTCACCGGTGCCCTGCAGGAAGGTCTCGGTCGCTTCGCGGCCGGATTTGGGCTGCACCTTCACGTGGTCCTTGGAGACCAGCTTGCTCAGGTAGTCCAAGCCGGCCTGGGGGTTCTTGCCGCCGTCGCTCTTGGCCGCGTACGGCGCGAGCAGGTTCCACTTGGCCGATCCGGAGCTGAACGGGTTCGGGGTGACCACCTCGACGCCCGGCTTCAGCAGGTCGTCCCAGTCCTTGATGCCCTTGGGGTTGCCCTTGCGCACGACGATCGCGACCACCGAGCCGAACGGGACGCCCTTGGTGGCGTCGGCGTTCCAGCTCGCGTCCACCAGGCCCGCGTCGACCAGGCGGGTGATGTCCGGCTCGACCGAGAAGTTGACCACGTCGGCCTCGGCGCCGTCCTTCACCTTGCGGGACTGGTCACCGGAGGCGCCGTAGGACTGCTGGATCTGCACGCCCTTGCCCTGCTCGGTCTTGTTGAACTCGGGGATCACCTTGTCGAAACCGGGCTTGGGCACGGCGTAGGCGTACAGGTTGAGGGTGCCGCCGCTGCCATCGGAAGCGCCTCCCCCGACCGTGTCGCTGGCTCCGCCGCCGCACGCGGTTAGCGCGACCGCCGCGACTGCGGCGAGGGCAACGGCGCTGTAGCGTCGACGCGGCGAAAGCCAAGATTTGCGAGCCATCGGGGTGGACCTTTCGTGCGGACCGCCATTTCTCCGGTAATACATCGGTGGCGGCGACCATCTTCTTGGATCAGCAGACCTGCCGATCGAGCGATACGGCAGCGGCGACTATCGGCCCCAACGGGCCGCTGGGAGGCGGGCACATCCGCAGGAAGCGCGCCAGTCTGCTGGGAACGAGACGCGGAGGTGCCCGGTTGCCGATCAGCGACAGTAGACGTCCGCGACCGCGAGATCACCGACAGCAATCAACGCCAATTCATGGCGGACCTGCGGGACGGCGCTCGAAGACACGGGCAGACTTTATCAGAGCGAACGACGGAGTTCGAATCGAAGAGTCCCAGGAAGAGGGGGGTTTCATCCCATGACCACCAGTCCGGATCGCGTCCGCGTCCAGTTCCCCGGCATCAGCACCCGCACGTGGGAGCATCCCGCCGACCGCACCGCCCTGGTTACCTTGCGGTCACTGGCGGGCTTCGACGTGGTGCTGCGCACACTGTCGGGTTTGCTGCAAGAACGCCAGCACCGGCTACTGTATCTGGCCACCGCCGTCCGGGTGGACGAGCGGCAGTTCCGCACCCTCCACCACCTGCGCCAGGACGCCGTGCGGATCCTGGACGCCCCCACCACGCCCGAGCTGTTCGTGCTGCAGAGCCCGCAGGTGAACGCCCTCACCATCGGCATGGACCGGCCGTTCATCGTGCTGACGACGGGCTTGCTCGAACTGATGGACACCGAGGAACTGCGTTTCGTGGTCGGCCATGAGGTCGGGCACGCGCTGTCCGGCCACGCGGTGTACCGCACGATGCTGATGCACCTGCTGCGGGTCTCCGCGAGCGTCGGCTGGCTGCCGGTCGGCGGCTGGGCGCTGCGCGGCATCGTCGCGGCCCTCATGGAGTGGAGCCGCAAGTCGGAGCTGTCCGGCGACCGGGCGGGGCTGCTGTGCGGCCAGGATGTCGACGCGTCGGTGCGCGTCCATATGAAGACGGCGGGCGGCGCCTGGGTCAAGGAGATGAACCACGGGGCGTTCCTGGCCCAGGCCGACGACTACGAACGGTCCGGCGACCTGCGCGACGGCGTGCTGAAGCTGCTCAACCTGGAGTTGCAGAGCCATCCCTTCTCCGTGCTGCGCGCGGCCGAACTGCGCCGCTGGATCCAGAGCGGCGACTACGATCGCGTGCTGGCGGGCGACTATCCGCGCCGGGACCAGGATCGCGCCACCAGGATCACCGACGAGATGAGAGCCGCCGCCCGCACCTACCGCACGAACTTCGACCAGTCCGAAGACCCGCTCATCCGGACCGTGCGCACGCTGGGACGGGATGTCGGCGCGGCGGCGAGCACGGTCGCCCACGAGGTCGGCGACACCGTCGCGAAGCTCGGCAAACGGTTCGGCGACTGGCGGACCGGCGGAAACTGACCGTCAGCGGGTGAGCAACCAGGCGACGACGATGAGCACGAGCAGGGCGACGAGGGCGAGCTGAACGCGCGAGCGAGGCATCAACGCGCCCCGCTCTGCACCGGCGTGCGAGTCTCGGCCGCCTGCTCGGGTTCGAGCATCGCGGCGGCCGGGGCGGGCCGGACCGGTGCGGGGTGGGCGCCGTATCGGCGATCCAGGATGCGCAGCACGGCTCGCAGCACGCGATCGAGCCCGTAGGCGATGGCGAAGCTGATCGGGACCATGCCCACGAGGACGACCAGGAACTGCGGGATGAACGGCAGTCCCGCCACCCACAGCTCGAAGCCGTCCCACCATCCTGCGATGCGATGCACGATCCCAGCCTAGTCGGTTCGCCGGCCGGTTCCACGAGGCCATCGGCACAGTACCCGGACCGAGCGGTGGACGCCGGGCGCGCATCGGCCCGAAGATGGGGTATGGCGTCCTCCGATCACCTCACCCTCAACGACTCCGACGGCCTGCCGACGAACCTGACCTACCCGACGGGCGCGACCGAGCCGCACCGCCACGGCGCCTACCCGCCGATCGACGACTACGCCTTCCTGTCCGACTGCGAGACCAGCTGCCTGATCGCCAGCAACGGCTCGGTGGAATGGATGTGCGTGCCGCGGCCGGATTCGCCGAGCATCTTCGGGGCGCTGCTGGACCGCAGCGCGGGCTACTTCCGGGTCGGGCCCTACGGCGTGAACGTGCCCGCCGCCCGCCGCTACCTGCCGGGCGGGATGATCCTGGAGACCACCTGGCAGACCGGCACCGGCTGGCTGATCGTGCGCGACGCGCTGGTGCTCGGGCGCTGGCACAACAACGATCAGCGCAGCAAGACCCACCGGCGCACCCCGATGGACTGGGATGCCGAGCACCTGCTGCTGCGCACGGTGAAATGCGTGAACGGCACCGTGGAACTCGAGATGAGTTGCGAGCCCGCGTTCGACTACCACCGGGCCACCGCCCGCTGGGAGTACACCGGCAAGGTGTACGAGGAGGCGACCGCGGTGCGCAGCGACGACGCCAGCGCCGGTCCGACGCTGGTTCTCACCACGGATCTGCGGCTCGGGCTGGAGGGCCGCGAGGCGCGGGCCCGCACCAGGATGAAGGAGGGCGACGAGGTCTTCGTCGCGCTCACCTGGTCGGAGCTGCCCGCGCCGCGCACCTTCGACGAGGCCGCGAACAAGATGTGGCAGACCACCGAGTGCTGGCGTCAGTGGATCACGCTCGGCAAGTTCCCCGATCACCCGTGGCGCAACTACCTGCAGCGCAGCGCGCTCACCCTCAAGGGCCTCACCTACGCGCCGACCGGCGCCCTGATGGCCGCCGCCACCACGTCCCTGCCGGAAACTCCCGGCGGAGAACGCAATTGGGATTACCGCTACAGCTGGGTGCGGGACGCCAGCTTCGCGCTGTGGGGCCTGTACACGCTCGGCCTGGACCGGGAGGCCGACGATTTCTTCGCGTTCCTCAACGACGCGACGACCGGGGAGGAGGGCGAGCCCGTTCCCCTGCAGGTGCTCTACGGCATCGGGGGCGAACGCCAGCTCGACGAGATCATCCTCGATCATTTCGGCGGCTACGACCAATCCCGTCCGGTGCGCATCGGCAACAACGCCTACAACCAGGACCAGCACGACATCTGGGGCACCATGCTGGACGCCGTGTACCTGCATGTGAAGTCGCGCCAGCAGGTGCCGGAGACCTTGTGGCCGCTGCTGGTCCGCCAGGTGCGCGCCGCCATCGAGCACTGGAAGGACCCCGACCGGGGCATCTGGGAGGTGCGCGGCGAGCCCCAGCATTTCACTTCGTCCAAGGTGATGTGCTGGGTGGCGCTGGATCGCGGTGCGAAACTGGCCGAGCTGCACGGCCAGTACGAGCACGCCGAGGAGTGGTACGCGATCGCGGAGGAGATCAAGGCCGACGTCCTGGCCAACGGCGTCAACTCCGAAGGCGTGTTCACCCAGGTCTACGGCGGCGACACCCTGGACGCCTCGCTGCTGCTGGTGGTGCTCACCCGTTTCCTGCCGCCCGAGGACGACCGGGTACGCGCCACCGTGCTGGCCATCGCCGACCGGCTCACCGAGAACGGCTTGGTGCTGCGGTATCGGACCGAAACGACCGACGACGGCTTGAGCGGCGTGGAGGGCGCGTTCACCATCTGCTCGTTCTGGCTGGTCTCGGCGCTGGTCGAGATCGGGGAGATCCAGCGGGCCAGGCACCTGTGCGAGCGACTGCTCGGCTTCGCCAGCCCGCTGCGGTTGTACGCCGAGGAGATCGATCCGCGCAGCGGACGCCACCTCGGCAACTTCCCGCAGGCGTTCACCCACCTTGCGCTGATCAACGCCGTGACCCACGTCATCCGCGCCGAGGACACCCGGCACGCGGGCCGCTTCCAGCCCGCGCACACACCGCAGGGTCATCCGGTCTGATCCTGCGAGCGAACACGATCCGACACCGCAAGGTCATCGGCATGATCCTGCGAGAATCCCCATCCGACACCGCAGGGTCAGCCGGTCCGACCGGGCCCTGGGGACGGCCTACGCGGGAACGAGCCCGTCGGCCTCCTCGCGCAGCGCGCGCACTCTGCCGAGCTGTGCGTCGAGGTCGGCGATCCGCTCCGGCCTGCGGTCACCGTACTTCCCGTAGTTCTCCTCGGCCCGCCGCAGCGCGTCGTCCGCGCCGCGGGCGACCTCGGTCGCGATGTCGGTGAAGTGGTCGCGCAGCACGCGCTGCATGGCGCGCAGGCGGTTGCGCGACTCCTTGCCGACCTGGAAGATCACGTCGTCCATCAGGCGGGCCACCGCCATCTTGGCCTCGGCGCGGCGGCGCAGCTTGCGGTTCTTGCGGTCGTCCCACAGCGCGTTGACGCCCAGCAGCACGCCCGCGCCCGCCGAATACCAGTTCACCAGCGACATGCCCAGCAGGCTGGTGGCCAGACCGACCATCAGGATGCCGCCGTAGGAGCCGCGCAGACCGGTCAGGAACTGCTGAGTCACACCGGCTTTCGCGCTCTCCAGCGGCTCCAAGGGCTGCACCGCTTCGAGCACCTCGCCCGGGTTGGCCAAGCGCAGGTCCGGCAGCGGAGGGGTGCGGTTGTCGGCCGGGAATTTGGCGGCCACCTGCTCGCACAGCTCCATCGAACGGTAGTGCGCCACGGCGAAGTTCTCCTCGACCGCCTCGCAGATGCGCGCGTCCAGATCGGCGCCGAAGTCCTTCCACCGGCGCGCCGGATCGGTCTGGGCGATCTCGGCCTCGGCGTCGCGGATCAGGCTGCGCAGCCGGTGACGCAGATCGTGCTCGATGTCGGCCATCAGCTCCGTCGCGCCGTCGACGAGCGTGACCTGCCAGTTCGCGGTGCGCTGGCGCAGCTGGTCGGCCTCGTCGCGGGCGCGAGCGAGCTGGTCGGTGATCTCGGCCCGGCGCCGTGGATCGCGCAGCGCCTCGGCTTCGGTGCGCAGCGTCACCGCGAGGTGGTCGCAAACCAGGCGAATGTCCTGGACCGCGGCTTCCAGCGCCACCGCGTCCGCGCGGGCGACCACGTAGTCGCGCAGATGATCGATCAGCTGCGGCACGCCGGATTCGATGTCGCGCTGGTAGTCACCGGTCAACCCGGCCTGCCGGTGCAGTTCCGCGGAAACCGGCGCCACCGCGAAGCCCAGCCCCGCCGAGTCCAGCAGTTCGCGGTTGCGCTGCTGGGTGCGCGACCAATGCGGGAACACGTCGATCTTGTTCAGCACGCAGATCACGGTCGGGCAGATCTGCTGGATGCGCTGCAATTCGGCGATCTGCTCCGGGGTCAGCTCGCTACCGGCCTCGCCGACGTAGAGCACGGCGTCGGCCGCGGCGATCATCGACCAGGTGGTGCGGTCGTCGCCCAGCGCACCCGGTGCGTCCATGACCACGACGCCATCGGCGAGCAACGGGCTCGGCTGGGTGAATTCGGCGCGGACGACGCCCTGCGTGGCCAGCGCCGGGCCGGGATCGAGCGGGTCGACCGGCTGACGTTCGGTGCGGCCGTACTCGGTCTGCCGCACCAGCGTGGCGGTCGGATCCGGGCCGTACTCGACGATCACCGGGACGCTCAGATCGCTGTCGGTCGCACTGACCGAGGCGCCGACCAGGCTGTTGACCAGCGTGCTCATGCCGTTCTTCGGACGACCGACGACCACGAGCCGCACCCGGGGATCGCTCACCCTGGCGCGGACCATGCCCAACCGGCTGCCCAGGTCGTCGCGTCCCGCGGATCGGGCCGTCTCCCGCAGCTCGTCGAGTATTCGGATGAGCGGGGCCATCGCGTCCGGATGTTTCACGGTCGCAGCCTTCAGCCCGGCAGCGGCAGACAACCCTCCTCCTTACTCTCGGTGACTTTCGTTCAGGTACCCCCGGCGGGCACTCCACAGTCCTCGCAACCGCGCGCGGCGCTGCTATATCAGTGAGATGTCCGACACATCGGACGCATAGTGATGCATTTCCGGCATGGCCGGCTCCGGCAGCAAGGCACTGGAGAGGCCGCCGGCGGACAGCAACGCGGAGTGATCGTAGTCGTGCTCCGCGAATCCCGGACCGGCGACGGGGTCGGCCGCCAGCGGCGCCGCGATCCCGTGCGGCTTCGGGTCGATCACCTGCGGCTTGATCGGCGCCTGGGTGGGCACGGGTGCGGTGTAGGTCGGCGCGTGCGGCTCGACGGTGGGCGCCTGCGCGGGAGCGCTGTAGGTCGGCTGGTCCGGCGCGGAGTACGTCGGCTGCGCGGGCCGGCTCACGGTCGGCACGTCGCCGGTCGGCAGCTCGTGACTCGGCAGATCGTCGGTCGGATAGGTGCTGTGCGAGGTGCCGCCGGTGCTGGGACGGCCGGTGCCGCCGCCCGGTGTGGTCACGTCGTCGTCCGGGGTGGTCGGAGCGTGCGTGGGCGCCGGGGTCTGGGTGACCGTCGCGCCGGGGGTCTTGGTGGTCGGCAGGTCCGGCGCGGTCGTGATGCCGCCGTGCGGCGCGGTGGTGACGCCCGGCGTCTTCGTGATGTCGAGATCCGGCGTCTTCGGCGCGGACGGTGCGGTCGCGTCGCCCGGCCCGCTCGGCGTCGGCGTGGTCTTGACGATCGTCGTAGGGGTGGGCACGGTCGCCGTCGGCGAATGCGTCGGGTGCGTCGGCTGCGGGTCGGAGACGGGAGACGGCTTGACCGCGGGCGCCGGGCGTACCGCGTCGAACAGCGCGGGAACCGCCGCGGCCGGAGCGGTCAGCACGGACGGCCCCTCCGGAGCGGCGAGCACGTTCGCGATCGGGGTCGAGGCGACGTCGGGCTGGATCGTGGTCTGCAGCGGGGTGGCCGCGACGACCGGAGCGGCGGCGACCGCCGCGGGTGCGGGCGCGGGAGCCGGAACGGCGGGAGCCACCGACGCGACCGGCGCGACCGTTGCGGCGGGAGCGACCGGCGCCGAGGCGGACAGCGGCTGCACGACGCTCGAAGCCGACGGCTGCGCGGCTCCGGCCGACGGGGACTGCGCCACGCCGGACGCCGCCGACGACTGCGTCGCGGACGAGCCCGGTGACGTGAGCGCGCCGAGCAGGCCGGAGTGGCCGTGGCCGGGGGCGTCCTGCTCGGCGGTGTGGTCGGTGCCATCCGGAATGCGGATGCCGTCGGCCAGCCAGTCGGTGTACTCGTCGAGCTGGTCGCCGACATGGCCGACGCCGACATCGACCTTCATCTCGGAGGTGAAGTAGATCCCGTTCGGGCCGATCCCGAAGTCGACCTGCCACTGCGTGCCGACGAACGCCCCGAGATCGCCGCCGCCCTGACCGACGCCGTCGAACGGGTCGCCCGCCGCGGGCGCCGCGCCGACGCCGTTGCCGCCCGGCAGGTCGAAGACGGTGGAGCCGGGCGCGACGAAGCCGTTCGAACCGGGCAGGCCGAAGCCGTGCCCGGCTTGGCCGAGTCCGTGGCCGGGCAGGCCGAACCCGTGGCCGCCGGGCGCGTCGAGATCGTTGGAAGCCTCGGACCGGGTGCCCGGCAGTGCGGGACCGTGGGACACGTGGCCCTCGGTCCCCGGAATGGTCAGACCGGATCCGGAACCCTCCGTGCCCGGGATGCCACCCAGTCCGGGAACGCCGTTTCCGGAGTGGCCGGGCAGTTGCATCCCGTGCCCGCCCGCCTCGCCGCCGGCCAACGTCGGCAGTGGGAATCCGGCGTCGGTCCCGCTGTAGTCGCCCCCGAGCGTGGGCAACGACGGGGCGGCGCCGGTGCTGGGCAAGGTGAACGCGGGCGCGGGGCCGACCGACCCCGGGACCGGGTTGCCGTGCGCCACCGGAGTGTTCGAGCCGTGCGAGGAGAACGGCGCGGGTTCGACGACCGGGTCCGGGAAGGTGATCACCGGGCTCGGCTGGTCGGGGTCGGGATCGGTGCTGTGCGCCCAGCCGGTGTGCCAGCTGTCGAGGCGGGATTCGCCGGGCTGCGCGGGGACGCCGCCACCGTTGGCGGCCACCAAGGCTCCACCGGTGACATAGGCGCCCGCCCGCGCGACCCGCGCGACGCCGGTGGCCACACGATAGGCGGTGTCGCCCGCGCGCTCGGCCCCTTCGGTGTCGTCGTCGAAGGGCAGATCACGCGTCATAAGAAGCTCCACTCTCGGTTGTCCAGCATCCTCACCACGCCGGCCGAGCAAGTGAAGATCATCCAACAGTATTTCGGGAATACTCCCCTGTCACATTCTCCAGGACTGTAGAGAATACGGCTGTGGTGAGCAACACAACCTTGCCATCCGAAATACCGGGTCGGAAGCCCCATTTCCGGTGGTGTTCCGGACCGCGCGCAGACTCGAATAGACGCCGCCACCAGGACTGATCGATTCGTCATCAGCGTGGCTGTGAACCGGCCGGGAAAAATTAATGGAACTCTAAGATTTGCCGGCGGAGTGCTGGAGATCGGCTCCGGACTGTCGAATTCGAGGAACCAGCCGCTCGGCGGCACGGATGCGCGGGGCACCACACCGTCGGCGCATCGACCGGACGACTGCCGACCGATATCGCGCTCCGGCCACCTGGTCGGCAGCCAGCCGGTCACTCCCAGAGTGTGGGATTAGATTGACACCATGGCCGGACAACGAATCCTGGTCGCGGACGACGAGGTTCGCGTCCTCGCGTCGCTGCGGCGAGGACTGGAGCTCTCCGATTTCGAGGTCGTCACCGCGTCCGACGGCGCCGAAGCGCTGAGCATGGTCCGCGCCACCACGCCCGACGCGATGGTGCTCGACGTCAACATGCCCGTGCTCGACGGCGTCGGGGTGGTCACCGCGCTGCGGGCGATGGGCAACGACATCCCGATCTGTGTGCTCAGCGCGCGCACCGCGGTCAGCGACCGAATCGCCTGCCTGGAGCGCGGAGCCGACGACTACCTCACCAAGCCGTTCGATCTCGGCGAGCTGGTCGCCCGGTTGCACGCGCTGCTGCGGCGCAGCCGGAAACCGGTACGGCGGCCGGAGCAGGTGCGCGCGGTCGGGCGGGTGCGCATCGACCCGGCCGGGCGCCGGGTGCTGGCCGGAGACCGGCCGGTGGAGCTGACGAAACGGGAATTCGAGGTGCTCGCCCTGCTCGCCGAGCACACGGGCATCGTGCTCGGCCGCGAGCAGATCCTGTCCGCCGTCTGGGGATACGACTTCCCCACCGACACCAACGTCGTCGACGTGTTCGTCTCCTATCTGCGACGCAAACTGGAGGCGGACGACGTGCCCCGGGTGATCCACACCGTGCGCGGCGTCGGCTTCGTCCTCCGGGAGGAACCATGAGCAGGTCACCGTCGCTGCGCACCCGGGTGGCCGTCGTCTCGGGGGTGGTCGCGGCGCTGGTCGCGCTCACCTTGACGATCACCTTCGCGGCTCTGCTCGACGCCACCGGCGAACGCCAGCTGGACGAGACCGTCTCCTCGATGGCGGTGCGCGTCGCCGGGCCCCTGGAAGCGGTTCCCGCGCAACCGGGTCCACCGGCCGCGGCCCCGTTGTCCCCACGGCAGGCGCCCGCGGACGCACGCAGGCCGGGTGCGCCCGCCGACGCGGCGATCGCCCGGGTCGACGGCCTCCCTGGCGTGCTGGTCGCGCTCGATCCCGACCGCGATGTCGTGGCGTCGGCCATTCACCGCAGTCAGCGCATCGGGTTCGGCATCGGCGTCGCAGGCGCGCTCCTGGCCGCCCTGCTCGGCTGGTTCCTGGCCGGATTCGCCGCGCGTCCACTGCGCCGCCTGGCCGACGCCACCCATCGCATCGACACCTTGGAGGAACTGCCGCCGTTGTCCGGCCGGGGCGCGCGGGAAGCCGAGGAACTCTCCGACGCGATCACCCGCATGCTCGCCCGGCTGGAGGCCGCGCACCGCGCCACCCAGCGCGCCCTGAGCGGGGCGCGCGACTTCGCGTCGGTCTGCGCGCACGAATTGCGTACCCCGCTCACGGCTTTGCGCACCGACCTGCAGGTACTGGCCACGAAAGAAATACCGGAGGGGCAGCGCGGCGCGATCCTGTCCGAAGTGCTGCTGGCCGAGCGGCAGATCGAGAACACGCTGACCGACCTGGAACGCCTCGCGCTCGGCGAACTCACCGAGCCGGACGTCTTCGAACCGTTCGACCTCTGCGACACCCTGGATCGAGCGGTGCACGACGCCCGGCGCAGGCATCCCGGAGTCGACGTCCGGCTCGCCGACTGCGCCCCGGTCACCGTCACCGGTCTGTCCGGCGGCGTCCTGCTCATCGTCACGAACGCCGTCGCAAACGCCGTGCAACACGGTCACGCCCGAACCGTCACCGTCACCGCACGAACCGGCCCGGAGGACACCGTGGAGATCCAGGTCGACGACGACGGCCACGGCATCCCCGAGGCCCTGCGCGCCGACGCGTTCGACCGCTTCGTCAAAGGCCCCGGCTCACCCGGCTCCGGCCTGGGCCTGGCCCTGGTCCGCCAGCAAGCCGAATTGCATTCCGGCACCGCCGAACTCGACGAGAGCCCGTTGGGCGGCGCCCGCCTGCGCGTACGGTTGCGCAGCGGGCTAGGCGGGCCCCAAGTCTGCCTGGTCGGTCGTGGTACCTCATCTCCCGAGTAGCCAGCGCCAACGTGGCAGTTCGGCGATTGCAGTGGTGAGCGCCAGTGTGGTGACGACGACGGCCGGCCAGGCCGGCCAAGTGGCCCAGGACGCGAGTACGGCGGCGGCAAGTTGGAGAACGACGAGACCGATGGTGACTGCGCCGGGGACAGGAATGAGGACCTGTCTCTTGTCGCCAGGGGTGGCGAAGAGGGTCGGCAGCCCGATGAGCACGACCAATGCCGCAACCGCGAGCGCGACCGAGTGATCGGCCAGTGCCCATGGGGTGGCGATCCACGCGATCAATTCGGTGGTGAACCGCAGAATCGAGGCGAGACGTCCCTGGTCGGTGAGGTTCGGCGAGGTGATGGCGCGGGCGGACATGACGGACAGCGTGTCATACCCGCTGGTCTGGAATACTCGATGGTCTGTCAGGGCTCATCGAGCCTGGCGACGAGAGCTTTTCGCGAAAGACGAGGTTAGACGGACGGTGCGTGAGATCACCACATCCATCGAGATCAACGCCACTCCCGAGCAGGTGTGGGCGGTGCTCGCCGATCTGCCGACCTATGGGCAGTGGAATCCGTTCATCCAGCAAGCGGCCGGTGAGCTGCGTACGGGTGCGAAGCTGACGTTGCGGATGGTGCCGAAGCAGGGGCGGCCGATGACGTTCAAGCCGAGGGTGCTGGCCGCCGAGCCGGGGCGGGAGCTGCGGTGGATCGGGCGACTGCTGGTGCCCGGCATCTTCGACGGCGAGCATCGATTCGTGCTCACCGCGATCGATGGCGGCACACAGTTGGTGCAGAGCGAGAAGTTCTCCGGGGCGCTCATCGCGTTCACCGGCGCGATGATCGAAAACACCCGCGACAATTTCGTCGCCCTCAACGAGGCGTTGAAGAAACGCGTCGAAGGCGCCTAGAGCCTGTGTTGAAGTGGTGATGGCGGGTCTGTCTGCCGGTTCTCAGTTGAGGGTGGCACCGCACAGCGGTGCCACCCTCAACTCACTTCGACACACAACCTAGCCGCCTACTTCTTGTCCTTCGGCTTGTCCGAAGCGGCGTCGGAGGACAGCGCGGCCACGAAGGCTTCCTGCGGGACGTCGACCCGGCCGATCGTCTTCATCCGCTTCTTGCCTTCCTTCTGCTTCTCCAGCAGCTTGCGCTTGCGGCTGATGTCACCGCCGTAGCACTTGGCCAGCACGTCCTTGCGAATGGCGCGGATGTTCTCGCGGGCGATGATCTTCGACCCGATCGCGGCCTGGATCGGCACCTCGAACTGCTGGCGCGGGATCAGCTCGCGCAGCTTGGTGGTCATCTTGTGCCCATAGGCCTGGGCCGCGTCGCGGTGCACGATCGCGCTGAACGCGTCCACCGCCTCGCCCTGCAACAGGATGTCCACCTTCACCAGCTGCGACTCCTGCTCGCCCGACTCCTCGTAGTCCAGGCTCGCGTAACCGCGGGTGCGCGACTTCAGCGAGTCGAAGAAGTCGAAGATGATCTCCGCCATCGGCATGGTGTAGCGCAGCTCGACGCGGGTCTCCGACAAGTAGTCCATGCCGCCGAGCTCACCGCGACGGGACTGGCACAGCTCCATGATGGAGCCGATGAACTCGCTCGGCGAGATGATCGTGCACTTCACGACCGGTTCGTAGACCTTGCCGACCTTGCCCTCCGGCCAGTACGAGGGGTTGGTGACCACATGCTCGGCGCCGTCCTCCATCTCCACCCGGTACACCACGTTCGGCGCGGTCGAGATCAGGTCGAGGTCGAACTCGCGTTGCAGGCGCTCGCGGGTGATCTCCATGTGCAGCAGGCCCAAGAAGCCGCAGCGGAAGCCGAACCCGAGCGCCACCGAAGTCTCCGGCGTGTAGGTCAGGGCGGCGTCGTTGAGCTGCAACTTCTCCAGCGCGTCGCGCAGATCCGGGTAGTCGGAGCCGTCCACCGGATACAGGCCGGAGTACACCATCGGGCGTGGCTCGCGATATCCGGTGAGCGGTTCGCTCGCGCCGCCGCGCGCACCGGTCACCGTGTCGCCGACCTTGGACTGACGCACGTCCTTCACGCCCGTGATCAGGTAACCGACCTCGCCGACGCCGAGACCCTGGGTCGGCTTCGGCTCGGGCGAGACGATGCCGATCTCCAGCAGCTCGTGCGTGGCGCCGGTGGACATCATCTTGATCTTCTCGCGCGGGGTCAGCTTGCCGTCCACCACGCGGACATAGGTGACCACGCCGCGGTAGGTGTCGTAGACGGAGTCGAAGATCATCGCGCGAGCGGGCGCGTCGGCCTCGCCGACCGGCGGCGGCACCTGGGCGATCACCTGGTCGAGCAGATCCGTCACGCCCTCGCCGGTCTTGCCGGAGACGCGCAGCACGTCCGACGGCTCGCAGCCGACGATGTGCGCCAGTTCGGCGGCGTAGCGCTCCGGGTCCGCGGCGGGCAGGTCGATCTTGTTCAGCACCGGGATGATCGTCAGATCCTTGTCCAGCGCCAGATACAGGTTGGCCAGCGTCTGCGCCTCGATGCCCTGTGCGGCGTCGACCAGCAGGATCGCGCCCTCACACGCCTCCAGCGCACGGGAGACCTCGTAGGTGAAGTCCACGTGGCCGGGGGTGTCGATGAGGTGCAGCACGAAATCGGTGCCCGCGTGCTCGCCCGTCCTGGGCGTCCAGGGCAACCGCACGTTCTGGGCCTTGATGGTGATGCCGCGTTCGCGCTCGATATCCATCCGGTCCAGATACTGGGCACGCATCTGCCGCTCCTCGACCACACCGGTCAGTTGCAGCATCCGGTCGGCCAGCGTCGACTTGCCGTGGTCGATGTGCGCGATGATGCAGAAGTTCCGGATCCGGGCGGGATCGGTGAACGTCGTGTCGGCGAAGCTGGCGGGCACTCCACTCCTCATGGGTATCGGCAAACTGCCGTCCATCGTCCCATGATGCTGTGTTGGTTTTTGCAGCGCCTGCGGCGCTGCGTGTTCGCGGCCCCGGGAAGTCTCGCGTTCGAGCGACCGAGACTCGCGACTTCGTCGCATGCGCTTCGGTCGCTCGAACGCGAGACGGGCCGCGAACGGTGCTCGTAAGACTCGCACCCGGGCGGGTCGGAAGTGCGCTCGGGCGGTGGGCCCCCGGTTCGCCGGTCCGCATGGCGCGCGATTTCCTCGGGCGGCGAATGACCTCGGCGACACAACGAATCCCACGCGGGTGAGAAGCGGCGGGTGCGCCGTTATTCTCCTGAGATGGCCCGAAGTTGGAACTCCCTCGGCAAGCAGATCGGTCTCCTCGCTAAGCAACAGGGTCCAAAGATAGTCAAGCAGCAGGGTCCCAGGCTGGTCGACCGGCTCGTGGGGTCGCTGGCCCAGCGGCGCGCGAACGGGGGCGTCGCGGTGCGGCCCGCCGCGTCGACACCGGTCCCCACCGCCGAGCGGGCCCGGCAGATCGTCTACTCGCCGCAATTGGACGGCCGCGCCGATCCCGGGGAGATCGTCTGGACCTGGGTGCCGTTCGAAGAGGACCCGAGCAACGGCAAGGACCGGCCCGTGCTGGTGGTCGGCCGCGATCGTCGCACGCTGCTGGGCCTGATGCTGTCGTCGAATCCGGAACGCGCGTACGACCGCAACTGGATCGGCATCGGCAGCGGGTCCTGGGACCACGACGGCCGCCCGAGCTGGGTGCGGCTGGATCGGGTGCTCGACGTGCCGGAGGCGGGCATACGCAGGGAGGGAGCGATCCTGCCGCGCAAGACCTTCGACCTCGTCGCCCACCGGCTCTGCGCCGAATACGCCTGGCACTGAGGACGACGTGTCGCGCGTACTCGGGCCGACCAAGATCGCCATGCTGGTCACCGACGTCGGTTTCCTGCTCTACTGGGCGATCGCGTTCGCCCAGGTGATCCCGCCCGAATGGGCCTACAAGGACTACGCCGACCCGATCCTCGGCGACTGGAACTACTCGTTCGTCGTGCTGGACCTCGCCGCGAGCGCCACCGGCCTGGCGAGCCTGTGCCGCGCGGGCGGGCGCACCCTGATGACCGTCTCCTTGACGCTGACCAGCGTTGCCGGGCTGCAAGCCCTCGCGTTCTGGACGCTGCGCGGCGATTTCAGCCCGCTGTGGTGGGCGCCCAACCTCTTCCTGCTGCTGTTCCCCCTCCCCGCCTTGGTCACCCTGGTATGCGACGGCCCGCAGGAACAAGCGGCGAGCTGACGATGCCGCCGCGCCTGCGGGCCGCTGACCCAGGCGGGAACGCGCCGGTCAGGAGATCATGTCGCGGGAACGGCCGAACAGCAGGCCGTACAGCAGCGCGCCCAGACCCCCGCCGATCAGCGGGAACACGATGAAGGCCCAGACCTGTCCCATCGCGCCGTCCTGGTAGGGCGCCACAGCGAGACTGCGGGCCGGATTGACCGAGGTGTTGTCCACCGGAATCGACACCAGGTGGATCACCGCCAGCGTGACGCCGATGGACAGGCCGGCCAACGGCACGTCCGAGAGCTGGTCGGTGGACGACAGCACCACGAAGACGAGCAGCGCCGTCAGCATCACTTCGACGATGATCATGGCGGCGATCCCGAACCCGTTCTGCACGACCACCTCGCCCAGGGGCCCCCGGATCGCGGACGGGCTGTGCTTGCCCCACCCGTTCGCGCCGAGACCGTCGACCGATCGATCGTATGACGGCAGGTTCTTGGCCAGCGCGAACAGAACGAGTCCGGCGAGGAGCCCGCCGATCAGCTGCGAGATCACATACCCCGCCGCGGACACGCCGCTGAGCCGGCCGAGCAGCAGATGCCCCAGGGTGACCGCCGGGTTGACATGACAGCCCGAAATCGGCCCGATGGAGTAGACGAGAAACATCAGCGACAGGCCGAAGCCCAGCGCGACGCCAAGCGGACCGACCTTGTTCCCCGCCAGCACCGCGGTGCCGACGCCACCGATCACCAGGACGAAGGTGCCGAGCGCCTCGGCGCCCCACTTCTTGCTTTCGGGGATCGGTTTGTTCTCGACAACCTCTTCGACCATTTCCTGGGCCGTTGGAGACATCTGTCCACCTTCCGCGTTCCAGACATGTACTCGGACGAGTCGTGGTACCGCTTCGACAACAGAGCCGCTCGAACAGCAACGGTTGCTCTGAGGACGCTACGCGAGTCGGATGATCTCTACAACGACTTCGGGGCCGGTCGCGCCGCCGCCGGAGAAGACACCGGGAAGCGTCGACCCGGCCACCGCGGGCAGCCGGAAAATGTCATTCATGCAGGTAATGCCGCTGTAGGTGTCGTTACTCCGCCACGCACGCCGCTCGCCCCGTGCTGATATCCCCCGCCGGGCAGCGGCGCGGCCCGGAGATAGCCGGTGCACAGCCGCTCGCGCTGCCCAGGCCGGTTCCGCGACACCAGGCGCCCGCAGCCGCCCGCCGTGCCGGACACCGGCCGCCAGGACTGGGATCGGCCGAGCGCCCGGCTGTCCGACGGATCGCGAGCCCGTCACCCGCGATTCGACCGGTCGGGTGTCGATTTCGTGTGCCGGACGGCGACTGGTAACCTCGACCTTCGGCGCTGCGTTACCCGTCCACCGCGGGTATGTCGCGCGCTCGACGAACTTTCCCAGGACAGACCTACCAGACAGGAACACGAGGAACCGGCGTGGCCAACATCAAGTCCCAGCTGAAGCGGATCCGCACCAACGAGGAAGCGCGCAAGCGCAACCAGTCGGTCAAGTCCGCGCTGCGCACCGCCATCCGCGGCTTCCGCGAGGCCGCGGCCGCCGGTGACAAGGAAGCCGCCGCCGAGCGCCTGCAGTTCGCCAGCCGCAAGCTGGACAAGGCCGCCTCGAAGGGCGTCATCCACGCCAACCAGGCCGCCAACAAGAAGTCGGCCCTGGCGCTGGCCTTCAACAAGCTCTGATCCACCCGGTACCGCACGCCGGTACCGCGCTCGTGCTGTGACGCAGCCGCCGTGGCCTCGATGACCACGGCGGCTTTTGTCGTGCCCGGGCGGCAACACCGCCGCGAGGCGCGTTCTACCTGGGCTTTCAGGATTCGGCCCGCGCCGTGTCAGAGGTTCCAGCTACCATTCCGCGCATGGTAACCGTGTATGCCAATCAGACGGTCGTTCGCGCCGAGGATCTGCCGGACGTGATCCGCGCGGCCGAGGTGCTCGGCTTCGGACTGAAGATCGAGAATGTGCTGGTTCCCGACGACGACGGCGGTTACTCGTTGGAGTGGATCGTCACCCGGGACGAGGACGTGCCGGCCTACGAGGAGTGGGAAGGCCGCTACGAGGACGCGGACGACGACGGCGAATTGGTGCTGAGTTCGGCGGAATGACCCCCGGTCACGGCGCATCCAGGGCGGCGACGAGCCGGTCCAGCGCCGACTGGGATTCCGCGTCCGCGGCGCGATAGATGATGATCCGCTGGTCGGGATCCTGCACGGGCATCAGCACCTCGTAGCTGACGACCAGCGGACCCACCAGCGGATGCCGCAACGGCTTGTTGCCTCGCCCCTGCACGCGCACGTCGTGGCGGGCCCACGCCTGCTCGAACTCCGCGCTGTACTCGGTGAACTCGGCGATCAAATCGGCCAGCGCCCGGTCGTCCGGGTGCGCGGCCCACGCCGCGCGCAGATCCGCGATGCCCTCCCGGATGATGCGTTCCCGCTCGACATAGAAATCCCGCATGCTCGGGTCGAGCAGGCACAGCCACATGGAGTTGCGCTGCCGCTCCGGCAGCGCGCCGAAATCCGTGATCAAGGCTGCCATCTCCCGGTTCCAGGCCAGGATGTCGTATCGGTGGTTGACCAGCATCGCGGGCAACGGCGACAGGTCACACACCAGCATGGCCAGCGCGGGCGGGGGCACCGTGCTCGGCTTGCCGTGGTCGGGCTGCCGCTGTAGCGCCAGATCGAACAGGTAGGCGCGCTCGTCGTCGTTCAGGCACAATGCCCGCGCCAGCGCGTTGAGCACCTCCACCGACGGTCGCAGGCCCCGCCCTTGCTCCAGCCGCACGATGTAATCGGTGCTCACGCCCGCCAGCTCGGCGACCTCTTCCCGCCGCAGTCCCGGGGTCCGGCGCGTCTGCCTGCGCTGCGGCAAGCCGAGATCGGCCGGCGTCAGCCGCTCCCTGCGGGCACGGAGGAACGCTGCCATCTCTTGAACACGATCCGCGCCGCTGCCGGACACCCCGTGGGTGCGCGGACTCCCACCGCCCGGGCCGCGATCGGGACGCTGCGCCGACTCCGCGCCGCTCCCGGGTCCGCCCTGATCAGACCTGCCGCCACCCGAACCGCGATCGGGACGCTGTGCCGGGTCCGCACCACTCCGGAGGCCCCCGTGGTCAGGCGGGCTGCCACCCGGGCCATGATCGGGACGCTGGACCGCATCCGCACCGGGCTTGGGATCACCGTGATCACGCGGGCTACCACCGCCCGGGCCGTGATCGGGGCGCTGCATCAGATCCGCACCGCTCCCGGGTCCGCCCTGATCAAACCGGCTGCCGACACCCGAACCGCGATCGGGACGCTGCGCCGGGTCCGCACCATCAGCGGGCCCACTGTGGTTCCGTGGGCCTCCGCCGGCCCTGGCATCGTGGCGCTGCGCAGACTCCGCGTCACCTCCGGGCTCACCATGGTTGCGGGAGCTGCCGCGGCCGGGCCTGAGGTCGCGGCGCGGTATGGGGTTCACCGTGCCAGTCATCACCGTCGATCCTACGGTTGCCTAGGACTGGACTTCCCAGGATGAAGCTTCCCTTACTGAGCCGCGCGCGCCGTTGAAAACTGTCTTCGGACCACATGGCATCGCGAAACACAAGGAGCTGGACATGTCCGGAGCCCGCACCCTCGACACCTACCGGCTGCTCGGCCGCTCTGGCCTTCGGGTGTCTCCCCTGTCCCTGGGAACCATGACCTTCGGCGCCGACTGGGGCTGGGGCGCGGACCGGGACGAAGCCCGCAAGATCTTCGACACCTACGTCGAGCGAGGTGGCAACTTCATCGACACGGCCAACCAGTACACCAACGGCACCTCAGAGCAACTGCTCGGCGAATTCACCGCGGACAATCGCGAAAGCCTCGTACTGGCGACCAAATACACCATGCTGCGCCGCCCAGGCGACCCGAATTCCGGCGGCAACCACCGCAAGAGCCTGGTCGGCTCGGTGGAGGCCAGCTTGCGCAGGCTGAACACCGATTACATCGACCTGCTCTACCTGCACGCCTGGGATTTCCTGACCCCCGTCGAGGAAATCCTGCGCGGCATGGACGATTTGGTGCGCTCGGGCAAAGTGCTCTACGTCGGCATCTCCGACGCACCGGCCTGGCAGATCGCGCGGATGCAGACCATCGCCGACCTGCGCGGCTGGTCACCCCTGATCGCGCTGCAGATCGAGTACAGCCTGATCGAGCGGACCGTCGAGCGTGATCTCATCCCGATGGCACGCGAGCTGGGCCTCGGCGTGATCCCGTGGTCGCCGCTGGCCAGCGGCGTGCTCACCGGCAAGTACAGCCGCGCGGATCTGGACCACGAAGTGGACGGTTCGCCCGAGGGCAGCCGCAAGAACGTGGCCGCCGCCAACGGCTCGCTCACCGAACGCGGGCTCGCCATCGCCGACGTGGTGAAGCAGGTCGCGAGCGAGATCGGCAGGACTCCGTCGCAAGTGGCGCTGGCCTGGACGCTGCTCGATCCCGCGGTCACGTCGCCGATCATCGGCGCGCGCACCGCCGCGCAACTCGAGGACAACCTCGGCGCGCTCAACGTGGAGTTCGACGCCACTCAGCTCGCCCGGCTCGAACAAGCCAGCGCGGTGGAACTCGGGTTCCCGCACGAATTCCTGAACCGCCCGATGACCCAGAGCGTCACCTTCGGCGATCTGAAGATCGAAGGGCGCGGCTGATTCATCGCTCCGCGTCCGGCACAGCACACTTCGATCAGTTCGGGACCGCCGCACCGTCCACATCGGTGACAACACCGACCGCGGAGGATGACGATGGACTTGGACATGATCACGATGTGGACGCGCGCCGAACGTCTCGGGCTCGCCGACTTCCTCGACGACCTGGACGACCACGAGTGGACGGCCGAGTCCCTGTGCCCGGGCTGGACCGTGCACGACGTCTTGGCCCACCTGACCCTGTCCAATCGGGTCACCCTCGGTGCGACGATCGCTGGAATCGTCCGCGCGCGTGGTGACTGGAACCGGATGACGGAGCGGATGGCACGCGAGCGCGCCCGTCGGTACTCACCCACCGAACTGGTCGGGCAATTGCGGGAAGGCGCCGCGTGGACCCGGCGGGCGCCAGGGGCGGGGGCACTGGATCCGCTGGTGGACACCATGATTCACGGACAGGACATCGCCCGTCCGCTCGGCCGGCGGTACGTCATGCCCGTCGAGCAAGCCGTCGTCGGGCTGGAACACGTGCTGCGCAGCAGGTTCTACGGCAGCCAGAAGCGTCTGCGCGGGATCCGTCTCGTGGCCACCGACGCGGAGTGGTCGTCGGGTACCGGGACAACGGAGATCAGCGGACCGCTGAGCGATCTGCTGCTCGTCGCGACCGGCCGCGCGGCGGGGCTCGCCGGGCTGACGGGCACAGGGGTAGAACGGCTCACCAGCGCGTTATAGGGCCGCCCCGTTGCCCCTCGACTCCCCATCGACGCCCGCCGCGACGTCCCCGATCGGGTCGGATGGCACCGGCTCTGCCGGGTCCGGGTCCGGGTCGGTCCTCTGCCGGCTGCCCGCCACCACGTCTTTCGCGGCCGCGGCGTTGGACGTCGAGGTGTAGGACTGCGCCTGGGGCAGACCCCAGCCCGACCTGCCAGATCGGAGCGCCTGCGTGGCACTGATCGTGTGAGCTGATCATTCGAACTGGTCGATGTCGGCTGGCTGATCGGATCAGGCGCGATCAGCCCGCCCCGTGCAGATCGAGGATGCGGGTGAGGGCGTGTTCCAGCGCATAGCCCGTATCGGCGGCACCGCCCTTCACGTCGGCGTTGAGGGTGGCGACGACTTGGAGGGCGGAGCCGATCGTCGCGGGGGTCCAGTTGCGGGCCTGGGCTTGCGCTTTCTTCACCTTCCACGGCGGCATGCCGAGTTGCTGGGCCAGTTTGAACGGATCACCGCGGCCCGCCGAGCCGACACGCGCGATGGTGTGCACCGAGTCGGCGAGCGCGTCGGCGAGCAGGACGTGCGGCACGCCACGGTCGTTCGCCCAGCGCAGCGCCTCCATCGCACCGGGGCGATCGCCTGCCACCGCAAGCTCGGCCACGTCGAATCCGGAGACCTCGGCCTTGCCCGAGTAGTAGCGGCGCACGGCCGCCACATCGATCTTCCCGCCGGTGTCCGCAGCCAACTGCCCGCACGCCGCCGCCAGCTCACGCAGGTCCGAACCCACCGACTCCAGTACCACTTGGACGACTTCGCCGGACACCCGCACGCCGGCGGTGCGGAACTCACCCCGCACGAACTCGACGCGCTCGGCGGCCTTGGTCAGCTTCGCGCAGTCATGAGTAACGGCCCCGGCTTTCTGCAAGGCGGGTGCGAGCGCCTTGGCCCGGCCGCCCCCGGAGTGCAGAACGACGAGCACCACACCCTCGGGCGGACTCTGCGCCGCCTCGGTGATGACCGCGACCGCGTCTTTCCCCGCCTCGGCCGCGGACTCCAGGATGATCACCCGGTCCTCGGCGAACAGCGACGGACTCAGCAGTTCCGCCAGCTCCGCGGTGCTGGCATCCCCCGCGCGCAGACGATCGACGGGCACGGCGTCCGGATCCGGAGCCAACGCCCGGACCTGCGCGGTCACCGTACTCAACGCCCGCTCGATCAGCAGCTCTTCTTCGCCGAGTACCAGGTGCACCGGCGCTGGTCGCTCGCTCACGACAGCGTTTCCCCGAGACCGGAAGGCACCGTGCTCGACGGCATTGCCGGATTGCTCTGTTCGCCGCGCGCGTCCACAGCCCGATCCTACGATCCGTGGCCGACACCTCCCCTCACCCAGCCCACCGGATCTCGGGCCCCGCCATCCGGCAGACCGCGATGCTCGGCTTCCGCCGACCCCATCGGACCGGGCCACGGCTCGCACTGACGCCCGAACTTCGGGCCGCCACGGCTCACAGCGATTCCGCGCGGATCCGGCCCATCGAATGGCATCCGAACCGCATCGCGTCCCTGCGCCCGACGGGCTCGCAGCATCCGGACCCCCTGTACCCCAGGGGGGCAGCATCCGGTCGCTCGGCGGCGCCGCTACATCGGTATAGGCCCGATCGCGTGAGCTTCGAGTCGACCCGGTCATTCCCATGCCCGCTGGTCGTCATCGCGAACTCGTCACGCGGAGGTTCCCGTCGCTGCCGGAGACCACGAGGTCGCCTTGCCGATCGGTGCGGACCACCGTCGCGCCGAGGGCGGACAAATCCGCCAGGACCGCGGGATTGGGATGTCCGAAAGTGTTGTCGGCGCCGACGCTGACCAGCACCAACCGGGGACGCACCGCGTCGAGGAATTCTCGTGTGGTGGTGCGTGATCCATGGTGCGGTAGTTTGAGCACGTCCGCCTGAATGGGTATCCCGGCCTGCATCAGCGCGCGCTGGGCGGACGCCTCGATGTCCCCGGTGAGCAGGATTCGCCCGGCGGGCGTGCGGGCGATGACGACCACCGAGCGGTCGTTGGCATCCTCGGTTTCGTCACCCTGGACCGGTCGCGGGCCGTTTCTGGACGGCGCGAGCACCTCGAGCTCGATCGACCCGAAACTCAGCAGGTGTCCCGCCGATAATTCCAGTAGCGGCACTCCCGCGCCTCTGGCGAGGGTCACGACCTGGGTCAGACCCGAGACAGCGACACCCACGTCACCCGACGGAAGCACCGCATCATTACTCGCGAATTCACCTGGGCTACAAGAAATTCGCGTGGGCCACTCCGCATGAGCAATGCGATGACGATCGACGGGCGGCAAGCTTCGCGTCCCGCTCCGACCGACGAGACGGCTTCGGTCGTCCTCCCCATCGGCTTTCCCGGATCCGGGACGGCCGTATCCGTCCGCAGCAGGTGTCGGCGGGGAACCGCATCCGAGGCCGCCGTCCGGAGGCACCCGACGGGATTCGCCGGGGGGCGCAGACGGCGCAAGCCCGTCGAGTTCGTGCATGCCGACGGCTATCGCGTCGACCGCGCGACCGTGCAATGCGCCGGCGAGCCCGTCGATGTGGTCGGCGTGTGGATGGGTGAGGATCAGCAGGGGGATGCGCGAGATGCGCAACCGGTCCAGGCAGGTACGAATCGGGCGCGGGTCCGGCCCCGCGTCGATGACGACCGCGGCGCCGGGGCCCACCGACAGAGCGAGACCGTCTCCTTGTCCGACATCGCAGGCCGCGAGCACCCAGCCGCTCGGCGGCCAGCCCGGGTGCCAGATCCGCACCGGCACCAAGACCACCGCGACACCGAGCGCCATCGCGGCGGCGACTCGACGCACGGCTCGGGCGCGCGAGGCCGCGACCACGACCGCCACCACGACGCCCGCGATCAGTCCCCCCGCCGCTCCACCCGGCACCGCGACGGATGCGCCGGGCAACGCGGCGGCGTGGCGGGCCACCCACAGCAACCACCACAGCGGCGGCGCCGCGCAGCGCAGGACCAGGTCGGCGAGGGGTGACCACAGGCTCGCCAGCACCGCTCCACCCGCCCCGGCGACGGTGACCGGTGCGATGACCGGGGTGACCAGCACATTGGCCAGCACCGCGACCAGGCTGAGCCGCCCGGTGAGCGCGATCAGAATCGGCGTCGTCACCACGAACGCCGCGGCGGACACGGCGACCGTTTCGGCAGCCACCCGCCACCATCCCCGGGCGCGCAGCCAGTCGGCCCAGCTCGGCGCCAGCAGGATCAGGCCGCCCGTCGCGACGACCGACAGCGCGAACCCCGCGTTGACGGCGAGCGCAGGCCACAGGGCGAGCAGCGCGATGAGCGCGGCGCACAGCGCGGGCAGCGCCTGCTTGCGGCGACCGGTGAGCACGGCCAGCAGGGTGATCGCGCCCATCGCACCGGCGCGCAGCACGCTCGGGTCCGGCCGCGCGACGACCACGAACATGAGCAGGGCCGAGGCGGCGACGGCCGCCGCGGCGCGCGGGCCGAGGGTCAGCAGGCGCACGACGAACAACACGACGGAAAGCAAGATGGTGAAATTCGCCCCGCTCACCACCGTCAGGTGCTGCAGCCCGGCGATCTCGAAGTCCTCGCGCACCTGCTCGGACAACCCCGAGGTGTCCCCGACGACCAGCGCGGGCAGCAGCCCCGCCGAGTCGGACGGCAGTGCGCGCACCGCCGATGCGGCGAAGGCGGCGCGCACGGCATCGGCGCCGCGCTGCCACCAGGGCAGCGGCCCCGCGGCGGGTGATCCTTGCGCGTGAAGGGTCACGACGGTGAGGTCGGCCCGGCGCGGCTGTTCCACCCGGGCGCGGAACTCGACCGGCCCGCCCGGCGACAAGCCGGCCCACTCCGGGCCGGAGGCCAGGACGACCACCGCGCCGCCGGCATGGACGGTCACACCGCCGCGCCGGTACTCTCGCAGATCCGCGCGGAGCACCCATTGCCGATCCGCACCGGAGACTTTGCCACGCACCGGCTTCGGGTCGTCCGTCGGTGTGACCACCACATGTACGGACTGTCCCACCGCCGCCCGCAGCGGGTGGGTCGCCACGCGATGTTCCCGCCATGCCGCCGCGGCCGCGAACCCCGCCCCTAGCAGAACCGCCGCGAGCGCCACCACCGCTACCGCCCGCCGACGTTCGCCGCGGTGCGCGAGGGCCCACAGCAGCAGCACCCACAATCCGATGGCCGCGACCGCCAGCGCGACCGCCAGCGCAACCCCCGCCCGCCACCCCGCCGTCACCGCGACAATGGTCGCGCCCCAACAGCACAACGCGGCGGGTACCAGACGAGCGTCCAGCACCTGTACGGCGCCGGACTCCTTCGCCGAAGCGTCCTCCTGCTGGTCTCGGATGCCTTCGGCGCTCGGACCGGCCGGCGACTCCAGGCGAGAGCCGAGCCGTCGGCGAACCGATTCCGTCGAGCCCCCGGCGGTCATACCCGCACCAGATCGCGCAATCGGGCCAGGCGGGCCGGGCCGATGCCGTCCACTTCGCCGAGTTGCTCGACCGACGTGAAGCGGCCGTTGGTCGTCCGCCAGCCGACGATGGCGCGAGCGGTGACCGGCCCGACTCCGGGAAGCGCGTCGAGCTCGGATTCGGAGGCCGTATTCAGGTCGATCCGGCCCGCCGGGCTCGACGGACGGCTCGGTGCGGCGGCGGACCCGGAGGACGGACGCCCGCCCGCGCCGATCGTGCTGCTGCCCTGCTGCGCCGCGCCGGAGCTCGGCGCGACCGGCCCCACCAGCACCTGATCGCCATCCGACAACCGCTGCGCCAGATTCAGGCCGGTGGTGTCCGCACCCGCGCTCGGACCGCCCGCCGCGGCCAGCGCATCCGCGACACGGGACCCTTCGGGCAGGCGGACCAAACCGGTGCGCTGGACCAAACCGACGACACTGACGACCAGTTCGGCCGTCGGCGGGCTGGGCTCGGCACGCCTTGGTGATTCCCTGACGGCGCTCACCGGTACGGGAGCGCCGGGTGTTGCCGAGGCGGCGGCTTGCCCGAACGCAAGCGGCGGCACCGGGCGGGCGATCGGGCGCTCGCGGAAAACGATCACCCCGGCGACGACCATCGCCGCGATCCCGACCAGCGCGAGTGCGCGCACCCCGCGAGTGCCCGGATCCAGCCGGAGGCCCCGGAACCGTTCGGGCACAAGGCGACGCCGCCAGTGCGGTCCGCCCGTCGGCTCCTCCAGCCAGCCGGGAGACCGAATGCGACCGACATCGTCTTCGGTTTCCCGATCGGGCGCCGGAGCGCCGGACAGCCGCAGCAGATCCCACTTCCCGGCATCGCCCGAACTCTCGTCCGGCTGTGGGTCGCGGCCGCGCGCAGCGCCACCGGCGACGCCACTGTCGTGTGCCGAGCCGAGCTCGTCTTCGCCCTGCTGGGACCCGGTCGCGCGGGAAGCCACCACCGCACCGACGTCGCGGGCTACCGGCCGTCCCTTTACGGCCACCGGACCGGAGCCGTCGACCCGCGCCGCGCGACTCGTCTTCGATCCGTGATCCGCCGCAGGCGAGGAACTTTCGGTAGCGAGTGGTGGTAGCACCGCCATGCCCGATCGTCCCCCGCGGTGGGTGGCGGCCGCTGCGCGGGCAGGATTCGCGCTGCCCGACTGCCCGGTGTTTCGCGAGGGCTCTGCGCGCGGGGATCGCGCCGTCTCCCAGCCGGACGGTCCGGGCTCGGCGTCCGGCCCGGCCGTACCGGTACCCGCACCGGCCGTTCTGCTCGCGCCGACCCGGGCGGTCAGCTCTCCCAATCGCCGTCGTACCCGCTCGCGTTCGTCCTGTCGTGACATGGCGGTGACGGTAATGCCGCCGACCGGCGAGAAAATCGGTCCGACCAACTGATTCGACGCACCTGTTGATAACCCCCGGACTGTGCACAACTCGCCGTCGACCGGTCGGAGTCTTCATCCCCACACGCCGTGGACTACGCATACGAGCCTTCCCCTCGAGGCCCGCCCGAACGGTCCGCCCCCGACCGAACCGCAATGACCGGAACCGATTTCCGACCGGCCACGACGACCCGACGAAACATCTGGACAGCGAGACCCCCCGCGCCCCAGCGGCGGCACGGCAACGCTCATCCCCTGGCCGCGTAAGTAACCCGAACGACGATGCCGCGACCGAACAGCAGGCCGAAGGAAGAAATGCGGTTCAGCCCAGATGCTTGGCGAAGCAATTCGACAAAGGGAGCACCTCGTACGGCGAGAAAATCGGGATCCGATGGTAGCCACTACGTTCGTAGAAGCGTACGGCTTCCGGTTGCAGGTGACCGGTCTGCAGGATCAACCGGGGGCGCCCGGCCGCCCGGGCGGCGTCCTCGGCCGCGGTGAGCAACAACGTCGCGGCGCCGGAACCGCGATGCGCCGGGCGGACGAACATCCGCTTGACCTCGAGATCCTCCGCATTCCATCGCAAGGCGGCGTGGCCGACCGGACCGTCGGAGTACGCCACGAAGGTACTGTGCACGGTGGCCGGGTCGACCGCATTCGGGTTCGTGGGCAACTCCCTCGCCAGATGGGCGTAGCGCGGCCCGACCTCGGCGGCCATCTCGTCGCGCAACGTCACTGCGTCCGGATGCGCCCAGTCCACCGTGGTCACGGTGAGTGGCGGCCGCACAGAACTCATGCCCCGACGCTAGCCGCACCGCGGGTGACGCACGAGCAATCGGATCACCGAGATTGTTGTCCGACCCGGAGCCCGCAAACGCTCAGTGGCACCCGCCCGGCACGACCAGCACGCCCAGCGCTCCCACCCCGAGGTGCACCGCCAGCGCGGGCCCGAACTCGGCGACGATGAGTTCTCGGATGCCAGGAACGAGTTCGCGCAGCCGGCCCGCGATGGTGTGTGCGGCGTCCTCGGCGCCGAGGTGTTGCACGGCCACCGCGGCGCCGTCCTCGCCCGCCGCCTCGACCGCCGCGGCGACGAGTTTCGCGTACGCCTTGGAGCGCGTCCTGACCTTCTCGCGCAGTTCCAGCCGTCCCTCGACGATGTGCAGCAGCGGCTTGGTGACCAGCTCGCTGCCGAAGAACGTCGCCGCCGAGGACAGCCTCCCGCCGCGGCGCAGCTGCTCGGTGCGGTTGACCAGGATGAACGTGCGAGCTCGCGCGGCAGCGGCGACCGCCGCGTCGTAGACCACGTCCAGCGGCGCCCCGGCCTTGGCCCGGCGCGCCGCGGCCAGCGTGGGCAGCCCGGTCGCCAGCCCGGCGCCCAGCGAGTCGACCAGGCGGACCCGGTCGGCGGCGTCCATGTCGCGCACGGCCTGCCGACCGGCCTCCCACGTCCCGGACAGCCGGCGGGAAAGGTGCACCGCGACAACGCCGTCGCCGCCGCTGCGTTCCCAAGCCCGCTCGTACACTTCGCGCAGCTCGCCGGGGGAGGCGGCCGAGGTGGTCACGGTGTCGGACGCATAGTCGATCTCGACCGGGTCGACGCCTTCCCGCATCGCCCGGTCACCGACCAGGACGTGCAGCGGGACGACGGCGATATCCAGCGAGTCGAGGTGTTCGGCAGGGAGGCTGGCGGACGAATCGGTGACGACCACGACTGCCACGGACTACCGAACCTCCTGCAGGGTCTTGACCATCGCGTTGGCCACCGCCGTGTGACCGTCCCAGCCCCAGTGGATGCCGTCCGGGTTCGCCTCGCCGGAGAAGATGTTGTCGCGCACCGCTTCGCCCAGGTCGACCAGCGGCACCGAGGTCCGGCCCGACCAGGCGCGCAGCGCCTCGACCGCCCGTGGCCGCCCGGAGTGCACGCGACCGTAGGCCGCGCAGTCGTGTACCGAGGGCAGCACCGCGACGACCGGCAGGTCGGGGCGCAACTGCGCCAGCGCGGTGCGGCACTGTTCCAGGTAGTCGACGCTCACTTTCGGTGGAAGCGCAACGGGTCTGCCGAGTTTCGACAGCTTGGGCTGCAGCCAGTTGTAGGTGGCGCGGACGACGCGGCGCAGCGCGGGCGGGCGCACATAGCGGATGAGTTCGCGCAGCGCGGTCGGCAGCGGGGAGGGCAGCGTGTCCATGCCGCCGACGGCGAAGACCACCGCACCGGCGCGCGGCACCGCCGCCCACACCCGGGGGTCGCCGATCAGCGCCCAATAGGCATCGCGGCAGGTCCAGCCGATCCGGGCGACCAATTCGACGTCCCAATCCAGCTCGGCCGCAACGAGATTCGGCCAGATGCGCGGATGGTCGGCGGGCAGCCCGCCCTTGGGTCCGAAGTAGGACAGGGAGTCGGCGATCACCAGCAGCACCGGGCGCGCGGCTTCCCGCGTTTCGGCGGGCTCGTCGGCGGTCGCGGATTCCGAAACAGTAGTGGCGGACTCGGCCGGAGCAGGTTCGGGTTCCCCGGACCCGGCGGGCTCGGTCGTCGCTGCGCTGGACTCGGTCGCGGCGGCGGCCGGTGCGGGCGCTGCGAAGATCGCGGCGCCCCCGGACCCGTCCACCGCCGGTTCATCAAGCACCGGCGCGAACTCTTCCGCCGCTGTAGCAACCGATTCGGCGATCACTTCGACCGCAGACTCGTCCACTGCTGAGGCAACCGATGCACCGAACGCTTCCGCCGAGTCGGCGATCGGTGCGGAGGCGTCGTTACCGGTGCCGCCGGACGAGGTGTCGCCGCCGACGTTCGCCTGTGGCTGCGCCCCGGTGACGATGTCGCCGGATCCGTCGTCCTCCGCGTCGGATTCGTCGGCAGACTCGGCCCCGCCGCCGTTTTCCACGGCCGTGCCCGAAGCCCCGTCGGACGTAGCCTCGGGTTCGCGGGGAGCCGGTGGCGGGCCGAACAACGCGTCCGGCAACTGCCGTTCGGGCTTCGCCGACACCTTACGGAACAATTCGTCCGGGACCGATCTGATCGGCTCTTCAGAGGACATCCGGTGCTACCTTCGCCGCTGCGTTCCACACATCCAGACGCCAGCCGGGCTGTTCGATGCTCGGGCCGTGACTGCTCAGCTGCACCCAGCTGGTGTTGGCCAGTCCTCCGAGGATGGGCCAGTTCTGTGGCGGCAGGTCGAGCAGCGCGGCCGTGAGGGCGGCGATCAGCCCGCCGTGCGCCACCAGGATGATAGTCCGGCCCGGCCAGTCCTGTCGCTCGACCAGCAACTCCCGCACCACCGGCAGTGACCGCGCCCCGACCTCGAGTTTGCTCTCGCCGTTGGGCGGGGTGTAGCGCGCGTCCAGCCGCCACGCCATGCGCGCGCCCGGATAGTCGGCGTCGACTTCCAGATGGGTCAATCCCTCCCAGTCACCGAGATTGGTCTCCCGCAACCGGACGTCGGGCACGACGGTGAGCCCGGTGTGCTCGGCCAGCGCCGTCGCGGTGTCGAAGGCCCGCCGCAGGTCCGAGGAATGGATCGCGATGGCGTTGCGCGAAACCAGTTCCCGCGCCGCCTCTTTGGCCTGCCGGCGACCGAGTTCGGTGAGATCGGTGTCGATCTGGCCTTGCATCCGGTCGGCGGCGTTCCATTCGGTTTGCCCGTGGCGCAACAGGATCAGGGTGCGCACGCCGGCATGTCTGCTCACGATCGCGCCTCGTCCTCCGTCGCCGCGGCGCGCGTCTCCGGCGCGGCCCCGGTGAGGCCGGCGACCGGCACGACGGGGCAGTCCTTCCACAACCGTTCCAGCGCATAGAAATTGCGCTCGTCGCTGTGCTGGATGTGCACGACCACGTCGACGTAGTCCAGCAGCGCCCAGCGGCCTTCGCGGGTGCCTTCCCGCCGGACCGGCTTGTGCCCGGCAGCACGGAGCTTCTCCTCCACGTTGTCGACGATGGCGTTGACCTGACGCTCGTTGGGTGCCGACGCGATCACGAAGCAGTCGGTGATCACCAGTTGCTCGGACACGTCGAGCACCACCACGTCGGACGCCAGCTTCTCGTCCGCGGCCAGCGCGGCGACCTGCGCGATCTCCACCGACTCCGTGGACGCGGTCATGCCCGCACCCCCGTGGCGCTCGACTCCGGCTGGACCGCACTCGCGGCCTTGTCGAGGGTTCGCTCGCTCATCCCCGCACCTTCGCTGCGCTCGCTCACGCTCAGCTACCTTCCGCTGCTCCGGGCACATACAGGTGCCGCTTCGATATGTACTGCACCACGCCGTCGGGGACGAGGTACCACACCGGCCGGTTCTCGGCGGCGCGGCGACGGCATTCGCTCGACGAGATCGCCAGCGCGGGGACCTCGACCATGGTCACGGCATCCGCCGGGAGATCCCGTAGATGCTCCTCGAGATGGTCGATGTTCAGCTCGTACCCCGGACGGCTCACCCCGACGAACTTCGCCAAGTCGAACAGTTCCGCCCAATCCTGCCATGTCAGGATGCTGGCCAGCGCGTCCGCACCGGTGATGAAGTACAGCTCGGCGTCGGGATACGTCGATTGCATCTCGCGCAGGGTGTCGACGGTGTAGGTCACCTTGCCGCGGTCGATGTCCGCGCGGCTCACCGAGAACCGGGGATTGGACGCGGTCGCGATGACGGTCATCAGGTACCGGTCCTCGGCCGGGCTGACCCGCTTGTGCGATTTCTGCCACGGCTGCCCGGTCGGGACGAAGATCACTTCGTCCAGGTCGAACCGGTGCGCGACCTCGCTGGCGGCGACCAGATGCCCGTGGTGGATGGGGTCGAACGTGCCGCCCATCACTCCGAGCTTGCGGCCGCGCCGACCTGTCTCGTGCATGACTGCCGAGCTTAACGGGTCGCGCGCGGCCCGCACGGGCCGGTCAGCGGGGGCGGGCACTCAACTGGAGACACCCGCCCGCACTCCGGCCCGCCGCGGATCCGGCGGTGGCGCCTCAGGCGCTGGTTTCGGTGACCTGGCCGATCCTCAGCATCCGGGCCAGTTGCTCACGGGTGTGCGCGAGCTCCTCCGCCGCCTCGTCCGACTGCCCGGTCAGCGCGGCCAGGTCGGCGGTCAGCGTCCGCATCGAAGTGAGCCAGGGTTCGGGATCGCCTCCGGGAGATACCTGGAGCCAGGCCGCCGCGCGCACGCAACGCGCCCGCGCCGCCACCGCGCCCAGCGCGGCCCACAGTTCGGCGGCGCGGTGGTAGGCCGACACCGCCTCGTCGTCCTGCCCGCAGCGCTCGAGCGCGCCTGCGGCCGACCACGCCAGCTCGGCGTGCAGCCGCGTCCGCTCCGGGTCGCGCTCGACCAGCCGTGCCGCCTCGAGGAACTGCCGGGCGGCCTCGCGGTGCCGGTCCAGGGCGTTCAAGGACCGGCCGAACTGCGCGCGCACCACCGCCAGCTCGCCGGGCGGATACGGTATGGCCCCGCTGACCAGCGCCTGTTCGAACAGGGCGACGGCCTCGCCGTGGCGCTCGGCGCGGTGGAACGCGCGCGCGGCCACCACGGTGTGATGCAGCACGTCCGATTCGGACAACCCTTCCCAGCGTGCGGCGGCGCGCACCGCGGCGTCGGCCAGATCGAGGGCGCGGTCCGGCTGGCTCGCGATGGCGATGACCAGCTGCGCACCCAATCGGGCAGCCTCCTCCCGATCCAGCACCGGTGTACCGAGCGCCAGCGCTTCCCGCAGACGCGCTTCCGCCTCCTCCGGCGCATCGGCGAGCCGGGCGGCGCCGAGTTCGGCGAGTCTGCGTACCTCCGCGGCCCGGTCGCCGGAGAAGTCGTCGGCGACCGGAGCGTCGTCCGGCACCGTCCCGGCGCGGGGCAGCGTGCTACGCACACCGAGGGGTAGCCGGTCGAGCAGCGGTTCGGCGGCGAGCCGGGCAGCCGTGCGGAGGCTGACCGCGCTGTTGCCGTTGCGGGCGTCGTAGCGGGCGCACAGCGCGCCGATCTCGATTTCCAGTTCCGCGCGTACCGATTCCACCGTGCCGTCCGCCAGCGGAAGATCGCCCAGGCGCAGCGCGACCAGCCTGCGCAGCAGCACGCACACGCCGGTCGCGAACGCCAGGCGCGCACCGGCGTCGGCGCCGGAATCGGCCAGCCAGCTCCCGTGCTCGGCGAGGATCTCCAGCCCGCGCGCCTCGTTGCCGGTCAGCGCGCAGAACTCCACGTGCAACGCCACCGACGGGCGCAGGTCCTCGGTATGCCGGACCAGCGGATACCCGGTCAGGTGCGCGCCGCGCGC
Organism: Nocardia sp. NPDC019219; assembly: GCF_040632645.1. Classification (NCBI taxonomy): domain Bacteria; kingdom Bacillati; phylum Actinomycetota; class Actinomycetes; order Mycobacteriales; family Nocardiaceae; genus Nocardia; species Nocardia sp. NPDC019219. The sequence continues at coordinate 127,559 of NZ_JBEYCG010000017.1, read as the reverse complement.
CGCCGCGACGCGACCGGTGCGCACCAGCGGCAGCAATGCCTCGGCCAGCACGCGGTGCGGTTCCTCGGCGCAGGTCCGGTCGCCGTCGAGCACGGGTTTCCAGTGTGCGAGCGCGGCCTCGTCATCGCCGAGATACGCGCTGGTCACGCCCCATTCGCTGCGCTCACAGGCGTCGCAGTCGGACATACTGTCACGCGCGGCGGCCCGCGCCTGCTCCAGCCATGCGGCGGCCGCCGCGGTGTCGCCGATCTCGCGAGCGAGTTCGGCGCGCAGGGCCAGCACCGGCCGGAGACTGTAGCCGCGCTGCCGGTACCGCTTGTCCAGTTCGCCGAACCAGCGGTCGATCGTGGACAACGGTATCGCCGGATTGTCGATCATTCCCCACGTCACCCATTTCAGGTACCAGTGCACCGAATGCGTCATCGATCCCAGTTCGGCCGGGTGGTCGTCGTAGATGCGCAGCAATCGGCCGTAGGCCACGGGCACCAGGTCGCGTTCCCCGGCGTAGGTGTACGACTGCGCCAGCTCCAGCAGCACCCGGCCTTCGAGCACGCGATCCGATCCGCTTCTCGCGGCCGCGGCCAAGGTCTCCAGTCGCTCGGTCCGCGTCCGGCCGTGTGGCAGGGCGTAGACCTGCGCCAGTGCCGTGGTGATCTCGGCGGCGTCCATGCTCACTCCGTCTCTTCGCCGCGCCCGGCGGCGCGTTGGGTGGCCCAGCCCAGGAATTCGCCGAAGGCGCGGTTGAGCAATGCGGTGTCGGCCGCGCTCAGCGGCCGGTGGGTCATCAGCAGGGCCTGGCCGTAGAGCGATTCCACCGCCGTCTTCAGGAAGGCCGGGTCGCCGATGCGGGTCAGCCTGCGCACGATCGGGCTGTGGTGGTTGAGCACGAGCTGCGCTCGCGGCGTCGCGACCGCCAGTGCGCCCAGGATCTCGCTCCACAGTTCGTCGGCGTCCTCGGCGGTCTGCGCCCGCGCGCGTTCGTTGCGCGCGGCACGGCCGTCGAGGTAGAGCGCGGGCACGGTGACCGGGTGGAAGGCGCGCACGATCACATCGCATGCGAGCGGATCGAGCACGGTCCGCGCCAGCGCGAGCACCGGAGCCAGTGCCAGTTCCTCGCCCGGGTCGACCGGGTCGAGCGCCGCGGTGATCGCGTCGGTGTCCAGGTCCACCACCTCGACGCCGGGCAGCAGCCGAGGCAGCAGCGCGACGAGCTCGCGGTCGTAGGCGTAGCCGCCGTTGACGACGCCGATCCCCTGCGCGGCGGCGGTGGCCGCCACCTGGCGGAACTCCTCGACCGTCGCGGTCACCCGCACGGTGCGGTGGTTGCGGGCGAACTCGGTGAGCGGCACGCGCCCGTCGGTGGTCTCGAAATGCAGATGCGGCAGCATGATCCGCAGCAGGTCGGTCGAATGCCTGGCCAGGGCCTTCACCCCGAGCGCGTGCACGGACAGGAACGCCGCCAGCCGCTGCGGCTGCGCGGCGGCGATCTCGGTGAGCCAGTCCCGGATCCGATCGCCGAGCACCTCACGGACGACGGCGAGCCGCTCGTCCTCGTAGAGCCCCTCGCGCGACGCCGTGGGCCGCAGCGTGTCGGTGTCGATCACACAGCGCACGAAGAACGCCCAGTCCGGCAGCACGCCACGGACGGTGTCCCCGAGCAGCATCCCCTTCAAATACACCCGATGCGCACTGCTGTCGGACGGGTTCCCCGGTTGGGACAGCACATAGGCCACCCCGCTGACCCCCGCCGCACCGGCATCGAGGTCTATCACGTCGAGCGGGGCGAAGCCCAGCGTCCGGTGACCGTACTCGAGCAGGGCGACCCTGCGCTGTTCCACCGACGGGTACGCACGCCGCCAGACCGGCACGCCCTCGGTGATCGTCGTCACGGCACCGCCGGACGCCACCGTCACCTCGTAGGGCAGCAGCGACCCGAACTCGCGGGCCAGATCGGTCACCCGCTCCGGCCCGAACCACTCCCGCGCTCCCCCGCGCGGGCTGAGCCACACCGTCGTGCCGGGCTCGGCGTGGTCGCCCGGATCCAGCGAGCGCACCGCGTACGTGCCGTCGGCGCGGGCCAGCCACTCGACGGGCGGCGCGGCCGGATCGGTGGCCGAGCGGGTGACCACCCGGATGCTCTCGGCCACCGTGAAACAGGCCAGGAGCCCGATCCCGAACTGTCCGAGGAACTCTCGTCGCGCGCCTTCGATGTCGTCCCGCTTGGACGAGCGGCCGATGGTGGCGAGGAACCGGTGGACGTCACTCTCGGTCAGGCCGATGCCGGGATCGCTGATCCGCAGGCCCGCCTCGTCCACGGTGAGGCGAATGGCGGTGGGAGCCCGGGAATCGAGCCGGGTGCGCGCGGTGACCGCGTCGACGGCGTTCTGCAACAGCTCGCGCAGGTAGACCCGAGGACTCGAATAGAGATGATGAGAAAGCAGATCGACTATTCCGCGAAGGTCGACCTGGAACGAATAATTGTCGTGCACCGCCGCCCGACCCTGGGGCGTTGTGTTCACCATGGCCGCCGATCTTGTCGGCGCGCGCCAAAGATTCGCTTAACGAACCCTTTTCGATCACACGGTCGGACGTTTGCTCTTCGGTAGCTTGCGCACGACGGCCTCGTACGAGAGGTCGACCAGCTCGCGGACTTCGTCGTCCGGGACGGCGCCGCCGAGCTGCACGACGTTCCAGCCGTACCGCCCGATGTAGGCCGAGGCCGCCACGTCGTCCGGATACACCCGGACCAGTTCGTCGGCCTCCTCGCGGGTGCGTCCGCACTTCAGGCCGACCGACGTCGCGCCGAGGAAGGCGAAGATCTTGTCCCCCACCTTGGCGACGACGTCACCTTCCCACGGCTCGTCCTGCCAGGCGCCCGGCTTGGACAGGCAATAGTTCAGCAACGCGGCGTCGTCCATGCTCGTCTTCCTACACCGGCAACAGCCGGGACACGACGGCGGTGAGCTGTTTGGCCGAGCGGCATTCGTGCATCTCGATCACGTCGCGATATCTCTCCGCGGCGGAATCGCCGGAACCCCATTGGTTGCGTGGTTCCGGGTTGAGCCAGTGCGCGTGTTTGGCGACCTCGACCAGCGACCGCAACGTGTTCAGTTCGGGATCGCGGTAGTTCGTGCGGGCGTCGCCGAGGATCAGCAGCGAGCTGCGGCTGGTGACGGCGTCCGGATAGTTCCGCGCGAATCCGGCCAGCGCGTTGCCGTAGTCGGAGTGCCCGTCCAGGCCGACGACGCTCGCCTCGCCGAAGATCCGGGCCATCGCCCGGTCCAGCTGGGTGTGCGGATCGAAGAACCTGGTCACCTCGTCGATCTGGTCGACGAACGCGAAGATGCGCACCCGGGAGAACTGCTCGCGCAGCGCGCTCACCAGCAACAGCGTGAAGTTGCTGAAGCCGGCCACCGACCCGGAGACGTCGCACAGCAGCGCCAACTCGGGTCGCCCCGGCCGCGGCTTGCGGTGCACCAGATCGATGGGCACCCCGCCGGTGGACATGGACGCGCGCAAGGTGCGGCGCAGGTCGATGGCGCCGCGGCGGGCGTGCCTGCGGCGCGCCGCCAAGCGCGCGGCGAGGATCCGGGCCAACCGTTGCGTACTGCGCTTGAGTTCGGCGAGTTCGGCTTCGGAGGCGCGCAGGAAGTCGACCTCCTCGGCTTGGCGGGCTACGCCGTAGCTCGCGACGCGTTCCCGGCCGATCCGCTCGGCGACCCGCCGCCTGGTCTCGGCCTCGACGGTCGCGCGGAAACCGGTGATGCGCTGCCGCGCGGCGCGGCGGGCGATCTCGGCGTCGAACTCGCTCGCGTCCGGTCCGAGGGCCATACCCGCGAGGATGCGCGCCAGCAGCGTCTGCGGCTGGACCTCCTTCAGCGCCTGATAGGACGAGAAGGACGGGCCCCGGGCGGACTGGTACTGGCCGAGCTGTTCGACCAGCTGCGCGGCCAGCGCCTCCAGCTGTGGCGTCGCCGACTCCTGCGCCAGCAGTTGCGCGAGCAGTTCGCGCAGCGCCGGGATGTCCACGTCGCCCGACGGCGTGTGCGGAATCTCGATCTCGTCCTGGGCGGCGGCGCGTTCCCCGACGGCGACCGGGAACCACAGGTCGAACAGCCCGTCGAAAGTGGCGCGATGGGTGGTGCGCCGCAGCAGCGCGCAGGCCAGCCCTTCGCGCAGGACCTCACGGTCCATCAGGTCGAGCACGGTCATCACGCGGCCCGCGTCCACCGTCTCCGACGGCCCTACCGGTATGCCGCGCGCCCGCAGCGCTTCGACGAATCCGACCAGATGCCCGGGGATACCGTGCGGCGCGCTCAGGGACGCGATCTCCGCGGGGACCGACCCGGTCGCCATGGCTCAGGCCAGCTTCAGTTCGGCCAGCGCGCGCTGGTGGTCGCTCTGGTGTTTGAGGACGACGCCGAGGGTGGCGCGCACGGTCGTGTCGTCCAGATCCCGCAGGCCCAGCGCCAGCAGGGTGCGACCCCAGTCGATCGATTCCGCGACCGAGGGCAGCTTCTTCAGCTGCATGCCGCGCAGCACGTGCACGATCCGCACCAGCTGCGCGGCGACCGCCGCCGACAGCTCGGGCACCCGGCTGGCCAGGATGCGCCGCTCCAGCTCCTCGTCCGGGAAGTCCAGGTGCAGGTACAGGCAGCGGCGCTTGAGCGCCTCGGACAGCTCGCGGGTGGCGTTCGAGGTGAGCACCACGAACGGTTTGCGGCTGGCGGTGATCGTGCCCAGCTCCGGCACCGTCACCGCGAAATCGCTGAGCACCTCGAGCAGCAGACCCTCGATCTCGACGTCGGCCTTGTCGGTCTCATCGATCAGCAGCACCGTGGGATCGGCGCGCCGGATCGCGGTCAGCAGCGGGCGCGACAGCAGGAACTCCTCGGTGAAGACGTCGGCCTTCGTCTCCTCCCAGTCGTTCTCGCTGGAGGCCTGGATGCGCAGGATCTGCTTGGCGTGGTTCCACTCGTACAGCGCGCGGGCCTCGTCGACGCCCTCGTAGCACTGCAACCGCACCAGTTCCGCACCCGAGGTCTGCGCGACCGCGCGGGCGAGTTCGGTCTTGCCCACCCCCGCCGGCCCCTCGATCAGCAGCGGCTTGCCGAGGCGATCGGCGAGGAACACCGAGGTGGCGGTGCCCTTGTCCGCCAGGTAGCCCGTGCTCGCCAACCGTTCGATCACGTCGTCCACCGACGCGAAGATCGGCTCCTGTACTGCGCTCTCCGACACCACCCGGCACCTTCCTTCCGAACCATTCCCCACGCTACGGCAGCGCGGCCCCGACGCCGACCCGGCGTCGGCCGCGGCCGCCGAGCACCGGTCAGACCGGCCGGATCTGTCCTTCGCCCCAGACGATCCACTTCGTGGAGGTCAGCTCCGGCAGCGCCATCGGGCCGCGCGCATGCAGCTTCTGGGTGGAGATGCCGATCTCGGCGCCGAAGCCGAACTGCTCGCCGTCGGTGAACGCGGTGGAGGCGTTCACCATCACGGCGGCGGCGTCGACCCGGCCGGTGAACTCGCGCGCGGCGGCGAGGTCGCCGGTGACGATGGCCTCGGTGTGGCCGGTGCCCCAGGTGTTGATGTGCTCCACCGCCGCGTCCAGGTCGTCGACCACCTTGAGCGCGATGTCCAGGGTGAGGTACTCCTCGCCCCAGTCGGCATCGGTGGCCGGAACCTGGCCGGGCAGGTCACCGTGGATGGTGACGCCGGAACGCTCCAGCGCCGCGGTGAGCCGGGGCAGCGCGGTCTCGGCGATCGCGGCGTCGATCAGGACGGTCTCGGCGGCATTGCACACGCTCGGACGACGGGTCTTGGCGTTGATCAGGATCCGCTCGGCCATCTCCAGATCGGCGGCGGCGTGCACGTAGACGTGGCAGTTGCCGGTGCCGGTCTCGATGGTGGGGACCTGCGCGTCGCGTACGACCGCGTTGATCAACCCGGCGCCACCGCGTGGAATGACCACGTCGACCAGGCCGCGGGCCTGGATCAGATGGGTGACGCTGGAACGGTCCTCGCTCGGCAGCAGCTGCACGGCGTCGGCCGGGATGTCCTGCGCGGCAAGCGCTTCGCGCAGCACCGCGACCAGCGCGGCGTTCGACCGGGCCGCCGAGGACGAGCCGCGCAGCAGGGCGGCGTTACCGGACTTGAGCGCCAGCCCGAACGCGTCGACGGTGACGTTCGGCCGGGCCTCGTACACCATGCCGACCACGCCGAGCGGCACGCGCACCTGCCGGATCTCCAGCCCGTTGGGCAAGGTGGAGCCGCGCACCACGACACCGACCGGGTCGGGCAGCCCCGCCACCTGGCGCAGCCCCGAGGCGATGCCGTCGATGCGCGGCTTGGTCAGCCGCAGCCGGTCCAGCAGCGACTCCTCGATGCCCGCGGCCTGCGCCGCGGCGATGTCCTCGGCATTGGCGGCCAGCACCCGGTCGGCGGCGGCCAGCAGCGCGTCGGCGGCGGCGTGCAGGGCGTCGTTCTTCTGCGCGGTCGTCAGCTGGGCGAGTGCCCGCGACGCGACCCTGGCCTTGCGGGCGGCCTCGTGCACCACCTCGCGAACATCCGGCTGAGTGGTCGTTCCTACCGTCATGGGTACAGCCTACGCACCGGGCCCGACGCCGATTCCACCCGCTGTGACGCGGACTCACCGGATGCGTGCGCGTCTCCGGCCGGGCGACTACCGTCCGGCGATATGACGGTCGAACCGGACGCTCCCGCGATCGTGGTGCTCGGCAGCATCAACATGGACTTGGTGACCACGACCGCGCGCAGGCCCGTCCCCGGCGAGACGGTCCTCGGCAGCGACTTCGCCATGGTGCCGGGCGGGAAAGGCGCCAATCAGGCCATCGCGGCGCAGCGGGCGGGCGGCGCGGTCCGCTTTCTCGGGGCGGTCGGCGACGACGTCTTCGCCACCGAACTGCGCGGCGCGCTCACCGACGCCGCGGTGTCGGCCGACCGGCTGCGCACCGTCGCCGGACCGAGCGGCATCGCCACGATCGTGGTGGACGACGGCGGCGAGAACAGCATCATCGTGGTCGGGGGCGCCAACTCGCGGATGACCGAGCTGACCGAGGACGACCTCGCGGCCATCGCGGCGGCCGATATCTTGCTGTGCCAATTGGAGATTCCGGTCGAAACGGTCGCCGCCGCGGCGCGCCACGCGCACGCGCACGACACGACGGTGCTGTTGAATCCCTCACCGGCCCGCCGCTTGCCCGCCGACCTGTGGGCCGATGTCGATGTGGCCGTAGTCAATTCGGGTGAGGCGGAGCAGCTGGGCGCTGACCTCGACGCCGTCGCGCACTTGGTCGTCACTCGCGGGGCGGCGGGCGCGGACTATCGCGGGCCGGACGGCGCCCGCCTGTCCCGGCCGAGCCCGCGGGTGGAGGTCGTCGACACCACCGGCGCGGGCGACGCCTTCACCGGCGCGCTGGCCGCGGCCTGGCATCGCGGCCCCGAGTGGGCGCTGACCTGGGCTTGCGCGGCCGGGGCACTGGCGACGACCCGGTTGGGCGCGAGCAGTTCGATCCCGGCTCGCGAGGAGATCACCGCCGCTCTGGTCGCGGAGTAGCGGCGATATCGTGAGGGGCATGGCCACGCCGGACCGCATTCCCGCCGACAGCGACACCGCGCATATCCAAGGGCTGGACGCGTCCATGGTCGCGCTGAGTTTCGTGGACAACGCGGGTATCACGCGCGTGAAAGCCGTTCCGAAGCAGCGGCTGGGCTCGGCGGCCAGGTACGGCGTCGGGGTGTCGCCGTGCTTCGAGACCTTCGCCTTCGACGACCTGATGGCGGTCGGGCGCTATCTCGGCGGGCCCGACGGCGATCTGCGGCTCATTCCGGATCTGTCCAGGCTGACCGAACTGGCCTGCCAGCCCGGCTGGGCGTGGGCGCCAACGGACAAGTACACCCAGGACGGAACCCGTTTCGTCGCCTGCCAGCGCCACTTCGCGGCCCGCCAGACCGCGGCGGCGCGGGCGGCGGGGCTGCGGTTGGCCATGGCCTTCGAGACCGAGTGGGCGGTGGGGCGTGCCGACGATGCCGACGGCTTCACACCGGCGATCGACGGCCCCGCCTACGGACTGGTGCGACTGGGGCAGGTCGCCGATTACGCCGCCGACCTGGTCGCGGCGCTGGAGCGACAGGGAATCGCCGTCGCGCAGTTCCACCCGGAATACGCGCCCGGGCAACTGGAGCTGTCGGTCGAACCGTCCGAACCGGTCACCGCCGCGGACGAGGCCGTGCTGGTCCGGCACACGATCCGTCAGGTGAGCGCGCGGCACGGCATGCGGGCGTCGCTGGCTCCGTGCATCGAGCCGGACGGCGCCGGTTCCGGCGCGCACCTGCACCTGTCGGTGACCGACGACGAGGGCCCGCTGTTCGCGGGCGGCGACGGTCCGCACGGCATACGACCGATCGGTGCGGCGTTCCTGGCGGGGGTGCTGCGGGAACTGCCCGCGCTGGTCGCGGTGGGCGCGGGCAATCCGGCGAGCTTCCTGCGGTTGGCGCCGTCGCGCTGGGCCGGGGTCTGGCAGTGCTGGGGACGCGAGACCAGGGAGGCCGCGTTGCGCTTCGTCACCGGGGTGCGCGGCACCGAGGGGTGGGCGGCCAACGCCGAGATCAAGTGCTTCGACGCGACCGGCAACCCGTACCTGATCGTGGGGTCGGTCATCGCCGCCGGGCTCGCCGGTGTCGCCGAGCGGTTACGTCTTCCGGCCGAGATCACCGGGGACCCCGCGACTTTCGACGCCGAAGCACGCATGATGTCGGATGTGCGCCGCCTCCCCACCACACCGGCCGAAGCCGCCGACCACTTCGCCGCGTCCGAGGTGCTCGCCGACGCCATGGGCGTCGAACTGCACGACGCGCTGCTCACGGTGCGCCGCGCGGAAGCGCAGCGGTACGCCGGCGCGAGCGCCGAAGCGCTCGTCGCCCTGACACGCCGGCGGTTCTGACATGCTCACCGACGGTGTCCGGCTCACCGACCACCACTGTCACGGCGTGCACACCGCGAACCTGGACCGGCCGGGTTTCGAGCGCATGCTCGGTGAGGGCGCCCACGGGAGCTTCGACTCCGCGATCGGGCTCGCCGTGCGCCGCTGGTGCGCGCCCGCGCTCGACCTGCCCGCCCACGTCAGCCCGGATGTCTACCTCCGGCATCGGGCGAGGCTCGGCGGGCGCGAGGTCGCGGCGCGGCTGCTGCGTGCGACCGGGGTGACCCGGTGGTGCCTGGATACCGGGATCGGCGGCGGCACAGCCGATTTCGCCGCCCTGGTGGACGGCGAGGTACGCGAGGTGGTCCGGCTCGAAGCGGTCGCTGAGCGCGTCATCGCGCAGGTCGGCGCGGTCTCCGGGGTGTACGAGCACATCGAGGCGGAGTTGCGGGCGCGGGCCGCGGGCGCCGTCGGGCTGAAGACGATCGTCGCCTACCGGTGCGGTTTGGACTTCCCGCTGCGGGATCACCCGCCGACGAGTTTCGCGCCCGAACACCGGCTCACCGATCCGCAGTTCCTCGGCTGGCTGGTGGGCCTCGGCGCGCGGATCGGCGCCGAGCTCGGTCTTCCCCTGCAATTCCACACCGGGTTCGGCGATCCGGATCTGCGCCTCCGGCACGGCGACCCGCTGCTGCTCACCGACTTCCTGCGCCGGACCGCGGGCACCGGTCTGTCGGTGATGCTGCTGCACTGCTGGCCCTTCCACCGCCACGCCGCCTACCTCGCGCACGTCTTCGACCACGTCCACCTCGATCTCGGCCTGACCATCCCTTACGTGGGACAGCGGGCCGGGGCCGTGCTCGCAGAGACGCTGGAACTCGCCCCGTTCCGTGCGCTGTGCTATTCGTCGGACGGCTACGGGCTGCCGGAACTGCACCACCTCGGCGCGCTGCTCTGGCGGCGCGGCCTCGGCAAGCTGATCGACGAGTGGATCGCCGACGACGCGATCACCACTGCCGACGCCGAAACGCTGATCGGCGCCATCGCCCATGGAAACGCCGAGCGCGCCTACCGGGCGCGGTTCGAGACCGCCGTCGGCTGATCCACCATCCCGGTCGGTCGGATATTCGGGTGCGCCGGGTGCCGCCGGTCCCTACCGTTGATGTGGAAGACAACGGAAGGATCGAAACCATGTTTCCCGTCGAGCTGCGCGGCACCAAGGCGCAGACGCTCATGTGGGCCCACGAGCACGAGGTCGAGCAGGCCGCGCTCCAGCAGCTGCGCAATATCGCCGCGCTGAAATGGGTCCACGGCGTCCGCGTGATGCCGGACGTGCACCTCGGCAAGGGGGCCACGGTCGGATCGGTGATCGCGATGCGGGACGCGGTGTCGCCCGCCGCGGTGGGCGTGGACATCGGCTGCGGCATGGAGAGCGTGCGCACCGACCTCACCGCGGCGGATCTGCCCGACAACCTGCGTTCGCTGCGGTCGCGCATCGAGGCGGCGGTGCCGGTGGGCTTCCAGGCGCACCGCGACGCCGTCGACGTCATCCGGCTCGGCCACCAGGTCGCCGGGCTCGGCGCGAGCACCGCGACGTTGCGGGCGGGCTGGGATCGTTTCTGGGGGTCGTTCGGGGCGTTGGACGACCGGGTGCAGTCCCGGGAGTCCAAGGCGCACAAGCAGATGGGCACGCTCGGCGGCGGAAACCACTTCATCGAGGTCTGCCTCGACCAGGACGACCACGTGTGGATTCTGCTGCACTCCGGCAGCCGCAACATCGGCAAGGAGCTCGCCGAGCGGCACATGGCGATCGCGCGCGGGCTGCCGCACAACGTCGATCTGCCCGACCGCGACCTGGCGGTCTTCGTCTCCGGCACGCCGGAAATGGAAGCCTACCGGCGCGACCTCACCTGGGCGCAGGAGTACGCGGCGCGCAACCGCGCGGTGATGCTCGCCCTGGTCTGCCGCGCGGTCGCCGCCGAGTTCGCCGAGCGCGGTGTGCGTTTCGAGCAGCCCATCAGCTGCCACCACAACTACGTGGCGGAGGAAGTCATCGACGGCGTGCCGATGCTGGTGACCCGGAAGGGCGCCGTGCGCGCGGGCGAAGGCGATCTCGCGCTGATCCCGGGCTCCATGGGTACCCGCTCCTATGTGGTGCGCGGCAAGGGCAATCCGGCCTCGTTCCAGTCGGCGTCGCACGGTGCGGGACGGCGGATGAGCCGCAACGCGGCCAAGAAGCAGTTCACCGTCGCCGATCTCATCGCCCAGACCGAGGGCGTCGAGTCCCGCAAGGACGCGGGCGTGGTGGACGAGATCCCGGCCGCGTACAAGGACATCGACGAGGTCATCGACGCACAGCGGGACCTGGTCGACGTGGTCGCGACGCTGCGCCAGGTGCTCTGCGTCAAGGGCTGATCGGCGCATCCGACCGCGCGCCGGGCGATCCGCTCGCCCGGCGCGATGTCGCGGTCGGCGGGGCTGCGATGTGGCGCCGAACCGCTCCCACGGGCACCGGTGCCTGCCCTCGGAACACTCGGTCCTGGCGGGGCCTGCTCGGTTCCCGTGACGGTGACGGCGCCCGCTCGGTCGAGCGCCGGATTGGACGCACCCGTTCCCGAGGGTCTGGCTCTCCCGGCGGTTTCCTCGATACGATCGGATATGCCCTGGCGGCCCTCCTTCTTCGCGCCCGCTCCGGATTCCGACCCGGCGGCGGACCCACCGGAGATTCCCGGCGTGCGACGGTCGGAGGTGCCCGCCCGCGGTGTGCGTTTCCACGTCACCGAGGCGGGTCCGGCGGACGGACGCCCGGTGCTCGTACTGCACGGCTGGCCCGAGCATCACTACGCCTACCGTCATCTGCTCGCCGACCCGCCGGACGGGTTGCGGATCATCGCCCCCGACCTGCCCGGCTACGGCTGGTCCGGCCCCGCTCCGCACCGATGGGCCAAGGACGACGTCGCCTCCGACGTGCTCGCGTTGCTGGACGCGCTCGGACTCGACCGCGTCCTGCTGGTCGGCCACGACTGGGGCGGCTATATCGCGCACCTGCTGGTCTTGCGGGAGCCGGAACGTTTCGACGCCCTGCTGGCGCTCAACATCGCCCACCCGTGGCAGACGCCGCGCCGGTTCCTCCCGCACGCGTGGCGGTTCCTGCTCTACCAGCCGGCCGTCGCCGCCTTCGGCGGGTACCTGCACCGGCGTACTCGCTTCCTGGAGCAACTCGTCTTCACCCGCGGTGTGCACGATCGCGCGGCATTCGGCCCCGAGGTGACCCGGGCCTACGCGGACCGTTTCCGCGACCCGGTCTGCGCCCGCACGGCGACCGACACCTACCGCACCTTCTTGCTGCGCGAAGTCCCCCGGTCGGCCGGGCGCTGCGAACGACGCCGAGCGCGGGTACCGATCCTGGCCCTGTTCGGCGTCGAGGACGCGGCGATCCATCCGTCGCTCGCGTCCGCCGAGACCGCCCGCGCCGACGACTACCGTCTGGAACTCGTCCCGGACTGCGGCCACTTCATCATCGAGGAACGACCGGACCTGGTCCGCGCCCGTCTGGTCGAGCTGGCGGCGGCGACCGCGCGACCCGCCTGAGTACGTTTGCCGTCGAGGCGACGGCTCAGGCGCGGCGACCGCGGGGGAAAGCCCGCCGGTGTATGTGAAACTCGGGATCGAGCTGTGAGGTCGCATACGACCGCCGGTGACGACGGCAAAGGAGAAATCTGCATGGTGCGCATCGGGGTCACCGGGCACACGAACGTCACGCCGACCACCGAGCCCCTGGTCTACACCGCGATCGGTGCGGTGCTCGCCCCGTACGCCGCCGCTGAGCTGGTCGGCGTCAGCTGCCTCGCCCGTGGCGCCGACTCGGTGTTCGCCAAGGCGGTCCTGGAGGCGGGTGGGCGACTCGAAGTGGTGTTGCCCTCGCGGAACTACCGGGCGGCGCAAGTGCGGCCCGACCACGCCGGGCTGTTCGACGAACTCGTCGAGCGCGCGACGGCGGTGCGGGTGATGGACTTCGACGAGGCGGGAAGCGAAGCCTATGAGGCGGCGAACGAGGCGATGCTGGCCTCGTGTGACCGGCTGATCGCGGTATGGGACGGCGCGGCCGGGCAACGCGGCGGCACCGGATCGGTGGTCGCCCTCGCCCGGCAGCGGAACGTGCCGGTCGAGATCGTGTGGCCGGACGGCGCGGCGCGCGGCTGACGCGGTCGGCGACGGTCGGCCGCGACGCCACCTGTCGGTGTCGTCGGGCACGATGGAGCGCATGACCACGGCCACCGGCGCGTCTCCGATCGACCTCACGGCCCCCGACCTGCGCGAGCACGCCGAACAGCTGCTGCGCGAACTGGCCGGGGCGAACGCTCGGCTGCGCGAGGACCAGTGGACCGCGATCGAGGCGCTGGTCGTACGGCGGCGCCGTGCACTGGTCGTGCAGCGCACCGGCTGGGGCAAGTCGGCGGTGTACTTCATCGCCGCCAAGCTGCTGCGCCGGGCCGGGCGCGGGCCCACCGTGATCGTGTCGCCGCTGCTGGCGCTGATGCGCAACCAGGTGGCCGCGGCACAGCGCGCGGGGGTGGCCGCGGCCACCATCAACTCGGGCAACGTCACCGAGTGGGACGAGATCCACGCCGGCGTCGCCGCGGGCGCGGTCGACGTGCTGCTGGTCAGCCCGGAGCGGTTGAACAACCCGGACTTCCGCGATCAGGTGCTGCCCCGGCTCGCCGCCGACGCCGGGCTGGTGGTGATCGACGAAGCGCACTGCGTCTCGGACTGGGGCCACGACTTCCGGCCCGATTACCGGCGCATCCGCACGCTGATCGCCGACCTCGGCTCGGACGTCCCGGTGCTCGCCACCACCGCGACCGCCAACGACCGGGTGGTCACCGACGTCGCCACGCAGATCGGCACCGACACCTTGGTGCTGCGCGGCACGCTGGATCGCGAGTCGCTGCACTTGTCGGTGGTCCGCTTCGACGACGCCGTGGAACGCACCGCCTGGCTCAGCGGTCACCTGCACCGGCTGCCCGGCTCCGGCATCGTCTACACGCTCACCGTCGCCGCCGCGCACGACCTGGCCGACGTGCTGACCTCGCACGGCCACACCGTCGCCGCCTACACCGGGCAGACCGACCCGGCCGAGCGCGAGGCGCTGGAGGCGGCGTTGCTGGACAACGAGGTCAAGGCGCTCATCGCCACCTCCGCGCTGGGCATGGGCTTCGACAAACCCGATCTGGGATTCGTGGTGCACGTCGGTGCGCCGTCCTCCCCCATCGCCTACTACCAGCAGGTGGGACGGGCCGGGCGCGGTACCGATCGCGCCGAGGTGATCCTGCTTCCCGGCCAGGAGGACGCGCGGATCTGGAGCTACTTCGCCTCCGTCGCCTTCCCGCGCGAGCACATCGTGCGCGCGGTGCTCGACGCGCTGGACTCCGAGCGGGCGCTGTCCACCGCGGCGTTGGAGCCGTTGGTGGAGCTGAATCGCTCGCGGCTGGAGATGGTGCTCAAGGTGCTCGACGTGGACGGTGCGGTGCGCCGGGTGCGCGGCGGCTGGATCGCCACCGGCCGGCCGTGGACCTACGACACCGAGCGCTACGAGCGGCTGTCCATCGCCCGCGAGGCCGAACAGCAGGCCATGATCGATTACCAATCGACCGCCGATTGCCGCATGGAGTTCCTCCGCCGCCAGCTCGACGACCCGGGGCTGTCCGCGGACGCCGCGGAGCCGTCCGGCTGCGGCCGCTGCGACAACTGCACCGGTAGCCGCCCGGACCGCACCGTCGCCGCCGAGGCGGTCGCCGCGACCAAGGCCCGGCTCGACCGTCCCGGCATCGATCTCGCGCCGCGTAAGCAGTGGCCCACCGGCATGGCCAAACTCGGTGTGCCGTTGTCGGGCAGGATCACCGGCGGCGCCGAGACCGGCCGCGTCCTGGGCAGGCTGACCGACCTCGGCTGGGGGCAGCGCCTGCGGACGCTGCTCGACGGCCCGGACGACCCGGTGCCCGACGCGGTCTTCGACGCCTGCCTCGCCGTCCTGCGCGAATGGGATTGGGCCGCCCGCCCCACGTCGGTGCTCGCGCTGGAATCCCCGCGCCACCCCGTGCTCACCGCCACCCTCGCCGCCCGGCTCGCCGAGGTCGGTCGCCTGCACGACCTCGGCACCCTTCGCACCCGCTCCGGCCGCCCGCCCGTCTCGGCGGCCAACTCCGCCCATCGCGTAGCCGGACTGTTCGACTCCTGGGAGATCCCCGACCTCACCCGGGTACAGGGCCCGATCCTGCTGGTGGACGCCATCACGGACACCGGCTGGACCTTCACCGTCGCCGCCCACGCCCTCCGAGCAGCCGGTGCCGACGCAATCCTGCCCTTCGCGCTGGCGACGCCGACTTAGCGACGAGGCCCGGCGGCCCCGAGCCGGTCGGCCACCTGCTCCAGCAGTCGATGACGCTCGAAGGACCCGGGCCGGTTCCTCGACGCGGGGATAGCCCGGCTGCCCCAACCGTCCCGTACCGCGTATCGAGCCCGTGCGGGCCCGAGAAGTCAGCCGCTCCGATCCGCGAACCGTGCCCACAACTCGACGACAACGCACCAAGCCCGCCTGAACCCCCGGTTCGAGCGAAGCGAGTCCGACCGTCCGACGCCGGCAGAGCACGTCGACTACGAACCACACCTCACCAGCTTCCATCGCGACACCTGCGGGTTCCGAACCACCGACGCCGGCCTACCCCGACTGAACTGACACCGAACGCCACGACGGCGCAACCAGCCACGACCGATCCAGCTTGACCTGAACCATAGGGACACCACCCGATTCGAGGGCAACACAATTCGGGTCATGCGTGGTGAGGGCTTGCCGATTAGGTTCGGCCGTCTAGCCGATACGCGAGGAGTTCGAATGTTCGCAGCACGTGGATTTGCCGCCGCCCTGGTCGGTGCCGCAACCCTGACCGGTGCCGGGGCAGCCGCCGCGGCGCCGTTGCCGCTCGAACCGCAGTCGCCCGCACCGGCCGTGTCGGTCGCAGGGAGCTGTGGTGGTATCACCGATCCGTTCGTGGCGCTGGTCTGCGCGATCAGCAGCCTGTCCGGCGGAGGCGGCACGGCCGTTCGATGAGCAGCCGTGAAGTCGGCTCAGCCGCGCAGGAACGGCGCCGAGTTCGGCAGTGACGCGTTCTCTGCCGAACCAGCCGAGCGGAAGCTGAGCGCGCACCAACGAATCGCATCCTCGAGCCACCGGACGAATCCGACTCGTCGAAGCGTTCACCGAAGTTCGTTCCGCCAGGCCCCGGGCGCGGCCGCCGCGTCCGGGGACGAAGGAGCAAGCGGTGGCCGCGCACACGCGAGCCACAAGGGGGCCGCGAGCACGCAACGCCACAGGCGCTGCACTAAAGACTGAGCGTCGCCCGCAGGCGCGCGTCGAGGGATTCCGTCTCGGCCGGGGTGAGCACGCCGAGGTGTTCGGTGAGCCAGGGGCGGTAGGCGCGGTGCAGTTTCATGGTGTCGGCCCAGCCGTGCTCGGTGTGGGTGGCCAGCACGTGGCCGGGGTCCGCGTCGCGCAGCGGGACGACCTGCAGCCAGCGGGAGCGCGACGTGATCACCGCCGAATCGGATACCAGCACGACCGTCATGCGCCGTGGGAAGGGAGTGCCGTCACTGAGCGTCGGGGCGTAGCGCCAGACCTCGCCGCGTCTCATGCGGCGTCGTCTTCGGCGGCCTGGCCGAGCCGGAGGTCGTCGTAGGCGGCGGCCAGTTCGGCTTCCTCGTCGATGGTCAGCGCGATCAGGCTCTCGTGCACGAGCGTGGTGCGCAGCGCGGCGTTGATCACCGACGACAGGCTGCGGTTCTGGCGATCGGCGGCCTCCCTGGCCCACTCGGCCACCTGCGGATCCAACGTGACGGTCACGCGCGTCGCCCTGCTCATATTCGTATGCATACCAGAGCGGTGCGATACCGGGAACTCGTCCGGGGCATCCGAACCGGCGGACTGGAGATCGTGGCCGGAATTTCGTCGGCTCGCCCACTACAGTCGACCCGTGGCCAGCAAATCCACCGGGTCGGCGATCGAGCTCGAGGTCGGCGACCACACGATCCGCGTCTCCAACCCGGACCGCGTCTACTTCCCCGAGTCGGGCGCGACCAAGCTCGATCTGGTGCAGTACTACCTGAGCGTCGGGGACGGCATCGTCAACGCGCTGCGCGACCGGCCCTGCATGCTGCACCGGTTCCCCAAAGGACTCGCGGGCGACAAGGTACATCAGAAGCGGCTTCCCGCGGGCGCGCCGGACTGGATTCCGACTGTGCGCGTGTACTTCCCACGCTACGGCAGGCACGCCGACGAGTTGTGCGTCGAGAAACTCGCCGACGTCATCTGGGCGGTGCAGATGTCGACGGTCGAGTTCCATCCGTGGAATTCGCGCGCCGCCGACACCGAACGCCCCGACGAGTGGCGCATCGACCTCGACCCGATGCCCGACTGCCCGTGGTCGCGCGTGCAACGGGTCGCGGCGGTGGTGCGCGAAGTCCTCGATGAACTCGGCGCCGTCGGGTGGCCGAAGACCTCCGGCGGCAATGGCCTGCACGTGTACGTGCGGATCGCGCCGCAGTGGGGGTTCCAGGAGGTGCGCCGGGCGGCGCTCGCGTTCGCCCGCGAGGTGGAGCGCCGGGCGCCCGATGACGTGACCACCACCTGGTGGCGCCGCGACCGGGACCCGAAGCTGCTGTTCGTCGACTACAACCAGAACGCTCGCGATCACACCATCGCCGCCGCCTACTCGGTGCGCGGCGTCCCCGCCGCCACGGTCTCCACACCGGTACGCTGGGACGAGATTCCCGACATCGATCCGCGCGACTTCACCATGGCCTCCGTGCCCGCTCGCTTCGCCGAACTCGGCGATCTGCACGCGGGCATGGACGACGCGGTGTTCCACCTGGATCCTCTCCTGGAGTGGGCCGAGCGGGACAAGGTGGACGTGGAGCTCGACGAGGAGCAGAGCGAAGCCTAGCGCCGCGACGCACGGCCACCGGCGACCGATCCGCGCACGCCCGGCGGTGCTACGGTCGCAACGTCCACCCGCTCGCGACCACGCCCTACTGCTCCGAAGGAGGTCCATCCATGAACCGACCGGCAGTGACGATCGCGATCGGCCCCACCGAGCCTCCGCCCACGCTGGTGGAGAAGGCCGTGGTGGAGGCGGGCGCTACCGTCTCCGATCTCGACGAGGCTCGCGGGCTGATCTGGGTGGGCGGGGTCGGCGAGTTCCCGGACGAATTGCCGGCCGGGGTGGAGTGGGTACAGCTTTCGGCCGCCGGTATCGAGGATTGGTTCACCTCGGGTGTCATCGCCAGGCATCCTGCCGTGCGATTCACCTCCGCCGCAGGCGCTTTCGCGGCCAGCGTCGCCGAGCACGCGCTCATGCTGCTGCTCGCGGGCGTCCGGTATCTGCCCGAGCATCTGCGCGCGTCGGACTGGCGGCAACAGGACTTCTTTCCGCACATCCGCTCGCTGCGCGGCAAGACGGTGACGATCGTCGGCGCGGGCGGCATCGGCCGCGCGCTGATCCCGATGCTGGTCCCGCTCGGCGCGCACATCATCGCGGTGAACCGCAGCGGGCGGCCGGTCACCGGCCCGGGTATTCCGTCGTCGGTCGAGACGGTTCCCGCCGAGCATCTCGGCCGGATCTGGGCGCACACCGATCACGTGGTGGTCGCGGCGCCCGCGACGCCCGCCACCAGGCATCTCATCGGCGCGGACGAACTGGCGCGACTGAAGCCGTCCTCGTGGATCGTCAACGTCGCGCGCGGCAGCCTCATCGATACCGACGCCCTGGTGGCCGCGCTGAGTTCCGGCGCGATCGGCGGCGCCGGCCTCGACGTCACCGATCCCGAGCCGCTCCCGGCCGGCCACCCGCTCTGGTCGCTGCCGAATGCCATTGTCACTCCGCATGATTCGAATCCACCGCAACTGCGGTTGGCGGCATTCGCCGACCACGTCGAAGCGAACGTCGAGCGCTTCATCGCGGGCCGCCCGCTGCTCGCTCCGATCGATCCCGCTCTCGGGTACTGAACCTGTCGGGCACACCGAATTCGAGGCCCCTCCGCGGGATTCACCAGCGCGGTGGATGCAGCGAGCATGATCTGCGATCCCGTCCTGCCGCTGCGCGAGCGTTGGCCGCCACTACGCACAAGCACTCCGCAGTGCAGTGTGGGGGCGGCGAATCCGGTGTCCCTACCTCGCCGACATCAGCCGGGTAGCGCTCGTCCGAGGATTTCCTCGATGACCGCGCTCTTGGCGTTGGCATAGTGCTGCACGAATTTCCATTCACGCTGCGCCAGTTCGCGTTTGGTCCGCTCGTAATACACCCGGTCCTCATCGTGCGTGCGCAGCCAGTCGCGGAACGCCAGGATCCGCTCGATCTCCGGCGTGCCCGACTCCGGCGAGAGCACGTGCAGATTCACATCCCGCGGCGCACCGTCATCCACGCGGCGAACCAGACAGCGATGCTGATACCAGCCCGGTTGCCGGATACGCAGGGCATACCCGGCCGCCTCGAGAGCCGGTAGATAGGCAGCCTCATCGGCGGCCTCCGGAACCAGCAGCAGGATGTCGATCAGCGCCTTGGCCGCGAGGCCGGGAACCGACGTGGAGCCCGTGTGCTCGATCCGCAGGGCCACGTCGCCGAGCGCTGCGCGTATGGCGGCCTCTTCCTCGGCGTACCAGTCCGGCCACGCGCCGTTGTACTCCTCGAGAACCACCTCGACCCCATAGGGGCGCAGTTCGCCGACTGTCGCCGCCGCGATCTCCTCGTCGTCCACCGTCGCCATACGGCACAGTAACCCGTTCGAATAACAGCCTTCTCAGAATGTGCCATTGACAACTGGCACATTAATGACTGATTCTTAGCGCATGACAAGGTCAACGAGGACCTCGGTCCCTCGCGTTCCGGCCGCGCCGTCCACACGCGCCACCGTGGCCGCGGCGGCCACCAGGCTCACCCTGCGTCCGCTGAACTGCGCGGTGCCGATGAACACGCCGGGCGTGTGGTTCGCGCGCAAGCTCATCGCGACGCTGATGGCCGTCGGTGGTCCGGTTCCGCCCGGCACTTCGGTCACCCAGGTCCGATCGGGCGCGGTGCGCGGCGAATGGGTGCGGGCGGCGGGCGTGCCGTTCGGGCCGCGGGCCGTCTACTACATCCACGGCAGCGGGTACGTCATCTGCTCGGCTCGCACGCATCGCGCTCTCGCGGCCCGGCTGTCGGCGAAAACCGGGCTCCCCGTCTTCCTCACCGACTATCGCCTCGCGCCCGAGCACCGGTTCCCGGCCGCGGCCGACGACGTCGAGGCGGGCTACCGCTGGCTGCTCGGCCGTGGCATCGCCGCGGACGACCTGGTGATCGCCTGCGACTCCGCGGGCGGGCATCTCGCCCTCGATCTGCTCGTCGAGAACGGACGGCACCGACGCCCGCAACCCGCGGCCGTGGCGATGTTCTCCCCGCTGCTGGACCTGACCCTGGGCTTGGCGGCCGAGCGGGAACGCGTCCGGACCGATCCCCTGATCTCGGCCGCCGCCGCGCGCAGGCTGCCCGCGGCCTACACCAGCGGCCACCCGGCCGACGCGGCGCGCCTGCGGCTGGCCGTCCCGCAGGGTCTTCCGCTGCCGCCGATCCTGGTGCAGGTCGGCGGCACCGAGATGCTCGGCGCCGACGCGCAGGCACTGTGCGAGATGGTCCGGCGTGCGGGCGGCAGTTGTGAGCTCGAGATCTGGCCGGGGCAATTGCACGTCTTCCAAGCCCTTCCCCTGGTGGTGCCCGAGGCCGATCAGGCCCTCGCCCGCGCCGCCGACTTCCTGCGCGCGGCGCTGGTCGCTACCTCCGGCACGGAAAAGGTGAGCTGAGATGTTCGGATTGGACAAGCTGGTGGCCCTGGGCCGCCCCCGGCGCACGCACGGCGCGCGAGCCGTGGTCACCGGCGCGGGCAGCGGCATCGGCCGCGCGTTCGCGCTGGAGATCGCGGCCCGTGGCGGCCGGGTGATCTGCGCCGACATCGATGAGGCGCGCGCCGACGAGACGGTCGCCCTGATCGAACGCGACCACCCAGGGGCCGCGCACGCCTTCCGCTGCGACGTGGCGCAGCGGGAGGACGTGGAACTGCTCGCCCGCTTCGCCGAGACGCTGTTCGACCGCCCGGTCAGCCTGGTGATCAACAACGCCGGTGTCGGCATCGGCGGAAAGCCGGTGGGGCGCATCGGTTTCGACGACTGGCAGTGGGCGCTGGGCATCAACCTGTGGGGCGTGGTGCACGGCTGTGAAGTCTTCGCCCCGCGCCTGCGTGCCGCGGGCAGCGGCGGCATCATCAACGTCGCCTCGGCCGCGGGATTCGCCGCCGCGCCGTCGATGGCCGCCTACAACGTGTCCAAGGCGGGCGTGCTGTCACTGTCGGAGACGATGGCCGCCGAACTGAGCGGCACCGGCGTCGCGGTCACCGTGCTGTGCCCGACGTTCGTCCGCACGAACGTCGCCCGCGACGGCCGGATCACCGAGGGATCGGCGCAGCTGGCCGACTTCCTCATGCGCTGGACCGGCTTCTCCCCCGAGCGCGTCGCGCGCACCGCCCTCGACGCGCACGACCGCGGGCAGCTCTACGTGCTCCCCCAACTGGACGCGCACGCCGTCTGGCTGCTCAAGCGGTGCTTCCCGGCGCAGTACACCTTCGTCCTCGGGCTCCTGGAGCGACTGCTGCCCCAGGACCACTCGACCGCCACCGACCGCACGCCGGTCACCGACAAGACAGGAGTCTGACATGGCTGCCATCGCGATGGACTTCGACGACATGCTCCGCAAGATCAAGGACCGCCAGTGGGCGCTGGCCGATATCGACTGGGACGCGCCCGGCGCGGAGACGATCACGCCCGAACTGCACGCCAAGCTCAAGCCGTTCATGGCCGATCTGATGTGGATCGAGAACGTCGGCGCGCGCGGCTTCGCGGCGATGGCGAAGAAGGCGCCGAACGAGACGTTGCGCGAGATCTACCGCTACTTCCACGCCGAGGAGCAGAAGCACGCCAACGCCGAGCTGGCGCTGATGCGCCGGTGGGGCATGCTCGAGGGTGACGAGATCCCGCAGCCGAACGTGAACGTCAAGCTGGTGATCGACTTCCTCGACAAGTACTCCGACGACATGTCGCTGTCGTTCCTCGGCACCGTCATCCCGATGCTGGAGGTCGCGCTGGACGGCGCGCTGATCAAGTTCATCATGGACGAGATCGAGGACCCGGTCTGCCAGGAGGCGTTCAAGAAGATCAACTCCGACGAATCCCGGCACCTGGCGGTCGATTTCGCCGTGATGGATCTGCTCGGACACGCGGAGATGCGCAAACTGCTCATCGACCTGGTCGGCGGCTGGGCCAAGCCGTCGCTGATCATCGGCGTGCTGAGCTATGTGCCGCTGCTGAACAAGATGCGCGACAACATCGTGGCGATGGGCGTGGACGAGGAGAAGCTCTACGGCGCGCTGAAGCGGTACGCGAACGTCGGCGAGCGCAGCGACTTCGCCCGCAGGCTGCCGATGTACCAGATCGTCAAGATGCACGGCAGCTGGGTGATCGACCGCGGCCACCCCTACCACCTGGTGGCCGACGCGCTGGTGAAGATCACCGGGCTGGTGCCGAGGGCGCTGCTGCGCAACAACCCGACCTGGTCGAAGGAACTGACCTACGAGCCCGCGGCATGACAGGGAGCCCGATGAGCACGCACACCCTCGACGTCGCCGTCATCGGCGGCGGGTTCGCCGGTATCGGCACGGCCATCCGGCTGAAGCAACGCGGGATCCGCGATTTCGCGATACTCGAGCGCGGCACCGCGATCGGCGGGACTTGGCGCGACAACACCTATCCCGGTGCGGCGTGCGACATTCCGTCGCGGCTGTACTCCTACAGTTTCGCGCCGAACCCGAACTGGTCGCGCACCTATTCCGGCAGCAACGAGATCCTCGGTTACATCGAGGCGATGGCCGCGGAGTTCCGGCTCGGTCCGCATATCCGGTTCGGGCACAACGTTTCCGGCATCGTGTTCGACGAGCAGGCCGGGGTCTGGGAGATTTCGGTCGAGGGTCACGCGGAGCCGATCCGCGCCCGGGCCGTCGTGCTGGCGTCCGGACCGCTGGCCAACGCCGGTTTCCCGGATATCCGCGGCATCGAGACCTACCGTGGTCACAAGATCCACAGCGCCCGCTGGGATCACGAATACGACTTCACCGGCAAGCGCGTGGCGGTCGTCGGCACCGGAGCCAGCGCGGTCCAGATCATTCCGGAACTGGTCGACAAGGCCGCCTCGGTGAAGGTGTTCCAGCGCACGCCCGGCTGGGTGCTGCCACGGGTCGACCGGCGGACCAACGGCCTGACCAAGGAGCTCTACCGCCGGGTGCCCGCCGCCGAACAGCTGGCCCGGCGCGCCTGGTTCTACGGCCACGAGTCGGTGGCGCTGGGCGTGGTCTGGAATACGCCGCTGACCAGGGTCGTCGAACTGGTCGGCAAGGCACAGCTGCGCAGGCAGGTCAAGGATCCGTGGCTGCGCCGCCAGCTCACCCCGGACTTCCGCGCCGGCTGCAAACGCCTGCTGATGACCGACGACTACTACCCCGCCCTGCAACGGGACAACTGCAAGCTGATCACCTGGCCGATCGCCCGGATCTCCGAGCACGGCATCCGCACCGCCGAAGGCATCGAGCACCAAGCGGATTGCATCGTGTTCGCGACCGGATTCGACGTCTCCAAGACCGGGACGCCCGTTCCGGTGGTCGGGCGCGACGGCCGGAATCTGGCGGAGGAATGGTCGCGCGGGGCTTACGCGTACAAGAGCGTCGCGGTCTCCGGATATCCCAACCTGTTCCTCACCTTCGGACCCAATTCCGGCCCGGGGCACAACTCGGCGCTGGTCTACATGGAAGCCCAGATCGATTACCTCGTCGGCGCGATCGGCATCATCCTGGACCGGGACCTGCGCATGCTGGACGTGCGACGGGATCGGCAGGACCGCTACAACGCCGCCATCCAGCGCAAGCTCTCCGCCACCACCTGGAACTCGGGATGCCGCAGCTGGTATCTCACCGATGACGGCTTCAACGCGACCATGTACCCGGGTTTCGCCACGCAGTACGTCCATCAGCTGCGCGCGGTCGATCTCGACGACTACCTGGTCGTCGAACAGACCGCCGACCAGCGGCGACAGCGGGTGGCACCGGTTTCCTAGGTGCCGAGGCGCCGGCGGCGCGGACGATAGACTCGGTCCGCAGGGAGTTCTATCAGCGTGCCGCCGGTCCATCGGCGCCCTGCTCAGCGAGGGAGGTGAGGTCGACGCCGGAGTACCGGATCGATGACCTCGCGCGCGCCGCGGGCACCACCACCCGCAACGTGCGCGCCTACCAGGAACGCGGGCTGCTGCCGCCGCCGGTCGGCAAGGACGGCCGGGCCAGCATCTACGACGACGCGCACCTCGAGCGGCTGCGCCTGATCGACGCGCTGCTACAGCGGGGCTTCACCACCGCGCACATCGCCGACTTCATCACCAGCTGGGAGACCGGCAAGGACCTCACCGAGGTGCTCGGTCTGCAACACGCCGTGACGGCGTCCTGGGCCAAGGACGAGACCTTCGAGGTGCCCCGCGAGTTGATCGGCACAATCCTCGGCGCCGACGCCGACGAACTGGTCGACCGGCTGCGCGAGATGAAGCTGGTCCGCTTGGAGGGCGACACGGTGGTCTTCACCGAGACCCAGCTGCTCACCTCGTTCGCCGAGTTGCACGAGTACGGCCTCGAACTGCGCACGCTCATCGAGATCTACGCCAAGGTGGCCGACCGGATCGATGACATCACGCACATCATGATCACCGCCGCCAAGCAGCACATCATCGACGAGCACGGCCCCGGCTGGATGCCCGACACCAGCGGCGAAATCGCCGAGACCACAACGATGCTCAACAAGATGCGGGAGCTGGCGGTGGCCTCGGTGCACGCCACGCTGGCCCGCTCGCTGGACGTCACGCTGCGCCGCGAACTCGGCGACTACCTCGCCACGGCGGCCGAGCGCGAGAAACAGCGCAGCGAATCCGGTCGCGACGTACCCTCCTAGACAAAGCGCAGAGTGCCGACCTTCGACGGATGGAGTCGCTGTGGCGTCCGACCGACCGAGAATCCCTCCGCTGCCGCTGATCCGGGCCGTCGAGTCGATTCGCGGCGCGTTGGCCGTCGCGTTCCGGAAACTGGTGCCGGGGCACGTCGCGCTGATGGAGCTGATCGCGGCCGGATGGATCTCGCAAGCCATCCACGCAGCCGCGGCGCTCGGCGTGGCCGACGAACTCGCGGCGGGGCCGCGTTCCGGTGCGGACCTCGCCGCGGCGGTCGGCGCCGACGAGGGCGCGCTGCGGCGATTGCTGCGGCTGCTGATCAGTTACGGCATCTTCACCCAACGGCGCGACGGACGCTACGCGCTGACGCCGATGGCGCGGGCGCTGCGCCGCGACGCGGATGTGTCGCTGCGCGACGCGGTGCTGTTCTTCGGGTCGCCCGGACACCGCAACCACTGGACGCATCTGGTCGACGCCGTGCGCACCGGCGAACCGGTCGGCGAGAAACTCGAGGGGATGTCGTTCTTCGACTACGTCCGGCACGACCGCGAATTCGGCGACCTGTTCGACCGCGCGATGACCAGCATCGGCACCCTGGCGATGGAACCGTTGTTCGCGGCCTACGATTTCGGCCGCTACTCGACCCTGGTCGACGTGGGCGGAGGTGAAGGAACGTTGCTGACCGAAATCCTGCGCCGCGCGCCACGATCGCGCGGCATCCTGTTCGACCTGCCCGAGGTGGTGGCCTCGGCGCCCGCTCGGCTCGCCGAACTGGGTCTCGCCGATCGCTGCGCGGTGGAGAGCGGGTCGTTCTTCGACCGTGTCCCCGGCGGAGGCGACGCCTACATCCTCAAGCACATCCTGCACGACTGGGCCGAGCCCGACGCAGGGCGCATTCTGCGCACGCTGCGTGCGGCCATGGCTCCCGAGGCCCGGCTGCTGATCGTCGAACTCGTCGTCCCCGAACACACCGCACCGCACCCGAGCAAGTTCATCGACCTGGAGATGCTGGTCAACGCGGGCGGCCGGGAACGCACCGAGGCCGAGTACCGCGAATTCCTCGCCCGGCACGGATTCACGCTGACGAAGATCGTGCCGACAGCTTCCCCGGACAACGTGCTGGAGGCTCGGCCGAGCTGACCGCCACGGATCCCCGAGCGGCCGAACGTGTTTCGCAGACGGGCGTCGTTACGAAGCCGCCGCGGGGACGAGGAACGCGAGAGTGGCGATCCCCACCGCACCGTCGGCCACACAGGTGACGCGCATCGGCGTGCCGACCGGCGTCTGCCGCGATTCGAACCCGCTGTAGTAGCCGAACACCGGCCCGGAGCGCTCCGACGGCAGGAAGAAGCCCAGACATTCCGCCTCCAGCACCGACGCCCCTTCACCGCTGTGGCACAGGGCGGCCGCGTCGGTGACACCGCGATCGACGTAGCAACCGGCCGGATCCGCACCCGCGGGCGCGGCCGCCCAGACCAAACCGCTTGCCAGGACCAGCAGAACGGTTCCCACGCCTACTCGCCGCGCCGTGATGTGCACCGCAATCCCTCCTCGGCAGATCTCAGCCATACCCGGTTGTTGCCGTGCGGGTTCTTCCGCCCTCGCATCCCGAACCCTTTCGAATATTTCAGCAGAACCGGCGGGGAGGGTCGAGCGCGACACCGTCACGAAACCGCATTTTCCAGGCTCGACGCGGGATTTCCGCGCGCTGGCCGGAGCGTCCCCGTGCGGTACATCCGGCCTCCCGGCGCCGGGACCGCTAGGCTACGAGCAGCATTGGCGGGTTCGGTGAGGATGTGATTCGGCCGTGGAATGGACCTTCACTCCGGACGAGTTCGCCCATATCTGGCGCGAGACCGATCTGGATCGGCACCCGTTCCCGCTGCGCATCCTGGAGACGCCCCGTACCGAGGACGAGGCCGAGAAGTTGCGCATCGCCCTGGCCGAACGGCTGCCGCTCCGCTCCGACCCCGACCTCTCGGCCTGCCTGCGTATCCTGGCCAAGCCGCACACCAGGATCGTGGCGATCGGCGGCACGCACGGGCCGGGCGGCGAACTGCGTCTGCTGGCCGCGGCCATCTACGACCGTGCCGTGCTCGCGGTGCAGGAACCCGGCACGATCCCGGATTTCGGTGGAAGCGTGCATATTTCGATCGGGCACAGTGCCAAATTGGGGCGGCGGATCGCGGCGCTGCTGCCGAAGACTCCGCCGGGCCGCGAACCGGCCCGCGTCGCCCCGGGTGACGCGGTACGCGACCAGGAGACCGTGCCCGCGCGGCAACAGGCGGCGCCGCGAATCCGCAAGCTGCTGCTCGAACCGCACACCGCCGAGGGACACATCAGAATCGAACCGCGGCTGGATCGTCCGACGCCGCCCCCGCCGATCCACTACACCTGGATCGATGTCCGCGACGACGGGCGATATCTGATCAAAGCGGGTGACGAAGTGCGCATCGCACCTGCCTCCGTCGAGCAGATCGCCACCCAATTGCAGAAGCGCATACCGATATAGCCGCCTTTCCTGACCGCGGCCGCCGCCTATTGCTGACCCGGCACCGGGCTTCCGGTTAGTCTGGGGCGGACCGACCGATCTCAGGGGTGAGCGATGACGATCGAGACCAGCCGAGCCGATATCGCCCGATTCAAGCAGGCCGCGCAGGCCGGGACCGTCCAGTTCGATCCCGCGGCGGCTCGGCAGTGCGCCGAGATGTACGACCGGCAGGCCGATCGGCTGCTCCACCTACAGCAGAACCTCGAATCCGCCGCGGAACTCGGCGGATTCGGCGGATTCATCTCCGCGCAGCAGTTACAGGCCGGTTTCGGCCACAAAGCGCGGGACGCGGCGGCGCTGCTAGACCACTACATCGAAGCGGCATACCGCATGAAGGAAGCGTTCTTGATCAGCGGAGGACTGTTCGAAGAGGCCGATGCCGCGGGCGCTGCCGCCCTGCGCGCCGTCCGGACGAGGTTGCCCCGATGACCGGCACCGATCCCACCTACATCAGCTCGATGGAGCATTTCGAGTCCCTGCGGCACGAGGAGATCTACGCGAAGGCGCAGCAGATCGACGCCGCGCAGGTGCTGCGCGCCTCGACGATCTGGCTCGAGGCGGCAGGGGCGCTCACCACGTCGTTCCCGCTCACCCACGCCGGGGTGGACCGCGTGATGGACACGGCCGAATGGAAGGGCGCCGCCGCCGACGCCGCTCAGGCTTGCGCACGCAGTTTCGCGGCGTCGGCCGACGAACTGGCCGCGGTGCTCGGCCAGGTCGGCGCCCGGCTCGGAGGCGTCGCCGCGGCCGCCGAGGCGGTGAAACTCGCGGTGGTGCCGCCGGGTGCGTCCGGACCGGTGGGCGCGATCGCGCAACTGCTGGAGGCGGCGCACGTCATCGACGCGCAGATGGCTCAGGAGGCCCTGCGCCAAGAGGCCCTGCTCGCGATGAACATGGTCTACAAGCCCGCCTATTCCGCCGCGGGAAGCGCCGTGCCCGCGCTGCCCGAACCACCCGCGGTCGCCGCACCGGCCACGCCGCCGTCGGTCTCCCCCGGCACGCCGCGATACTCCGCGCCGGAACAGACGCCGCCGAACGGGCAATGGTCGCCGGACACAACGCAGCCCGCGCCTGCCGCACCGGAATCGTCCGCCCCATCCCACAATCCGGCACCGCAAGTCCAGCCGAAACCGGATCCGCGAACTCCTGCGGAGCCACCCGTCCAGCAGGCTCCGCCACCGCAGCAGGCTCCGTCCACCCAGGCGCCGCAGCCCACGCCGACGACTCCGTCACCTGAGCCGGCTCCGCCGACACAGCAGGCACCGTCCACGACCGCGCCGCCTCCACCACCGAGCCCGTCATCCGCACCGCCGCAGATCCCGGAACCCACGCAACCACCGAGTTCCTCCGCGCCGCCACCACCGAGCCCATCATCCGCACCCCCTGCGCCACAGACCCCGGAACCGACGCAACCACCGAGTTCCTCCGCGCCGCCACCACCGAGCCCATCATCCGCACCCCCTGCGCCACAGACCCCGGAACCGACGCAACCACCGAGTTCC
>NZ_JBEYCG010000017.1:0-98357 GCF_040632645.1 Nocardia sp. NPDC019219 | reverse complement strand
CCTCCGCGCCGCCACCACCGAGCCCACCGCCGGCCCCGGCGCAACCGCCGAGCCCGCCGCCCGCACCGTCTCCTGCTCCCGGCCCAGCCGTGCCGATGCCCGACCCGAATGGCCAACCCGGCGTCACCGGGCCGGTGGATGGCAGCCAGCAGCAGGTTCCGACGACCAACCAACCCGGCGTCGTGCCCTCCTGACAGCTCGCTGGGACACGGTCATACCGCCGTGGGGCCGGAGCCGAGTCCGGCCCCAGCACTTCACCACGCGTGGCGAACTCCGGATCGCAGGTCGACATCCGCTGTGCGCCGGTGCCCGGCCGCGGAGTTCAGCACCAGGTGCGATCAGACCTTCACCAGGTCGTCGGCGTGGATGACGGGACGTTGCATGGTGTCGGGGAGTTCGGCGGTAGAACGGCCGAGCATGCCAGCCAGTTCGGTGCTGTCGTATTCGACGACACCCCGGGCGACCACGCGGCCGTCGGGGGCCACCAGGTCGACCACGTCGCCACCGTAGAAGCGGCCGCGGACGCCCACGATCCCGGCCGCGAGCAGCGACCGGCGCCGGTGCGCCACCGCTTGGACGGCGCCGTCGTCGATGAGCAGCGCGCCGCGGCTGTCGGCGGCGTGCCGCACCCAGAACTTGCGGGCGGACAACCGCACCGGACGCGCGGCGAACGCGGTGCCCACGGTGCCGGTGGTCAGTGCGGTAGCGGCCGACGAGGCGGCGGCCAGCAGGACCGGTACGCCGGCGTCCGCGGCCAGCCGCGCCGCCGACAGCTTGGACGCCATGCCGCCGGTGCCGAGCGCACCGCCGCTGCCCGCGATCACGCCGTCCAGATCGGCGCTGCTGCGCACTTCGGGGATCAGCGTGGCCGCTCCTTTGCGCGGGTCGCCGTCGTAGAGGCCCGCCACGTCCGACAGCAGCACGAGCGCGTCGGCGCCGACCAGGTGGGCGACCAGCGCGGCGAGCCGGTCGTTGTCGCCGAAGCGGATCTCCTCCGTCGCGACCGTGTCGTTCTCGTTCACCACGGCCACCGCGCCGAGCGAGCGCAGGCGATCGAGGGTGCGCTGCGCGTTGCGGTGGTGCTCGCGGCGCGCGAAGTCGTCGGCGCTCAGCAGCACCTGCCCGACCGTGCGGTGGTAGCGGGCGAACGACGTGCCCCACGCGTGCGCGAGGGCGAGCTGCCCGACGCTCGCCGCGGCCTGCTTGGTGGCCAGATCACGCGGACGGCTGGTCAGGCCGAGTGGCGCGATGCCCGCGCCGATCGCGCCCGAGGACACGACGACGACGTCGGATCCGGCGCGCATCCGCGCCTCCACCGCGTCCGCGAGCCGATCCAGCCGTGCGGTATCCAGGCCGCCCTTCAGACTGGTCAACGCCGACGAACCGATCTTCACCACGACCCGGCGCGCCGCCGCGATCGCCAGCCGCGCCTCGCTCAGGCCCGAGGAATCCGCCTCGGCGCTGATAGACCTCACCTGCATCGCCACCGAACTCCCTGCACCACAATCGAATCCACGGTAGCCGGGACGAATGCCCCGCCTATTCCTCGTCTTCCCGCACGAGACCGCGTCGCACCCGGGACGCGTGCTTGCGCTCGGCCGCGCTGACCCGGTCGGTCTGCTCCAGCCGGATGTCGGTGCCGCGCCCGGTGGGCACCATGTCGATGCCCGCGGAGATCTGCGGCTCCCAGTCGAACGTCACGTCGCCGATGGTCACCGGCGCGCCCGGTTCCGCGCCCTGCCGCACCAGTTCGTCTTCCACGCCCAGGCGGGCCAGCCGATCGGCCAGGTAGCCGACGGCCTCGTCGTTGTCGAATTGGGTCTGCCGCACCCAGCGCTCCGGCCGAGTGCCGCGCACGATGAAGCCGCCCGGCTCCTCCGGGTCGGCGATGACGCTGAATCCGGTCTCGTCCACCGCGATCGGGCGGATGACCGGGCGCTTCGGCGCGGCCTGCGGATGCTCCTCGCGGTACCGGCGCACCAGGTCGGCGAGAGCGAACGTCAGCGGGCGCAGACCCGCCCGGCTCACCGCGGAGATCTCGAACACCGGCCAGCCGCGCTCGGTGAACTCCGGAGTCACCATCTCGGCCAGTTCGGCCGCGTCGGGCACGTCGATCTTGTTCAAGATCACCACCCGGGGGCGGTCGGCCAGGTCGCCGAGCCCGGCGTCCGCGCTCAGCGCGGGCTGGTAGGCGGCGAGTTCGGCCTCGAGCGCGTCGACGTCGGAGACCGGGTCGCGGCCCGGCTCCAGTGTCGCGCAGTCCACCACGTGGGCGAGCACCGCGCAGCGCTCGAGATGCCGCAGGAAGTCCAGGCCAAGTCCGCGGCCCTCGCTGGCGCCGGGAATCAGCCCGGGCACATCGGCGACCGTGAACGTGGTGTCGCCGCTGGCGACGACGCCGAGATTCGGCACCAGCGTGGTGAACGGGTAGTCGGCGATCTTCGGCTTGGCCGCCGACAGCACAGAGACCAGCGAGGACTTGCCCGCCGAAGGGAAGCCGACGAGCCCGACGTCGGCGACCGACTTCAGCTCCAAGACAAGGTCGAGCTCTTCGCCGTCCTCGCCGAGCAGCGCGAAACCCGGCGCCTTACGGGCCTTCGACGCCAGCGCGGCATTGCCGAGCCCGCCTCGGCCGCCACGCGCGACGATGAAACGGTTGCCGGCACCGACCAGGTCGACGAGCACTTTGCCGTCGTCGTCGAGTACCACGGTGCCGTCGGGCACCTTCAACACCAGGTCGCCGCCCTGTTTGCCGTCCCGGTTACCACCCTCGCCCGGTTTGCCGTTGCCTGCCTTCGCGTGCGGGTGGAAGTGGAAGTCCAGCAGGGTGTGCACGTTGGAGTCGACCTCGAGGATGACGTCGCCGCCGTTGCCGCCGTTGCCGCCGTCCGGCCCGCCGAGCGGCTTGAACTTCTCGCGGTGCACCGAGGCGCAACCGTGGCCGCCTTTACCCGCACGCACATGCAGTACGACGCGGTCGATGAACTTGGACATACGCCGAATCATCCTCCTTCGGGACTGGTCGTACTGGACGCTGGTCGTTCGAGAACACGAAAAACGGGCCAGGGTTCCGAGACCCTGACCCGCTCGCTGTTAATCCGGAAGTGGTTCGGCGGTCAGGCCTGAACCGGCTCCGGGACCACGATGTTGACGGTCTTGCGTCCACGCTTGGTGCCGAACTCCACCGCGCCCGCCGCCAGGGCGAACAGGGTGTCGTCACCGCCACGGCCGACGTTCACGCCGGGGTGGAAGTGGGTGCCGCGCTGACGCACCAGGATCTCGCCCGCCTTGACCGACTGGCCGCCGAAGCGCTTGACGCCGAGTCGCTGGGCGTTGGAATCACGTCCGTTCCGGGAGCTGGACGCGCCCTTCTTGTGTGCCATAGCTGGTTCTCCTCGGGATGTCTTACTTGATGCCGGTGACCTTGAGGACCGTCAGCGGCTGACGGTGACCCTGGCGCTTGTGGTAGCCGGTCTTGTTCTTGAACTTGTGGATGCGGATCTTCGGACCCTTGGTCTGCTCGACCACCTCGGCGGCCACGGAGACCTTGGCCAGCTTGTCGGCATCGGTGGTCAGCTCCGCGCCATCGACGACGAGGACGGGATCCAGCGCCACGGCGGTGCCCGGCGCACCCTCGATCTTCTCGACCTTCACCAGGTCACCGACCGCGACCTTGTACTGCTTTCCGCCGGTCTTGACGATCGCGTACGTTGCCATCGGTCGGCTGCCCTTCTTCCTATAGTGCTCGGCACTTGCTCACGCGGCGACTCCTCCGGTCTGAAACCACCGGAAACCGCCACACGACTGGTCTGGTAATCGCCACCGCCTCGGCATCTGGTGGCTCTCGGTATCGAACTGTCGAGAACCGGGCCACGAAGACAAAATATGTTGTCACCGGGCAGCGACTGTCCAAGATTACAGGACGGCTACCGCGACGACCAAACCGGCGTCCACGCCCGCGCCGCGGTCATGCCACCGGTTCGCTGCCCGGACGCACGTGGCCCCCACCGGAACGACCGGCGGGGGCCACGGCACGTGGGCGAGGACTCAGTTCGGCGCTTCCGGCGCACCGGCCGGGCGGCCGACCGCCCGCCTGCGCGGCCGGTTGCGCTGCGGCAATTCGGCCGCTTCCGGCTGGGAGTAGTCGATCGCGGGGGCGGGCGCCTGATCACCGGTGGGCAGCACGAACACCGCTCCCGAGCTGTCCGCCGCCGGTGCGGCGGCCGAACGGGCAACCCTTCGGCGACGAGCCGGACGGGCCGCCGGTGCGGCGACACCGTTGGCGGCCGCACCGTTCTCCGATGCCGGAACGGGCTCGGCAGCCGAGACGGGTTCGGCGACAGGCTCGGGCTCGGCGGCCGGAGCGGACTCCGCGACGGAGACCGGCTCCTCCGCCGGTACCGGCTCGACCTTCTCGACTTCCTCGATGACCTCCACCACTTCGGCGGGCTCGGTCTCGGGCTCCTCGGCGGGCACCGCCACCGCGGCTTCGACGGTCTCCGTGACCACCGGCTCCGCGGCGGATTCGTCGGCGACCGCGACCCGCGGCTCGACGGCGTCCTCGGCTTGTTCGGGCTCGTCGGACTGGTGCGCCGCCATCGCCAGCGCCACCGGATGCGCCCGCTTGACCGCCGCCTCTTCCTCGGGGTGCTCGGGCGCGGGACCGGATCCGTTGGCCGGCTGGGCGGGCGCGGCCGCACCCTTGTCGCGGCCCCGCCGCCTGCGCGAACCGCTCTCGCGGGTGCGCCCCGCGGTCTCTTCGCCGGAACCGGGCTCCACCGGGTAGGTGTGCACGAGGATGCCGCGGCCGTGGCAGTGCTCGCAGGTGGTGGAGAACGCCTCGACCAGGCCGGTGCCGAGCTTCTTGCGGGTCATCTGGACCAGCCCCAGCGAGGTGACCTCGGAGACTTGATGGCGGGTACGGTCGCGGCCCAGCGCCTCGGTCAGGCGGCGCAGCACCAGATCGCGGTTGGACTCGAGCACCATGTCGATGAAGTCGACGACGATCATGCCGCCGATGTCGCGCAGCCGCATCTGGCGCACGATCTCCTCGGCGGCCTCCAGGTTGTTCCTGGTGACCGTCTCCTCCAGATTGCTGCCGCCGGAACCGGTGAACTTGCCGGTGTTCACGTCGATCACCGTCATGGCCTCGGTGCGGTCGATCACCAGGGTGCCGCCCGACGGCAGCCACACCTTGCGATCCAGCGCCTTGGCCAGCTGTTCATCGATCCGGTAGGTCTCGAACACGTCGACGCCGTTGTTCTCGTGCCGGTTGACCCGGGCGAGCAGGTCCGGCGCGACGGTGCCGATGTACTTCTCGACCGTGCTCCAGGCCCGGTCGCCTTCGATGACCAGCTTGGAGAAGTCCTCGTTGAACAGGTCGCGGATGACCTTGACCAGCAGGTCGGGCTCTTCGTAGAGCGTCTTGGGCGCGTTGTTGTCCTTGCCGGTCTGCTGCTGGATCGTGCGCCACGTGGCCTGCAGCCGCTCCACGTCGCGGGCCAGCTCGGTCTCGCTGACGCCTTCGGAAGCGGTGCGGATGATCACACCGGCGTCGGCGGGCACGATGTCGCGCAGGATCTCCTTCAGCCGCTTGCGCTCGGTGTCGGGCAGCTTGCGGCTGATGCCGGTGGAGGTGCCGCCGGGCACGTACACCAGGAAACGACCGGCCAGGCTGATCTGCGTGGTCAACCGCGCGCCCTTGTGGCCGACCGGGTCCTTGCTCACCTGGACCAGCACCTGGTCGCCGGGCTTGAGCGCCTGCTCGATCTTGCGCTCCTTGCCGCCGAGACCGGCGGCTTCCCAGTTGACCTCACCGGCGTAGAGCACGCCGTTGCGGCCGCGGCCGATGTCGACGAACGCGGCTTCCATGCTGGGCAGCACGTTCTGCACCTTGCCCAGGTAGACGTTGCCCACCATGGACGCCGAACCGGTGCTGGTCACGAAGTGCTCGACCAGGACGTTGTCCTCGAGCACGGCCACCTGCGTCGCGGTCGGGTGGTCCGGGAAGGACTTCTCGCGCACGACCATCACGCGGTCCACCGCTTCGCGCCGGGCCAGGAACTCCGACTCGGTCAGGATCGGCGGACGGCGGCGGCCCGCCTCACGGCCGTCCCGCCTGCGCTGCCGCTTGGCCTCCAGCCGGGTGGAGCCGGTGATGCCCTGGACCTCGTCGGACGCGGCGCGGCTGCGGGTCTTGTTGCGCGGCTCGCGCTCGTGCACGACCGTGTTCGGCGGATCGTCGTCGGAGGCCTCGTTCTCGCCGGACTCACCGGCCACCTTGCGGCGACGACGGCGACGGCGGCGGCGGCTCGAGCCTTCCGGCACGCCGTCCTCGTCCTCGCCATCGCCGGTCTCCGCGGACTCCGCCTCGGCGGGCTCGGAAGCCGTGGGGGCCGACTCGTCCACGGTCTCGGTCTCGGTCTCGTCGTCGTTGTCCTCGCCGTCGCCGTCGGCTTCGGACTGCTGCTCACCCCTGCCACGACCCCGGCCGCGGCGGCCACGGCGCCTGCGCCGGGGCTGGCCGTCGGCTTCGCCCTGCTGGTCGGACTCGCGCTCGTCCTCGACCTCGGTCTCGTCCTCGGCGGGCTCGGGCGCCTGCTGCTCGGTGTGCCGGGTTTCCCGCTCGGCGCGCCGCTGTCTGCGCGCCTGCTCGGCGGCCGCGGCGTCCGGCGACAGGAACAGCGGCGCCTGCACGACGGCGGCGGACTCGAACACCGCCGGGGTCACCGGCTCGGCCTCGGGTCGCACCGAGTGCGTGAACAGCTGCGTGTGGTGCGCCGCCGCGCCGGTGGACGGTTGCGTGGCGCTCGGCACGTCCGGCGCGGAGAAGATGACGCCCGTACCGGTGAAGGACGCGTCGGCCTCGGCCGCGCGCGGTGGTTCCGGAGGTTCGGCCGGTGTTGCCGCGTCCGCCGCGGGCTCGGCGGCCTGCGGCGGTGCGGGGGGCTCGGCCTGCCCCACGGCGGGCTGCTCGGCGGCATCGGCCTCGACCGTCACCAAGGCGTCGCGCACCGACTCGGCGACCGCGCGGTCGACGTTCGACTGCGCGCTGCGCGCGTCCGCCCCCATCTCGGTCAGCTTGGCCAGGATGCGCTTGCTCGTTACCCCCAGCAGCTTGGCGAGTGCGTGAACTCGGATTCGCTCCGGCAATTGTTCGGCATCCTGTGATGTTGTATCCAGCGGCTCTTGATCGGCCACGAAGTCTCCTCGGGCCCCCGGGCGCGTCCCTCCCGGCGGGAGTGACGCGGCCGACGCGGGGGCGCTGTCCGTTCGACTCGCACCCGGTGGGCGCGAGATCAAGTGGTCTCGCCCCGCGTGCCCGGTTATCTCCTCGGTCGTTCGTCGTTCGGGCTAACTGGTCACGCGGCGCCTGGCTGTATGGCTGAACTCCGCGGTTCGAGCGCTCATCCAGCGTGCCTACACGGATATCCGACCCGGTGACCAGGCCATTTACCCGTGGCAGCGATGATCGGCATCGAGCCGTGGTGTCATCCGGCTGCGCTCGTCACGTCTCGTTCGCGCACCTGCACGAACAGTCGGCGTCGAATGCAGCCGATGCCAGTATCCCACACCCCGCGCCGGGCGTTCGCCATCGGCGCTCGACTCGGTCCGGCCCGCGGCGCGAACACCGGTGTCGCGGCGGCGCGGGCACGACGATCGAGACGTGGTCAGGCGGGCCGCTCGGGGAACCAGAGCGCGATCTCCCGCTTGGCCGATTCGGGGGAATCCGAGCCGTGGACCAGGTTCTCCTGGGTCTCCAGAGCGAAGTCTCCGCGAATGCTGCCGGGCACGGCCTTGTCCACCGGATCGGTGCCGCCGGCGATCTGGCGGAACGCGGCGATCGCGCGGGGACCCTCCAGGATGGCCGCGACGACCGGGCCCGAGGTGATGAACTCGATCAGGGACCCGAAGAACGGCTTCTCGGCGTGCTCGGCGTAGTGGCCCTGGGCCAGTTCCTCCGACACGTGCTTCAGTTCGAGGGCGACGATCTTCAGGCCCTTGCGCTCGATCCGTGCCAGCACCTCGCCGACAAGGCCACGGGCCACACCGTCCGGCTTGATGAGTACCAACGTCTGCTCAGTCACGGCGAACAGCCTATCCGGCACACTTGCGGGCAGCGCACCAGCGGTCCGGCTGATCGGCGCCCCGGCGCCGCCGCCCCCTCGGCAACAGACCGGCAGCGTCCTCTCCTGAGTCCTCCGGCTACGACCGCTGGATGCGCTGGCTGGGCAGCAGGCCCTTCTCCATCCGGCCGCGCACGTCGGCTCGCAGCACCAGGATGAAGCCCCAGACCACGCCGAACACCACGCCGATCACGCCGATGGACAGGTGGATGAACGCGCCGAGCAGGACAAGCACTTGCAGGCCGAGATTGAACGGCAATGCCCAGGACCGCCGCTGCAATCCGGCCCCCAGGAACATCACCACCGCGAGGACCACGAGATAGGTGCCCGACAACCAGGTCACCCCGCCGCCGACGTCCGCCACCACCGGCAGGGCCAGCAGCACCACGATCGCCTCCAGCACCAGCGTCCCCGCCATCACCCCGCGGAACCCCTTCCACGGGTCGGTCGCGGGGGCGGGCACCACCTGCTCGTCTCGGTCGGCCGGTTCGCTCATGCTGGATTTGTTGTCGGCATGAGCGGGGCCCTGCGTGGTCACGCTGCGCTTCCGCCTCCAGGCCTGACCGCTCATGCTGTGCCCTCCTCGGCGTCCGCCGGGCTCACGAAGTGTCCGGCGTTCCTGCGGTGCTTCTCGGCGTCCACGGGCCCGCCGTGGCCGGATAGGCTGCCGTCCGCGCACCCGGCGCTCACGCCGGGTCCTTCCCGAACAGCGCGCGGGCCGCGCCCGCCGTGACCACCGACCCTGTCACGATCACTCCGGCTCCGGAGACCATCTCGCCCGCCTCGCCCACCTCTTCGGCGATCGCGATCGCGGTCTCCAGCGCGTCGGGCAGCGTGGCGGCGGAGACCACGCGCTCGTCACCGAACCGCTGGACCGCGAGGTCGGCGAGCGTCTCCACGTCCAGCGCGCGGGGCGAACCGTTGCTGGTGACGACGATCTCGTCCAGCACCGGCTCCAGCGCGGTGAGGATGCCGGCGGCGTCCTTGTCACCGAGCACCGCGACCACTCCGACCAGTTTGCGGAAGTCGAACTCGTCGGTCAGCGTCGCGGCCAGCGCCTGCGCACCGGCCGGATTGTGCGCGGCGTCGATGAAGATGGTGGGCGCGCTGCGCATGCGCTCCAGCCGCCCGGGGCTGGTGACGCTCGCGAAACCGGCGCGCACGGCGTCCATGTCGAGCTTGCGTTGCGCGCCCGCGCCGAAGAACGCCTCCACCGCCGCGAGCGCGAG
Organism: Nocardia sp. NPDC019219; assembly: GCF_040632645.1. NCBI lineage: Bacteria > Bacillati > Actinomycetota > Actinomycetes > Mycobacteriales > Nocardiaceae > Nocardia > Nocardia sp. NPDC019219. The sequence continues at coordinate 89,002 of NZ_JBEYCG010000017.1, read as the reverse complement.
CACCGCGTTGCGCGCTTGGTGCTCGCCGTGCAACGGCAGGAAGATCTCGTCGTACACCCCGCCGAGGCCCTGCAACTCGAGTTGCTGCCCGCCCACCGCGATCTGCCGGGCGAGCACGCGGAACTCCGAGCCCTCGCGCGCGACCGCGGCGTCCATCTCGACGGCGCGGCGCAGCAGCACCTCCATCGCCTCCGGTTCCTGCTGCGCGATCACCGCGACGTTGTCGCGCGGCACCAGGCCCGCCGGGGCGCGTTTGATGATCCCGGCCTTCTCGCCCGCGATCGAGGTGAGGTCCGGGCCGAGGTACTCGGTGTGGTCCAAGCCGATCGGCGTGATCACCGCGACCTGCCCGTCGACCACGTTCGTGGCGTCCCAGGTGCCGCCCAATCCCGTCTCGACGACCGCCACGTCGACCGGCGCCTCGGCGAAGGCGGCGAACGCCATGCCGGTGAGCACCTCGAACTTGCTCATCGCGGGACCTCCCGCGGCCGCCGACTGCTTGTCGATCATCTCGACGTACGGCAGCAGCTCGCGGTAGATCTCCACGTACCGCGCGGGCGTGATCGGCGCGTTGTCGATGCTGATCCGCTCGGTGGCCAGTTGCAGATGCGGACTGGTGATCCGGCCGGTACGCCGATGCAGCGCGGTGAGCAGCGCGTCGATCATCCTGGTCACCGAGGTCTTGCCGTTGGTGCCCGCGATGTGGATCGCCGGGTAGCTCTGCTGCGGCGAGCCGAGCAGATCCATCAGCGTGGCGATCCGGGTGAGCGAGGGCTCGATCTTGGTCTCCGGCCAGCGCCGGTCGAGTTCCGCCTCGACCAGCGCCATCTCCGCCAGCTCCACCGGCGAGGGGCCGGAGCCGAGCCGCGCGCCGCCACGGCGCTCGTCGTCGCCGTATTGCGGTTCCGGCTCGTGGTTCACTTGCCGCTCAACTCCGCCAGCCGCGCCCCGATCCGCGCCACCTCGTCGGAGGCGATCTGCTGCCTGCCGCGGATCTTGTCCACCACGTGCTCGGGCGCCTTGGCCAGGAACGCCTCGTTGCCGAGCTTGGCGGCGGTGCCCTGGAGCTCCTTCTGCGCGGCGGCCAGGTCCTTCTCCAGCCTGCGGCGTTCGGCGTCCAGGTCGACCGCGCCCGAGGTGTCCAGCTCCACGGTGACCGTTCCGGTGCTCAGGCGGACCTCCACCGACGCGGTGGCGGCGAACTCGGCCCCCGGCTCGGTGAGCCGCGCCAGGTTCGCCACCGACGCCGCCTGCTCGCCGAGTCCGGCCGCGTCCAGGCCGATCAGCTTGGCCGCGACCTTCTGCTTGTCCGCCAGGCCCTGGTCGCTGCGGAACCGCCGGATCTCCGTGATCAACCGCTGCGTATCGGAAATACGTTGCGCGCCTTCATGATCCGCGGGCACACCGGATGCCTGCGGCCACGGCGCGACCACCACCGACTCGCCGCCGGTCAGCGCCTGCCACAACGCCTCGGTGACGAACGGGATGACCGGATGCAGCAGGCGCAGCACGGCATCGAGCACGGAGCCGAGCACGAGCTGGGTCGCCTCGGCGCGGGCGCCGTCGGCGGCGAACTGCACCTTGGCCAGTTCCAGGTACCAGTCGCACAGCTCGTCCCAGGCGAAGTGGTAGAGCGCCTCGCAGGCCTTGCCGAACTCGTAGGCGTCGAACGCGGCGTCGGCTTCGGCGCGCACCGCGTCCAGCCGGTCCAGGATCCAGCGGTCGGCGTCGGTGAGCTGCGCGCGGTCGGGCAGGTCGCCCACCCGCGCGCCGTTCATCAGCGCGAATTTGGTCGCGTTGAACAGCTTGGTCACGAAGCTGCGCGAGGCGAGCACGTGCGGCTCGCCGACCGAGAGGTCACCGCCGGGCTGCGCGCCGCGCGCGAGGGTGAACCGGGTCGCGTCGGCGCCGAAGGCGTTGATCCAATCCAGCGGGTCGATGCCGTTGCCGCGCGACTTGGACATCTTCTTGCCGAACTGGTCGCGGATCAGGCCGTGCAGGAAGACGTCCTTGAACGGCACCTGGCGCTCGCCGCCCTTGCCCGCGGTCAGCGCGGCGTCCTCGGCCACGTAGGTGCCGAACATCATCATCCGCGCCACCCAGAAGAACAGGATGTCGTAGCCGGTGACGAGCACACTGGTGGGATAGAACTTCTCGAGTTCGGCGGTGGCGTGCGGCCAGCCCATCGTGGAGAACGGCCACAGGCCGGAGGAGAACCAGGTGTCCAGCACATCCGGGTCCTGCACCCAGCCTTCGGGCGCCTGCTCGTCGGGCCCGACGCACACCACTTCGCCCTCGGGGCCGTACCAGATGGGGATGCGGTGGCCCCACCACAGCTGGCGCGAGATGCACCAGTCGTGCATGTCATCGACCCAGCCGAACCAGCGCGGTTCCTGACTCTTGGGGTGGATCACGGTGTCGCCGTTGCGGACGGCGTCACCGGCGGCCTTGGCCAGCGACTCGACCTTCACCCACCACTGCATGGACAGCCGCGGCTCGATCGGCTCGCCGGTGCGCTCGGAGTGGCCGACGCTGTGCAGGTACGGGCGCTTCTCGGCGACCACCCTGCCCTCCCGCGCGAGCCGTTCGCGCACCTTGACGCGCGCCTCGAAACGGTCCATGCCGTCGAATTCGGTTCCGGTGCCGGTGATCCGGCCACGCTCGTCCATGATGGTCGGCATCGGGAGCCCGTGCCGCAGACCCATCTCGAAGTCGTTCGGGTCGTGCGCCGGGGTGATCTTCACCGCGCCCGAGCCGAATTCGGGATCGACGTAGTCGTCGGCGATGATCGGGATCTGCCGCCCGGTGATCGGATGCTCCAAGGTGGTGCCGATCAAGGCCCGGTAACGCGGGTCCTCCGGATGCACGGCCACGGCCGTGTCGCCGAGCATGGTCTCCACCCGGGTGGTGGCCACCACGACGTGCGGTTCGTCGTCGGCGAGCGAGCCGTAGCGCAGCGAGACCAGCTCGCCTTCCACGTCCTCGTACTTCACCTCGATGTCGGAGATCGCGGTGCGCAGCTCCGGCGACCAGTTCACCAGCCGCTCGGCGCGGTAGATCAGGCCCGCGTCGTAGAGCCGCTTGAACATGGTCTGCACGGCGCGCGACAGGCCCTCGTCCATCGTGAAGCGGTCCCGGCTCCAGTCGACGCCGTCGCCGAGCGCGCGCATCTGCCATTGGATGGCGCCGCCGGATTCCCGCTTCCAGTCCCACACCTTCTGCACGAACAGTTCGCGGCCGAAGTCTTCCTTCGTCTTGCCGTCCACCGCCAGCTGCTTCTCCACCACGGTCTGGGTGGCGATGCCCGCGTGGTCCATGCCGGGCAGCCAGAGCACCTCGTAGCCCTGCATGCGCTTGCGGCGCGAGAGCGTGTCCATCAAGGTGTGGTCGAGCGCGTGGCCCATGTGCAGCGTGCCGGTGACGTTCGGCGGCGGCAGCACGATCGAATAGGCCGGCTTGCCACTGCCCGGATCGGCGGTGAAATAGCCCGCGGCTACCCAGCGCTCGTACATCTCGGCCTCCACCTCGCCGGGAGTCCAGCTCTTGGGGAGGGCATCGGCACGATTACGCGTGTTGTCAGGGGCTGCGCTGGTCACCCCGCGATTCTAGAGCCCGCCGATCCGCCGACCTCGGGTCGGTCGACCCCGGTCGCTGGTGTCCGGCGGATCCGCCGGTCGACGCCGCGCGGAATGGCGAGGAAAATCCGCCTGCCGGGCGCCGAAGCGGAGGGTATTCCGCGATGAAGACAAAAAGAGGCGGAGTCTTCGGTGGATGAGGGACACCGAACACTCCGCCCATGTCAGTAGCTTACCGGCGATCCGGGACCGGGCTCGGAATCCATAAGCAATTCTCAGCTTCCGGCATTTCGGACCCCGGATATTCCGCTCAACGGGCGAGCACGGCGACCTCGGCCGCCACCAAGTCGCCGTTGATCGCGATCGCTGCGGCGGAGCCCGCTCCCGCGGCGGAAATGACCTGAGCTGCCGGATTGCTGACGTTGCCCGCGGCCCACACACCCGGCACGCTGGTGCGTCCGGTGGCGTCCGTCGCCACCCAGCCGCCTGCGTCGAACGCGCAGCCGAGCGCGACCAGCACTTCGTCGTTGGCACGGAAAGTCGGCGCGACGAACATGGCGGTCCTCGGCACGGCCCGCCCGTCGGCCAGTTCCACACCGCGCAGCCGGTCGTCCACCACGAACCGGGCGACCTCGCCCTCGACCACCCGGACGCCGCGCGCGTCCAAGCGGGCCCGGTCGTCGTCGGACAGGGTCATCGTGTTCGAGAAGAAGACGACGTCGTCCGACCACTGGGGCAGCAACAGCGCCAGGTGCACCGCACGGGCCAGGGCGCCGGGCTCCGGCCCGCCGAGCACGCCGATCGGCTGGTCCCGGACCTCGTAGCCGTGGCAGTACGGGCAGTGCAGCACGTCACGGCCCCACCGCTCGGCCACTCCGGGCAGCTCCGGCAGTTCGTCGCGCAGCCCGGTGGCCACGAGCACGCGACGAGCCCGCAGCGTCCCGCCGCCACCGAGCCGCAGCGTGTGGTCGGCCTCCCCCGTCCGCTCGGCGCCGACGACGACGTCGTCGATCATCTCCGCGCCGTAGCTCACGGCCTCGGCGGCTCCGCTCGCCAGCAGTTGCGCCGGTGGCATCCCGTCCCGGGACAGGAACCCGTGCATGTGCTCGGCGGGCGCGTTGCGCGGTGCGCCGCCCCTGACCACCGCGACGCGCCGCCGCGCCCGGGCCAGGACCAGCGCACCGGACAATCCCGCCGCTCCGCCGCCCACGATCACCACGTCGTATGTTTCGCTCATCCGCGATCACCTCCATCGACACAGTGCCGTCAGTTCCGGCGATTCAGCAACAAATGTTGCCAAAATCGGGAAAGCGCGGTGCACTGGTGACATGTCTGCACCACCGGCTGTCGCCCAGGCCCTCGCCGATATCGGGCCACGACTCAAAGCGCTGCGCACCCGCCGCAATGTCACGCTCACCGCGCTGGCCGAAAGCACCGGGATCTCCAAGAGCACGCTGTCGCGGCTCGAGTCCGGTCAGCGCAAAGCCAGCCTGGAACTGCTGCTGCCGATCGCGATGGCCCACCAGGTGCCGTTGGACGAATTGGTGGCCGCCCCCGCGATCGCCGATCCGCGGGTCCACACGACGGCGCGGAAGATGAACGGGCTCACCATCGTTCCGCTGACCCGGCAGCCGGGTCCGCTGCAGGCGTTCAAGATCATCATCCCACCCGAGCGCGGCGAACCCGACCCCAAGGTGCACGAGGGTTTCGAGTGGCTCTACGTGTTGTCCGGACGACTGCGGCTGGTACTCGGCGAGCACGATCTGGTGCTCGGCCCGGGCGAGGCCGCGGAATTCGACACCCGCCAACCGCATTGGTTCGGCAGCGCGGGCCGGGGTCCGGTGGAAATCCTGAGCCTATTCGGGTCGCAGGGTGAACGAATGCATCTTCGCGCGCGGTCGGCGGGCCGGAAACGCGCCTGAACCACTTGTGTCTGAAATGTCCGTTATTGCCAAAACGTGAATTTTCCGGACCCTGGAAAGGGTGAATACCCCAAGCGCTCCTCCCCCGGTGAATCCCCAAGAAAAACCAGGGTTTTCCCGGTTGCCGAACACGCGTCGGCTGCGGACGCTGGGAGAGGTGAACCCCCCGCTGGAGGCATACGCCCCCGAACCCCGGCTGCCGGTGCTGGTCCCGGAGACGCTGCACGATCTGCGCGGTCAGACGATCGCGGAGATCCGGTATCCCGCCGCGGCGGCCCTGGTCGTCGCGGGCGTTCCCGGCGCGGGCAAGAGCACCGCGCTGCGTAAGTTCTTCGGCGCCGACGCGGCGGCCACCACGCCGTCGCGCAGTGCCGCCGGAGTGCTGGTGCTCGACTCGATGCAGGCGCGTAATCGCTGGCGGCCCAAGCTGTGGTGGCTGCCCTACCTGCTGTGGCGCCCGCTGGTGCACGTCGCGCACTTCCAGGCCATTCGCGCCGCGTTGCGGGAGGTCAGCGGCCCGGTCGTCATCCACGACTGCGCCACCTTCGGTTGGGCACGCGCTCTGATCGCGCGCTGGGCGGCGGATCGCGAACTGCACCTGCTCATGTTGGACGTGCCCGCGGCGGTGGCCCGCGCGGGCCAGCACAGCCGCGGCCGGAGGATCAACCACGTGGTCTTCCGGCTGCACGTGCGACGCTGGCGGCGACTGATGCGCACCGTGGCGACGCAGCGCCGCCCGGTCGGCCGCGCGTCCCGATCGGTGGTCATCGTCGACCGCGCGGCCGTGAATCACCTGCAGTGCGTGACGTTCGCCTGACCGGACGCCGCCGCGGTCAGGGCACCAGGACGGTCAATGCCGCGGGCACCGCCCGGATCGTGATCGGCAGCGTGCCCGCCGGTTCACCGTCGGCGGTGGCGGGCGCGCCGGCCGCGGTGAGCGTGACGGCCGCGGCGCGGAACTGCTTGACCTCCGGGTGATTCTGCCGTTTGCCCGCCGACAGCGCGGGCAGCAGGCGCAGCATCTCCCCGCGCGACAACGCGCCCACCACGGTCAGGTCGAGCAGTCCGTCGTCCATCAGCGCGTCCGGGCAGATCAGCATGCCGCCGCCGTAGGTGCGGGTGTTGCCGACCGCGACCATGACCGCCTCGGTCACCAGCTGCGCGCCCGCGCCCGGGTTGGTCAGCCCGTCGGTCACCGCGTCCACCAGCTCGACCCGGTAGGGCACGGTGAAGCGCCCGGAGATCTCGGCCAGCGCGGCGACGGTGTAGCGCAGTCTGCCCTTCGGCCAGCGCATCTCGTTGGCGCGCAGGGTGACCCGCGCGTCGAATCCGGTGCCCGCCACCGTGGCGAACCACATCGGCGGGTCGGAGGACTCGATGCGGCCGAGGTCGATCGTCCTGGTCCGCCCACGCAACACCAGCGAGGCGGCGGCCTGCGGATCGTCGGTCGGCACGCCGAGTTCTCTGGCCAGATCGTTGCCGGTACCGGCGGGAATCATGCCGAGCGCCACGCCGGTCTCGGCGACGGCGGGGAGGGTCACGTTGATCAGGCCGTCGCCGCCGACGCAGACCACGGCATCGGGTCTCGCGCCGCCCGCGATCAAATCCCGCACCTGCCGAACTGTTTCGGCGGCCGAGGGAGCGCATACCTGCGTGACCTCCGCGCCGCCCGCGCGGAAGCGGGCGATCGCGACGCTCGCCGCGTCACCTCCCCTGCCGTGCCCGGACCGCGGATTGGTCACCACGGTGATCTTGCGCACCGGCGAATAGTTGTTCACGGCACCAGCTTTCCGGGATTCAGGATGCCCGCCGGGTCGAGTTCGGCCTTCACCGCACGCAGCACGCGCACGCCTAGATCGCCCACTTCGTCCGGCACCCACGGACGATGATCGGTGCCCACCGCGTGGTGGTGGGTGATGGTGCCGCCGCTGGCGACGATGGCGTCGCCCGCGGCGCGCTTGGCGGCCTGCCACTGGGCCAGCGGGTCGTCGAGCTGCTTGGCGACGACGGTGAAGTACAGCGACGCGCCGGTCGGATAGGTGTGCGAGATGTGGCACATGACCAGGGGCGGAGTGCCCTGCGCACCGAGCGAATCGGTCAGTGCCGCGGTGACCCCCGCCTTCAGCGCGCTCAGATTCGACCAGGTGGTGGCGGTCTCCAGCGTTTCGCAGAGCACGCCCACGTCCAGCAGCGCGTCGCGCAGGTACGGGGCGGCGAAACGACCGTGCTCCCATTCCCGGGCCGGTGTCTCCCCCAAGGACGCGCCACCCGCGGCGGCCAGCACGGCGGCCGCTTCGGCGCTGCGTGCGGCGACATGCGCCGCGCTGCCCTCGTAGGTGGTGATGGCCAGGCATCCGGCCACGGGGTTGCCGCCGATATCGCCGGAGCGGGCGAGATTGATCCCGGTCTCCGCCTCGTCGGACAAGCGGAGCACAGTGGGCGCCGCGCCCGCCTGCACGACCGCGCGCAACGCGGCGGCGCCGGTCGCGAAATCGGGGAACGCCCAAGCTTGGTAGGCGACAGTTTCCGGAACCGGATGCACCCGCAGCGTGACCTCGGTGATCACGCCGAGCGTGCCCTCTGATCCGACGAACAACTCGCGCAGGTCCGGTCCCGCCGCCGAGGCGGGCGCGCGCCCGAGTTCGAGCGTGCCGCTGGGGGTGGCGATCTTCAGCCGCTGCACCATGTCGTCGAAACGGCCGTAGCCCGCCGAGGCCTGGCCGGACGACCGCGTCGCCGCGAAGCCGCCGAGGGTGGCGAACTCGAAACTCTGCGGGAAATGACCGAGGGACAGCCCGTGCGCGCCGAGCAGTTCCTCCGCGCGCGGACCGGTCACGCCCGCGCCCAGGGTGGCGGTGCCGCTGACCGGATCGACCTCGGTCAACCCGGCCAATCTGCGCAGATCAAGGGCGATCACGGTATCGAAGCGTCCGCGCACGGGATCGACGCCGCCGACCACACTGGTGCCGCCGCCGAACGGGACCACCGCGACGGCGTGCCGCGCGCAGTAGCCGAGCACGGCGAGGACCTCGTCGTGATCGGCCGGGAAAACGACGGCGTCCGGCGCGTCCTGCGGCCCCTCGGCCCGGCGGCGCAGCAGATCGGGCGTGCTCTTCCCGCCGGCGTGCCGCAGCCGATCGCGGTGGTCGGCCGACACGTTGCCGGGGCCGACCACCTCGACCAGCCCGGCGCGCCGCTCGGGCGTCAACGCCGATTCGCGCAGTGGCACGTCGCCCTCGTCGCGGCGCGCCACCGGGTTGCCGGAGACCCCGAACACCTGCGTCAGCAGACCGCGGACCCGTTCCGAAAGTGGCTGGTGAGCAGCCGCAACGCCCCAGGCATCCCAGACCATGCTCGCCGCCGAGTCGCCCGGGCCGGTCTTCGCCGACCGGGCCGGATCGCCGTCGGTGTGCTGCTGCGTGTCCACCATGCGTTACAGTTTGACATATACTGTCAAGCAGTAACGAACAGATGGAAATTCTTCCTGGCCGACGCTCCGCCGTCGGCCGCTCGACCCCGGTGGTGACGCTTTGACCGCTCCCGACACCTCCGCCGAGCACCTCTCGGCGACCGACCTGGCGATTCTCGACGCCGCCCGCGCCTGCGTGGAGGAGTTCGGCGTACGCCGCACCACACTCACCGAGGTGGCGCGGCGGGCGGGCGTCAGCAGGCCGACGGTCTACCGTCGCTGGCCGGACACCGGCGCGCTGGTAGCGGAGTTGCTGGTGCGCGAGCTGCGCGGGATCGTGGCGGCGACCATGCCGTCGGCGGGCAGCGCACGCACCAGGTTGGTGGAGGGCGTGGTCGCCGGGGCGGCGACGGTCCGGACGAATCCGTTGTTCGGCAAGATCTTCCGCACCGACACCGATCTGATGCTCACCTACGTCTTCGGCAGGCTCGGGCGCAACCAGCGCGCGCTGATCGAACTGTTCGCGGCGGGCATCCGGGACGGCCAGCGGGACGGCTCCATCCGCGCGGGCCATCCGGAGCGGATGGCCACCATGCTGCTGCTGATCGCCCAGTCCGCGGTGCAGTCGGCGGGCACCGTCGCACCGCTGCTGGCGGGCGAGCACCTCGACGCCGAACTCCGTCGCGCGATCGACGGGTACCTCGACGATCGCGCTCACGAAACGGCCGAAGACGCGGCCCGAGCGCAATCGTGATCAGTACCAGCTCGCGGCGTTCCCGCTGCATCCGAAAGGCATGTGATGAGCACTGAGCCAATGCGTACCGGAGACTCCGCGTTGAACGCCGCGCGCCGCGCCACGGATTTGTCGCGGCTCGGCGACGGCGCCGAGATCGACGTCCTGGTGATCGGCGGCGGCGTCACCGGCGCCGGAGCCGCACTGGACGCCGCCGCCCGCGGACTGCGGACCGTGCTGGTGGAACGCCACGACCTGGCGTTCGGCACCAGCCGCTGGAGCTCCAAGCTGGTGCACGGCGGCCTCCGGTATCTGGCGAGCGGCCGGGTGGGCATCGCCCACGAGAGCGCGGTGGAACGCGGCATCCTGCTGCGCACCACGGCGCCGCATCTGGTGCGCCCGCTGCCTCAACTGGTGCCGCTGCTGCCGAATGTCGGCACGACGCAAGCCGCTCTGGTGCGCGCCGGTTTCCTGGCGGGCGATCTACTCCGGCGCGGCGCGGGCACACCCGCCGCGCTGCTGCCCCGGTCCCGGCGCGTCGCCGCCGCGGAAGCCGTACGGCTCGCGCCGACCGTGCGGCGCGCGGACCTGCGCGGCGGCCTGCAGGCATGGGACGGGCAACTGGTCGACGACGCACGCCTGGTCGTCGCGCTGGCGCGCACGGCCGCGGCGCACGGCGCGCGGGTCCTGACCCGCGTCGAAGCGCGCGAGGTGACCGGGCAGTCGGCGACCCTGCGCGACACCCGCACCGGCGAGACCCTCACGGTGCGACCGCGCACCGTGGTGAACGCCACCGGCGTCTGGGCCGATCAGGTGGACCCGAGCATCCGGCTGCGCCCGAGCCGGGGCACACATCTGGTGTTCTCCGCCGAGTCCTTCGGCGGCCTCAGCGCGGCGCTCACCGTCCCGGTGCCCGGCAGCATCGGCCGTTTCGTGTTCGCCTTCCCCGCCGCGCACGGCCGGGTCTACCTGGGCTTGACCGACGAGGACGCGCCCGGCCCGGTGCCCGATGAGCCCGAGCCCACCGGGAGCGAAATCGATTTCCTGCTCGACACGATCAATCCCGCCCTGCGAGAGCCGTTGACCCGCAGCGACATTCGCGGGTCGTACGCCGGATTGCGCCCACTGCTGCAGACCGCCGACGACAGCACGGCGGACATCTCCCGGCAGCACGCGGTGCTGCGTTCCCCGACCGGAGTCGTCACCATCGTCGGGGGCAAGCTCACCACGTACCGGAAGATGGCCGAGGACGTGATCGACGCCGCGGTCACGCACGGCGGTCTCGCCGCGGGGCCGTGCCGCACCCGGCGGCTGCCACTGGTGGGTGCGGTCTCCGGCGCGGCACGCGACCGCATCGACGCCCCGCCCGTGCTGATCGAGCGTTACGGCAGTGAGGCGGCCGACGTACTGGCCGCGGCGCGGCGCGATCCGGCGCTCGCCGAGCCGGTCGCACCCGGAATGGACGTGCTAGGTGCGGAGTTCGCGTTCGCGGTGTCGCACGAGGGCGCGCTCGAGGCGGGAGACCTGCTGGACCGGCGCACGCGCATCGGCTTGGTCGCCGAGGATCGCGCCGCCGCGGCGGCCGCGGCCGCGCGCGCCTTCGCCTGACCGCACCGCGGGTTCAGTCCATCGACCACTCGGACAGGTCCGCGCGCATGCACGCGCGCGGCCAGCGGTCGAGGCCGTGGGCCCGTTCGGCGGCACGCAACGCGATCAGCCCCGGCGTCTCCTCGTCCGCCGCCAGGTACCGGAAGCCGAGCCGCTGGTAATACGGGCCGTTCCACGGCACCTCGGTGAAGGTGGTCAACGTCATCGCGGGCAGGTTCGCGGTGGCGGCCCATCGGGCGGCCTGGTCGAGCAAGCGTTTGCCGATCCGGCGGCGGGCGTGGTCCGGATGCACCGAAACCTGCTCGATATGGGCGTTTCCGTCGACCACGCCCACGATCAGGTAGCCGATCGGCGGGTCGGCGTCGCTCCATACCCAGGCGCGCCCGGCCTGCAGGAACTCGCGCAGCGTCGCCTTCGAAGGCGGTTCGTCGTCGGCTACGGCCGTCATGCCGAGTTCCGCGAACGGCTTGCCCGCCGCACGTTCGATCTCTTGCAGCACGGGCAGGTCTTCGCTTGTCGCGGGCCGGATCACCGGCCCATTGTGCAACGGCGCGCCCGACGCGGACCACCGAATTTCACTCCGCCGGGGTGGCTAGGATGCCGTTGATCAGCACTCGCACCGCCCATGCCGCGCGTGCGTCGCCGTCACCCGACAGCAGAGCCTGCCGCATGGCCACGACGGTCGGATAGCGGTCGGCGGGCAGTTCGGCGAAGCGCCGCTCCATCGCGGCGAGATACTCCTGTTCGCTGCCGCCGCCGGTGTCGTGCGCGCTCTGCTCCGCCGCCGCGGCCGTGATGTGCAGATAGAGCAGGTCCACCGCCCACGACGCGGTGCGCTCGTCCAACCCCGCCTCGATGAGCGCGCCGAGCATCAATTCCACCAACCGCACCGCGTTGGGACTGCTCGGGATCACACCGAGCGCGACGAGCGCCAGCCCCTCGTGCTTGCTCATCGCCGCCACCATGGTGTCGGCCAGTGCGGTGAGCCGCTCCCGCCAGTTCGCCCCACCCGGCTCCGGGACGCCACCGAGGACATGGTCGAGCATGGCGGCCATCAGGTCGTCGCGATTGGCGACGTACACGTACAGCGAGGCGGCGCCGGTGTCCAAGTCCTGCGCCACCCGGCGCATGGTCAGCGCCGCCGCGCCGTCGCGATCCAGAATGCGCAGACCGGTCTCGACGATCACCTCGCGACTCAGCGGAGCTTTGGCCGGGCGGGCCCGGCGGCTGACGGCTGCTGCGCTCATGGGCCGAGCATAACCAGGGACGAACGGCGTTCGGGTGACCGGCGCAGGTCGGGGGTGCGAAACATGCGGGATACCGAGACACGGACCGAGAACCGATCCGGCCGCTGGTTCCGCAACGACCCGCCAGGACGCCGTCGCGACTTCCGGCACACCCCTGTCGCCGCAGTGTCATCCCCGGGCGTACCTGCCCCGCAACTCGGTTGTGCTGCACGCGCGACCGGATCGCAGCCCGCGCGACCACTGCGATCTCGCTGACGCGGAGCCGTCGGCCCACCAGAGAGTTGGGCTGATCCGGGTCCACCGTCCTGGGGCCGGGGCCGGCGAACCACTCACCCTGAGCGCCGGTAGTGTCCGCAAACCTCGAACTGTGACTTATGACATAGCAGGAGACGACGAGCATGACCGTCGCCGACTGCGGAAAACACCCCAACGTGCAGCTCACAGCCTTGGTGATAGTGGAAGCAACCGCTCGTGAGAAGGCGCGCGCCCGAGCGTGATTCGGGGACCGGGCGGTGCGCCGGAGGGTTCCGGCATTCCGCTTCGCGATGCTCGCAGACCCCGGTTCGGTTGTCGCCGACGCTCTATGCTGGCTTCGGAATGCCGGTAGTGCGCCGGGAAGGAGGGCGCGGGTGCGCAGGAAACCGTCCACCGTGGGTGTCGCACCGGGCGACGGGCTCGTCGCTCGCTTCGGTGCGGTCGTCGCCTACCTCGGAGCCGAAACGACCTCCACGGACCGGATACTCGGCACCATCGAAGCCGTGGCCGAAGGAGAGCATCCCGGCGCCGCGCTCGCCCAGCGCTTGGCCGCGGTGATCTTCGGCAGCACGGTCCAACCGCCGCCGTTCGGCGTGGTCGCGCCGACCGACGACGGCTTGCTGATTCTGTTGCGCGGACCGGTGACCGCCGAGATCCAAGGTGCGGAGGGCACCCGCCGCCTCGACGGCGGGCGCGCGTTCACCTGGGTCGACGAGATCGTGCGCGAACCGGTGCGCCGCATCACGATCGGCGCGGACACGGGGACGCCGCCGACCGCGCTCCCCCGCACGGATCTGCGGGCGGGCGTGGTCCCCGGCGGCGGTTTCGTCATGCACGCCGCGGTGCGGCGCGCCGGGAAGACCGTCGAGCCGCGCACCTCCGAGCCCGCGGCACAGGGCGAACCAGAACCCACAGCGGCGGCCGGTTTCGCCGCGATGCCCGAACCGACCGGCGCCGCCGACGCCGTCGCCCAGCCGAAGCCGGTCGCCCGCCCGACCGACTCGGCCCCGGTCGCTCGGCCGACCGACTCCGCCCCGGTCGCCCGCCCGACCGACTCGGCCCGTCTCCTGGCCAAACCACGTCCGCCCCGGCACGTCACCGATCGCCCGCTCGCCTGGTCCCAGGTGCAGCCCGCGCACGAACCGGTCGCTCCGCGCGAAGTTCCCGAGAACGGTGCGACGCGAACCGCGCGCCCGGCGGCGCCGTCCGGCGACGCGGCGGCCGGTGCGCTGGTCACCGAGGACGGCGCGGCCTACCCGTTGAACCGCGCCTACGTCATCGGGCGCGGGCCGCAAGTGGACGAATCGGTGCGCGCCGCCACCGCCGCGCCGATCGTCATCCAGCGCGACCGCCACGTCTCGCGCGTCCACGCGTATGTGTCGGTCGACGGCGGCAAGGTGTACGTCCGGGACGCCGCCGCCACCTCGGGCACCTTCATCGCCGGTCCCGGCACCGATCAGTGGACCAGGATCAGCACGTCGCCGACCGAGCTCCCGCCGGGCTGGCGCGTCCGCATCAGCGAGCGGGTCCTCACCTACCGCGGCGACGAGCAGCGCACGGGCGCGGCAGATATCGCGGCAGCGCGCCGCCGATCCTGACGGCCGGATTCCTCCACCGACGCAAGCGCGGTATCGGTCACCCGGTCCGGCATCCACAGACAGCGTCGTTCGCCCGGATCGGTGCGACATACGCAGAGCGCGGGCCGCACGCACCGGCCCGATGCCACATGCACAAAGCACGGCCGCAGTACGCACCGCCCGATCGGAATGCGGTGGGGGGCATTCCCTCCCGCGCGGTCGCGATGTCTCGGGCGACCACGGCGCGGCCCACATCGCCCCGCCCGAGCACGGCAACCCTGGGCACCGCACGGCCCCACGCGAGCGGTGCTGACGCCCGGTCGGCCGGTCCCCGCCCGGTTCGGACCGCGCGGAGAGGACAATGGCGGCATGCACCGAAACGGACCGAGCCGCGACATCGACGAGTCCGAGCTGACGGTGACCCCGCCCGAAGAGCAGGCCGCGGGCGTCACCGCCGTGGCGGTGGCGCTGAAGCGCTCGATCGAGGAAATGGGCGTCGTGCGCACCGCCCGCACCTTGGCGCGGGTCAATCAGGTGCACGGCTTCGACTGCCCCGGCTGCGCGTGGCCGGAGCCGACCGGCCATCGCAGGCCCGCCGAGTTCTGCGAGAACGGCGCGAAGGCCGTCGCCGAAGAAGCCACGCTGCGCACGGTGACTCCGGAGTTCTTCGCCGCACACTCCGTGGCGGAGCTGAGCGAGAAGTCCGGCTATTGGCTCGGTCAGCAGGGCCGGCTGACCCACCCCATGGTGCTGCGGCCCGGCGACACCCACTACCGCCCCATCGCCTGGGACGACGCCTACCACCTGATCGCGGACACCCTGCGCGGACTGGACTCACCCGACGAGGCGGTGTTCTACACCTCCGGCCGCACCAGCAACGAGACCGCGTTCCTCTACCAGCTGGTGGTGCGCAGCTACGGCACCAACAACCTGCCGGACTGCTCCAACATGTGTCACGAGTCCTCCGGCACGGCGCTGTCGAGCTCGATCGGAATCGGCAAGGGGTCGGTCTCCATCGACGACTTCGCCAAGGCCGACCTGATCGTGGTCGCGGGACAGAATCCGGGCACCAACCATCCACGGATGCTCAGCGCGCTCGCCGCGGCCAAGGCCGCGGGCGCACGCGTCGTCGCGATCAACCCGCTGCCGGAGACCGGGCTGTTGGGGTTCCGGGATCCGCAGACGGTCAAAGGCGTCACCACCGGTGTGCCGATCGCCGACGATTTCCTGCAGATCCGCCTCGGCGGCGATATGGCCCTGTTCCAAGTGCTGGGCCGGCTGCTGCTGGAAGCCGAGGATCGCGCGCCCGGCACGGTGGTCGACCGGGCGTTCGTCGATGCCCACTGCGCCGGCTACGCGGAGTACGAAAAGCACGTGCGCGCGGTCGATCTCGCCACCGCCGAAGAGGCCACCGGTTTGAGCCGGACCGAACTCGAGCACACCGCGCGGGTGTTCGCCGGCGCGAGCAACATCATCGTGTGCTGGGCGATGGGCTTGACTCAGCAGGCGCATGCGGTGGCCACCATCGAGGAGGCCACCAACCTGCTGCTCTTGCGCGGCATGATCGGCAAGCCGGGCGCGGGGGTGTGCCCCGTACGTGGGCACTCCAACGTGCAGGGCGACCGCACCATGGGCATCTGGGAGAAGATGCCCGCCGCTTTCCTCGACGCCCTCGACCGCGAGTTCGGCATCACCAGCCCTCGCGAGCACGGCTTCGACACCGTCGCGGCCATCCGCGCCATGCGCGACGGACGCGCGAAGGTCTTCTTCGGCATGGGCGGCAACTTCGTCTCCGCCACTCCGGATACCGGCGTGACCGAAGCCGCGCTGCGCGGCTGTGCGCTGACCGTGCAGGTCTCCACCAAACTCAATCGCAGCCACGTCGTGCACGGTCGCACCGCGCTCATCCTGCCGACGCTCGGCCGCACCGACCTCGACCTCGCCCCCGACGGCGGCAAACAGCAGGTCTCCGTGGAGGACTCGATGTCGATGGTGCACCTGTCCACCGGACGGCTGAAACCGGTCAGCGACCAGCTGCGCAGCGAAGTCGCCATCGTCTGCGAACTCGCCCAGGCGCTCTTCGGTCCCGGGCACCCGGTGCCGTGGGCGCGCTTCGCCCGCGACTACGACCACATCCGCGACGCCATTGCTCGCGTCGTGCCCGGCTGCGCCGACTACAACACCAAAGTGCGCGCGCGCAACGGCTTCCAGCTTCCTCACCCGCCTCGCGACGCCCGCGAATTCCGCACCGCCACCGGCAAAGCCAACTTCGCGGTCAACGAGATGAGCTGGCTGCCGGTCCCCGCGGGCAGGCTGATCCTGCAAACGCTGCGCAGCCACGACCAGTACAACACCACCATCTACGGTCTCGACGACCGCTACCGCGGCATCCACAACGGCCGCAAAGTAGTGCTGGTCCACCCCGACGACATCACCGCGTTCGGCTTCCACGACGGCGATCTGGTCGACCTCGTGTCCGAATGGACCGACGGCACCGAACGCCGCGTCGAGGGCTTCCGCCTGGTCTCCTACCCCACCCCACGCGGCAACGCCGCCGCCTACTATCCCGAAACCAATCCCCTCGTGCCGCTGGACCATGTCGCGAAACGCTCGAACACACCCGTCTCCAAGGCAGTCACCATCCGTCTCGAGGCTGCACCGGCATGAGCGGTCAGGCCCGGAGGCGGCAGCGCAGCGTAACCACGCAGGGCCCCGCCCATGCCGGAATCGGACACAGCATGAGCGGTCAGGCCCGGAGGAGGCAGCGCAGCGTGACCACGCAGGGCGAGGGGTACAGCGCATGAGTCGCGTCACCGCTCGCCGCCGGATGCGCCGGATCACTCCCGGCGCGGACATCCAGCGCCCGGACACCCTCGCCGTCGAGGAGCCGCTGGAAATCCGCGTCGGCGGGCAGTCGCTGACGGTCACCATGCGCACCCCTGGCAACGACATCGATCTGGTGCACGGATTCCTGCTGAGCGAAGGCATCATCGGCTCCGCCGAGGACATCGTGGCGGCGCGTTACTGCGCGGGCACCGACGAGCAGGGCCGCAACACCTACAACGTCCTCGACCTCACCCTGCGCACCCCCGTCCCGGTGCGGACCCGATCCTTCCTCACCACCGGAGCCTGCGGGCTGTGCGGCAAGACCGCTCTGGACGAGGTCCGCACCCGCACCCGGTTCCCCCTGTCACCGGGCGGCCCCGCAGTGGACACCAGCGTCCTGGCCGCCATGCCGGACCGGCTGCGCGACCGCCAGTCCGTCTTCGACGCCACCGGCGGCCTGCATGCCGCTGGCCTGTTCACCCCCGGAGGCCGACCGCTGGCCGTTCGGGAGGACATCGGCAGGCACAACGCCGTCGACAAGGTGATCGGCTGGGCGCTGCGCGAAACCCGCGTTCCCGCCCGCGATCTCGTGCTGATCGTCAGCGGGCGCGCATCGTTCGAACTGGTGCAGAAAGCCGTCATGGCGGGGATCCCGATGCTCGGCGCGGTCTCGGCGCCCAGTTCGCTGGCGGTCGACCTCGCCGTTGACGCCGGGCTCACCCTGGTCGGATTCCTCCGCGGCGACACCATGAACATCTACAGCGCCCCCGAACGGATCAACAGCGATCCGGAAGCCTCCTTGTTGGCCTGACTCACTATTGCCCGCGCCGGATACCCGTTTTACCGTGACTGCACGGGAGCCGAAACGGGTTCGGCGAGAACGGAGTGGCCGATGCGGATCTCGCTGGAGGGGAACTCCGAGGGCCTGCGGGTACGGATGCGATTCCAGCAGCACCGCCGCCTCTTGCTCACGCGGATCGTGCTGGCCGTCCTGGCGGCGCAAGGAGCGATCGTGGGCCTCTGGGCCACCCTCGCGCCGCAGTCCTGGTACACCAGTTTTCCGGGGTTCGGCATCCGGTGGGTGGCGGCCGACGGCCCGTACAACCACCACCTGGCGGCCGACGTCGGATCCTTCTTCCTGGCGCTGACCGCGGTGACGATCGCCGCGCTGGTGGTCGACCGGACCACGGCGGCCCGCCTCGCGGGCATCGGCTGGCTGACCTTCGGGGTCCCGCATTTCCTGTACCACGTCCTGCACCGGCCCGCCGGACTCGGCGCGGCGAGCCTCACGGCCAGCCTGATCGCGGCGTTCCTGCTCGTGGCCGGTGGAGCGGTCTGCGTCTTCCTACCGCCACGCGGCGACCTGCCGCTGTCGGATCCGCAGCCGGTCACCCTGCGTTTCCCGCGCCGCCGTCCGCGCGCCGCCGCCGACCGGCGAGCCCGGGACGCCCGTGGGAGATCACCACGGGCGTGATCCGGTGCGTCCGCGGATGACGCCGCGTTCGCCGAATTCCCCGCCCTCAGTCCTTCAGCGCATCGAGCAGTGCCGCGCGCTGACGCGCGCCCAAACCACCGATGCGGCGGTCCTCGGGGATCTCCGCCTGATCCATCAGCTTGGCGGCCTTCACCGGCCCGACACCGGGCAGCGCCTTGATCACCGCAGCCACCTTGGTCTTCTTGACCAGCTCGTCGGAGTCGGCCTTCTTCAGCAGGTCCGCGACCGAGACCTTGCCCGCCTTCACCTTGCCGATCAGTTCGGAGCGTGCCTTGCGGACCGCAGCCGCCTTGGCCAAGGCCTCGGTACGCTGCTCTGCGGTCATGGTAGGCAGTGCCATGTCTCCTCCGCTTCCACTCGTCACTCGAACGTCTGGTTGACCGGACCGAGTAAACAGCACGGCACCGGGTGCGCAAGCTCGACACACCGGGGCGCGAGCAGCGGAAATAGCGAGGAATCTCCCTGATCCACGCCGTCGGAAGCGACGCACGGCCGACCTCCGCCGGGCGAAACGGACGAAACGAACCGAGGTAACGCGGGGCGCGCGATTCCCGACAGAATCAGCAGACATCCGACGCGGGTCATGGTTCAACGGCGAACCAGGGGGATCAACGGCGATCCCCCGAGCCCGGATCCGGTCGACCACTCCGGACGGCGCCCGATCCCGCGACGACAGAGCGACAGCACGCCGCGCACAGCCGTGACAGCATGGCGGCATGGCGCCGAGCACTCCGCCGAGCACGCCCTCGTCCGCGGTTCTGTGGCTGTGGGCCGGGCAGGCGATCTATCGCGGGCCATCACTGCGCCTGAACGCGCATTCGACCGCGGTCGACTGCCTCGCCGTGGGGGTGGACGCCCCGTTCACGCTCGAGTCCGGCGGCGACGCGCACGTCCTTGGCAGCGCGCTGATCCCGCCGCGCCGGATGCACCGGCTGGTCGCGGGCGGCGACCGGATGCTGTTCTGCTATCTGGATCCGGGCTCGCGCGGCGCGCGGGCATGCCGCGAGCGGATGACGCGGTGGCACAACGAATTCGGACTGGGGCACCGGGCGGATGCCGCACTGGCCGCCGAGGCGACGCAAGCGCGTCCCGATCCGTGCGCGTTGGCCGGACTCGCCGGAACGGCGCCGGTCACCGCGCCGGACCACCGAGTGGCGGAGGCGATGGCGGCCCCGCTGGCCGATCCGGCACGGGACATCCCCGCCGACCGGTTCGCCGCGGCCGCGCACCTGTCGGAGTCGCGCTTCCTGCACCTGTTCGCCGCACAGGCGGGGACCTCCTTCCGGCGGTACCGGCTCTGGGCCAGGATGCTCGGCGCCGCACGCGCGGTCGCCGAGGGCGCGAACCTCACCGTGGCGTCGGCGCACGCGGGGTTCGCCAGCCCGTCCCACTTCAGCGACGCCTTTCGCACCCTGTTCGGACTGTCGGCCACCACGCTGCTTGCCACCGGAGTCCGGATCGTCGTGCTGGACGAAGCGGAGGGGATCGAATCGGGCTCGCGACCTTGCTAGGCTACGAATTAGAACACGTTTCACTTCGGAGGAGACTCGATGGCCAAGCAGATCCGCGACGTGGTCGAGCAGTACGTCAAGCTGGTGGGCTCGGGCCCGACCGAGGACATCGTCGAGCTGTACGCGCCCGACGCGGTCGTGGAGGACCCGGTCGGCACCCCACCCAAGCGGGGCCACGCCGCCATCCGCGAGTTCTACGAGGTGATCGCCGCGCTGGAGCGGGAGACCGAGCTGCGGCCCGAGGACGTCAGGATCGCGGGCAATCAGGCCGCGTTCCCGTTCACCATCGTCACCAAGGTCGGCGGACAGCGCTTCGTCCTGTCGCCGATCGACGTGATGGAGTTCGACGAGGAAGGCCGGATCACCGGGATGCGCGCCTACTGGAGCCAGGAGGACATGCGGGTCGAGCCCGAGTAGCGCGCGCGGGGGCCGGGTGCGCCACGTCACATCGCGGCCCCATCACATTCCGGCACGGTCTCTCGTCCGAGAAGTAGGAACCAGATCCGCTGATCGAAGGAGATCGACATGGGCGCCACCCGTATCGCCGCCGTCACCCCGCAGCAGGCCGGACCGACGACCAAGCTGCTCTACCGGCTGGCCAAGCGCCGCTTCCGCGAAGTGCCGGAGCCCTTCGCCGTCACCGCCAACCATCCGGGACTGCTGCGGGCCGGCGCGATCCACGAGACCATGGTCGACAAAGCCAGCACCGCCCTGCCCGCCGTCATCCGCGAGATCGCGGTTTATCGCACGGCGTGGACCATCGGCTGTTCCTGGTGCGTCGACTTCGGCGCCATGCTCATGCGCCTGGGTGAGCTGGACGTCGCACGGCTCGAGCACATCGCGGACTACGCGACCTCGCCGCTCTACTCCGAGGACGAGCGCGCCGCCATCGCCTACGCCGACGCGATGACGGCCACGCCGACCGCGGTCACCGACGAGCAGGTCGCCGACCTGGAGCGGCGCTTCGGCCGTGCCGGTGTCGTGGAACTCAGTTATCACATCGCACTGGAAAACTCACGCGCGCGGTTCAATTCGGCGCTCGGGATCACCGCGCAGGGCTTCAGCACCGATTCGTGCCGGGTGCCCTGGGCGTGAAAAGGGCCGTGGCGCTGCGGAAACGTTCAGGCCGACCTGGTCTTTCAGCGCCGCGGCCACTCCGGACTGTCGCTCCGGCCCGGAATGCACTAAGAATATGAGGTGTTGACGTCGGCTGGCCGTATCGCGGTCGGCGAACTGCCGTGGCGGATTTCGCCGCTCGGCGGGCCGTGCCGGCGTCTTCGGTTTCTCGAGTTCCCCTCCGCTCAACCGTTTGGAGCCGCATGCTCGACGAACAGACCCCGGACGATGACGTCGCACGGCTGGCGAGACGAGTCGAGAAGGCTCGCGGCCGTCTCGCCTACCAGTTCGACCCGGCACTGACCGGCGCGCTGTCGGAGGAGGAACTGCTCGCGGAACGCGAACTGGCCGAACGCATCCGGACCCAGGATCGCGACCAGCGCTGGAAGCAGGCCGAGGCGTCCGCCTCGGCCTCCGACCGGTCGCGGCACACCGCGGAGGCCATCGAGAAGGCCGAGATCCGAGACCTGCTGCTGGCGCGCAAGGCCATCGCCGCGCAGCGGCGCGCGTCCAGCCCGCATGCCAGGCTGGCGTCGCTGTACCGGCACCGCTCCTGGTCGCTGGGCGCGCTGGCGGGCGTGGTGGCCGCCGGGATGCTGTGGTCGGCGGTCAACGTCCAGCACAACATCGCGCCGGGCGGACCGACCGATCCGCTGTACTGGTTCAGCTACCTGCTCGAAGCGATGATCAGCGTGTCGCTGATCATCATCATGATCGGCACGAACAAGGTCACCGAGTGGGGCGTGCTGGACAACCGCAGCCAAGTGGCGGCGGCCGAGGTCGCCTTGCTCGCGCTCACCGTGGGATTGAACACCTACCCGTACGTGAGTGCCGGGCGGTGGTTCGACGCCGCCGTGCACGGGGTCGCCCCCGTGATGATCGGCGTCGCGCTGCTCATCCACGACGCGGCGAGCGCGCGGTACGGACGCGCCATCAGCTACGCCACCGAGCAGGTGCGGAGCCTGCCCGACCCCACCGGGCACGACCCCTTGCCGGAACGCTCCTCGGAGAACATCCGCACCGGTGCGGACACCGGCCTCTCGCTGGATCTGCACGCCCCGATGGTGCAGGGCGCGCACAGCTAGATATCGCTCGGTAAACGCAGCAGAGATTTTGTCACGTCGCGGGGCGACTGCTCGCACCCCCGCGATGGGCGGTGCGAAGCGGCGGACCTATTACTACGGGTATCGCCGCTCGACCGCGTCCTTGGCCTCTTTCAGCCCGCACCCCGTCAGCTCGCGATACCGCTTGATCGCGTGAATCTTCTTGCCCTGCCTCAGGAGTGCGTCGACCTCGACCATGCCGTCGCCCCGCGGGACGTGCGGCACCGCAGGCGGACGTGCGACCGCAGGGGCCTCGATGCCCAACTGGGCCATGATGAGATCGAGCTTGACGTGCAACGCGTCGACCTTGCGCTCCAAGCGCCGGTTGGCGAACATGATCCGATCGTAACGACCGGCGGCGCGCGTCAAGCTACGTCGAGTACGGCGTCGGCGAGGCTCGTCCTGGTCTCGAAGCGCCCGAGATCATCGGACAGTTGCAGCAACCGGTCCACACACCGCGTGCCGGTGACCAGGCGCAGCCTGCGCCCGGTCTGCGTCAGCACGGACCGCGCGTCCACCAGGACATGCAGCCCGGCGACGCCGAAGAACGTCACTTTGGACAGGTCGAGGACCACCAGGGGCGCCGCCGTGCCCAGCGAGCCGATCACCCTGCGGCGGAACACCTCGACGGTGTAGTGGTCGACCTCCCCCGCGAGCGCGCATAGCGTGACCAGATCGCTCGGGGCGGTAACGGAGATCTTGAGCCGCTCGGCGGGGTGATCGGCATTGCGAGCAGCGTTGAGAACGTACGTGGGGTTGGCCAAGCCTGCCGACATGCGGACCTCGGTCCTGTCGCCCGCAGCGAATCTCCGGACGGATCGCTTGCGGATACCAATGCGCTCCGGACCAGAGTGCCGCCGGAACTAGGCTGTTTGCTCAACCCTCACGCAGGAGTACCCCCGAGGAGGGGTCGCCACACCCGTATTACGCCGACTTCTCCCGGCGCTCCGAACGCTGCGGCTTGCGCGGCACGATGGTGGGCAGCACATTGTCGTTGACCGTGTCCGCGTTCACGACCACCTTCGCGACGTCGTCGCGGCTGGGGATGTCGTACATCGCGGGCTGCAGGACCTCTTCCATGATCGCCCGCAAGCCGCGCGCGCCGGTGCCGCGCAGAATCGCCTGGTCGGCGACGGCCTCCAGCGCGTCATCGGTGAACTCGAGGTCGACCCCGTCCATCTCGAACAACCGGACGTACTGCTTGACCAGCGCGTTCTTCGGCTCGGACAGGATCTTGACCAGCGATTCCTTGTCCAGATTCGTCACCGAGGCCACGACGGGCAGACGGCCGATGAACTCGGGGATCAGGCCGAACTTGATCAGGTCCTCGGGCATGACATCCGCGAAGTGATCGGTCGTGTCGATCTCGGCCTTGGACCGCACCTCGGCGCCGAAGCCGATGCCGCGGTGGCCGGTGCGGTCGGAGATGATCTTCTCCAGACCCGCGAAGGCGCCCGCCACGATGAACAGCACGTTGGTGGTGTCGATCTGGATGAACTCCTGGTGCGGATGCTTGCGGCCGCCCTGCGGCGGCACGCTCGCCTGGGTTCCCTCCAGGATCTTCAGCAGTGCCTGCTGCACGCCCTCACCGGACACGTCGCGGGTGATCGACGGGTTCTCGCTCTTACGCGCGATCTTGTCGACCTCATCGATGTAGATGATGCCGGTCTCGGCGCGCTTGACGTCGTAGTCGGCGGCCTGGATCAGCTTCAGCAGGATGTTCTCGACGTCCTCGCCGACGTATCCGGCCTCGGTCAGCGCGGTGGCGTCGGCGATGGCGAACGGAACGTTCAGCATCTTCGCCAACGTCTGGGCCAGGTAGGTCTTGCCACAGCCGGTGGGACCCAGCATCAGGATGTTGGACTTGGCCAGCTCCACGGTCTCGCCGCGGCTGTCGCGACCCTTGTCACCGGCCTGAATGCGCTTGTAGTGGTTGTAGACGGCCACCGCGAGAGTGCGTTTGGCGGTGTCCTGGCCGATGACATAGTTCTCCAGGAAGTCCCGGATCTCGGCCGGCTTGGGCAGCTCATCGAGCTTGACCTCGCTGGACTCGGCGAGTTCCTCCTCGATGATCTCGTTGCAGAGATCGATGCACTCGTCGCAGATGTACACCCCTGGTCCCGCAATGAGCTTCTTGACCTGCTTCTGGCTCTTTCCGCAGAACGAGCACTTCAGCAGATCGCCGCCATCTCCGATGCGCGCCATCTCGTGGGTCCCTACTTCCTTGTCCGCGTGCAACCGTCCGTCCAGGTTGCCAGCTGTCCACCACTTTCGCAGCCGCAAACGCATCGGCTGATTCGTGGCCGGTGGGCAGTGCTGTCAACCGGGAGCAAAGGTCCCTAGGTCGACCGTACCCGGTGTTCGGGATGGAGGTCGACAACTCGCGCATGTTTCTCGCGCGGGTTGTGCGAGTTGTCACGACGCCGAAAGACGAAGCGCTCGCCGGATCGGACAATCGACACCTCCGGACCGCCCGGCGCGCCGCGCCGGGGTTCGAACAGATTCTCGAACCCACGGCGGCGCGTAAGCGGTCCGGCCGGGCGGCATGCCCCATTGCATACTTCCCGGCCGGAATTCCCTGTGATAGAGCGAATTCGAGCGAATCGCCGCCGGGATCGGCAATTCGCACCGCCGTCCCGGCCCGGCCGGAAACGACGATCGGCGCCTTATTTCTGCGCGCTCAGCTTGCGGTAGTCGAACACCGTGTCGATGATCCCGTACTCCTTGGCCTCCTCGGCCGTCAGGATCTTGTCACGGTCGGTGTCCTTGCGGATGGTGTCGGCATCCTTGCCGGTGTGCCGCGCGAGGGTGGTCTCCATCAGGCGACGCATGCGCTCGATCTCGGCGGCCTGGATCTCCAGGTCCGACACCTGCCCCTGGATACCACCCTCCAGCGACGGCTGGTGGATCAGCACGCGGGCGTTGGGCAGGCAGGCGCGCTTGCCGGGAGTGCCCGCGGCCAGCAGCACGGCCGCGGCCGAGGCGGCCTGGCCCAGGCAGACCGTGGCGACGTCGGCGCGCACGTACTGCATGGTGTCGTAGATGGCCATCAGCGAGGTGAACGAGCCACCCGGCGAGTTGATGTACATGGTGATGTCGCGGTCGGGGTCGAGCGACTCCAGCACCAGCAGCTGCGCCATGATGTCGTTCGCCGAGGCGTCGTCCACCTGCACGCCGAGGAAGATGATGCGCTCCTCGAACAGCTTGTTGTACGGGTTGGACTCCTTGACGCCGAAGCTCGAGTGCTCGATGAACGACGGCAGGATGTAGCGCGCCTGCGGGCTCTGCGGTGCGATGCCGGACAGGCCGGCGCGCGGGTCGATCGAATTGGCCATCTGAGTCTCCAAAGTCGGTGCGGCGGCCGGACGTTCGAGGTGTCCGGGGGCCTGTGGGGTGATCCGGTGCGTTACTTCTTGGCGCCGTTGGCCTGATTCGCGTGGCTGATCACGTGGTCGATGAAGCCGTACTCCAAGGCTTCGGACGCGGTGAACCAGCGGTCGCGGTCGGCGTCGGCGGTGACCTGCTCGACCGACTTGCCGGTGTGCAGCGCCTGCAGCTCGTTCAGCTCGCGCTTGGTGTGCGCGAACTGCTCGGCCATGATCGCGATGTCGGCCGCCGAGCCGCCGATCCCCGCGGAGGGCTGGTGCATCATGATGCGCGCGTGCGGCAGCGCGTAACGCTTGCCCTTGGTGCCCGCGGTGAGCAGGAACTGCCCCATGGACGCGGCCAGGCCCATGCCGTAGGTGGCGATGTCGCACTCGGCGAACTGCATCGTGTCGTAGATGGCCATGCCCGCAGTCACCGAGCCGCCCGGCGAGTTGATGTAGAGCGAGATGTCCTTGGTGGGATCCTCCGCCGACAGCAGCAGGATCTGCGCGCACAGCTTGTTCGCGATGTCGTCGTCGACCTGCGTGCCCAGGAAGATGATGCGCTCACGCAGCAGGCGCTCGTACACCGAATCACTGAGGTTGAGACCAGCAGTCGCGGTTGTCATGACCCCTGCCTGGTTGATTGTCACGGATACCTGCCTTCTCTCGCCGGCTCGTTGCCCATTGCCACATAGCCATCACTGGTTGGATATGCCGCACCCGGTCGGACAGGGCCATCCAACTTGCCGTCACAAACATTAACGAAGCAGGGCGGCACCGAACTCCCGGTACCGCCCTTTCTTCGCTCACAGCGCAATCAGCGCACCTCGCGGGCGACGATCACACCGACATTCCATGAAATTATTCGGCGTCCGCCGCGGCCGTCTCACCGGCCTGGTCCTCGTCCGCCGAATCGGCGGGCGCGCCGAACATTTCGGCGGTGTCCACCGGGTTGCCCGCGGAGTCGGTGACGGTCACCTGGCCGACCACGCCCGCGAGCGCCTTGCCGCGCCGCACGTCCGCGAAGATCGCGCCGAGCTGGCCCGCCTGCTGCACCTGCTGGATGAACTGCTCCGGGGACAGGCCGTAGCGCTGCGACTGGAACAGGATCCGCTCGGTGAGCTCCTCCTGACCGACCTGGGTGCCCTCCGCCTCGGCGATCGCGTCCAGCAGCAGCTGAGTCTTGACCGACTTCTCGGCGGACTGCTTGGTGTCGGCGTCGAACTCCTCGCGGGTGCTGCCCTGCGCCTCGAGCGCCTCGGCGAACTTGGCCTCGTCGTGGTCGAAGCCGTGCACCGCGTCGTGGGTCACGGCGTCGATCTCGGCCTGCACCACGGCGTCGGGCAGCGGCACCTCGACCTGCTCGAGCAGGGTCTCCAGCACCTTGTCGCGGATCTCACCCGCCTGCTGCACCTTCTTGACCCGCTCGACGCGGCTGCGCAGGTCGGCCTTCAGCTCCTCCAGCGTGTCGAATTCGCTGGCCAGCTGGGCGAACTCGTCGTCGGCCTCGGGCAGCTCGCGCTCCTTGACGCTCTGCACCGTCACGGTGATGACCGCCTCCTTGCCCGCGTGCTCGCCCGCGACCAGCGTCGAGGTGAACTCCTTCGACTCGCCGGCCGACAAGCCGACCAACGCCTCGTCCAGGCCCTCGATGAGCTGACCGGAGCCGACCTCGTGGGACAGGCCGGTCGTGGCGGCCTCGGCCACCTCCTGGCCGTCCACGGTCGCCGAGAGGTCGATGGACACGAAGTCGCCGTTCTGCACCGGACGCTCGACCCCGGTCAGGGTGCCGAAGCGCTGGCGCAGCGACTGCAACTGCTCCTCGATGTCCTCGTCGCCGACGGTGAACGCGTCGACGGTGACCGCGATGCTCGAGTAGTCCGGCAGGGTGATCTCCGGACGCACGTCGACCTCGGCGGTGAAGGCGAGCTCCTGGCCGTCCTCGATCTTGGTGATCTCGATCTCGGGCTGACCGATGACCTTCACCTCGGAGGTGGTGACGGCCTCGCTGTAGCGGCCGGGCAGCGCGTCGTTGACGACCTGCTCCAGGATCGCGCCACGGCCGAGGCGGGCCTCGAGCAGCTTCGCCGGCGCCTTACCGGGACGGAAGCCGGGGATGCGGACCTGCTTGGCCAGTGCCTTGTACGCGCGGTCGAAATCCGGCTTCAACTCCTCGAAGGGCACCTCGACATTGATCCGGACCCGGGTCGGGCTCAGCTGCTCGACGGTGCTCTTCACGGACATGCTCCTTGTTCGTTGTTCGTACTGGTTGACGTTCTGTGTGCGGTGCCACGCCGCCGGCGCTCCGGGGTCGGAAACGGCGGGCGCGGCGGCCCTACGCCGGCTGCCGCACTCCCCCACCGGCGCCGATCCGAACCGGAGTCCCGGCCTCGGCCGAGACGACGAGGGGTGCGGCGTACGCCACGCATCCCGACCAGGTTAGTTGACCGGCCGAGCGGGCCTGCACCCGGCGGTGGCTCGGCGGCCGCGCTACTTCCCCACCGACACCGCGTCGGTGACGAAGACCAGCGTCTCGTACGGCGCGATCCCGCGCCCGCCCGCGCCGTAGCCCAGCTCCGGCGGCACGATCAGCAACCGCCGTGCACCCTCCCGGACACCGGCGAGTCCCTGGTCCCAGCCGTCGATGACCTGGCCCGCGCCCAGCGTGAGCTGGAACGGCTTACCGCGGTCGAACGAGCTGTCCAGCGTCTTCTTGTCCGACCAGGTGACCAGCGCGTAGTTCATGGTCAGCGCCTGCCCCGGCGCGGCGCCGGGCCCGCTGCCCTCCTTCAAGTCCTTGACGATCAGCTGCTTGGGCGGATCACAGTTGTCGGGAACGGTGATCTTCGGCGCGGCGCCGAACTCGCCGCTGACGGTGATGTCCTCGGCGGTGCACTCCCGGCCTTTGCTCTGCGTGGCCGGGCGCTGCGCGGAAGCCCCGGCCGCCGCGGTGGTCTTCGTCGGCGAGACGGTCACGGGGGACGGCTCGTCGTCCGAGCCGCAAGCCGCCAGCGCGATGGTCGTCGCGGCGAGGGCGCCGATACCGAGGATCCTTCCGAGAATGTGCATGCCGCGGACCCTAGACCACGAACGGGCATCGGGTGGCGCGAGCTTCCCGCGACACGCACGGGCCGCCGCGCCGAGCCCGCGGCGGCTAGGCTGACGGTGAATTCTCCATCTGGCGTTGTCGATTCCGATCGGCGACCGTCGCAGGACCGGGACGGTGGTCCCCTCGTGGCGCCGCGGTCCCCGATGCCCCGAACGTGAGGAGAGTCAGCGCATGACCCACATGGCAAGTGCAGGTGGCGATACTTCGGCGGACAACGTCGGCAGCACCGGCGGACGAACCGTCGCCCCGCGTCCCTACCGCTTGGCGGACGTACCGGGCCCGTTGGAACGCGACGAAATGAACTCGATCGACGCGTGGTGGCGGGCGGCCAACTATCTCGCGGTCGGCCAGATCTACCTGGTGGGCAATCCGCTGCTGCGTGAACCGCTGCGCGCGGAGCACGTCAAGCCGAGGCTGCTCGGGCACTTCGGCACGGTGCCCGGCTTGAATCTGGTCTGGGCGCACGCCAATCGCGCGATCCGGCAACGTGGCCTGAGCGCTGTCTTCGTCGCGGGCCCCGGACACGGCGGTCCCGGCCCGAACGCGTGCGCCTGGCTGGAAGGCACCTACTCCGAGTGCTACAGCCACATCCCGCAGGACGCCGCGGGCATGGGCGCGCTGTTCCACCAGTTCTCCTTCCCCGGCGGGGTGCCGAGTCACTGCGCACCGGAGACGCCCGGCTCCTTCCACGAGGGCGGCGAACTGGGGTATTCGCTGCTGCACGCGTTCGGCGCCGCGTTGGACAATCCCGGTCTCACCGTGTTCTGCGTGGTCGGCGACGGCGAGGCGGAGACCGGGCCGCTGGCGACGAGCTGGCATGCGAACAAGTTCCTCAATCCGGCGCGCGACGGCGCGGTGCTGCCGATCCTGGCGCTGAACGAGTACAAGATCGCCAATCCGACCCTCCTCGCGCGCATCCCGGAATCCGAGCTGCTGGCCCTGCTGCGCGGATACGGCTACGAGCCGATCGTCGTCGCGGGCGACGACCCCGCTGCGGTCCACCAGGCGATGGCCGCGGCGGTGGATACGAGTATGGAACGCATCGATCGAATCCAGCGCGCCGCACGCGACGGCGCCGATGGGACGCGGCCCACCTGGCCGATGATCGTGTTGCGTACGCCGAAAGGCTGGACCTGCCCGCCGATGGTGGACGGCGACCAGGTGGAGGGCACCTTCCGCGCGCACCAGGTCCCGTTGCCCGGCGCCCGCACCGATGCCGGCCACCGCGCGGTGCTGGAACAGTGGCTGCGCTCCTACCGTCCGGAGGAGTTGTTCGACGACAGCGGCAAGCCGGTGCCGGAACTGCTCGCTCAGGTACCCGATGGCGATCGGCGGATGAGCGCCAACCCGGTCGCCAACGGCGGTGCGCTGCTGCGCGACCTGCGCCTGCCGGATTGGCGGGAGTTCGGCGTCGAGGTGCCCGCTCCCGGCGCGACCGACCACGAGGCCACCAGGGTGCTCGGCGGCTGGCTGCGGGAGGTCACCGCACTCAATCCGGACAACTTCCTCACCTTCGCGCCCGACGAACTGGCCAGCAACCGGTTGCAGGACATCCTGGAGGTCACCGGCCGCAACTGGCAGGCCGAGATCGATCCCCGCGACCAGAAGCTCGACCGTGGCGGCCGCGTGATCGAAGTGCTCTCCGAACACATGTGCCAAGGGTTGCTGGAGGGCTATCTGCTGACCGGCAGGCACGGTGTGTTCACCTGTTACGAAGCGTTCATCCACATCGTCGACGCCATGTTCAACCAGCACGCCAAATGGCTCGACGCCAGTGCGGCGGTGCCGTGGCGGCGCCCGGTTCCCAGCCTCAACTACCTGCTGTCCTCGCACGTCTGGCGGCAGGACCACAACGGCTTCACCCACCAGGATCCCGGCTTCCTGGACGTGGTGCTGAACAAGAAGGCCTCGATCGTGCGGGTGTACCTGCCGCCGGACGCCAACACCCTGCTGTCCACCTACGATCACTGCCTGCGCTCCCGGCACTACGTCAACGTGGTGGTCGCGGGCAAGCAGCCCCAGGCCGACTGGCTGTCGGTGTCCGAGGCCGCCGAGCACTGCGCGCGCGGCATCGGCATCTGGCCGTGGGCCGGCCACGGAGACGAGACCGGCACGACGCCGGACGTGGTGCTCGCCTGTGCGGGCGACGTGCCGACGCTGGAGACCCTCGCCGCGGCCGCGATCCTGCGCGAACGGCTGCCCGATCTGCGCGTCCGGGTGATCAACGTGGTGGACCTGATGCGTCTGCAACACCCGGACGAGCATCCGCACGGCTTGTCCGACAGCGAGTTCGACACGCTGTTCACCCGGGACCGGCCGGTGATCTTCGCCTTCCACGGGTACCCGTGGCTGATCCACCGGCTGACCTATCGGCGCACCAACCATGGCGAACTGCACGTCCGCGGCTATAAGGAGCGCGGTACGACGACCACGCCGTTCGACATGGTGATGCTCAACGACCTGGACCGGTACCACCTGGTGATGGACGTGATCGATCGGGTGCCGACCCTGCGCGAGCGGGCCGCGGGCCTGCGACAGGAGATGGTCGACGCGCGGTGGACGGCCCGGGCGTGGACCAGGGAACACGGCGCGGACATCCCGGAGGTCGCCGACTGGAGGTGGCCGTACCAACGGACGTGAGCCTGCGACCGCGGCGACGCCCGTACGATCGACCGTATGGAAAGTGGCCCGCAGATCGCCGAGATCACCGACAAGCGTCTGCTGCGTGGTGCGCGAACGCGCGCCACCGTGCTGCGCCAGGCGGTCGACATCGCCTCACTGGACGGATTGGAAGGCCTGAGCTTCGGCAGGCTCGCCACCGACACGGGGCTGAGCAAGGCGGGCATCCAGACCCTGTTCCGCACGAAGGAAGCGCTGCAGCTGGCCGCGGTCGACTACGCGCGCGACCGGTTCGTGGAAGCGGTGGTCGAACCGGTCGGCTCCGCGCCGCGCGGCGTCGCACGCCTGCGCGCCTTGGTGGACCACTGGATCGTCTACGCCACGACGCCGCTGTTCGCGGGCGGCTGCTTCCGGGTCGCGACCATGGCCGAGCACGACAGCAAGCCGGGACCGGTTCGCGACGCCCTCATCCGCGATCAGCGGACGTGGGTGCGGCTGCTGGCGCGCGAACTGCGCGCGGCGGCGTCCGCCGGTGAGATCGGCGAGCTGGATGCCGATCTGACCGCATTCCAGATCGATGCGGTGCTGTGCGCGACCAATATCGCACTGCGGATCGGCGATCCGGATGCCGCCGACCGCGCCCGCCGCATCGTCGAGGGCTTCTTGCGACCGTCCTGACCACGCTTGATGCCTTCCGGGTATGACGCGCACCCAATTGTGAATACGGCCAGGGCATTCGGAAATCTCGGACAGAACGAGCCGCGACCTTGTATCTTGCGGATAACGCGTTCGACGCGTTTCGGTAGCAACTCCCCCATCCGTCGCCGTTGCCGGAGGGCGCGCAGAAGGGCGGTTCCCCATGAACCACACAGCCGGGGCGACCGGGATGGAAATCCTAGGTGCGATCTTGATGGTGGCCTGGATGGTCGTCATGTGGGCGGCGGTCGGCGTGCTCGTCGTCGCGTTGCGTAAACCGCTGCGCCCATGGATGTTCCGCACCGCGCTCGGCGTGATCGCACTGGGCGTGGTCGCCCAGATCGGTCACTTCCAGGAGCACGTGGCACAGGTCGGCTATTGGATCCAGCATCCGAACTCGCCCGCCTGGATGACCCCGTGGGGCACCGGCCTGGCCAACGGGTTCGGTCAGGTCAACCACATGAAGCCGGCGCTCGGGATGGAGATCCTGCACCTGGTCGGCAATTTCCACTTCCTCGCCGGACTGGTCGGCGTCGCCCTGGTGACCCACCACGCCTTGGAGAGCAAGGCGCGCAAATGGGGTCGCATGGGCGTGCTGATGCAAGGCATCCACGGACTCGAGCACCTCGCGCTCACCCTGACGGTCGCGTTCGGCACCAAGGCGATCGGACTGTCGACCATCTTCGGTCTGCTGGATCCCGGGCCCGGCGCGGCGACCTACCGCATCTGGTGGCACTTCTTGGCCAACGTGATCGGCACGAGCATCTTCGCCATGGCGCTGTACTACCTGTGGCGCGAGCGCGCGGTGATCGAAGCCCCGTTCCGCGAGCCCGCCGCCGCGAAGCCGAGTCGGGTATCCGCGGCCAAGGATCCGGTGGCTCCGGCATACGCGGCGGTCACCGAAGCCTGATCGCGAGACCGATCCCGCACCTTCGCCGCGGCGCACGACGGCGTCGGAAGGACGGACCGAGACTTCCCACATCGCCCGCCGCGGTTCGCACAGGACCGTAGCGGCACATTCAGCGAAAGGGCGTCCGCCAGACGGCGGGCGCCCTTTCGCTATGCCATGCCCGGAGAACGCGCCGCGGCATGCCTGGCATCAGAGGCAGATGGCCTCCCGCCGCCGGAAGTCTCCACGGTCATGTCGGCCGCCACGAAGGAGGCGTGCGTACGTCGACGGGCCACCAGCGCGAGGTCATCGCCCAGCAACGAGTCACGCCGACAAGTCATCCGCGCCTCTCGAGCATCCCGCCCTCCGGCCGCGACCGCGCGCCAACGGGCCACAGTCCGCACCGGCCGGTAGCGCAGCCTGCGTCACAGTCGGCGGGAATCGGTATCACTGCGAACTCTCGCATCGGTCTCGCCTGCGCCGATCACACGCGCTCGCCTGCGCGACGACTCGAGCTCAGCGCATTTCCCGCCGCACTGCCACCGCTATGGCGGGGACATCGAGGCTGGTGACGGCCGCAGACCGCACAAAGACACAGAGCATCCTTCCCAACTGCGGGAAAGTGCTCGACAAGACATCGACCCGTCGATTAATGTGACGTTATCCAACGGCACGATAGATAGGGACCCGCCGATCGGACCACACCGGACCGATCTCCGATCCCGAGGTGGCGAGATGAACGGACGCGAACGATGACCGGCATCACGCCGCACCAGCGACGGACACAGACCTGGCTCGTCCGCCCGCTGATCGTGAGCGCGATAGCGGCCACGCCGGAAACCCCGGCACCGGTCGAAGCGCTGGCCGGGCCCGACGCGACCGTCGCGGCACCGCGCCCCGCAGACCCGGGCCGCCACGGATACGACAGGCCGGGCTCTTCCCATCCCGACGACCGGGACCGAGCCGACCGGCACCGCCCCGCGGAAGACACCTCCGCGACGGATGCCGCCCCGATCCCTTCCCCGCCCCCAGCTCGCGCGGCAACCCCGACCATCGACGTTCGCCGCACCGCCGCCGCTCGAACCGTGCTGCCGCGCACGGCTCGAAATCCGAACGGAGACTTACGATGACCGCCACCACCCACTCCGCCGCACGGCGACTGTTCGCCTGTGCCGCGATCGTCGGCATGCTCACCGCGGGCGCCGCCGGTATCGCGGGCGCCGAGTCGCACTCGAACCCCTCCGACCCGCGCAACGGCACCGGGGACACCAACGGCTGGCACCACATCGATCCGATGGGTTACAACCACCGCGACAGCGACCCGCGCCGCGCGGACGAGCACGACGACGCCATCCGCGACTACCACCAGCGCCAGAGCCGGCCCGCACCGGCCGACACCCCCACGGGCGACACCTCCGTCAGCCCCAGCTGGTCGCGCGTCGGCCGCCCGGACGGCAGTGGCTACACCGTCTGCCGCCCGCAGGCCCGCTGGTGCCAGTGATCGCCGGATCGGCTCGCTCACTCGCACCCACGACCTTCCGTGACGTCCTCCGGGACTGACCATACCGCTACTCAGCGGCACATTACTTGAAGCATCACCATCCCGGAAATCCACTCCGGCCGGGATAGCGCACGAAAGAGAAAAGCACATGTTTAAGATCAACGGGCTTCGCCGGACGACCGCGTGTAACGACAAGCGCGGCGGTACGGCACGGACGCTCACCCTGCTGGCGGCGGCAGCGGTGGCGGCGGGCGGCCTGAGCCTCGGCGCGGGCACCGCCGAGGCTCAGGGCGCTGCCTGCCTCTGGGCCGGTGGCGCCTACGGCCAGGGCACCACGGTCGTCGCGGGCGGCTGGGCCTTCAGCTGCGGAACCGACGCGGTCGGCGCGCCCTACTGGCACCGCGGCAACGCCGTGCGACAGGCCAGCACCGTCCCCAACCCGGGCGCCTACGCCCACCCCGCGGGCCTGTTCAGCCCCGGCGCACGCCAGTACGGCACGGAATACAACGACTACTGCGTCGGAAGCCAGCTCATCGAGGGTTCCGAGGATGTCTACCAGGTGGTCTCGGACGGCCGCGGCTCCCTGTGGTGGAAGGCCGCCGGCTCGATCGACCAGTGGTCCTTCGACCCCGGCACCGGGCCGCAGCGGTCCTGGCGGTCGTCGAGCCTGTGCTACGACGGCTCCCTGACCTGACCCGACCTCGCTCCCGCACGCCCGTAACCGTCGCGACGGCTACGGGCGTGTTCGCGTTCGCGCGGGCCGCCGCTCGGATTCCAGCTTGATCCGCTCCGCGAGGTGGTCCGGGACGTGCCGGCCGATGTCGGCCCTGGTGGCCGCCATCAGCTTCCGGCGCACGGACGCCACCTGGGCGTCGACGGTCCGGATGGAGCTACCCCGGCGCGCGGCGATAGCGCTGTTGGCCCAGCCGGCCGCGGCCAGCACGGCGACCTCCCGTTCCGCCGGCGTCAGCTCGTCCCAGCGCGAGGCCGTCGGCCTGGTCTGCGGACGCGGGCTGGGCAGCTGGTCGACCGGCAACCTGCCCAGCAGCAGCAACTGCAGTTCGTCGCGTTCGGGACGCAGGCGGGCGCCGCGCTGAACCGCCGCCGAGTGGGCCTGCTCGCCGATGACCGCGGTAACCGCCGCGACAGCTCGAGCGGTGCCGCGCGCCACCAGCGTCACCCGGTCGGCGACGATGCCCATCGAACGGTGCAGCGTGGCGATCCCGCCTTGCAGATGGGCGATCTCGGTGGCGGCGGCGATCGCTTCGGCGCTCCCGGTGTCGCCCGCCTCGAGCCGGGCGGACAGGAGGTAGGTCAGCGCCATCATGATGAAATGCGCGACCCAGCCCGCCGTCCAGGTGTCCCCCGTGACCAGCAGGCGTTCCAGGGTGGACTGCCCGAGCTTCACCGCTTCCCGTGGATCGCCGTGCCGGGAGACCGCGATCATCCAGGCCAGTTCCGCCCAGGAGGTCGCCCAGCCCGCGTCGGAGGCGACGGCCCGGTCCAGATGTTCTCGCGCGGCCGCGAGCGCGACATCCGCGTCACCGAGGTTCGCGTAGGTGAGTGCCTCGAACAGTTCACTGCGCTGCTCTCCGGCGCGGTCGCCCAAGGCGGCGAATTTCTCGCGCGC
This sequence comes from Nocardia sp. NPDC019219, assembly GCF_040632645.1. Classification (NCBI taxonomy): domain Bacteria; kingdom Bacillati; phylum Actinomycetota; class Actinomycetes; order Mycobacteriales; family Nocardiaceae; genus Nocardia; species Nocardia sp. NPDC019219. The sequence goes on along the minus strand of NZ_JBEYCG010000017.1, from coordinate 52,813 downwards.
TCTGGACAACACGTCGACCGCGCGCAGGTCGAGATGGATCAGCAGCAGTTCCAGACCCCAGGTGAACTCCACCGCGGCGGGCAGGCCCGCATCGATCGCCGTCATCTCCCGCCAGCGGTGCCGCAGCTCCGGATCGAGGCACTCCGCGGCACATTCGTCCAGTAGTTGCGCGGTGTAGGCGTGCCTGCCCTGCCAGATGGCGATCCAGCCGACCAGCGCGGTCGCGTTGATCCGCAGCCGGGTCGGCGGCGGATCGACCTGTGCGGTAACTTCCAGGGCCTGTTCGGTCAGGCTGGTGATGGCCCGGTTCGACCCGGTGATGAACGGCACGCGCAACGCCATCAGCGTCGCGGCGGTCTCCAGCCCGACCACGGCCTCCTCCGGGTCGGCGAGGCTGGTCTCGACGGCGATGAGGATGTTGTCCCAGGCCGCACGCGCCCAGTCGATCCACTCCTGCTCCCGCGGGCCGTACCAGGTGGCCGGGCCGGCGGCGACGCGATCGCGGTAGTGCCGCCGATGCCGGGCCAGCAAGCGCGCCTCGTCCAGGTGGTCACCGCGCGTGGCCAGTCGGTCGCGCACGAACACCCGGACGCTCTCCAGCAGGTAATAGCGCACCGTGGCCGCGGTGAGATGGACCGAAAGCAGCGACCGTTCGACCAGGCGCTCGAGCAGTACCTCGATCCGCTCGGCGGGCAGCGCCGCGTCCGCGCACACCGCGACGATCGCGTCCACCTCGGCTCCGCCGCACTGCGTCTCGTCGTTCTCGGCGTCGCAGCCGGTGGCGAACACCGACAAGCGGTCCAGCAGCAACTGCTCCGGCGCGGTGCACAGGCCGTAGGACCAGGCGATCACGTCACGCACGCTGCGATGCCGCTCGCCGACGCCGCCTCTGGCTCCGTGCGTCCACTGCAGGCGCCGATCGGCGGTGTCGCCGGACAACTCGCGCAGCACGATGGCCGGTGGCCGGTGCAGCAGCCGCGCCGCGGCCAGGCGGATGAACAGCGGGTTGTTGTCGACGTGCCCGCAGATCCGGGTGGCGATGGCGAGTTGGCCGGGATCCTCGGGAATCGGCCGTCCGGTGCGCTCGGCTCGCCGCCGGAACAGCTCGAGGGCGTGCACGCTGGACAGCGGCGGCACGGTAACCAGATGCTCGTCGATCCAGCCGATCGGCTCCCGGCTGGTCGCGACGATGGTCAGGCCGGGCACCTCCTGCAGCAGGCCGACGACGAGCGGGCCCACCCCGCCCAGCACGTGTTCGCAGTTGTCCAGCACCAGGATCGTGCGGTGCGTGCCGTCGTCGGTGAAGATCTCCAGCAAGCCGTCCCACGCGGAGCGGCCCACGATGCCGTTCTTCTCGACGGACAAGAGCACTTCCTCGGCGACCGCCCCGGTCTCCGCGCCTGCCGCGAGCCGGGCCAGGCGGGTCCAGTACACCGTGTGCCGCGCCGCGCCGCGATACCGCCGCACGGCTTCGACCGCCAGCGTCGTCTTGCCGATGCCGCCGGGCCCGACCAGGGTGATCAGCCTGGCGTTCGACGAGTCCAGCAACGCGTGGATCCGCCGCAGTTCGGCCTGCCTGCCCACGAACTCACCCAGCGCGGCGGGGCCGTTGCCACCGCCGCCGTTCACCTCCGACATGCCGACGCACCTACCGATCCGGAAAACCACCGCTCGAGCAGCCTAATGGGCGCGAGGAGACCTCCCTCTGCGGCCACGGCTGGGCCGCCGCTCGGATTCGTAGCGGACCCGGTCGGCGAGGTCGTCGGGGATGTGGGCCGCGATCTCGGCGCGGGAGGCGATCATGAGCTTCTGCCGGATGGCGGCGACCTGCGCGTCGACCGTCCGGATGGAACTGCGCCGACGGCCGGCGATGGCGCTGTTGGGCCAGCCCGCCGCCGCGAAGACGGCGACATCGCGTTCGGCCTCCGACAGGTCGTTCCAGCGCGAGGCGGGCCGTCGCGACACGGGCCGGGAAGCGGCCGGTCGGTCCGGCCGCCGGGCCGTCTGCCCCTGCTCCGGGGTCGGGGTGGGACACCACAGCGCGTCCAGCTCGGGGCGCAGTCGCGTCCGGCGTTCGGCGGCGGCGTAGGCCCGATCGCCGAGTACCGCGCGGGCGAGTTCGGCGGCGCCGCGCAGCTCGGCGGCGATCAGCGGAACCCGGTCGACGGAGATCCCCATCGAACGCTGCCGCGCCTTGAAACCACCGATCAAGTAGGCGATCTCGGTCGCGACGTCGGCGCACGCGGCGGGATCACTCCCGTCGGCCCGCCGCGCGACGAGTATCTGGGCCAGCGCGACGATGTGCGCGCCCACCGCCCAGCTCGCCGTCCAGGTGTCCCGCTCGCCGCGGTAGCGGGTGAGCACACCGTGGGTCAGCGTCAGGGCCTCGGCGGCCGACCCGTGCTTGGCCAGCGCCACCGCGCGCGCGATCTCGGCCCAGGCCAGCGACAACGTCGAGCCGGTCGACATCGACCGCTCCAGGAATCGCGCGGTGTGCTCCAACGCCTGCCGCCGGTCGCCGACGAGGGCGGAACAGAACGCCGCGAAGACCTCGCTGCGTTCGGCGCCGATGCGATCGCCCTGGTCGGCGAACTTGCGGCGGGCCCGGGTGAGGACGGTGATCGCGCGTGGATCGCCGTATACGAGCATCAGCTCGAGTCCCCACATCCACTCGACCGGAGCCGGCAGACCGAAATCCGTGTCGGTGTACCGTGGGCCCGCCCCCGGAGGGAGGGCGGCGCGACCGGCGAGCAGTTGCGGGATGTGCTCGGTCCGTCCCTGCCACAGCGAGATCCAGCCGAGCAGTGCGGTGGCCAGGTCGGCGAGCCCGGAGGGACCGAGTCCGGACGCCCGGGTGGCTTCCAGCGCGCGCTCGGTCAACCGGGTGAGCGCGCCCGCACCGGACTTGACGTACGGCACCTTCATCGACAGCAGAACGGTGGCGATCTCCAGCGCGACCACGGCCTCCGCCGGGTCCGACAAGCCGGATTCGATGGCGAGCACCATGTCGTTCCAGGCCGACCGCGCCCACGCCAACCATGCCTGATCCTGCGGGCCGAGCCAGATGGCCTGCCCGGCGACCACCTTGTCCCGGAAGTACCTGCGGTGCCGCGCGGCGAGCCGGTCGGCCTCGCCGCGATCCCGTCGGCGCAGCCGGTCCCGGGCGAACACGCGGACGCTCTGCACCAGGTACCAGCTGACCGTGGTGGCGGTGAGATGCGCCGACAACAGCGACTGCTCGGTAAGCCGCTCCAGCAGGCGCTCGATCTCGCTCGCGGGCAAGGTGTCATCGGCGCACACCGCGATCGCGGCGTCGAGGTCGATACCGCCGCGCAGCGACTCGTCGTCGGTCTCGTATCCGGCGGCGAAGACCGACAGCCGCTCGAGCAGCAACTGCTCCGGCGCGCTGCACAGATCGAAGGACCAGGCCACCACGTCGTAGACACCGCGGTGGCGCTGCTCGGCGCCCGCCCGTGCCCCGTGGTTCCAGTACAGGCGTTTGTCGTCCGCGTCGCCGGTGAGTTCGCGCAACACCATGGCCGGCGGCTGGTGCCGCAGGCGTGCCGCGGCCAGGCGGACGAACAGCGGATTGTGGTCGACCCGCAGGCAGATCCGCGCGGCGACGTCCATCGGCTCGCGCTCGTCCGGGATCGCGCGGCCGATGAGCTGGGCCCGCTGCCGGAACAATTCGAGCGACTGCCGCGGCGACAGCGGCGGTACGGGCAGGATGTACTCGTCGGCCCAGCCGATCGGTTCGCGGCTGGTGGCCAGGATGGTGAGCCCCGGTGCGGCTTCCAGCAACTCGGCGATCATCGCCGCGACCGCGCCGAGCAGGTGTTCGCAGTTGTCCAGCACCAGCACGGCGCGCTCGGTGGAGCGGTCTCCGCTGCTGAAGGTGCGCACCAGCGCGCTGTGGGTCGGCGGTGCGTCCAGGTCGGCGCGCACGGCCGACTGCATCACATCCTGCGCGGTGGCGGTGCTGTCGGCCTCCAGTCCGGCCAGGCGCGCCCAGTACACCGGCCTGCGCAGGGTGCGCGCGCCACGGCGCAACGCCTCCGCGGCTAATCGCGTCTTCCCGATCCCACCTGGGCCGACCAGGGTGATCAGGCGGGCGCCGCCGTCCAGCAGCGTGCCCAGCCGGTCCAATTCCGTTTCCCGGCCGATGAATTCACTGGTGGATGCAGGCAGCACGTCGCCACGTGCCTGAACCAGGGACATAAAACGAAAGTTAGCCGACGACGCGGCAACGCGCTCGACAATCACAGGTTACGGCGTGGTCAAGCCCCCGTTTACCTGGGCAACGGACCCCGTTTCGCGGTTCCCCGCGCCGGTTGCTACCTGGCGGAGGCCATCTGCTGGTAGTGCATCTGGACCACGGCGCTGTCGAAGGTCATCACGTCGACCAGTTGCAGCCCCGAGACCACCGCGGGCGTCGGGAACAGCGGAATCCCGCCACCGAGCAGGATGGGATGCACGAACAGCCGGTACTCATCGATCAGGTCGTGCTTCATGAACTCCGAGGCCGTCTCCGCGCCGCCGAACAGGACCATGTCGCAGCCCGGCTGGGCGCGTAACGCGGTGATCTCCTCGACGAGGTCCTCCCTGACCACGCGCGTGTTCCAGCTCGCGGTGGACAGGGTGCGGGAGAACACCAATTTGGGCGTCTGTTTCCAGCATCGCGCGAAATTCACGTAGAACTCCGAGATCGCGGGATCCACGTCGGCGGTCGGCCAGAACGACGCCATGATCTCGTAGGTCTTGCGGCCGTAGAGGAACAGGTCGGCCGAGCGTAATTCGTCGAGGAACGACTCGCACAGTTCCTCGTCCACCACCGGCCAGTGGATCTCCTGATCCGGCCCCTCCGCGAAGCCGTCGAGCGACATCTGCATCCACAGTGTCACGCTTCCCATGTGCCCACACCCATCTGCTGCCCTTGTGCGACTTCCAGATTGTCGGGGGGAGCGACACTTCGGCGCATCGGTAGGTTGCCTGAGACATACCTAAGTAGGCGAGCGTAGGTAGGTTCGCGGCGCCGCGAACGCGCGCCGGATGTCGCCCAATATACCGTTGAACAACGGCACGTTACTGCTACGTATCACCAACTATGGGAATCTGAAACGTAAACACTTCGACCAGGCGGGATACGCGCCGCGCGATCAGCCCTCCGGCAACGCGTCGCTGAGCTCGGCGTCCTGGTCGAGATACCTTGCGACGAGCCGGTTCACGAGTTCGGCAGCGGTCTCCGCGGGGATGGCCTTGGTCGCCGCCAACCGCTGCGCGAGTTCGGCGGACTGTGCCGGGCCGCGATCGGACGCCTGAAACGACGCCCAAACGGTTCGCCGGAACAGGTCCACGTAACGCCGGGCGATGCGCTCCGCGTCCGCGCGCAGCTTCTCCAGCTCGCCGAGCACCTCGTCGGCCGGGACGCCGGCGGCGGTCAGCTGATCGAGGCTGTGCGCCAGGCGGCGATCCGCGATCCGGTAGGTCGCCGCGTCGACGGGCTCGTACAGACCCGCGGCGACGACCCGGGCCAGGCCGTTGGGCACGTCGCGATAGAGCTCGGCCAGTTCGGTCGCCGCGATCGTGTCGCCCGCGTCGACGACGGGCGCCTCGGTCACATCCGGTTCGGCGACGCCGAGGATGTCTCCGAGATCGTCGCCGCGATCCCAGGCGTTGAGCAATTCCTTGATGCCGTTGAGTTTGATCCCGCGGTCCAGCAACCTGCTGATGGTCCGCACCCGATTGAGGTGGTCGGCGCCGTAGAACCCGGTACGCCCCTTCACCTGCGGGGGCGGCAGCACACCGCGTTCGTGATAGACGCGCAGGCTGCGCACGGTCGTACCGGCCTCCCGCGCCAGCTCGTCGATCGTGTACTCCACACCCGCAGTCATACCTCAAGGAAACCACATCGCAACACGGAGCGACCGCCGGTGCGCGGCCATTGCCGGGGCGACCGACCGGTCTCCAGCGACATAACAGCAAACATCGGCGGCGCGGGGCGGAAACAGCTCGCCACGCACACCCGCCGACCGCTTCTTCCCGCCCCTGGAAATCCCCTCGGTGCCCGGTTCCGCCGTCGCGCCTATCCTTCCGGCATGGGTGAATCCGCGGGCACTCCGGCCGGTCTCGCCGACCGCGAACGCGCGATGCGCGAGCTGACCCACCATCTGGGCACGGGCCGGCTGAGCCTGGCCGAGTTCGACGAACTGAGCGCGGCGGTCGCCGCCGCGACCACCAAGACGCAGCTGGCGGAACTGTTCGCCGACCTGCCCGGCAGCACACCACCCCCCGCCGAGATCACCCCGGTCAACCCGCTGCCTCGCCTGGTCGTCCTGGCCGGCGCGGCGGTGGTCTTCTCGGTGGTGCTCGCGGTGACCACCGGCAACTGGCTGTGGCTGCTGGTGATCCTGGCCGCGCCAGCCCTTTTCATGTTCACCGCGCGCACGACCTGAGACCGGTCACCACCTCGACTTCGGCCGGACGTAGTTGGCCAGGTCGACCAAGCGGTAGCGGTGCAGCCGATGCGGGGCGATCCGGGCCAGCGCGCGCAGGCTCGACTCCAGTCCGCGTTGCAGGCCCAGCAGGGTGAACGGGAAACCGAGCAGGGTCGCGTCCGGATCGGCCGCCGCGCCGCCCGCTCGCACCCACTCCAGCGCCGCGCCGACCACGATGACCTGGAGTTGCAGCGCCCGCGGTTCGTCCGGCGCGGCGTCCAGCCGCGCGGCCGCCTCGAGCAGGTCGGCCTCGGTGGTCTCCGGGATGGGTTGCGAGACCAGCAGCAGACATCCCGTCATGCGCGCCACGCTCTGGTACCGCGACGCCTCCGGCACCTGATCCAGGACTTCCACCGCCTCCAGCAAACCGCCGTCGGCGGCGAGCCTGCGGGCCAGGCCGAAAGCCGCGCTCACCAAGCCGTGATTGGTCCGCCACACCGTGCGGTAGTACTCCTCGGCGAGCCGATGCCAGCGGTCACCCGCGGCGTCCCCGAGATGCTGGAGGGTCAGCTCCGCGGTGGCCGCCAGCGCCAGGGCCGGGGCGATCTCACCGGGCAGCATGCCGTGCACCAGGTCGAAGTACTCGTAGGCGCGTTCGTACTGCCCGTCCAGTAGGGCCGCGACGGCCGAATACCACTCCAGCCGCCAATCCGTGCCGTAGTCCGGCCGCAGGTCGGCGAGCCGATCGCAGGCCGGCACCACCTCGCCCAGGTCCAGGTGGGCGCGGACCGCGGTCAGCGTGCCCTCCAGTTCGAACGTCTCCGGCTCCGGAATGGTCCCGGAGACGATCCGGTCGGCGGTGCGGCGCAGCGCGTCCAGCGCGTGCCTGGGATCGCCGTGCAGCAGCGTGGACAGCAGATCGGCGCTGGGGTCCTCGCCGTCGATCAGCGGCACCGGCAGGGCCGCGACGACGCTCGGCGCGTCCAGCGCGGGCAGGCGGTGCCGGCCGTCGGTCATCCCGTCGGTCTGCCCGATCAACGTCTCGATGCCGAAATCGCCGCGCATGGCACCGAATTCGAGCGACGCCTGCGGATGTTCCTTACCGGTGTCGTAGGCGAGCACCATGCGCAGGACGCCGGCGAGCTGGCCGTACATCGCGTAGGCGGTCGGGAAGCGACGTTTGGGATCCGGATCGGTGGCACGGCACAGCAATCGGTACAGCGCCGGATAGTCGCGCAACAGCGGCTCGTCGTCCGGCGACGGGATGCCGGGCAGCTGGTGTCCGTCGGCGTTCTTGGGCATGTCCAGCACCAGCGCGGCCAGCGTTCGTCCGACGGTATAGATGTCCGAGGCGACGGTGGGCCCGGTCTCGGTGATCTCGGGCGCTTGATAACCCGGGGTGCCGTAGATGCTGCCGTAGGACTCCATCGCGGCCACCGCGCCGAGATCGATCAGCTTGACCTCGTCCTCGCTGACCATGATGTTGTCGGGCTTGAGATCGTTGTAGGCCAGCCCGAACGAGTGCAGATAGTCCAGCGCGGGCAGGATCTCCATCATGAAGGCGATCGCCTCGGAGACCGGAATCCGTTCCGGCGCACGCAGATCCAGCATCCGCTTGAGCGAACGCCCGCCGACGTACTCCATGACGATGTAACCGTCGGCCACGTCGCGCCCGGAACGGTGCTTGACGAAGTTGTGGATCTTGACGATGCCGGGATACGCCACCTCCGAGAGGAATTGGCGTTCGGCGAGGGCGACGACATGCGCCTCGAAGTCGAGCGGGTTCTGCAACCCCTTCAGCACCACCCAGCGATCGCTGACGTTGCGATCGACCGCCAGGTAGATCCATCCGAGTCCGCCGTGGGCCAGGCAACCCTGGACTTCGTACTGGTCGGCGACCATCTCCCCCGGCTGCAGCAGCGGCCGGAAGTTGAACGGGGAGGCGCAACGGCCGCACTCACCCTCCACGGCGCCGGGCCCCGCCGCGGTGGTGCGGCCGACCGGCTGCTGGCATTTCCAGCAGAACCGCTTGTGCTCGGGCACTTCCGGGTTCTGCATCACCGCGGTGCGCGGATCGAGCGGGCTCACCTTGGGCATCGACACCAGCCCACCGCCCAATCTTCGCCCGCTCGGGCGCGAGCGTGCGCTGCGCCCGGAATCCGATTCGGACTCGAGTGCGCCGAGCAGCAGCCGCTCAGCGGTGCCGATGGTTTCCTCGCCCCCGTCGTCGCGGCCGGTCGGCGGCCCGCCGTCGCTGGGCACCGAGTCGACGGCGACGCCACGGCGTTTGTCGACCGTCCGCGGTGTCGACCACGGATTGGGAAGTCGCGGGGGCACCTCGGTCTTGAGCAGGTGCCGAGTTGCCCAGGGGTGAGAAGTTCGCCGAGGCACCTCGGTGCCGCGCATGCGCCGATTCGCCCATGGATGCGCAAGTGGACGGTCGGATGCGCTGGGGTGCTCCGGCATACGAACCTCTCAGACCCGCCGTTGAATCGCGGTTTCATTCTGGTCCGCCGCCTGTCGATGCGCGCGTGTATTGTTCCCGGCATTGGGAATAGTTCCGCCCCGGGCGAACGGCCCGGGGCGGATACTGCCTTACTCTTCGTCGTCGGGCTTGTCGAGGATCACCACCGGGTCGGCCGTCGCGCGGAGCGGCCGCTCGGCCAGGACCGGGAACTGGCCGGTGATGCCCTGGCGGATCTCCGCGATCTGCAGCACTCGCTTACGGGCGAGGAACCAGCCGCCCACCAGCGCGGGAACCATGATGACCAGCATCGCGATCACCGCACCGCGCTGCACGTGGTCGTCGCTGAACGCCATCAGCAAGACCACGGTGGCCAGGAACACCAGCGTCGCGAAGCTCGTGTACGGCGCGCCGATCAGCCGGAACGACGGACGCTCCGCGCGGCCGGTGCGCGACCAGCGCCACAGCTGCAACTGGCAGACCACGATCGCGGTCCAGGCGAAGATGGTGCCCAGCGCCGACATGTTCAGCACGATCTCGAAGGCCTGCTCCGGCACGACCGCGTTCAGGCCGACGCCGATGAGCGCGACCGCGCCGGTGGCCAGGATGCCGACGTAGGGCACGCCGCCACGGGACATCCGCGCCGCGATGGTCGGCGCGCTGCCGTTCATCGACATCGAGCGCAGGATGCGGCCGGTCGAGTACAGGCCGGCGTTCAGGCTGGAGAACGCCGCGGTCAGCACGACCAGGTTCATCACCGAGCCCGCGCCTTCCACACCCAGCCGCGAGAAGAAGGTGACGAAGGGGCTCTCGCCGTTCTTGAACGCGGTGTAGGGCAGCAGCAGCGCCAGCAGGACCAGCGAACCCACGTAGAACAGCGCGATCCGGGCGATCACCGAGTTGATCGCGCGCGGCATGATCTTCTCCGGGTTCTCCGCCTCACCGGCCGCGGTGCCGACGAGTTCCACTGCGGCATAGGCGAAGACGACACCGGTGGTGACCAGCACCAGCGGGAGCAAACCGGTCGGGAACAGCCCGCCGTGGTCGGCGATGACGCTCGGCCCGGTGACCTGGCCATCGATCTTGAAGCGGCCCGCGAGGAATACCGTGCCCACGATCAGGAAGGTGACCAGCGCGATCACCTTGATCAGCGCGGCCCAGAACTCGAGTTCGCCGAACCACTTCACCGACACGAGGTTGATGCTCACCACGACCGCGAGGGAGACCAGGGCGATCAGCCACTGCGGGATCGCCTCGAACGCTCCCCAGTAATGGACATATGTCGCGATGGCGGTGATGTCTACGATCCCGGTCATGCACCAGTGGAAGAAGTACATCCACCCGACCGCGAAGGCCAGTTTCTCGCCGTAGAACTCGCGGGCGTAGGAGACGAACGATCCCGAGGAGGGGCGATGCAGCACCAGCTCACCGAGCGCCCGCAGGATGAAGAACACGAACACGCCGCAGATGGCGTACACGAGGAACAGACCAGGGCCCGCGCTGGCCAGCCGGCCACCCGCGCCGAGGAACAGGCCGGTGCCGATCGCCCCACCGATCGCGATCATCTGCAGCTGACGCGGGCGCAGCGACTTGTGGTAGCCCGAGTCCTCGTCTTCGAGCGCGGCAGCCTGCGCGGGCGCATCCGCTGGTGGTCGAACTGTGGTCATGGCGATGGCCTTTCAGGTGACGGCGATCATAACTTCGCTCAATGTACCGTTAGATAGCGGCACGTTCAATAGCGAGTCGCGACTTGTAACACGCTGGACATCAAAGACTTTGGAAAAACAGCGTCCGAGCAGCGGCGATCGGCGCGGGAGTCGTTGATCGCGCCACCGCATATCGGTACGCTCAATGTGACAAATAGGACGATGAGGGAGCGCAGATGGCCTGGTTCGAGCGGGAATTCATCGCGGTCCCCGAGGACCGCAAGAACCAGCTGGTCTACAAGTGGCCGGATGTCAACATCCGCCGCTACAGCCGCGCGCTGGTCAACGCCGACCAGCTCGCCCTCTTCGTCAAATCCGGGCGCGTGGTGGCCGCGATGGGCCCGGGCCGCCACCGCATCGACGCCGACGAGCTGCCCGTGCTCGGCGCGCTCGTCGACACCCTCACCGGCGGCAACTACTACCGCGCCGAACTGTATTTCGTCTCCACGCGGGAGTTCCCGGGAATCCGTTTCGGCGGCCGGCTGGACGACATCCTCGACCCGGTCAGCGAGCAGGTGGTGACACTGCGCGTCTTCGGCGAATTCGCCCTGACCGTGCGCGACCCGGCCGAGCTGCTCACCGCGCTCGCGGGCACCGCCGATCTCACCGACCAGGACCGGGTGCAGAACTGGTGCGCCGACTTGCTGCTCAAATCCATGAAGATCGCGGTGACCCAAGGGGTCGCGCGCGGCGACTGGCCCGTGCTCGGGCTCTCGGCGCAGCTGCAGCCGATCGAGCACGCGGTGATGCGCCAGACCAACACCGCGCTCTACGAATACGGGCTGCGCATCCCGCGCATGGGCAACTTCGACATAAGCCTGGCGCCGGAGGACGCCGACCGGCTGAAACGACTGGCCAAGGACGTCAAGTACATCCGCCTCACCGGTGATTTCCAGCGCTACGCCGCCGGCGAGCTCGCACTCGGCGCGAGCCAGGGCTTCGCACGCGGCCACCACGGTATGGAAGGTGGATTCCTGGGAGCGGCATTGAGTCTGAACGCCATCGGCCATCAGGTCGGCCACTCCCCCGCGCCGCAACCACCCGCCGCGGCGCCGGAGACCGCCCAGACGACCTGCGCCGCCTGCCAGGCCGCTAATCCGGCGGGCGCCAAGTTCTGCATGAACTGCGGGGCGCGTCTCGCACCGCAGCCACGGCACTGCCCGAGCTGCGGCGCCCCGTCGACGCCCGCCGCCAAGTTCTGCGGCGACTGTGGAACGCCGATGCCCGGAGGCTGACGCCGAGCGCCTGCCTCCGGGCATCGTGCGGCCGGATCAGCCCGCGACCGTCGGCGCCAAGGCCGTCGATTCGCCGCCACTCACCATGCCGCGAACCTGCCGCGCCGCCACCGACAGCGCTGCGAGATCATGGGTCTCGGCGGCGAAGATCTGCGCCAGCGACGCGCCCGCGCGGGCCAGCCGCGACCGGTTGGTCGACTCCCAGTACGCGATCTTCTCGGCGGTGCTGTCCTGCGGCTCGCTCGCGGTCAGCACGTCGAGGGTCAGCGATCGCAGCGAATCGTAGAGGTCCTCGCGGACCGCGAGGCGCGCCAGTGCCCGCCACCGCCCGCCGCGCTCCAGCTTGCCGACCGCGGTCAGCAGCCGTTCGATCTGGAAGTGCTCGTTGAGCGCGTAGTACAGCACCGCGACCTCCGCGGCGTCGCGCTCGGCGATGTCGGCCAGGTCGATCACGTCCAGCAGCGGGAAGCGATGGATCAGCCCGAACGCCTCCTCGGCCAGCTCCCGCGGCGCGCCACGGGCGATCGAGCGCCGCGAACGCTCGGCGAGATCGTCGGTGAGGTAACCGGTCAGCCACGTGGGCACCTGACCGGACAGGGCGCGCACGCCGTCGCGGTACCTGGCGATGTCCGCGCCGATCGCGATCGGCTGCGGCCGGTTGGACAGCAGCCAGCGCGACGCCCGGTCCAAGGTGCGCTTGGTCTCCAGCTCCAGCTCGTTGCGCGCCGCCGTGGACATCGGCGTCTCCCGGATGCGCTGCCAGAGCGTGTGCAGATCGAAGATCTCCACCGCGGCCTTGTAGGCGCGCACCGCGTCGTCGGTGGTCGCCCCGGCCTCTTCCGCGAGCCGGAACGCGTAGGTGATCCCGCCGTAGTCCACCATCTCGTTGACCACGACGGTGGCCACGATCTCCCGCCGCAGCGGGTGCCTGCCGATCGCGGCGGCGAACCGCTCCCGCAGCGGGGCGGGGAAGTAGGCGGGCAGCACCGACGCGAACGCCGCGCTGTCGAGCAGATCGCCGGCCAGCAGGTCGGCCTTCAGCGAGAGCTTCACATGCGCCATGAGATTCGCCAGTTCGGGCGAGGTCAGCCCGGTCCCATCGGCGGCGCGGCGGGCCAGCTCCGCCTCGGTCGGCAGCGCCTCCAGTTCGCGGTCCAGACCGCGCCGCTGCTCGAGGTCGTTGATCAGCCTGGCGTGCACGCCCGACATGCCCGCCGCGTCGGCCCGCGACATCCCGAGCCGGAAGTTCTGCGAGATGTTGTCGCGCAGCACGAGATCGGAGACTTCGTCGGTCATCGAGGCCAGCAGCGGATTGCGCTCGGCGACGGGCAGCTCGCCGCTGGAGACGACGGCGTCGAGCAGGATCTTGATGTTGACCTCGTGGTCGGAGCAGTCCACGCCCGCCGAGTTGTCCAGCGCGTCGGTGTTCATGCGTCCGCCGTTGCGGCAGAACTCGATGCGGCCAAGCGCCGTCGCGCCCAGGTTGCCGCCCTCACCGATCACCTTGACCCGCAACTGGTCGGCGTTCACCCGGACCGAGTCGTTGGACTTGTCGCCCACGTCGGCGTTGGTTTCGGTGCTCGCCTTGACGTAGGTGCCGATACCGCCGTTCCACAGCAGATCGACCGGGGCCAGCAGGATGGCCTTGATCATCTCCGGCGGGGACAAGGTGGTCACGCTCGCGGGCAGGTCGAGTGCCGCGCGCACCTCCGGCGTCACCGGAATCGCTTTGGCGGAGCGGTCGTAGACGCCGCCGCCGGGGCTGATCAGCGAGGTGTCGTAATCCGCCCACGACGACCTGGGCAACGCGAACATCCGCTGCCGCTCCCGATAGGAACGCGCCGCATCCGGATCCGGGTCCAGGAAGATGTGGCGGTGGTCGAACGCGGCCACCAGGCGAATGTGCTCCGACAGCAGCATGCCGTTGCCGAACACGTCACCACTCATGTCACCGACGCCCACGACGGTGAAGTCTTGGCTCTGAGTGTCGATCTCCATCTCGCGGAAGTGCCGCTTCACACTCTCCCACGCGCCCTTGGCGGTGATGCCCATGGCTTTGTGGTCGTAGCCGGCCGAACCGCCGGAGGCGAAGGCGTCACCGAGCCAGAAGCCGTAGCTTTGCGCCACGTCGTTGGCGATGTCGGAGAACGTCGCGGTGCCCTTGTCGGCGGCCACGACCAGGTAGGTGTCGTCACCGTCCCGGCGCACCACCTGTGCGGGCGGAAGCACTTCGCCGGTAGCGCGGTCGACGTTGTCGGTGATGTCCAGCAGGCCGGAGATGAACGTGCGATAGCAAGCGACGCCTTCCGCGCCGAGCGCCTGCCGGTCCGCGGCCGGATCACCGGTGGGAGTCGGCGGTTGCTTGACCACGAAGCCGCCTTTGGCGCCCACCGGCACGATCACGGCGTTCTTCACCGCCTGCGCTTTGACCAAGCCCAAGATCTCGGTGCGGAAGTCCTCCAACCGGTCCGACCAGCGCAAGCCGCCACGCGCCACCGAACCGAAGCGCAGATGCACGCCTTCCACCCGCGGCGAGTACACGAAGATCTCGAATTGCGGCTTGGGCTTCGGCAACTCGGCGATGGCGTGCGGATTCAGCTTGACCGACAGGTAGTCCAGCCTGGCACCCGCCTCGTCACGCCGGTAGTAGTTCGTCCGCAAGGTCGCCTCGATCAGCCCGAACAGTGCGCGCAGGATGCGGTCGGTGTCCAGGCTGACCACCGCGTCGATCTCGCTCTGCACCCGCGCGGCGATCTCCGCTGCCCGGTCGGTGGCCTCCGTACCGACGCCGTCCGGGTCGAAGTACGCGGCGAACAGGTCGATGCACGACCGCGCGGTCGCCGGATGCGTGAGCAGCACACGGGTGATGTTTCCGAAGGTGTAGGCGAATCCGGCCTGTTGGAGATACTTCGCGTAGGCACGCAGCAAGGCCACCTCGCGCCAGTGCAGACCGGCGCGCAGCACCAGTTCGTTCAGGCCGTCGACTTCGGCGCGGCCGAACCACATCGCGGTCACCGCGTCCGGAAAGCGCCGCCGCGCACTGGTCTCCGGCAGCGACGTGGCGTCGACGGAGTGCGCCAGTTGCGCCGAGGGCTCGGCGGCCAGTGCTTCCCGCAGCGGCGCCGCGGTCACCCGGAGTCCGAAGTCGTAGATCCAGCGGTCCGGCCGGTCCGCCAGCACGATGCGGTAGGGCCGCTCGTCGACCACCTCCACGCCGAGGCTGTGCAGCACCGGAAGCACCCGGCTCAGCGAGACACCCTCGCCCGCCACGTACAGCGTGAAGCGCCATTCGGCGGAAGCGGAGTCGCCCTGGCGGTAGAGATCGGTGTCGATCGCGCCGTCGGCCAGCCGCTCGAGCCTGCGCAGATCGCTGAGCGCGTGCGCGGGCTCGTGCTCCTGCTGGTAGCTGGCCGGGAAGGCCGCGGCGTACTCGGTGACCAGCGCCTGCGGCACGTCGGACGCACCCGCGGCCTCGGCGACCAGGCGGTCGCCCCACGTCCACGTCGTCGCCAGCAGCAGCTCCTGGATCCGCTCGCGATTCTCCTCGGAGATGTCGGCGGCGTCGGCGCCCGGCTTGCGGTGCACGGTGAAGTACACGACGGCCAGCTCCGATTCGGTGGCGCGGGCCGAGTACGCGATCTGCTCGGCGTCGAACTGCTCGCGCAGGATCTCGCCCATGCGCACACGAACTTCGGTGGAGTAGCGGTCGCGCGGCATGTAGACCAGGCAGTAGATGGTGTCGCTGCGCGAATCGCGCCGGATGAACAGCCGCACCTGCCGCCGCAGCCCGAGATTCATGACGGCGGAGACGGTTTCGAACAGCCTGCGGGCGTCGGTGGAGAACAGCTCCACTCGCGGGAACGACTGCATCATCTCCAGCATGGCCTGCCCGGAGAACGAGTCGAGGCCGAAGCCCGCCCATTCGATGACCTGCAGCACGCGCCGGGAGATGACCGGGATGTCGAGGATGTTCTCGTGCAGGCCCGCGACGGTGAAGGTGCCGACGAAGACGTGCTCGCCCTTGACCATCTTGACGGTGTCGCCCCAGGCCGCCCGGCCGCTCGGGTCGCTCGCGCCGTAATCGGCCACGCTGATGAAATACAGGTCCCGCGATCCCGGCAGCAGCGAATCGACCGAGCCGTTGGCCATCCGCAGCACCGTGCGCTTCGCGCCCACCACGGGCACGCTGATGTCCGCGTCGGCGCCGTTGCCGAGGATGCCGAGCCCGGTGCCGGGCAGCTGCCACGGCTCGAAGTCGGCGTTCGCGCTGGGCGCGGAGCGGCGGAAGTGGTAGTAGCCGTAGCCGAGTGGGGTGAAGTGCCCGTCGGACAGCCAGCGCAACAGCCCGGCGGTTTGCGGGATCTCCGCGTCACCGGCCCACTGCGCGGCCTGATCGAGCTGATCGGCAACGGTATTGAGCACCTCGACCATGGTCGGTGTGTCGTCGGCCACGCGCCGCAGGTCGGCCAGCAGCGGCGGCAAGGCTTGTTCGATCCGGTCCACCAGTTCGTCGGACAGGCCCGCGCCCAGCTGCACGTGGATCCACGATTCGCGCAGCGTCCGCCCGTCGGCCTCCCCCGCAGGCTCGGCCACGCCGTCCCGGGGCGCGATGGACAGCACCCGTCCGTCGGCGTCCCGCGAGACGTCGAAGACCGGGTGCACGACTTCGGTGACCGTCGCGCCCAGGCGGCGCAGCGCCGCGGTCACCGAATCGACCAGCAACGGCATGTCGTCGTTGACGATCTGGATCGCGGCGCCGACCCCGGCGCTGTCGTCCGGCCGGTAGACCCTCGTGGTCGCCGAACCGGGCGCGCGGGTGGCCGCCAGCTCCAAGTGCTGCCGGAAGATCCGCTCGGCCCGGTCCGTGATCGCCGACGTCGAGGATCCCGGCTGGATCCACCGGAAATATGCCGCCTCCAGATCGGTCGGATCATCGCGGAACCGCTTCGGTGAAATCGTCTGCTGGGTGGTTGCCACCATCGATCCGTTGCCTTCCCGAGAACTGCGCTCGTACGTGTTTCGTACTTCAAATAACGTACCGCTGGATAACGGCACAATCAACAGTGTAACAATAATCTGCCAGGACGAACATGGGTTACGCCGTCCGGATCAGGGATTTTCCGGGGCTCAGTGGAACGACCGCGGTGACGTCAGCGGACCAGTCCTGCTCGCGACAAGAAGGTCTGGGCACCGGCTCGACCGGCGAAGGTGCCCGTCTCCAACCGCAGACCCGTCCGAGTGTCCGCGTACCAGACGGTTGCCGAGGGGCCGATCGCCGCGTAGACGGGACCGTCGACGAGGGCCGCTCCACCCGCGCCGCGCCATCGAGAGATGCTGTCGGCCAAGCGATCCTGCGCTAGCACCTCGACGTAGAAGGTCAGGTCGCGGCCGCCGGCGATATTGCCGAACAACATCGGGTCGGTGGCGGCGATGACGCACTTCTCCCGCTGCCCGCCCGAGTCGAGCGGTTGACAGATCGCCGAGGTGCGCAGCAGATCCGGCATGGCTCGCACCGGCGCCGTTCCCTGCACCGTCGACGGCAGGGACAGCGAACAGGAACGCACGCCCCAGACCGCGGCGAGGACCATCAGCAACGCGAGCACCCCGACGGCCTGCCACTGCCAGCGCGGATATGCCTTGTCCACGAATCTCTTCGCCTCGCCGCCCGCTTTCTCGGCGACTTCGGCGACCTGGGCGGGCAGCTTCTCCGCGACGGACTTCACCTTGTCCACGGCCGTGTGCAGCGGCGCTCCGCAGTGCGCGCAGCGCGCATCGGCGCCGGTGTTGCGGTGCGAGCAGTACTGGCAGACCAGTTCGGGCAGTGTGGACACCTCAGCGCCCCGTGATGACGATCGAGGAGATCGCGGTGGTGTTGATCGTCGAATCGCCCTTGGACTCCAGCACGGTCAGCACGATTTTCGAGGCGCTCACCGCGGGCTCGATCTTGGTCACCACCAGGGTCCGCTGGTCGAGGGTCGGCTGCGTGTAGACGGTCTTGGTGCTGTCGTCGAACATGTACGAAACCCGGCTGACCGTGCGGTATTTAGCCCACTGATCCGTGCCGTCCGCGCTGATGTGATCCCAGCCGGGCACGATGCCGATCGAATCGATCTGATAGGTCTTGCCCAGATCGATGGTGATGACCTGACCGTCGACCTTATAGGCCCGCACACACGACCACGCCTTGCCGGTCTGCCCGCCGAAGGCGTCCATCGCCGAGGTGCTGCCCGGCGGGCACTTCGAGTCCGCGGACTTCACCTGGATCATCGAACTCGCCGGTGGCGCGGGCGAAGTCGACGGCGCGGCGGAACTCGGCGGCGGCGTGACGACCAGCACCTGGCTGGCCGAGGTGTTCTCCTGGCCGCCCGTAGTGATCAGCAGCAGCACCAGCAGCACGGCGAGCACCGCGGCGACGATCAGCGCGACCCTGGGTTTGCGCAGCTGGACGAGCGCGTCCTTCGCCATCTGCTGCGCGGGGGCGAGCCGGGTGGCCGATGGCGTCGACGGACGCTCCGGCTCCGGTTCCGGCGTGGCCTCCGCGTTCGATCTCGCGGCGACCGATGAGTAGTCGTTCGCGAAATCCATCGCCGGGGTGGAATCCTGCGCCTGCCCGTTCAGCAGCGCCAGAATTCGTTCGCTGGCCTTCGGGCCGTCACCGGTGCGGCGCCGCGGCGCGGCCTCTCGCGGCTGCGAGTCGAAATCCGGCAAACCGACCGACGGGACGCTGATCGCCGCGCTGTCGACCGGTTCGGCGCCGCCGCCGAAATCCGCGGCGACGGTGGACGGCGTCGCGGAAGACCCGAGTGAAGGATCGGCGAGCAATGCGTCGAGGACCGCACCTCGATGACGGAGAAAGACATCTCCCGGGTCCTCGGCGGGCATGACCCGGATCGTATCCGGACCGAGTCACCCGCCGAGTCGTCGCTATTCCCGCTGGAGAGAACAGCCGACCGGGCGGATCAGCGCTTCTTCTCCTCGGTCACGAAGTACTCCGGCGGCACGTCGAACACCCGCGCCAGCGCGATCACCAGGTCCAAGCGCGGGATCGCGTCACCGTGGATCAGCCGGTACAAACCCGACTGCGACACCGGCACGTCCGGGTAGGCCAATTCCAGGTGCTGCGCCAGCGAGTAGAGCGTCAGCGACCGCGTCGATCCGTCCTCGGTCGAGACGACGGATTCCGCGATCAGCTCCGACAACCGGCTGGAGAAAATCGCCGCCGCGGCCTGTCTGGGAGTTAGCGCGTCCCCGGCGTCCGGATGAGGGAGATCGCCGCCATCGGAATGGGTGTCCGCTACCACGGTGATAGACATTAACCGACCGCTCCCATCAGCTCACGCGACGGCCACCGGGTTGCGGAGGTGCAACCACGGGTCCGGATGCCTGCGCGGGATGCGCGGGCGGACCGTCGACAGTATCGAAATATCGTGTTTCGCCTCTCGGCTCGATGAGGTCAACCCGCACCGTGCGCATCGGGATGCTCACGTCCACCGCGGTTGCGCTGACCTGGTTGATCGCGAGATCGACCGCACGCCTGCGCGGACCGCCGGGCTCGCTGATGGTGACCGTCGTGTGCGCCCTGGACGCACGTGGCGGCAGGTGGTCGAAGACCGCGATGGTGGCCGGGGGCTCCGCCTCCGCGTCGTGGCCGCCGGTGTGCCCGTCGCCCGGGTCGGCCAAGCGCATCGAGCGCGGGTCGCCGACCGCGGTCACCAGCTGGCGCCAGCTGTCCGGCCGCGCCGAGTGGATCTCCACGTCCGCGCCGACCACCATCGCCCGCAGAATGATCTGCTGGGCTACCGGCAGCATGGCGTGCACATCGATGGTGCGCCTGCGCGGGTTGTACCGGGCCGGGTCGAACAGCGGCAGCGCCAGGGTGTGGCGCGGCTGACCACTGATCGCACCGAGGATCTGCCCATTCGGGCCGATCGCGATGGCCAGGTCGGTGACGAGTTCGTCGGGTGCGATGTCGGCGCCGGACTCGAAGCCGCGCAGGGCGCGGACGGACGCGCCGGTGGGCAACGACGCCAGCAAGGCGGTGGACTGGTCGCCGCCCAGGAGTCGCAGATAGTCCGGCGGGTCGGTGGTGACCGCGGGGCCGATGAACCGGACGATGGCACGCGGACCCGCCATGTCGTCGGTCAGGCTCACCACGAGGGTGGTGCGGCCGCGGTTCCACGTCCAGCAGTCGTCCAGGCTCACCCCGCTCAGGCGGGTCCAGTCGATCAGGAAGCTGGTCACGCACCGTCCCGGCACCGACGACTCCAGATTGCTCCAGGTTTCCCGGAGGTCGGAGAGCTCGACGCCCGCGTGCAGCAGGCGCGTCGCGTCCTGCAGGGCGGCGGCGGGCAGCGCGTGCGCGGCGATCCCCCGCTCGCGCAGCCGCCCAGCGATGCGATGCGTGGCGCTGGCCAGCGCTTTGGGCGCGACCACCGCGCACGGCCCGCGTTTGCTGAGCGCCGCCAGATTGCGTTCTTGGTCGAGCCGCACCACCAACCAGGTCAGCCGGTCACCGACCACCGGGTGGGTACCGATCAGCTGGTCGTACAGCATGCTGTAGCTGCCGCTGGAGCGGACCCGTTGACCGGTGGTGACGATGTCGATGTCGACCGAGATGCCGAATTGGTCCAGCATCGGAAGCAGCGCGTCCACCGGGATGGTGTCCTCGGTGTAGAGGGTCCGCTCGGCGATGACGGTGGGCAGGTCAAGGTTGGGCGCGAGCTGGATCATCGCGATCAGCGTGTCGCCGGCCTCGTTGACGCCACAGACTCCCGCGGCGACCTGCACGTCCCGGATCCGCGCCGGCTGCGTGCGTTCGCGCGCCCGCGCGGTGCGGCCGGTGCGGTAGGCCACCCAGTCGAGCAGCCAGCGCATGCCGGTTCGTTCGTTCACCCGAACGGTCACCGTCACGACCAGGACCGTGACCACCACCGCGCTCACCCACCACGGGGTCTTTGCCGACAGGCCCGCCAGCAGCGGGCTGCCGACGACGACGAAGGCGGCGAACGGACCACGCTCGACGCCGGCGACCCGTACGCTCGGAAAGCTCACCGGCGCCTCCGCGTCCCGGAGTTGAGATGGCTTCCGGCGAGGCCGAGCAGCACGGCCGCGAGGATGACGACGGTCGCGGTGATCGCGGGCCGCAGATCCTTCGCGCGTGGCGGAGCGGGCATCGGCAGTTCCGAGGACCGGAACAGGCCCGCGGGTTGCTGCGGCGGTGTGCGGTAGCTGAGGGCGGCGAGCGGGTCGATCACGCCCGCGCCCACGATGTTGTCGATGCCGCGGGCCGGCGCGTGTGCGCTGGCCTGCAGGCGGGAAGCGATCTCGCGCGGGGTCTCGTTGGGGAACCGCGAACGCAACAAGGCGGCTACCCCGCTGACGTATGCCGCGGCGAAGGACGCGCCGCCGACGGGCACCAGTTTGTCCGGTTCGCCGACGCCGTTGATCAGGCCACCGCCGCCGGGGCCGAGCGATTCGATGCCGGTCCCCGGTGCGGCCACCGAAACCCAGGGGCCGGTGAGCGAATCCGGCATGGGAGCGCCGGTCGCGGTGGTGAATCCCACGGTGAGCACGTCGGGGCCGAACCAACCCGGCGTGGAGATGGTCTTCACGTCGCGCCAGTTGCGCGGGTCGCTCGGGCGCGCCGGATCGATGTCCGGATTCTGCGCGCAGTTGGCGGCTCCCCCCGCGTTCCCCGCCCCGGCCACGATGAGCGCACCGCGCACGTGGACGGCATGGCCGATGGCCGCCGACAGCATGGACTGGTCGACCTGTGCGTCCACCGGCATACAGGTCGGCAGCGACACGGTGATCACTCCGGCGCCCTGATTCGCGGCGCGCGTGATCGCCCGGGCCAGCGTCCTGATCTCGACGGCGATCCGCTGGCTGGGATCGGAACTCGGCCGTTCGGGACTGAACGCGCCGGAACGCGTGCGGATGGAGATGATCCGCGCGTCCGGCGCCACCCCGGTGAACCCGTCCGTGGCATCGGAGGCGGCGCCGATGATGCCCGCGACCAGCGTGCCGTGCGCATCGCAGTCCGACAGGCCGTCGCCGCCTGGCGCGAGGTAGTCGCCGCCGCCGACCAGGTTGGGCAGGCGCGACTGGGGCTGCACCCCCGTGTCGATGACGGCGACGGTCACTCCGGCGCCCCGGCTCAGCGCCCTGGCGCGGCGCAGATCCAGCGCCAGTTCCGGCGGCGGAGTGCGGCTGAGGTCGCTGTCGGGCAGGACACCTGCGGCCAGGCAGCCTTTCTGCTGCTTCATCGGCTCCTCGGGGCCCGGCGGGTCGTCCGCGGGCGGCGCGCCGACCACGACCTGGGGCGGTTCCAGCGCGACCGCCGGAGCGGCGGTCACTGCCAGCATCACCCCGGCCAGGACCGCCACAGCGGCACTGCCGACCTTCATCAGATCCCTCGCATCGCGGTGTAGACGCCCATGATCCAGAAGGCGATCACCGGAACCACCAGGATGAGCGCGTATTCCACCAGATCGATGACCCGGCGGGTGACCGGCGAGAGCCGCTTTCCCGGCAACCGGAACGCCGCGACACAAGCAGCGCAGGCCGCCGTCGCGACGACGAGTCCGACCACGAGGCGGGCGACCGGGGTCTCGTAGGCGCCGACCAAGCTGAAACCGACGCCGCACACGGTCACGGCGGACCCGGCGATCAGCGCGATCGCCTGGACCCGGTCCGGATGCCAGCGCGCGCGCATCGCCAGCAGGCCGCCGATCGCGGCGGCCATGACGATCTCGCGGATGCCGCCGGGGCTGGTCACGGCCGAGACCACCGCGGAGACCGCGAGCACCGTGGAGATCGCCGCGATCAGGCCGCGCAGACTGGTCACCGCCAGCCGGGCGCGGCTCTCGATACCGGCTTCGGCGGCATGGCGCTGCTGCTCGCCGACCGCGGTGTGCTCGTCCCCCTCGCGCACCGTCTCCGCGTCGAAGATGTCGGTCAGCGTCGTCGGTGAGACCTCGTTGCCGGGGTCCGGCAGATCGGGCGGCCGGATGCGCGCGATCACCACGGCCAACCGTGGCGCCATGGTCAGCAGCACGATTCCGACGAACACCGCGCCACCCGCGACCTGCTCGACGGACAGATCCGCGTAGGTCAGCGGCAAGGCCGCCGCGGTCAGCGTCGCGCCGAGCACCGTCACCGCCATCAGCGTGGCGATGCCCACGCCGCTCACCCGCATCATGGTGGCTGCGGCCACCGCCGCCACCACGGCCCCGGCCGCCAGATTGGCGGCCGCGAACGGGCCCGGCTGACCGTAGGCCGGTGGCACCAGCATCGCGCCGCCCGCGAACAACAGCGGCGTCGCCGACAACGACAAACCCAGGGTGACCATGGCCGGCGCGTTGCGGCGGCGGGCCAGTGCGGCCCCCGCCCAGCACAGCCCGCCGAGCAGCAGGGCGGGCAGCCCGCACCACAGGGCCGAACCGGTCATGGTCCACGACCAAGCCAGCATCGCGGCCACCGCCGAGGCCCCGATGCCCAGCACGGTCAGCCCGACGATCGCGGCGGTGTTCGCGTCGAACTCGGCGAACTCGCGCTCGTTGATCAAGGCGAGCGCGTCGGTGATGTCCTCGACCACCGGCGTGAACACCTCCGCCGACTCGACGACCGACAGCATCAGTATCGTGCCGTCGGTGACGTCGTGGTCGGCGAGGCTGCGCCAGCGCGGAATCGGCAGCTCACCCGGACGGGCCAGGCTCCACTGTCCTTGCGGCGGCGTGAAATCGACGCTCTCGTCATCGATCGCCGAGGCCAGCACGACCAGCAGATCATCGATGAACGTCTCGATGGTGAACTTGGTCGGCACCACCACGTCGACCTGATAGGTGGAGACCATCACGGCGATCCGAGCCCGGGCGACCTCCGCCGACGGCTGCGTCCCGGCAGGCGCGGGCGCGACGGCAGTACTCATCGCCACCCTCCGCGGTCACCGGAGTTGTCGGCGCCGCTGGAGAGGTATCCAGGGAATCCATCGGCCAGCCAAGCGGCCAGCTCTTCGAACGCGAGCACCGTCTCCTTCTCCAACAACCGCAGGTCGATCTCGCCGCCTTCGGCCAGATGCGCGTCATAGGGCAGCACGCAGGTGGGGCGCTGCGCGGTCTCGAACAGCTTCTCGATCGCGTCCACGTCGACGGTCGGCTTCAGCGGCTGGTGATGGACGATGCCGACGATCGACTTCGCGATCAGGTGTTGCAGACCGTGCGAACTCAACCAGTTCAAGGTGGCCACCGCGCCGGTCACGCCGCCGACGGTCGCCGGGGTGACGACCACGACGGCGTCGCTGGTCTGCAGTACCGTCGCCGTCGCCGAATCCAGCACACCGGTCCCGCAGTCGACCACCAGCAGATTGAAGTGCTTGCGCAGCACCTCCACGGCGATGCTGTACTCGCGGCCCGACAGCGCCTCGGTGGCCTCGGTGCTCCACGGCGACGCGATCACGGCGAGGTCGGAGGAGTTGATCGAGGTGAACGACTGCACCGCGGAGAACGCGTCGAGATTCTGCGCCTGCGCCAGATCGCGCAGGGTCAGGCCGTACGGGTGCCTGCAGGTGCGGGTGGAGAGGTCGCCGAAGTCCGGATTGGCGTCGATCGCGACCACCCGGTCCGGGCGCAGGCCCGCGAAGGTCGAGCCGAGCGCCGCCACGGTGGTGGTGCGGCCGACGCCGCCCTTCACGCTGATCACCGCGATCTGATACGTCGTGGTGAGCTGGCGCCGGATGCGCGCTTTGCGGTCCTCGGCGCGCTGTTCCGCAGGCGATAGCCCGAGATTGAAGCCGACCTTGTTGAGCGCGCCGCGCATACCGGAGCTGGAGCGCAGCTGCGCGCGTTTCGCGGCGGAGATGTCGGCGAGCAGTTCGATCGAGCTGAGCGCGGCGGGCAGCACCTCGATGCGCGGCGTCGGCTCGTAGGCGGAGTGATCGACGCGCTCGGGGACCCAGGGCGTGGCCGATCCAGAAGACCACTGCTGATTCGCGGATGTCGGGTCGGTGCGCGCGATGGCCTGGGACGGCGTAGCGGCGGCATGGTCGGCACGGTACTGCTCGGCGGACTGCTGCTGTGCCGAATGCTGTTGCGCTGATTGCTGCGCAGCCGCGGGTGGGGCGGCCGAATAGCCCGGCGAGGGGGCGCTCGGCGGCGGCGGAGCGACGTTGGTCTGCATCGGTGGCGTGTTCGCCTGTGGTGTCGGCGCATTCGCCTGCCGAGGTGGCGGGCCCGCGGCGGCAGGAGGTGTCACCGCCTGCGGGGAGCGGGAATCGGGTTCTCCCGCGGACGGCCGCGGCTCGCGCGGCGCGCCGACCGGTGGTTCGACGTGGGTGAACTTGTCGGCGTCCTGGTTCTTCTCGGCGGCGGGGCCCGGTGCGACAGCCGCGTCGGTCAGCTCGTTCGTCGGTGCGAAGTACGCGTCGTAACCGCCGCGAGCGCGCGCGGACTCGGCCTCATGACCGTTTCTGCTCGGTGCTCGGTTCATTTCCGTCGTCCTCTCGACAAACACGGTCCGACGTTCAGCTCGTTCTGCTGGTGTCGAACCAACTTCGACCGGGCAGCAGGTCGATCAGCGCCCCGATACCCGACCGCAAGGCCGCATCATCGCCCGGCGCATATCTCGCCCACTTCCGTCCGTCCATCGCGACGCTCGGCGTCACGATGAATCGCCCCGACAGCGTATCCACCACGTTCACGCTGGATACGGATTGCGCGGAGCTGCCGTCGTGGTGCTCGATGATCACCACTTCGGCCCGTCGGACCACCTCGTCCAGCACCCGGCTCAGCACCGCGGCGGCGTGCGGTTCCGCCCCGAGTTCTACCAGGGCGCGCCGCCGTTCGTCCTGGTCGTCGGGAATCTCGCCGAATTGCTCCACCGTCGCGGCGACCGGCTCGAACTGCAACACCGGCGCCGGACCGAGCGCGGCCAGGACGGCGGCGGGCAAGGTGTCGAGCTGGTCGTCCTGCTGGAATACCGACTGGATGACGACATGATCGTCGGAGCGCACCGCGAGTACATGGGTCTCGCCCGCGCGCACCAGTGACATCCGCAGCATTCCTTTCGGCTCGCCGTCCAAGCCGGTGTCCAGGATCCGTACCGCCATTTCCACGTCCGGCCGGTACAGGCACTGCAGCCAATGCTCGACGACCGGGTGCACGCGTCCGTCCTCGAGCACGCCCACTTCGGTGAGCTGCTCGGCGACCACGGCATATACCCGATCCCGATCCTCGATGCGGTAGATGTTCGGCAACAGCGCCAATACCGGCGGATAGGACTCGAAACCGACCAGATGCTGTAACAGCAGGGCGGCATCGACATTCAGGTCGATTGCGACCGGATCGTCTTCCACACCTTCCTCGAATGCATTGATCATCTCCTTCGACTGGATATCGACCTCGGTGCGCTTCACCGAGGACGTTCTGCGGAGGCGAGGACCGCTTCGTCTTCGTTGTCGTTTCGCTCGATAATGCCCACCGCCGGCACCGATTCGAGCATCGGCTCGTCTCGGCCGTCCCGGTCCTCGTACTCGATTACCCCGATGACGGGAGGTTGCTCGAGTACCGGGACATCCTGCGGTTCGCCCGGGACGAATACCTTCGACGACCTCTTCTCGTCGTCGCGGCGTCGTCGCATTCGAGCCTTGGGCGCGACCGCACCGCGCGGCGGTCCCTTCCGGGCCATCGGCCCGGATCCCGCTTGCTGCGGCATGGCGCCGAATGCCCGTCCGGCTCCTGGATTCCAGCTGGCGGGCAACCGGAAACCGGTCGCGGCGCCCGGCATCGATCCGAGGCCGCCGCGGGCCATATTGAGCGCGACGAGACTCCCGGCCCCACCACTCAACGCGGCCAACGTCGGCGAGCTCTGCGACGTGCCGTACAACCAGGACTGGTCCGTGGCTCCGTCTCCCATGCCGTTCATTCCCGAATCCCCGGACCAGCCATTGGCGTTCGGGTCCGGCGACAATTGCTCGGGATTGGTGGCGGGGTCCAGCGTATCCGCCGGCTGGGTCGGATCCGCAGGCTGAGTGGGATCCGTCGGCTGGGTCGTATCACTGGGTTGCGTGGTATCGCCGCCGGGTTTTTGATCGCCCGTCCCGGTGTTGTCCGATCCGGTCGACCCATCGCCCGTCGACGTGTTCGATATATCCGTCTGCTGGGTGAAGTCGCTACCGTTGTAGTCGGTCGGGTTGTCGTAGGACACGTTTTGCGTCTGCGGGCCCGGCCCTGGTCCGCCGGTCACAATCGGCGGCGCCTCGAGCGGTGGCGGCAATGCGGCCAGTGTGGGCACCAGCGCGTTGGCGTAAGCTCCCATCACACCTAGCGCAGCCCCTCTGAGCGCGAGCAACTCGGCTTCGGCTTCGAGTAGGGCCGCCCCGCTCAACGGCCCGAAGCCGCCGCCGAGCGCGATACCCTCTTGGACCCGGACCTGGGCGGCCTTGGCGGCGAGGACCGCCATGGCGGCCTTCGCCGCGGTGGAGATATCAGCCGCTCGGTCCAGCAACTGGCCGGTCGCCTCAGCCACTGCCGCCTGCTCACGCAACCATGCCGCATGTTTCCGGAACGCCGCCTGCGCCTGGTCGGCGGTGAGCGCTTGGAACGTCGCACTCATCTGGAGCATCGAACTGTCGGTGTTGGCCGCGGCGGCGTTCAATCGCGCGGCCATTGCCGTATAAACCTTGGCGGTCGCCCGCGTCGTGGCGACCCCATCGCCGGCGAGCACCGGGGCGATGATCCCCTCCGGCCCCAGCGCGCCGAGTACCACAGCAAGCATCTCGTCAGCTTTCGCTCGCGCTGTCCGCGTCTAGAACGCGGCTACTCTGCTGATCACCTGGGCATGGCCGATCACGTCGCCGGCTGCGAAAGCGGCACCTATCTCCGGTAGAGCGACCGCACCATCGGTGCCGAGGGCGATTCCGTTTGCCGTGGTGGGGAAGAACAACCCCGCCTGCTTGGCGCAGGCGACGGGGATGAGCGCGCTCACGTCATCGAGACCCGGCGGGGCCGGGACAGCGGCGGGAGCGGCCGCACCCAGCATCAGCATCAGATCCTCCGCGCTGACGCCCAGTTGCGAAGCGATAACCGGGAGATGATCCCAATCGACAGCGAGATGCATGGAAGTCTCCTAACGACCAGTACCCACTCTTGGCGAGTAGTACATCGACATCGAGCGGTGCAATCAGAACGTTAGGCTATTCCCAGAGATGGGGATGCGGCGCGGAACTCGTACTCGCCCTGCCGATCACCTCCCTCGGCGCCTGCAGAAGACACTTGGCACACGAGTGGACGCGTCACGTGACATGAGTCGTCCGCCCATACCGCCAACCGGCATCCCGGACATGCGATCGCCCTCGACGATGTTCGCGAACGAATTCGTCGAGGGCGATTGCATTCGATTTCCGACCGGCTGCGGCACCGGCACAACCCGAGCGCCGCGTCCGTGCTCGATCGACAATCCCCGGACCGGAGATGGCGATCTCGGCTACTACATAGCCCCGCCGGTTCCGATCTGCGAGAACCGCATCGCCTGACCCGTATCGACGACACGGAACTCACCGTCGATGCCGGACACGACCTTCGTGGCCGCCTTGAGATCGGTCAGTGCCGAGTTGTACTGTTCGATCAACTTCATGATGCGAACCTGCAGGGCATAGTTCTCACTACCGGCGTCACCCTGGAAGTTCTCCGCGAGCAGCTTGGCGAGCGCGTCCCGCTCGCCCGCGTCGATGGTCATGTCGCTGAGCACCTTGTCGGTCCGGATGACCAGGCCCTCAACCGCATCGTAATCATTCTTCAAAGCCATTTTTCGAAACCTTTCCCGGTTGCATTCTGGCGTGAACCGCGAATCAGAAATTCATGTTGTATTTGTTGACCTGCGCCGCGTTTTCTTGGTCTTTGCTATCGAAGTTCGCGCCGGCGGAATTCAGCACGTCGACGATCTCCATGAAGGTCTGGTGCAGCTTGCCGCCCTTGTCGAGAGCACCCTGCATGGCCGTCTGAATGGCGTTTCCGGTTGCGCCCTGAACGGCGGGCGCATACTCCATCTTGATGCCTTCGAGAATACCCAAGTGGTTTCGGAAGGTGTCGGCGTGCGTGAAGAACTTCTTCGCGGCTGCGGTGATCTCGGCCGGGTCGCCGGTGTATCCGGTTGCCATATCTATTCCTATCCTGTAGGCGTTTACCATGCCTCGGACGGATTCGCCGAGGACGTTGACAGCGTGTGTGCCGAAAGCGTCGATGCGCGACTCAGGCCATCGACCGCCTCGGCCACACCGATTACCGGGGGTTTCTCCAGTACCGGCACCTCCTGGGTTTCTCCGGGAACGACTGCCGCCGCCGGATCTCGGATTCCCGTCGTTTCGGTGACGTCCCGATGCGGGGCGGTAGCACCGTGCGGTCCGTAGCCTCCCGGCAGAACGGCGGCGCCCTCACCGACTTCCAATGGCGTCCGGAATGGGTCGGTCGCGGCCTCCCGCACGTCCGGCGGCGCGATGCCGAGATCCGGGAGTGCCATGGTGAGACTCCAATCGAGCGTGACTACCAGCTCGGATCGAGCGGCTGCTAAGGAAAACGGTAATTTATTCCCAACCTTGGGATGGGCGCCCAAGTCACATCTGCTGGGGCACCCAGGCCACCTGGACGAGATCTCGGCGAGAAGACATGGGCTCCACGAAGATTCCCCGGCCCGGCGGCTGCTTGGTGGGGCGCACATCGCCGATCAGGATGCCGTCGAGCTTCGAGCCGTCCATGATCAGACCCGAGGAATTGAGGTTTTTCATCTGGCCGATCACGTTGTCGTACAACGCCGTGTCCGCTTGGGCGATGTTGCGCGCCGCGATGACGTGCAAGCCGGTATCGCGACCGTCGACGATGATCTCCTTCAACGGTTCCAGCGGATTCATCCCGCCACGTTGCACCACCATGTGGTAGTCGTCGATCACGACGAAGACCTCGGGCCCGGACCACCAGGAGCGCTCCGCGAGCTGTCTGGGCGTCACGTTCTCCGGTGGGCGCCGCGAGCGCATCTTCTCCACCAGCGCCGGCAGCGCCTCCCGCACATCCCGCTCGCTGGTCACATGGCCGATGAGCATCTCCTGCGGCACCGTCTCCAAATGCCTGCGCCGGTAGTCGATCAGCAACACGCGCGCCTGCGACGGGTCGTACTGGCGTCGAATGGATTCCAGCAGTGCGGCCAGGGTGGTGGACTTCCCCGATCCCGTCGAGCCGAGCACGATGAAATGGGTCGACACACTGAAATCGATCGTCGCCGGGCTGAGATCGGATTCCCGGACGCCGAACGGCACGACCAGTCGCTGAGCGAGCGTTTGCGGCACCGGCCATCCGGCACGCACTTCGTCCATGCCCACCTGTGGCGGCAGCAATTTCACCTGCGGCGCACGCCTGCCCGGATAGCGCTGCGTGATCTCGGCGGCCGCGGCGGCGAGGCCCTCGGCGGCCGAATTCGGATCGCCCACCCCATCGATGCGAGGCAATGCCGTGAGCATGTGCAGGCCCTCGGTCGAGATACAGCGACCCGGCCGATTGGCGGGGATCGCCGCGACAACGTTCCGGTGGGTATTGAACGTCGTATCGGCCAGGTCACCCAGCCGCATCTCGACGCGGGTCTGCATCAGGTCCTTGATCGCGGGGCGAATCGCGATCCAGCGCGAACTGCTGACCACCAGGTGGATGCCGTAGTTCAAGCCCTGGAGGGCGATCGACTCCATCACCGGGGTGTATTCGTCGTAGTACGGACCGTTCGTACCGAACCCGACGTCCCATCCGTCGATGACCAGGAAGACGTCACCGTAGGGATCGCGATCCTGCCACGGCGGCGTGCCCCCGCCGTCGCGCAGCGTGCGGAACTTCCGGATCGAGTCGATGCCGAACTCGGTGAACATCGACTGCCTGCTCTCGAGCAGGTTCGTCACCAACGCGATCGTGCGCCGGATGCGGTCGCCGTCCCGAGCCGCGGCGACCGATCCCACGTGCGGGAGGTTCGTCAGCGCCGCCAAGCCGCCGCCGGAGAAGTCCAGGCAGTAGAACTGCACCTGTTCGGGGGTGTGGGTCAGCGCCGCCGACAGGATGAAGGACTGTAGCGCAGTCGATTTGCCGGACTGCGTACCGCCGACGATGGCCATGTGCCCGCCCGCGCCCGACATGTCGACCGACCAGACGTCCTGACGCTGCTGCCGTGGCTTGTCGACCAGCGCGACCGGCATCTGCAACGCTCCCTGCGGCACCGCGCGGATCATCCGCTCCAGGGTCGGCGGCGTAACCAGCGGCGGCAGCCACATCTTGTGGGCGGGCTGGCCGTGCCGAGCCAACTGCTGCAACACCGCTTCCATCACCGTGATCGACTCGCCGTCGGCGGCCTCGGGCGTCTCCTGCGCCACCATCGGCTCGACCACAGCGGGCCGGGTGTCGGCGATGTGGCCGGTGGTGAAGCGCTGCGGCGGCCGGTATCCGCCACCGGGTCGTCGCGCGCGCTGCGCGGAGGCCGCGGAGACCTGCGCGGGCGGAGTGTATTTCTCGCCCACATACGCGGCTTGGAAGCGCTGGAGGTCACCGGAGCCGACTCGCAGGTAACCAGACCCCGGCTTTTTCGGCAGGTGGTAGGCGTCCGCGGTACCGATCGCGTCACGTGAGTCACTGGTTTGGTTGGTTCGCAGGGCAACTCGGTAGGAGAGGTGCGCTTCCAACTCGCCCATGCGGTTGGCGGGTACCTTCTGCGACGCGAGCAGCAGGTGGATGCGCAGTGATCGGCCCAACCGGCCGATGGCCACGAAGAGCTTCGAAAAGTTCGGATGCTGCTCGAGCAGTTCGGCGAACTCGTCCAGGATGATCAGCAGTGTCGGCAGCGGTCGCAGGTCCGCGCCCTGCTCCCGGGCACGCTCGTAATCGGCGACGCTGGCGAAATTGCCCGCGTCGCGCAGAATTCGCTGCCGCCGCGCCATTTCACCGTTGATGACGTCTTCCATACGGGTGACCAGGTCGGCTTCCTCTTCCATGTTCGTCACGATGGCCGTCACATGCGACAGCCGTTCGAAACCGAGGAAGGTCGCGCCACCTTTGAAGTCGACGAGCAGCAGGTTCAAGACATCCGGCGAATGGGTCGCCACCGCGGAGAGCACCAGGGTGCGCAGGAATTCCGATTTACCCGATCCGGTCGCGCCGATGCACATGCCGTGCGGGCCCATGCCTTCTTCGGCCGATTCCTTGATGTCGAGATAGACGAGGCTGCCGGCCGGATCGTGTCCGAACGGAATATTCAACCGGGCCCGATCCTCGTCGCGCCGCCGGACCCACGCCTGCTCGACACGGATGTTGCCGGGGTCGGCGATGCCGACCATCTCCTCCCACGACGTCCCACCGCTGGCCTGCTCGGCGGCCACCGCTTCGACCACCGTGGACAACCGGTACGGCGAGAGGCTGCGCGCCATCGCCGTCATCGCCGCTGTGGACAGCGAGTCGGCCACGCCGACCCGACGCAGCCCGCGCACGGTCACCTCGTTCAGCGATCCGTCCTCGGACACGGCGAAACGCAGCGCGCGCGGCAGATTCTGCTCCGTGGCCCCCAGCCGTAGCCACGTGCAACCATCGATGCCGGAGATGTCACGGTCGCTCGCGGGCCCGGCCACGTCGACGATCAGCAAGTAGTGCGTGCGGTCCAGGGTGGGCTGCGAATTGGCGGAGAACGGACCGCGATTGAGCCCGGCGAGCACCTTGGTGCGGAGCTCCGCGACGGTGCGGTACACCATCCGGCTGGAGCCGATCGCGTCGTTGTCGCTGGGATGCTGGCTGTGCGGCAACCACTTCAGCCAGGACCATTCCGGCGCGTCCGGGTCGGACAGCACCGCGGCGACCGCCACCTGGTCCGGTCCGTGCAGCACCGCCACCTCGGCGATCATCGCGCGGACCAACCCGGCCACGAGTTCCGGATCGCCGTCGATGCCGACTTGCGGCGCCGACAGCAGATTGATCGCGACCGGCATTCCGCCGACCGTGGAATAGGCCTTGGCGAAGCGAGTCAGCTCGACGACGCCGACCGGGTCCAGATCGGAGGTGGGCGCGGCTTCCGGAACGATCACGCGCACCTGGTTGGCGATGCGCCCGCGACCGACCCGCACGCGCAGGAACTGCGGGCTCGCGACCTGCACCTCCCACATCCGCTTGCCGCCGATCAGCCGGGCGATCTCGTCCGGGCCGGGATGGGTGTAGCGCAGGAAGGCATGGAGTTCGGCTTCCGCCGCGTGCACCGTCTTGCGGTTGTCGGTGATGCTGCGCAGGTAATCCTTGCGTTCCTCGTTCAAGCCGGCCGCGCCGCCGCTGGAGTTGCCCGCGAACGCGCCGCCCATCATGCCGAACATCGACACCAGCATCATGGCGGGGAACATGAGCATCATCGGGTTCATGGCTCCGCCGCCGCGGAACATCATGACCATCATGCCGCACATGGCGGCGACCATGACCACGGGCATGATCATCCGCATCCGCGACGGCGGGACCGGCTTGGGCAGCTCGGTCGGTGGTTGCAGCCGCAGCTCGGTCACCGCGGGGGCCTTGGGGCCGCGCACCATCCGGGCGGGTCGTACGAACCGGCGAGTCGTGGTCACTGCGTACCACCGAGCCCGGCGACGATCTTGTTGTTCGGGATTCCGTCGTGTTGGATGCGAGCTTCCTTCTGGGACAGGGCGGGCCCGACCGCGAACAGCGAGATGATGCTCCACGGCGCGGGAACCGGTGTACGCATCCCGAGCGCGGTCAGGGTGGGATCGGTGCCCCCGCCGTTCGGATCGGTGATGATGCCGTAGCGCACCCCGCTGTCGGAGACCCAGTAGAGCGATTCGCGCAGCGGCGATCCCGGTTCGGCGCCGGTCACCTGCACGAAACGCCCGGTGTCCCTCGGCAGGTACGCCGCGTCCGCGGTGGTGCCGCGCGAAGCGGAGGAGGTCACCAGATCGACCGCGCGGCCCTGCTCGTCCTGCGTGAGCGGCAACTGCCTGCCCACCAGCAGTTCGGTGGTCGCGTTCGGATCGTTCCCGGAGCGCGACCAGTGCAAGCACGTGACGCCGGACCGTTCCGGGTCGACGAGGCGAATGGGACGGGTCGGGTAGGTCGCGGTGCCAGGCCACTGTCCAGGGCGCAGATTCGCCGCGATCACGTTGGGTCCTACGGTGCGAGTGGTCACCGAGCCTTGGGCGTCCGCATTGCGAACCATCGCCGCCAGCACCGAACTGATCCGCACCAGCCCGGACTGGGAGACGAGGTAGTACGAAACGCCCTGATCCGGTGTCGACACGGTGACCACCGACCCGACCGGTGTGGTGAAGCCGTTGTTGAGCGAGATGGTCTCGCCCTTGCCCGGCACGTCGGGGACCCGGAGCGGCGGCGCTTCGGGAATCGCGTTGACCAAGCCCTTGGAGGCCGCCATCACCGGAGCGGTCGAGTCGATGCCGAGCGCCATGGCCACCGCGGTGTTCGCGAGATCGATCGCGGCGCGCACCACGCCTTTCTCGGCGTCCGCGTACACCAGCCAGGTCGTGGTGTCGTCGCGTAGCAGGCGGGCCTCGCCGTCACCCAGCGGGCGGTTGGCGTCGCCGTCGATGGTGAGCGGGCCGCCGATCGCCGTCGTCCGCACCGCGGAGCGACTCACGGTCGGCAGACCGGTCGCCGGGTTCACCGGCGCCGCCGCACCCGTGCGCGCCGTATCGCACACCGTCCACGAGGAATCCTTCTCGTTGTTGTCGACGATGCTGCCGGGCGCACCGGGAATGCCGACCCACGGCCCACGCGGATATTTCGACAGCTCGTCCCGGGACACCTGCACCGGATTGTCGGGGGAACCGACGATGAGCCGAGCCGACGTCAGGTTCAGCGCGGGGAACAGCCGGTTGTTCAGGCGCACGAACAGCGCCCCGGTGTCCTTCTCCGCGACGATCTTCGAATCTCCCACTTTCTTGGCGGGTTTGAAGAACGCCAGCACGGCGGCGCCCGCGATGATCACGCAGGCGAGCGCGATGCCGATGGACAGCGCGGTCGAACGACCGCGCTGTGGGTCATCGATCATCGACGCGTCTCGGCGGACCAGCGCGTGCTCGATCCGTCGCAGCAGAAAACGCCAGCCGGAAATCTGGTGTTTGGTCACAACCCGGAAGCGCGCCACCGGTTCTCGTTCCTTCCGCCGCCCTCACCAAACCGTAACCAGCGGTCACAGCATGAATACGACCGCTATTCCCAACACCGGGGATAGCGGACCAGCGGACGCCTCACACCCGCGTGCTCGGCGCCAAACCCTCCAGCGCCGCGGTGACGTCGAACGCGTCGATCGTCATGAGCTCCTCGTCGCTCATCGCGGCGATATCGGCGTTCTCCCTGGTGAAGCGATAATCACGCTCGGCTTCGGCGGCCTCGACCACGTTGCGCACGAAACGGCCGTTGCCGGCCAGATCGATCAGCCGCCTGCCGTTCTTGGTCTGTCCCGCCAGCTCCTCGCACCTCAGGCGCAACACCTCCCGCGCCTGCTCGGACAGGATCGAGTCCTTCTTCCGCGCGATGTGTTCGGCGATCTGCACCAGTTCGTCGGCGTCGTAACTGGCGAAACGGATGCGCTTGGTGAAACGGGAGGCGAGGCCGTCGTTGGACGCCAGGAACCGGTCGATCTGGTCCTCGTATCCCGCGATGATCACGACGAGCTTGTCGCGATCGTTCTCCATGCGAGCCAGCAGCGTGTCGACCGCCTCCTTGCCGAACGCGTCCCCGCCGGAAAGGCCTTCCTGGATCAGCGTGTACGCCTCGTCGATGAACAGCACCCCGCCGAGCGCCGAGTCGATCAGCGCGTTGGTCTTGGGCGCCGTATGGCCCAGGTGGGTGCCGACCATGTCGTTGCGGGAGACCTCGATGACCTCGGCGTTCTCCACGACACCCAGGCCGGCGAAGATCTTGGCGATCACCCGGGCGATGGTCGTCTTACCGGTGCCGGGCGGGCCGGAGAAGATCAGGTGCTGCGACTTCGAATCCACGGCGAGCCCGCGCTTGGCGCGCACCTGGTCCATCAGCACGCCGGACTTGAGCCGGTCGACCTGCTCCTTGACCGAATCCATGCCGATCTGCGCCTGCAGCAGATCGGAGGCTTCCGCGAGGAGACTCTCGCGCTCCGCGCGCGCCGCGCTGGCAGCCGCCTCGCGCGGATCGTCGCCCGTCTTGGGATCCCACCTGTTCGTCCGGGAGGCGATGAGTTCCGCGGTGACGACCTCGAATCGGTACGCTTTATCGCGCACCGCGCGCTGCCATTCCTCGCGGTCCGGCCAGAGGGCCGAGCCCTGCAGCCCTTTGAGAACCTTGTCGGCGGCGTCGTGATCACCGTTGTGCCGCATCAGCATGCCGAGCAGGAAGTGCGCATCGGCCCAGATGTAGGACAGACTGCCCGAGGAGCTGTCCTCCACGATTCGCTGCGCGCGCGGCATGGCTTCGCCGAAGCGGCCCAGGTGCGCGAGCGACTGCGCGGTCATCAGCTCCGCGGCGATGTCCAGCAGGCCGTCCTCCAGCACCGGCCGCGCGTTGCGCAACGCGAGCACCTCCGGCCATTGCTTCGTCCGGAAATACAGCGACATGCGCACGAAATCGGAGACGTCGTCGCGCGGGACCTCGTCGAGTATCGCCGCGGCTTCCTGCCACTCACCGCCTTCGGCGTACGAGCACGCCTGTGCGATGGCGATCTGATCGCGATCGGCCATCGCGACGCGCAGGCCGTACATGCCGATCTCGACCTGGCACCACAGGGCCCGGTCGACCAGACCCGCCCGCTGCTGGTCGCGGTAGAGGTTGTGCACCGAGCGGTAGGCGCCGTAGATCACCTCCGAGGTGACCTCCCCGGCCATGGCACGCCCGAGCCAGGCATCGCACATGTCCGGGTCGAGATCGGTGGCAGCCCGAAACGCCGCCGCCGCGTGCTGGTCGTTGCGCACGCCACCCGCGACCAACCCAAGATTCTGAACACCCGTGTAGAACGCGTCCTCGGCCGCTGACACTCGGACTTCCCTTCCGCCGATCTAGCCTGCTCGAACGATAGATTCCGGGGGTCACACCCAGGACTCGGTCACTTCCCATCCATGGGAAGCAATCGGGGCGGGCATCACGGCCGACCGACATGCCAATTTTGAACGTGCCGTCAGTTAACGGTATGTTCACCTCGGGGTCGGCAATCATCCGCCTGCAGACGGCCCCTTCGGCGGCGGCTGGCCAGCCGCGATCCGGTCCACCAGCCGCCGCGCAGCAGGCCGGAGCCCGAACGAAAATTTCTTGCCGCTATTTAGGTGCACGCTATTGAACGTTCCGACAGAAGAGGGTACTGTCTGAACACAGATCGTCAGTCCCTCATCCTGACGATCTGAACCCAATAAGCAACGGCCGGTGGCACCGGCAGGCCACCGGCCGTTGTGGGGGGAAGGACACCCCGGGCGGTAGCGTGTTCTTCTACGTCTACCACTCCGGCCACCTCCACTCCGCAACCCATTCCCGCGCTTGGGAATGGGTTTTCTTGTCGGAGTTCCTTTTTCGGTCGATGGCCCGTGACCCGCGCGCGAGGGCGGCAGGGTCCGTTCCGATCGCCCGTCAGCCGTGCGAAGGCGGCGAATCCGTGCGATCGGATGCCGGAGCCGTCACCCGCGCCGGCGCGGGTGACGCGTCGGCGAGACCGGTGCTGTTCGCTTCGGACTCCTTCTCCCGGACCAACCGCAGTGGCGGCCGCGTCGCCGGAGCGTGCACCACGGCCGGGACATCCCGGGTACGACGAGTTTTGGTCCACGGAGTGACCGCGGGCCTGCGCGCTTTCGACGTGGCCTTCGCCGGACGCTCGGACTTCGGTGGCGCGGGGTCCGGCCTGCCCGGCTGCGGCACGGCTCGGCCCCACGGGGTGGACGCCGCGCCCGGACTCTGCCGCGCAGGAGGCGGCACTCCCAGCGAATCTCCCAGGTCTGGGCCCGCCACTGCGGGCACGTCCGCTGCCCGCACACGGTCAGCGGGTCCAGCCGCTTCGGACGACCAGCCGGACCGGTGAGCCTCGGAGTCGACGACCTGCCGCGCCGCAACCTCGGACGCCGCGCCGCGGGCAGCGACCGGTCCGGCATCCGCTCCAGCGTGCGCGGACAGCGCGGATGGGCGCTCGACTCCTGCCGGTCGGTCCGCCGCGTTCACGTCCACACCGTTCGGTACGGGCCCCACTGCCGCAGTCCTTTTCGCGGACTCCCAGACAGACTCGCGAGGTTCGGACCCAGCCGGCGAGGGAGATCGCTCGCCGGTCGGGACCGGCGTACCTGCGCCGGCGGGGAATCCGTTTCGATCCACCGGCCGTTCCGCGGCGCCGGCCGCGTTCGGGGCATCGCGCAGCCCGACCGGGACGCGCGCGTCTTTTGGGGGTCCTTCGAGACCGGTGTTCGCCGCCGATGCGT
Source organism: Nocardia sp. NPDC019219 (assembly GCF_040632645.1). Taxonomy (NCBI): domain Bacteria; kingdom Bacillati; phylum Actinomycetota; class Actinomycetes; order Mycobacteriales; family Nocardiaceae; genus Nocardia; species Nocardia sp. NPDC019219. The sequence goes on along the minus strand of NZ_JBEYCG010000017.1, from coordinate 14,528 downwards.
TCGGACCGAAGGGCGGCACCGGCTGTTCGCCGCGCTGGAACGGATTTTCGCGCTCTCGCACGGCGGGACCATGCGGAGCGTTCGCGTCCGTCGCGGTGGGCGGCGCCGCGTCGAACGGTGTCGATGTCGTGAAATCGAGTGTCGAGACGTTCTCGGCGAATGTCGCCGCGTGCCGCATGATGTCGTCGGCGTGATCGTCGAGCACCTTCGCGAAGTGCTGCACCGCGTCGGGATCGATGCGCAGCGGCGCCGGCCGGCCCGACGACGGGATGTCGAGCGCGTCCCGGGTCGCGTCGTAGACGATCCCCTTGACCATGTCGTCGATGGCCTTTTCGAGCGGTTCGATCGCCTTGCCGATGACTTCGGCGACGATGTAGCCGATCAGATACTGCGCCATCTCCTCGCACAGCCTGCGAGCCGCCGCGGCGACCAGCGGCGCGGAGGGCGCCAGCGGCGGCGTGATCATCATCGAGGCATAGGCCGCGGCCAAGGCGGCGAGTTCGGCCAGCACGGCGACCTTCACCACAGTGATCACCGTCGCCGCGGCGTCGAGCGCTTGCCCCACGATCTTGCACGCGCTGTCGAGTTGCTGCATGTGGCTGGCGCTCATGCCCGCCCAGGTGGCGACCAGTTGCTGATAGGACTCACCCGAGTAGAAGGCGCCCATCTGATCGATCACGCCGGTCGCCGAGTCGTGCGTGTCCCGCACTTGGGCGGCGAAGGTGCGCACATGCCCGGCGAGGGCGCGGACATCGTCCTCGTTGATATCCGGGTAGGGGATGCCGCAGATGTTGAGAAACAGCGCGACCTCGCTGGGGATGTTTATGGCCACGCGATCCTCCCCCTGGTCACCGCGTCACAGCACCCGCACGACGACGGAGTTGCTGTCCATGCGCGACCACTTCACCGTCGAACCAGTGTAGGGCGCCTCGATGACCATGCCGTTGCCCGCGGCCAGCTGCACGTGCTCCGGCCCTCTGGTGCTGAAGGAGGAGCCTGGAAACACCAGGTCGCCGGGACGTACGTCGTCGGGGTGCACCCGGACCCCGCTGTAGATCTGCTCGTATGTGGTCCGGGGCAGCACCACTTCGCCGTTGCTCGCCTGGGCGATGGCGTACTGCGTGAGACCCGAGCAGTCGAATCCGCCGCCGCTCGGACCGCCCGCGCCGCCACCGCCCCACACGTAGGGGGTGCCGAGCCAGTTGCTCGCGGCCAGCACCGCGTTGCCGCCCCTGGTCCCGTCCGAGCGCACGGCGCTCTTGCGGCGCAGCCGGGACGAGGAGCTGGACCTGGAGCGCGTCCGTCGCCGCCTGCGTGGCGCCGTACCGTGCCTGGCCTGCCGGGTCGCCGGCGTCGCGGGCGGCATGATCTGCGCGGCCTGCTGCCGTGCGGCGGCGACATCGGCGTCGACCTGTTTGGTGGCATTCGAGATGGTGGTCTGTGCGGCATCCAGCAGCGCGGGCCCGCTGAAGCGGGTGTCGGCCACCGAAGCGATCGCCTGTATCCGGCTCTGGAAATCCGCGATGTGGTTGTTCAGACGACCGCGGCCGTTGACCGTTCCATCACCGGACTCGCCCACGGCTTTGCCGACGATGCTGTCCTTGCCCGCATGGGATTCCGCGATCGACATCTGCATGCCGTGCGCCTCGCCGTACCGTTGTAGCGCCACCGCCCCGGACTGGGGACGCAGATCGGCGGCGAGAGCCTGGGTGGTGGTCGCCGCCTGGCCGGCGGGCTGGCCGTCGCCGTACAGCGCGAGCAGCGATCGGAGTACTCCGTCCAGGTCGTTCGTCAGTGCCGGTGCCATTCGACCGACTCGCCATCGCTCATCACCGACCGCCTCTCACACTCTCCAGCTATTGTGTCGCCCGAACCGAATCGGTCGTATTCCCATCCGTGGGTGGGTAATCGAACTATGCGCCACTTCCCATAATCGGGAAGCCGAGACAATGGGTGTGACTTCTGGAAGGCGGTGGCGACGGTATGGCCCCAACGGCAGCGGAGACCAAAGCCAAAAAAGCATCGGCGCTGGCGTCCAGCCCTCTGGCCAGTGTGGCCTCCGAGGTCAAGCATTTCTGGCCGGTCGACCTGCATTGCCCGCCCGGAGCCTCGGAGGGGCTGCGCGCCTATATCGCGATGGCGGACACGGCCATTCAGACCGCCGTAGACCTACTCGGCCGCGGCATGACCACTCCCCCGCCGAAAGTCTCCGACCTGCTCGAGCCCGAATTCTACAAAGCGCTCGGCAAGGGCGAGGCGGACGACGAATACCGCAAGACGATCGACAAGGTCGAGGCCAGGCAACTGCAGTTGCTGCAGATGGACGACAAGGTGGTCAAGACCTCTGTCACGGTGGCCGCCGAACAAGTGTCGGCGCTGCGGTCCATCAAAACCATCGTGGCCGAGCTCAACACCAAGCTGAAGGCCGCGGGCACCGGCAAACTGAAGCCCGCGCAGGAGCTTCCGTTGCTCGAGGCGGTCGCCGCCGCCGTGGAGGCGGTGTACGACAAAGTCACCGCGATCGCCGACCTCAACGAGGATATGGCCAACGGCAAAGGGAACGGCAACTCGAACGGCGGCGGCCAGAACGCCGGGGGCGGCACGGCCGGTGGCACCAGCGGCGGCGGTGGCGGCGGTGACGGTGGCCTTTCCTCGCTGCTGCCGATGCTCGCGATGCTGCCGATGGCCGCGATGCCGCTGATCTCCCAGATACCTGAGATGTTGCAGAACGCCGAAGAGGACAAGGCGAAGAAGGCCGAGGAGAACCAGAATCACGGGGCCCCGGGTCAGCCCGGGCAGGCGCCGCCGCCCGGCAATCAAGGCCAGCCCGCGGCCGCGCCGCCGCAGGGCGATCCGAATGCGCAACCGGCCGCCGCGCAGCCGGCCGCCGCGCAGCCGGAAACCGCGCCGCCCGGCGGCATCACCGCGGCACCGGCAGCCAATACCGCGCCGCCCGCCGAGCAGGATGGAGCTCCGGCCGCTACCGCGTCACCCAGCGTGATCCCGGCTCGGCGGACCAGGGACGGTTCCGCGACCGCCCGGACGGGCAGCGAGACCGCTCAGGAGGCGGAGGCCGAGGGCGAACCGACTCCGGAAGAAACGCCCGTCATCGAGGCGTAGCCGCGTCGAGCCGCCGTCGGAGAGCACTCGAAGAGGTCGAGTCCGTCGGCGGGTTCGGCATGTCGAGGCTCGGCTGCCACGCTCACCGCGTGCATCGATCACCCGATCGGGTACCGGCAGCCCGGTAGCAACGTGGTGCCGCCGTGCGGATCGCCCGCTCTATCAACGCTGCCGAATCGGCGGCGGTGACCGTGCGCATGATGTGCGCTCTCGTACACGATTGCGGTACCCAGTAGCCGTCCGGGGCCGGAATCCCGCCGAACCTGGTGAACGGCCGCCACGCTCCGGTCAGTGTCCGTGGACCAGCCCGAGGCGATGTGTGGTCCCCAGGCAATGGCCCGACTCCCCGGAAGAACCCTCAGCGACAGACCTACCGACGTCCGGCACGCGGCGCGGCGGGATCGCACCCACCACGCCGCGCCCGGATCAATGAAATGACCTACGCTCGTGGCGCTTTCACGACTGCTCCGGAGGCGCCACCGGCGGCGGGGTCGAAGGCGCGGCCACGACGGTGGGCGGCGGTCCTCCGGCGACCTCCGGCGCGGTGACCGAAGGAACCACTGCGGGCGGGGCGACACGCTCGGGCTGCACGGCGGTGGACACCGGCGCCGGCGTCGAGACGAACTGTGGATGCAGCGTGACCTGTTCGTGGGCGTAGACGGCGTCGCGCAGGGTCTGCCTGCTCGTCTCGTTCGCCAGCAGCAGCACCAATTCGTTGCAACGCCGCTCGAAAACCATGCTACGCAAGGGGGATGCCCCTTCCAGCCGCAGCTGCCCGATCTCCACCCGGCCCACGTCGACCCGCTGCCCCAGCATCGAGGCCGCCAGGAGATCGTCGGCGTCCCGCAGTTCGTCCCACAGCTCGCGCGGCACCGGCCTTCCGGCTTGCAGCTCGGCGAGAATCCGTTCCCGGACCCGGCGCGAAGTCGCGGCTTCGACGGGCGCCGGTCCGGAGCGCCCGACCTGCCCGTGGGCGTCGAGGGCCAGTTCCACGCACCGCGATCGCACCTGCGCGTCGGGTACCGACGAGACTTGTTCCAGGCCGGCGATCGAACCGGCAAGGCCGAGCCGGTCGGCCGTATCCGGGGTGAACTCGCGCAGATCGACGTCATAGGACGGAGCGACGAGCCCCTCCATCGCGGCTTCACCGAAGCGGTTGCGCAACCCCGGATCGATCGGGCCGGAGGACACGAGGGCAGACAGACTCGCGTTCGCCTTCGCACCCCAGGCCAACCCGAATTCCGCCAGAACCCGGGCCGGATCGGTGACTCCTTCCCACGGCGATCCGGCGCCGTCGTCGGCGGCGAGCAACTCGTCCCAGTTCCACGGCGTGGAAACCTCACGTGGCAGGAACAATCCGGCGGGCAACCACCCGCGTCCTTCGTTCGACGTGATGAAGACACCCGTTCCACCGGGACCCCGCATCACCGAGACGGCCCAGGCCATGCCCACCGGGGAGTCCACCGCGGCGAGCACGCTCCCGAGCAGCGTCCTGGCCAGCACGAGATCGTCGTTCACCTGGCCGCCCACCACGTACGCGGGTTCGGCCTCCTTGTCCTTCGCCGACGCCACGGCGGCGGCGAACGGGCTCGCCACCGGCATCGGCATGGGCGGCAGGTCCGACCGGCCCGTCGCGCCGGTGGGCGGCTGCGTGGCGCCTCGATCGTCCGGGGCCCCGTTGAGCGGGCCGACCCCGGCGGGCGGCATGCCGGCCGCCGACGGCGCTGTCACGCCGGTGCTCGACGGGCCACCCGGTGTCGTCGTTCCCGTCGCGTTCGGCGTGCCGGTGCCGTTGGTGCTCACCGGGTCCGTCGACGCGGCGGTCGCGCCGGGCACGCCCGCTCCGGTCGGGGACGCCTCGCCGGGTTTGCCTTGCGAAGCGGCGAGCGGGTCGGTCTGCGTGGCGTCGGGGGCGGCCGAATCGCGACCGGAGGAAGCGGGACCGGCCGTCACCGGGCCGGCATCGGGCGACGAACCGGGCGTGGACACGGACGGTGTCGTGGGGCGGTCCGTGCCGAGCGGATCGGGCGAGCTTCCCGGCACCGGAGACGGTTGATCGGTGAGGCCGGCCACCTGCCGGATGTACTGGGCGAAATCGTCGTCGGATTGCTCGTAGGCGTCCGCGGACGCACGCAACGACTCCGCGGTGCGATCGTGTTCACTGGCCAGCGCCTCGCCCGCGCGCTGCCGTGCGTCGTAGTATCGCTCCAGCGCTTCATAGACCGGGTAGGCGATCTTGCCGTAGGTGGGCAGGAAGTTCGCCAGCCAATCCGTCGGCGGTTTGGCCCATTCCCTGGTGTCGGCGGCGACCCGACTGTGTTGGTCGGCCAGCTGACGCAAAACCGCAGGGTCGATTTCCATGCTGTTCGGCATGCTCGATCAGATCCTTTCCCACCACACGTCCCCCTATTGTCGATCCTTCCCAGGAATGGGGAGCGCGGTGCGGTCACCCGAATCTGCACTTGCGCAGCGGCATCGGGTGGCGACGCTTCTCGACGATGGCGGTGTCCAGCTACTGATCAGCGGCCTGGCCCCGCGGTGATGGTCGGGCGGCGCGGCGGAGCCGCGGCGGGCGCGGGAGCCGGTGCGACGAAGCCTGGATGACCCACGATCTGCGTGTGCGCGTACATCGCGTCGCGCAGCGCCTGTCGTGTCGCCGCCTCCGCCAGCAGCAGCACGAGTTCGTCGCAACGCCGTTCGAAGACCATGGCGCGCAGGCCGCTCATCTCCGACGCGTACCGGCCGTCACCTTGGTCGGCGCGCAACTCGCCCAGCGCGACCCGCGAGACATCGGCGCGCCGCGACAGCATCGTCGCGGTGAGCAGATCGTCGGCATCCCGGAGCTCCTCCCACCACTCCTGTGGCACTTCCCGGCGCTGCCGCAGCGCGCCGAGGATCCGCTCGCGTGCCGCGGGCGCTCCCAGCGCGGCCGGGGAACCCAGACCGGCGCTGCGCACCCGAACGTGCGCGTCGGAGGCCAATTCCCAGCATCGCAGCCCGATCTCCGACTCCGGCGTGGCCGCGGCCCGCTGCACCAGCGCCGGGGCCGCCACCAGTTCGAGGCGGTCGACCAGACTGGGTCGCGGCGCGCTGAAATCCATCGCCGACGAGGCGGCCACTTCCCCTTCGATCGGCACCTCGCCCAACTGCCGTCGCAGTTCGGCGTCGATCCCTTCGGAGGAGACGACGGCGGTCAGCCGAGCACCGGACTTGCGCCCCCAGGCGAGGCCGAACTCGGCCAGCACGCGCGCGGGGTCGGCGACGCCCTCCCACGCGCTTTCGGCCACCTCCCACACCCACGGCGTGGACATCTCACGCGGCAGGTACAACCCGGCGGGTATCCAGCCGCGTCCCTCGTTCGAGGTGACGAACGCGGTGATCCCGCTCTGGTGGCGCATCACCGACACCGCCCACCCGAGTCCGAGGACCGCGTCGCCGCCCGCGGCCAGGACGCCCGCGAGCAGCGTGCGGGCCAGCACCAGGTCCCCGTCCACTCGCGCGCCCAAAACGAACGCGGGAGCCGCCGCCGAGGTCATGGCCGCACCGACGACATTGCGCATCGAATCGTCGCTGTCGTCCGCCTCGTCCTTGCCCGCGTCCGCGCGCTGCTCGGTCCGCTCGGGCGGCTGTGTCTTGCCCACCGCGCCCGCGCCGGGGGGCGGTCCCGCGCTCACCGCCGTGACCTTGGGCGCGGCTGCCGGTCCGCGCGATTCGCCGGGTGGAACCGTGGTCTGCTTCGCCTGCACTTGCGGCGGAACCGAGCCCGCCTGTGCCGCTGGAGCGGAGACCGCCGGTCCGGACGGACTGCTCGGGGCCGCCGCCGCGGCGGCGGGCGCCGGTGCCGGTGGCGCCAGGTAACCCGGCGTCACCCCGGGCGGAGGAAGGACGAAGGGCGGTGCCACCGACGCCGCCGGGTCGGCCGCGGACACAGAGACATCGGTGATCCGCTCGGGTGCCGCGGCGTCGTGCGTTTCCGCCACCGAAGCGGTGGTGGAGCGGTCATGGGTTCCGGACTCGGCCTCGTCGGCCGAGACATCCGAGCCTCTTCCGTGCGGATCCTGCGCGTCCGAACCGGGCGCATCGTGGTCACCGCCGTCCGCAGGGGCTCCCTGATCCGATGCGATGGGCTCGGTATCCGTGAGCTGTCCGCGAGGCGGGCCGCCCGCGGCGGTCAAGCCGGGTCCCGCGTCGGAGGTTCCGCCGGGCGTATTGCTCACGGGGACGGTCGTCGTTCCGCCGGGCGGGTACTGGCCGGGCACCGGGCCCGTAGCCGGAGATTCGGTCGAAGTGTCCTGGCTCGTGCGGGGATCCGGCTGCCGCCCGACTTCGTCTCCGGGCGACGACGGGTCGGCGGTATCGACGACCGGCTGCTCGTCCACGTTCTCCGGGAACACCACAACGGGCGTATCGTCCTTCGGCCGATCGGTCCGCGGCGATCCGTTGTGCCGTGGATCGCCGGAGTGGTCGGTCGCGGGCCGGTGCTGTCCCCGGTCGTCTCCACCGTGGTCGTTTCCGCTGTGGTCGTGCGCATTACGATGGCCCGGCTCCCAGGGCCCCGGCTGTCCCAGCGCGTCGGCGATCAAGCCCAAACTGGGCAGCCCCTGGGGGCTGATCGAATTGAGCGCCGCCCGGACGACATCCTCCACGTCTTCCCTCGCGGCGGCGATCATTCCGGGAATCCGGCTGCGGATGGCCTGAGCGTCGGATTCGTCGTCCTCCGCCGCGGCCGCGCGCTTGGTCGCGTTGACCCGCGCCGTAGCCTCCTCGACGATGTCGAGGATCTTGTTGCGGGTCCGGTACACCAGGTCGGAGAAGTCCCGGAAAGTATCCGCCGCGGCCTCCAGCGCGTCGGCGAATGCCTGCGGGTTCATCCGCTGGCGCACCATATCGTCCTTGACCGGTTGCAGCCCGGCACTGGAACGGGCCCGTTCGTCGAATTCGCGTCGTCTGCGGTCTGCGTCGAGCAGGTCCAACGCCCCCGCACCGTCCCGCGCGAGACGTTCCAGCGCACTCCAGTCCCCCGGCGAGATCGCCGGCCAGTTGTCGCCGACGATGGCGTCCCAGTACGGACTGTCGCGCTCCGGTTCCATCAGCGAGTCAGACGAACTCGGTACGGCTGCGCACCGCCGCGGCGCCCGCACGATCGGCGTCACCGTGGGTGTACGACACTTGGGCGGTGACCGCTGTCGTCGCGTCCACACGGCGGCCGTTGGCCCGCACCGCACGCTCGAACGTGGTCTTGATCCACTGCGTGTGCGCCACCAGTCGCCGATCGATCTCCGATTCCGGTCGCCGTGGCGCGACGAAACCACCGCTGATCTGCTGGACTTGGCCGCCGACCGTGGTGATCGCGGTCCGGAACTTCTGCGCGGCGGCGACGACCTCGTGCGGATCGTCGGTATCGAATTTGTCGGTCATGTCGCTGTCCTGTCTCGCCGTTGCGGCGGTCGGCACTCAGGTGTCGCGTCGGAACTCGGCTTCCTCCATGGCGCGATACGACGCCTCGGTCGGAAGGTCGAACGAATCGATCGTGTAGGAGCGGGTGCCCTTGTACTCCATCTCCGCCCGCAGACCCACGCGCGACTTCGCGTGCGCCAGCCGCGCGAGCTTGACGATCTGCGACGCCAACCACTCGTCGCCGTTCTCGCGGGCGTCATCGGTGAGGTACAAGCCGATGATCTCGCCATCCCGGTCGCATCCGACGCCGACGGTGTGGTCGGGGTTGAACACCTCGTAGGTCATCTTCCGCCAGTCCGGCGCGACGGCTTCCCGCTCGTCGACCTCATCGACATCGTCGACGTCGTAATCGTCCATGTGGATCGGATGTATGTCGGTCATCGGCTGCTCTCCGAGAATCGTTCACCGGGCTGCGGATTGATCAAGTAGTCGGCGTCGTCGGTCATGGATTCCAGGCGCTCGGCAAGCGCGGACCAGGCGGCGTCCTCGATGCGCATGATCTGGCGCATCTGCCAGAACCGGGCCCCGAGGTACAACTCGCCGGTGCCGTCCGGGGCCACGTCGAGATGGTCGGGGCCTTCCGTGGCGGGGTTCAACGTCACCGCCGTCACCGGCGGCCGGGTGTCGTCGACGTTCACCAGCGTCGCGCCGCCGCCCGGGATGAAACTCTGCCGCAGCCTGGCACTGCTGCCGATCGCGACGCCGGCGCTGTTGGTGGTGATGGTGACCTCCGGATTCAACAGCAGTTGCAGCACCCACGAGCGGGCCGTCTGCTCAGGATGGTCGGCGTTGATCGCGATCGTCAACGTCGCGGCCAGGTCGATCACCAGGACCGCGTCGGTAGTGGTGACACCGGCGATCACCAGACGGCGGGCGGTGCCCGTCGGATACGGCAGGTCGTCGGCGGCCAGGGACACCACGTCCGCGCCGGCGCCGCCACCGGTGGCGGGATGCGCGGAGACGGTTCCGGTGGCGACATCGATCGTGTAGGCGACGATGATCTCCGAGATGCCGTCCGCCACCCCGGCCAGCCGGACCAGCCCCTCGTCGTGCAGCCACCGCACCGTATCCGCGACGGTGACCTCCGGTGCGGGCTCGGTCATCAGGCCTGCCCCGAAGCGGTGCCGACCGGCTCGTCGGCGTCGATGGGGTTCTCCATGACGCTCTGATACTGCCGCGCCGCGTCGGCGGTGCTCTCCCGGATCGCGGCCATGATCTCGGTGACCAGTTCGGGGCAGGTGAGCCGGTCGGCCGTGCCCGGCGCGAGGTAGAGATCGGTCAGCCTGCCCATCGCGTCGACCTCCGGGATGACCGCGCCGCTGGGCGACGGCCTGCGGGCGCGAATGTTGTCGATCTTCTCTCGCATCTCGGCGATCCGGTGCCGCAGATCCCGGGCGGCGTCCAAGGCCGCCTGCACGTCCGGGTGGATGGAACTCACGACGCCACCTCGCTGCGCTCACTCATGCGTTACCTCCGGGTTGGGAAGGGGTTTGATTGCTCGGCGCGGGCGTCGGCGGCGTCACGGTCGGGGCAATGGTCGGCCGTTCACCGATCACCGCTTCGGTGTGCGGCGTGTCGTCCACGTACATCAAGCGGTCGGGATGCCACGCCACGACGCGGTTGCGGTCGTTGTTGCCACCCGAGTTGCCCATGCCGGGCGCCATCGGCATGTACGGCATCATCGGCGATCCGCCGCGCGCGGCGGCGGCGTTGGCCGCCGACGACGTACCGAGAGGTTCGATCACCGGTGTGCGCGGCATGCCCGAACCCAGGCTGGCCGCGGCGGCCACCGGCAAGGCGCTCGCCGCCGCAACGGTTTCCGCTTCGACATCCGGGATGCCGAGGCCAGGACTGCCTGCGGGCATCCCGCTCGGGCTGCCCGTACCGAGTCCGCTGGGGATGCCGAGGTCGTCGTAACCGTAGTCGTCGAGGCCGTAGTCGTCGTAGGCGTCCGACGTATCCGACTGTCCGAGCTGACTCAGCGGCATCCCGGCCGAAGCCATCGCGCTCATCAGGGCGGGCAGCATCTGGGTCAACGCGCTGCTGTCACCGCTGCCGCTGCCCTTTCCAGCGCTTTCGCTGGTTCCTTCGCTCGCGCCCACCTTCGAGCCGACCTCGGTGGAGTAGCCGGTGATCGTCTCCGCCGAACGCGCGTTCTGCTCGTTGAACTTCGCCAGGGCGGCCTGGATGCCGACCTCGTTCTTGGAGCGCATCGCCGCGATGAGCTCCTTGCGCGCGGCGATGATCTCCTCCGGCGTGGGGTGTTTGGCTTTCGCGGTCCGGAATGCGTCGCTGTAGGTATCGATTCCGTCGGCCAGCATCCCGAGGCCGAGGCCGAGCTGGTCCAGCCACCCGCGGCGCTGGCCGAGCTCCGCTGCGGCCGCGGAGCCGACCGGTTCCCAGTTCTGCATCGACTTCGCCGCCGAGGTCACGCCCTCGATCGCCGCGAGATGCGGACCGCCGGCGAACTTGCGCAGCGCGTCCGCGAATCCCTTCGCCGCACCCGGTCCGGGGCCCGAGTGCAGCTGCTGCGCGAACGTCAACGGGTCGACCGCGCCGCCCGCGGCAGGGAACCGCAGACCGGGCGGGCGTCGTTGGCCGATCTCCTGCACTTCGCCGACCGGGTTGGCGAGGAGTTCACCGCCGCTGCCGTTGATGGTCCGAGCGCCGTCGTCGTCGGCCGCGGTGTAATCGGCGGCGGCCGCGCCGATGTTGTACGCGGTCCGCTGGATATCGGTGAGAACGCCCGCCATCCCGTTGAACAACGACGCGGCCTGCGCGTTGAGTTGCGGCACCGCGGCGGCGGAAATCGGGTCAGCCCCCGCGGGCACGACCCAACCCCCAGGCATCGCCGCGCCGGTATCGCGCGCCATCGCGGCGAGTTTCGACGCCGCAGCGACGAGTTCCTGCGGATCCACCTTCAGCGCCATCGCGACCTCCTCTCCTCATCTGCCGCACTGCTCGCGCGATCAGCCCGCGGGTGTCGCGACAACCGGCATTGCCGCGGCCGCGGACTGATCGGCCGACCCCGGCGTACCCGAGGGCGCGCCCCCGTCCGCCGGCGCGGTCACTTCAATGCCGTTCGGGTGCGCGAAGCCCTCGAAAGTGTTCGTCTCCGACGCGATCTCGGGCATCTTCGGGTCGAAGGGCTTCAGCTCGCCCTTGACGATGACCTCCAATGTGCCACCTTGGTCGGAAGGGAACACAACCAGGATCGCGGTCGAGTTCGTCCACGTGGCGACGTCGCCGGTCATCAGCTGGTAATCACCCACACGTTGGCCGATCTGCTTCTTGTCCGACCACTTCGCCGGCGTCTTCTCGTATGCCTTCTGCCCGTCGGTGCTCGCGTGGTTGCCGAACGCCGCGTCGAGGACTTGGGCGACCATGGCGGACACCTTCTGCGTACGTCCGTCGGGGAAGGTGTAGGTCACGCTGCCGTCCGCGTCCGGTGTTCGTCCGGGCGCGACCGCGGGCTGGGTGGACGTCGTGCCGGTGGGGGCCGTGGCGTGCTGCGTCGCCGGGGCCGTCGTGGACGGCTGCGCGACGGCGGGCTGGGCCGTGACCGGCGGCGCGACCGGCGGCGGGGCCACCGCATCGAGCTCGTCGTCGTAGCGGCTCGGGTCCAGGTCCCTGCGGCGACTGTTCAAGTCCTGGTCGGCCATGTTCCGCATCATCGCCTGCTGCATCATCATCGGCAGCATGGAACTCATCAGGTCCATGCCGGAGCCCATCGGTGACGTGGCGGGGGTCACCGGCACGCTCGGCGTGGTGGGTGTCGTCACGCCCGGCGTGGTCCCGCTGGGGTCGAGGCTGCTCGGCGTCTGGCCGGTCGAGCCGGGGCTGCCGGGGGTGTCCAGATCGGGCAGCGTCGTACTGGGACTCGTCGGATCGTCGAGACCGTCCAGGCCAGGGGGGAAGTCACTGTTGTCCACGGCGGGGGGGACAGTCGGGTCGGTGACACCGGGAGTCGTCGGCCAGTTCGATGTGTCGACGGGAGGCGGAGTGCCCGCCGGGTTGTTCGCCGCCGCCTCCAGCTTCTTTATCTGATCTTGTAGTTCCTTGATCATCTTGGTCTGATCATCGATGTCCCTGGCCACGCCGCTCTGCCCCTGCCTGACGGTATCTATCTCGGTAGCAAGGGAATCGTTGGCGGCCGTCACCCAAGTCAAGATGAAACTGTCGATCTGTATGCCCTGGGGCGGTGCGGTAGGCGCCATCGCCACAATTTTCTCGTCGATCACCTTGTTGGTCACCTGCTGTCCCGCCTCGGACCATTTTCCGGATTCTCGTATCGAGTTCACCAGTTCGGTGACGTTGCTGTTCAGGTCGCTGTACGACCGCTTCAGTTGCACCGCCACTTCCGCGTAGTTCGTGAAACTGCCGATATTCGCAGGGGCGACCTGTGGCACATCCGGGGCTTTGGGGGGATCACTCTTCGAATCTTTTCCGAGACTCTTCCAGATCCCATCGAAGTTTTGATACAGGCTCTTGAAGCAGGAATCGGTGAAAACCGAGAAGACCCATTCGGCCGGATAATTGCCCTCCTGGATCTTCTTCCGGTCGGGCATCAGCATCGGGTGCATGTCCACCATAGAACTGCCCCTCAGCTAGTGCTGAATGTTGTCGATGCATTGAGTGGCTTGGTCGGCAACGTCGCCGGATATGACTGCCCTTGTCCCGGGGCCGACCCCGGACCCCCGGAATGCCCGGCGCTCGAAAGACCGGCACCTACGCCGGCACCGGCCAACCAACCGCGAGCCGCATTCAAGGACGCGCCTCGCGCGGTCCATGCGGCTCCGACGTTCGCGGCCGGGTTTCGAACAGCCGGGTGAATCGCACCGTCGAGCATCCGCCTCGCCAGATTGCGCCCACCCAGCGTCGCGAACGCACCCCGGGCGGCACCACCGGCCCCGCCTCCGAGCAATGCCAAGGCGCCGGATTCGGCGCCATTACTCGCTGCCTCGCCCCAGTCGCCAGTGGCGAAGCCGTCCCACAGCGTCTCCGACAGGAAGGCCCCCGCCGAAGCGCCTAACGCGGTGCCGACGCCTGGAATGGGAATAAGCGACCCGACCGCGCCACCAGCAACGGTGGCAGTTGTGGTCAACGCGAACTTGGCGACATTCGTCCAAGGAATACCGAAGAAGCCCATGAGATCACCTCCCGGTTGCTAGGCGGCACGCCGGTGCGCGGCGGTCGACCGGTCATCACTTGCGTCCATTGCGGCCGACACCACCTGGGTCAGAGGCTCGCAAGGCTCGTGCCTCACCACGGCAAAGTCCGCCTTTCGATCGAACTCCCCATCGTCGAACGGAGCGGGTGTACGCGACGATCGACCATGAGTGAGACCTACTTTCGACGTCTTCATTGTCGAGGCTTCCCAACTGCGGGAAGCGCGGCGCTGGCAGAACCGGGGAGGCCGGTCCGGATCCATCTACACTGACATGCGCGAATTGTCCAGGCTGCCAGATCAGTTCACAGCGACTTGTGAGGACGGGTTGGATGAACGTCTGCGACCCATTGCTCGAACCTACCGCTCGGGCATCCTCCACCTGCCGACGGCACCGACAACCGGGGGACGATCATGACCTCTGCTGAAATCTGGCCCACCGAGGTCGAGGTAGCAGCGCAAGAGCCGGAAACGGCGGAAGATCAGCAGACCGGCCCGGCGACGCCGTGGTCGAGCCGGCCGGATCAGCAGCGGTCACGGCCGGGTACGGGCGTACCGGGACAACCGGCTGTTTCCGCTCCGCCGGGGCAAGTGGGCGCTCCGGCACCCGGTCAATCCAATGGCGCCGGGCAGTCGAATCCGTCCAACTCGCCGGGTGTTTCGGGTTCGCCTGTGCCTGGTCAGGTCGTGCCTGGTCAGGCGGGTCAGCCGGGTGGTGTGCCGGGTCAGCCTGGTGTGGGTGTGCCTGGTGGGCCGGTGCCGGGTGGTCCGGGTGGTGTGGTGG